>JBHHTQ010000063.1:0-21218 GCA_046753445.1 Anaerolineae bacterium | reverse complement strand
CTTCTACTTCTACCGGCACTTCCACTTCTGTTGTTTCCGTGACAACCCGGGTTACCTCAACCGTCTGCGGCTGACAGGCAACCGCTACAACGGAGAGTAGAAGCCACCCTATCACAAACCACACAATTCTCTTCTTACTCATGGGTTTTCCTCCATTTTCATTTGTTAAACAGTCGGCCAATATGGCCATCACGGGTGTATAGTCTGACCGCTCACATCGAGATTATACTGGCAAACCTAGGTCAAACCGTGGCCATTATAGCACGGTAAGGCTTCGTGGCAACCGGATTCTGCCACCGTTCAGTCACCAACTCGTACCCTGTGATGCGTGGCTGATCGAGGGTAAATTCGGTGATAGGGATTGGTTTATATGAGTGGGAACGGTTCTGATTATGGGGATATGGATCGACGGTCTCCGTTTCCGAGTCTTGACTCTTTAAGCTTCAAAGCTTAAAGGAGAAGGCCGACGCGATGGCCCTTTCCTGTTACGGTTACGGATAAGGGTCTGGTGGCGGTGTGGGCGGCGGCGGGTATGCATCCGGCGGCGGGGTGTTGGTCGGCGGTGGCATAGGTGTATTGGTCGGCCCAGGATAAGCGGGCGGGGTGCTGGTCGGTGGTAGCGGCGGCGGCGTCTTAGTTGGCCCAGGATAGGCGGACGGGGTGCTGGTCGGTGGCGGCGGCGGCGGTGTATTGGTTGGCTGCGGATAAGGGGTTGGCGTGTGTGTCGGATGCACGGGCGGCGTGGTGGGTGTGGGTGTGCGGGTTGGCGGGGGCGAGAAGGTGGGAGCGGCCGTCGGCGTCCTCGTCGGCAAAAGCGTGCGTGTCGGGAGCGGTGATGGAGTCCAGGTAGGCGTTGGCGTCAACGACGGGGTCGCAGTTGCACTGGGAGTTGGCGTGGGTGTGGCTGTGGCGCTGCTTGTGGCCGATGGGAATGGGATAGCTGACGGCTGCGGCGCAGGCGGTTCAGGCGGTTGTGTGCCTGTCGGATCCGGGTCATTGTGGAGCGGTGGGATAGGGGGTGTTGAATCCCCAGAACCGGCCGTATTTTGGGTGGATGGGAAGTTCGGCCGAGGGATGGCGGCCACGGCCGTGTTGGACGAACTGGATTTCACAAACGCAGATTCCCGGAAAATGTTGTGCGGCAGTTTCGCGGCAACAACCACGATCGGCTTATTGGCCTTGACTTCCTCCACCAGCTCGATACGGGCTGGCGCAAACCGGGGAAAACGGCGCCGGCCGCTGTAATCGGCCGTGAGCTGCGATCGGAGATCGAAGGCATATGCGTTCGAGATGTCAAACTGAGCGAAAGCCAATTCCACCGCCATGAAAATGCTGACGAAGGAAATGAGCAAAATAGGCAGAACAGCCTTTAACCAGGCGAAAAGGCGGCGAAATACGCCCGGGGAATCTGTGTCGGTGAAAGATGACTGTCGTTGTGTCATGCCGGTACCTTCATTGTTGGGGCGCGCATGAGGGCGAACACGGTCACCGCCTCTTCCTTGCCTTTTACATAGATCTGACCCAGGTTTTCCATCTGCCACCCATGCTGCCAGCCATTGGCCCCATGAAGTTCCCTGAGGGTGCTGTCGCTGATGAAGATGCTGTGCAGCGGGGTATCCTTGTTCAGGTCACTCAGGCGTTTGGCGGTGTTCACACTATCGCCCAGGACGGTGTATTCACGCCGGTATTCAGATCCCAGGTTTCCCACAATCATCTCGCCGGTATTGACTCCAATGCCGATACGGAATGGCGCATCCCCTCGAGAGAGCCGTCGTTGGTTCAGTTTAGCAAGTTGGTCCATCATCTGCACGGCCGCCGTCACAGCCCGGTGAGGATGATTCTCATACGACAGCGGAGCGCCAAACAAAGCCAGGATGGAGTCGCCGCCGAACTTGTTGATCACACCTCCATTGGCGTCAATTACTCGTTGCATCACGGTGTAATATTCATTCAATTCATCGATCAGTTCCCCTAAATCAGCTTTTTCTGTGAAAGCCGTGAAATCCCGGATGTCGGCGAACAGAACCGTGGCATAGACACGCTGTCCTCCCAACTTAACCTCACCGTCCAGTATGCGTTGCGCGATGTTATTTCCTACATAGCTGCCAAACAGACCTTCGACATGGCGGCGTCTGTTTAACTGGTTGACCATTTCGTTAAAGCTTTTGGTGAGCTGGCCAATTTCATCCCCAGAGGTGGCGGGCACCTGGACGGTGAGATCGCCCTGTGCGACTTTGCGCGAGGCAAGCATGAGTTGTTCCACAGGTCGAATAATGCCTGTTGCCAGGATATAACCGATAAGTAGCGTAGCGGCCACGGCCGCGGAGAAAACGACAGTCACAACCCGGCGCGCCGGGTAAAGGGGAGAAGCCAGCAGATTCAGGCGAAGACTTACACCTACAATGCCTACATCTTCTCCCTGGCCCAGTTCAAACGGGATGTTGATCTGTGCATGTTCATCACCGGCGGGAGTGATGGTACGAATGATGGTTTGTTTTCCTTGAGAGGCGAGAATGGCTTTTGCCTCATCCGGAGTGAGCGCCAAAGCAGCCGGATCGGCCTGGCCGATGGTCGTGGCCAATAACTGGCCATCAGGCCCATAGAGCGTGACGCCGGCCAGAACGGATTCCTCCAAGGAGGCGGCCAGTTCATCAAGAGGTGTGCCCACCAGGAGAATGCCGCTGATTTCCCCGGTTTCGGTCGTGATCGCGCTGGCGGTGTAAAAAACGACCTGATCGCCAACGGCTTGCAAGCCGGCATAACGATTGACAGGGTCAGCTTGCACCCGCTGTACCAGCTCCCATTCTGGGTAGTTGGTGACGGCCGCGCTGACCGTCCCCAGGTCCATGTGCAACAGTTCGGAGCCGTCCAGGTTGAGGATATCAACGCGGCTGGAATCATGGCTGTGGAAGACCGGGGCCACTAACTGTTCCAATGCTGAAATGTCCTGTGCGGCCGCAGCTTCGGCGACGCCCTGGGTAAAGGCAATCTGACGCCAGGCGGTCAGTTGCTCCTGTTCCCGCCGCACGATGATGTCGGCCGCTTCATCTGCGGCCGTGATGAGCTGATTATTGAACCGCTCCGTCCAGGAACTCAAAATCACATTGGTGACCAGGTAAGCCGCCACCACACCCACCGCCAGCGCCAGAATGACATATGGCAGGATAAGCTTGGTGCGCAGAGATGGACTCTTGATCCGGATGGCCGCGGTCAGTTTGTTACCCATGTTTTTTAGACTGAAACGCCCCTTTCCCTGGTAAGGGTCTTGTTGGAGGCCGGTGGTTAGCATCTTTGTCATTACTTATCCAGAAATATGAAGCCATGAACGAAGGCAGTCGGCCCGTCATTGGCCAATCATACGAGTATTGTAAAAGGGGGTTACAGGCAGGGGCAATGGGCTATTTGGGGCATATGGGCCAGGATTAGCCAGCCAGAAGCATGGCCAGACCCTGTTTGAGGAAAATTGACGGCCGCCAGCCAATCAGCGTGTGGGTTTGGCCGCTATCAGCGACTTGGCGCGGCTCCTCGCCGGGGCGTTGAGGCAAAGCGCCCACCAACGGCCGTCCTCCCCGGCCGGCCAGCTCAAAAATCATGCGTACGACATCAGCGACGCTGGTTAGCTGCCCTGTTCCCAGATCAATGCTGGTGCCGGGAGCCAGCTCCGCATGGAGCAGTGCAGCCAGCCCGGCGGCGACGTCGGAAACATGGATCCAATCCCGCTCTTGCGTCCCGGCGGTCATGGGGAACTCCTGACCGGCGCGGGCGGCGTCAACGGCCGCAGGGATCAGCGTGTGTTTGGGCTGGCCGGGGCCGTATGCCTGGAAGATCACCGCTCCCTGGATGGGCCAATCCTGCGTTCGGGCGTACATGCGGCAGAAGTCCCAGGCGGCCGCCTTGCTGGCAGCATAGACGTTCATGGCGCTGTGTTCCCCCGGCGTGCGGCCGATGATGAACTGGCGGGGCGGGGGGAATGCATCTGGCAGCGAAAAACAGGCGCGCAACAGGTTGATTGTCCCAACCACATTGTGGTGCAGCGCCGTTTCCACACTCAGGAACGGATTGGTGACCCCGGCCGCGGCCAGGTGAACCACATACTCAGGCTGCGCTTCCCGAACCGCGCGCGCGGTCAGGTTATAATTGCGTAAGTCGGCATAAACGACGCCAAATTGGGAGCGGAGAGAAGCGAGTTCCTGGGGGAGCTGATCGCCCGGTTGATAATGCTCGCGGACGAGTATCATGACCTGCGTGCCGGCGGCGACCAGGTGGGGCACGAAAGTACGGCCGATGAAGCCGGTAGCGCCAGTGACGAGGATGCGCATCAATCAGCGCTCACCTCAGTGCAGAAATTCTCGATACCAGGCCATCGTTTCTTTCAGGCCGCTTTCCAGCGTGTAATGGGGTTCCCAGCCGAGGATGCGGCCGGCTTTGGCTGATGAGAGAAACTGATCCTGAATTTCGTTCTTGGCCTCATTCAGGATGATCGGCTTCAATTCAGGGTGATCGGACAACTCGATGATGCGCTCGATCATGGACAGGGCCGAAATGGGATTGTCAATGCCGAAATTAAATGCTTCCCCCTGTACATCAGGGCGCTCGGCTTGCTGCGCCAGCATCAGGTAGCCGCGGACGGCATCCCGCACATAAATGTAATCTCGCCTGAGCGTACCGTCCGAGCGAACAATGGGGCGTTCCCCGCACAGCACGCTGCGCATCGTGCCGGGAACGATACGGTTCCAGTTCAAGTCGCCGCCGCCGTAAAGGTTGGCACAGCGCGTCACGGCCACGGGCATGGCATATGTGTGGGCATAGGCTCGGGCGATCAGATCGGCGCAGCTCTTGGAGACGTCATATGGGTGCTGGCCCTGAAGCGCGGCGTTTTCAGAGTAAGGTAGCTGGGCGTGGGTGCCATACGCCTTGTCGCTGCTGGCAACGACTGTACAGCGCACGGTAGGGTTGCGCCGGGCTGCTTCAAGCAGCACCCAGGTCCCCTTGATGTTCGTTTCAAAGCTGGACATGGGGGCGCGGTTGGCGATGCCCACAATCGTCTGTGCTGCCAGGTGGAAGATGGTGTCTACTTCGTACTCCGCCAGAGCGCGTTCCATCAAGGCGTAGTCACAGATGTCGCCGAAGGCGACGTCAATCTGGCGGATGGTTCCCGACCGTCTGAGTTCGGATTGAGCCACCTGATCTCGGATGAGGCCGACGACGCTGGCGCCCTGCGCGACCAACTCGGCCGTGAGCCAGGAGCCGAGTAGCCCGGTGCATCCGGTCACAAAAACACGCCTGTGTTCCCAAAATTCGTTGCTCAAGGATGCTCTCCTAGTCGTCCCATATTTTCCAGGGCGGATTTTGCTGCCAGATTTGCTCCAGGAGCAGCGTATCTTTCATCGTGTTCATGGATTGCCAGAAGCCGGTGTGGCGATAGATCATGAGTTGTCCCTTTTGCGCCAGTTCTGGCAGCACTTTGGTTTCCAGGCTGACGTTGTCCCCGTTGGCCATGATGTCCAGCACGGGCCGTTCAAACAACATGAATCCGCCGTTGATCCAGTATGGAAGGCGCGGCCGCTCCACAAATCCAGAGACAAGCCCATGCTCGTCTGCCTCTACTACACCGTATGGGAGGTTGACTTGTACGGCCGTGATGGTGGCCAGTTTTCCATGTTGCTGGTGGAACTTGACCAGCGCTCCCAGGTCTACATCACTCACGTCATCCCCATAGGCGACAAAAAAACGGTCCCCCTTCAGGAAACTGGCGACGTGGGCGATGCGGCTGGCCTTTTCCGTGTCCAGGCCGGTGTCGACCAGCGACACTTCCCAGGGCGGGTGTTCTATGCGGCCGTGTAATTGGGAGCGGGCCGGGCCATCGGCCGGTGTACCTAATGTGAGGGTGAGATCGCGGGTCATGATGTTATATTCGAGGAAGTAACGTCTGATCTGATCCGCGCCGAAGCCAAGCGTCAAAATGAAGCGTTGGAAGCCGTGGGCGGAAAAGATGCGCATGACATGCCACAGGATCGGCCGATTGCCGATTTCCACCAATTCCTTTTTCGTGGCTGTGCTCCCGCGCATGCGCGTGCCGCGGCCGCCGCAGACAATGACGACTGGAATAGAGTTCATAGTTCAAAAAGATGTCAGGCCGATCAGTTCCCTCTGATAGATGGTGAAAGCAAGTTCACAAAGTGATCATAACACAGCCCCCCAGGCCATGCCACCTGCCGGCAAGGCATAAGTCGCCCGCAAAAACCGGGACATATCCTGCGACCCTTCCCCCTTTTGACGCCCCATTTGGGGATTGTTAGAATCAGCCTGAGCAGTGGGTGTGACCTGCAACCATAGACCATGCGTAAATTGATTCTGATTTGGCAATTATTGCTGTCCAACCGTCGCTGGCTGACCCCAGGGATTGGTATTAAACGCTGGCTGGTACTGCTCAGCCTGGGAGCGCTCTTGGTGGGGATTGGGGGGGCTTCCCTGATCTTGTTCCTATACAAAAAAGCGTTGCTGCCGCCATCATTTTATGGCGCGTTGATGCTGGAGTTCTTGCCGCCTGGCTTGCGCTCTTTGCTGCCCCTCCTTTTCGGTGTTGTGCTGATCCTGGTCGCTCTGACACAACTGGGCGGAAACTTGCTGGCCCCTTTTCGCCGTCCGGGCACAGAAGTGGTACAAACATTGTATGATTACAACCGGCTGAACCGGGGGCCGCATATTGTGGCAATTGGCGGAGGCACCGGCATGCCCAGCCTGCTTCGGGGATTGACCAGGCATACGCGCAATATCACGGCCATCGTCACGGTGGCTGATGATGGGGGAAGCAGCGGTCGTCTCCGGCGTGAATTCGGTCTGCTTCCGCCGGGGGACTTTCGCAACAACATGGCTGCGCTTTCCCGCGACGAGGCGTTGATGACGCAGGTGCTGCAATATCGCTTCGGCGGCGATCTGCGGCGAAACGGCCGCGGCGAGCTGCAGGGGCACGTGTTTGGCAACCTGCTGCTGGCCGCGCTGACGGGCATCACCGGGAGCTTTGACGAAGCTTTGCTGGCGGCCGAACGCGTGCTGGCGTTACAGGGGCGTGTCCTGCCCTCAACGCTGGAGACCGTGACCCTGGTGGCTGACGTTCTGTTTGAGGGCGAAGGGGGTGCGGTGGTCCGGCAGCAAATTGCGGGAGAATCCATCATCCCCAAAGCAGGAGGCAGAATCGAGACAGTCCGTTTAGAGCCGACCAATGTGCGGGCGTACCCGGCCGCGTTGCGCGCCATTTTTCAAGCCGATTTGATCCTGATTGGGCCGGGCAGTCTATACACCAGCATCCTGCCCAATTTGCTGGTGCCGGACCTGGCCGCATCGCTCAAGCATGCGCGTGCGCCCAAGGTGTATGTTTGCAACCTTGCCATGCAACCGGGTGAGACGGATAATTACGACGTGGCTGATCATGCGGCCACCATCTTGCGGCATGTCGCCGCTGATTGTATTGACCTGGTGTTGGCGAATGACAATCTATCTATTTCGCCAGACACAGGGGGAGGTCACACACTGTTCGTGAAGCCCGCTGCACCTGGGCGTGTGCCCATGATCACGGCCGATCTGGTGGATGAATCGTACCCATGGCGGCATGACAGCGAAAAGCTGGCCAATGCCGTGATGGCGCTGTTAGAAAAACAAGACGTTGCCGGCTGAGAGCCGGTGACAGGATTTTGAGTGACTGGACTGCGAAAAGGAGATCATGATGACCATTAAAGTTGGAATCAATGGCTTCGGCCGCATCGGCCGTCAGGTGTTTAAGGCCATTTATGAGAACTACCGGGGTGTGCTGGACGTGGAAGCAATCAACGACCTGATGCCCGTGCAGACGAACGCCCACATGCTCAAGTACGACAGCACGTACGGCCGCTTTCCCGGCGAGGTCGAGGTGCGCGGCGACGATTTGTACGTGGACGGTGAAAAGCTGAAGAACTTCGCCGAACGAGACCCCAGCAAGCTGCCGTGGGGCGACCTGGGCGTGGACATCGTGTTGGAGTGTACCGGTATTTTCCGCGACCGTGACAAGGCAACGATGCACCTGGCGGCTGGGGCCAAGAAAGTCCTGCTCTCTGCGCCGGGCAAGGGGGTTGACGCTACATTTGTCCTGGGCGTGAACGAAGATACCTACGATCCGGCTGTTCACCACATTATTTCCAACGCCAGTTGCACGACCAATTGCCTGGCCCCAGCAGCTAAAGTGCTCAACGATGCCTTTGGCATCAGGCGCGCGCTCATGTCCACCATTCACGCCTTCACTAATGGCCAGAAAATCCTGGACATGGCTCACAAAGATTTGCGCCGGGCGCGAACGGCCGCGGCCAACATCATTCCCACGACCACCGGCGCAGCCAAGGCGGTGGGATTGGTACTGCCGGAGTTGCAGGGCAAGATCAGCGGCATGGCTTTCCGCGTGCCGGTGGTGACTGTCTCTGTGGTGGACCTGACGGCCGAGGTTGAGAAAGAAGTGACGATAGAGGAAGTGAATAACGCGTTCAAGGCCGCCGCCCAGGGAGACGGTTGGCTGGGCAAAGTGTTGGATTACACCGGAGAACCGCTCGTTTCCTCTGATTTCATCGGCTATCCCTGTTCATCCACCATTGATGGCCTGTCTACTGACGTGATTGACGGCCGTATGGTCAAGGTGGTCTCCTGGTACGATAATGAATGGGGGTACTCCATGCGCCTGGCAGACCTGACCGCGTTTGTAGCTGAAAGATTGTAAGCTGGAGTGTTGAGCGGGAGCGAGAAGCGTCAGTGTATACGTTGGCCCTCGCTCTCGCCTTTATCATGGACCTTAAAGAACTCGAAGCCCGGATGCACCGCTTTGTTGACAGCAAGGGGTGGTATGATGCCAATTCTCCCAAACCGCAAACCCCGCGCAATCTGGCGGCTTCGTTGGTCATAGAGGCGGCTGAAGTCCTGGAACATTTCCAATGGCGCGACTCGCCTCGCGAAAAAGCGGCCCTTGCCGGCGAACTGGCGGATGTCGCGCTTTATTTATTGCAACTGGCCAGTGTAACCGGGATTGATCTGGAACAAGCCATCCTGGACAAGCTGGCTTATAACCAGACGCGGGAGTGGCCGGCACCATGAAGATATTGGCCGCCAGCGATCGCGTGCTAGACCTCCTTTATTGCAGTAACGTCAAACAAAAATTCCCCGATATTGATTTGATTATTGGCTGTGGAGACCTGCCTTACTATTACCTGGAGTTCCTGGTTTCCGCCTTCGACGTGCCGCTCCTGTATGTGTTGGGGAATCATGACAGCGGGCCGCAGTATACGGCCGACGGCCGTGTGCTGACGAGCGCGCAAGGCGGGCGCAACATTCATGCCCGCGTCGTCACAACGGACGGTTTATTGGTGGCCGGGCTGGAAGGGTCCATGCGGTATCGCGCCCACGCCCCGCTCATGTATACCGAAGCGGAAATGCGGAATCAGGTGACGCGGCTGCTGCCCCGGCTCCTCTACAACCGGCGGCGATACGGCCGTTACCTGGATATTTTGGTGACTCACTCACCGCCCAGCGGCATCCATGACCGCCCCGATGTGGCCCATCGCGGATTCCGCATATTCCGCAATTTCATGACACTGTTCAGGCCCCGTTATTTACTGCACGGCCATGTTCACGTTTACCGGCCGAGCACACCCCGCCTTACGCAATTCGAGCAAACGACCGTTATCAACGTTTATCCTTACCGTATAATAGACATTGAGCCTTTTGCGCAGAGTTGAAAAAGGTTCATCCCGATGTCGCCCTGAAGCGAGCCTGGTTTCTGAGACAACAATATGTCAGCCAGACAGATTACAAAATTGACGATGGCGACGACGGTAAACCCCGTGCTGCAATTTATGCAGCGCCCGTTGCGCCTAATCAGAACCTATGATCGGGCCAATCTACGACCGGACCTGGTGGCAGGGATTACGGTTGCCGTCATTCTGCTGCCCCAGGCCATTGCTTTTGCCGTCATCGTCGAACTCCCTCCGCAAATGGGTCTGTACACAGCCGTGATGGGGTCCATCATTGGCGCACTTTGGGGGTCATCCAACCAGGTTCATACCGGCCCGGCGAATGCGATTTCGCTGATGGTGTTGTCCAGCCTGGTTAACACGAGCCAGCCGGGAACGGCCGAGTTTATGGTGGCGGCCGGGCTGATGGCGCTGATGGTGGGCGTCTTCCAGCTCTTCATGGGGCTGGCGCGGCTTGGTATTCTGGTCAACTTCGTGTCCCACTCCGTCATTGTTGGTTTTGCCAGCGGGGCTGGCGTGCTGATCGCCGTCAAGCAGCTTGGGCCATTGCTGGGGCTGTCCGTAAGCGGCCGTCACCTGTTGGAGATAGTAGGCGGCTTGATTTCTGTCCTGCCATCCACGCACGTGCCAACTGCCTTGCTCGGCGTGACCACCATTGCCTTGATCTTGCTCATGCGTCGCATTAACCCCAAACTGCCCGGCGCGTTGTTGAGCATGGTTGCCGCATCCATCATCGTATTTTTAGGGCGGTTGGATCAAACAGGGGTGGCGGTCATCGGCCAACTCCCGTCCGGGTTCCCGCCGATGGCTGATTTGCCCATATTTGATCTGGAATTGATGGGACGTCTCTCGGCCGGGTCTCTGGCCGTGGGCGCGATTGGACTGGTACAGACGGTGGCGATTGCCCGGTCTGTGTCTACTCAGACAGGGCAGCGGCTGGACAGCAACCAGGAGTTCGTGGGGCAGGGGCTGGCCAATATCTTTTCCGGGCTGTTCTCCGGGTATGCCTGTGCTGGTTCTTTTTCCCGTTCGGCCGTTAATTTCAAGGTCGGTGCACGCTCACCGATGGCGGCCGTCTTCTCTGGCGTTTTCGTGCTGCTGGCCATGCTGGCGTTGGCCCCGCTTACCTCCTTTTTGCCTCGCGCTGCTTTGTCCGGGGTCCTGATCGTCATTGCCTACAATATGATCGATCGCCAGGAAATCGCCCGCATCTGGCGCGGTACGCGGGGCGATGCGGTGATCATGCTCGTGACCTTCCTGGGTACCTTGCTTCTCGATATCGAGTTTGCTGTGCTGGCGGGCATTCTGTTTTCATTTGCCCGTTACATCATGCGAACCAGCGCCCCACGCGTGCACGCCGTATTGCCTGATGAGAGCTATAAGCATTTCACCTACCAGCCGGAAAAAGAGCCTTGCCCGCAGATGGGCATCATTGATGTGTTAGGCGATCTCTACTTTGGCGCGGTGGGGTTTATAGAGGAAAAGATTCTGGCCTACAGTGAGCAGCATCCAGAACAACGCTTCCTGCTCATTCGCATGCACAGCGTCAATCAGTGCGATTTTAGCGGTATTCACATGCTGGAAAGCATTGTGCGCTCTTATCGTGATCGGGGCGGGGATGTGTTCATCGTACGCGCCGGCTATCGTGTACGCCGGGTGATGGCTTCGACCGGGTTTGATGAAAATCTAGGCCGGCAAAATTTCTTGCCTGAGGATGACGCCATCAGCCATATTTTCTACAAAGTGCTTGATCCGGCGATTTGTATTTACGAGTGCCCGGTTAGAGCTTTCAAAGAGTGCCAGAATTTGCCGAAACGCGTTGATGTGTTGGAAATCCCGCGTGAAAGCAAGACCATGGCGGCAAATATCCCCACGGTCGAAGCGCGGCAGTTGTGGCAGCAGCTTCACCCCAGTGATGACATACCTCCCCCGCTCGTGGTGGACGTGCGTGAGCCGCGCGAGTTTAAGCAAGGGCATATCCCGGATGCAAAACTGGTGCCGCTGCCGACGATTTTAAGGGATATGGTGTCGTTTCCGAATGGCCGCCAGATAGTCCTGGTGTGCCGCAGCGGCCGTCGCAGCCGCCGGGCTGCGCTGGCTTTGCAGCAAAATGGGGACGTGAATGTCGCTGTATTGGAGGGGGGGATGCTGGCCTGGGAAGCGGCGGGCTTATTGGAGGCGATTGAGTAGAGGCGAATGGCGTGAAACGCGCTCGCCTCTTGAGGAGATGCGGTAACCATGAAGATGCTCGGTTCCCGTAACATAGGCCTTGATCTGGTGCGCGTCACCGAGACGGCCGCGCTGGCTGCGGCCCGATGGGCCGGTTCAGGCGATTATCTGGCCACGCACCGGGCAGTTAGTCGGGCGATGGCGGATGCGCTCAATACGTTAGATATTGACGGCCGAATTGTCATCGGCGAAGAAGGGCTGATTGGAAGCGACGCCCCTTTGTGCAGCGGCATGCAGGTCGGAACCGGCATCGGGCCGGCGGTGGACGTCGTGGTTGATCCCATTGATGGCACAGCGCTGTTGATTAAGGGAAGACCCGGCGCGATTTCCGTCGTGGGGATTGGCCCGCGCGGCTCTATGTGGTCGCCTGTGCCCGCTGTGTACATGGAAAAAATCGTCGTGGATCGGAAAGCGGCCGTCTCGCTGGTTCCCGAATGTATGGACGCACCAGCCGGGTGGACGTTGGCTTTGGTAGCGCGCGCCAAGAACAAAGCGGTGCGCGATCTGGGCGTGATTGTGCTGGATCGGCCTCGACATTACGATCTGATTGAGGAGATTCGCTACAGCGGCGCGCGCGTCTTGCTGCGTGATGAAGGGGATGCAGAGGGCGCGCTGCTTGCCGCCACACCCGGTTCCGGAGTAGACCTCCTGATGGGGATTGGCGGGGCTTCCCAGGGCGTGATTGCGGCCTGCGCTGTGAAAGCGATGGGGGGCGCCATGCTGGCCCGACTCGCGCCGCAAGATGATCAAGAACGAGAAGCCATTCATTTGGCCGGGTTAGATGAGCATAATATTCGCACCTGCCACGAACTGGTGACGAGCAACGAGGTTTTCTTTTCAGCCACGGGCATCACGCACAGCCGTCTACTGCCGGCGTTGAAGTTTCACAGTACCTATGCCGAAACGTATTCGCTTTTGCTCCGGTCTGAAACGGGAACGCGGCGCTTCATTCACGCGGAACATTCAGCGCGGGTGTAGGCATTCCTACGGCCCCTGGCGGGCAAGCCAGCTAAGGTGTACAGATTAGGAAGTGTAAGTATGTTTGAAGAGCCTGAAGCATGGTATGAAGTGACGCCGCCTGAGCCGAGAACCAGCAGTGTGTTTTACAAGGTTCTGGTCATATTTTTAATTCTGGGTTTGATGGGATCTGCCCTTGCCGGGGTGGTCTGGCTGGTCGAACGTCGAAACACTGCCTCCGGCGGCCGCGCGCAGCTTGAGCACAGCGTCAATCGTATTGTTTTTGTGAATCTGAATGGGCAGTTGGAGACGGTAGCTCCAGACGGCGGGGACGGCCGTCTCCTGACCAGTGATACGCTTTCCTACCAGTTTCCCGCCTGGTCGCCGGATGGGAAGTTTGTGGCTGCCATCGGCATTGACGCCCTGGGCGGGGGGATATTTTTACTGGAAGATCAGGTGGGAACGGAGGCAAAGCGCGTTTATTTCAGCCATCAAAGCGCTCCCATTTACCTCTATTGGGCGCCTGACAGCCGCCAGGTCAGCTTTATCGCTTCTCACGCCCAATCCGTGTTAGGATTATTTCTGGTTGGTGTGACGGGAGAGGAGGAAAGCCGCCTTTTGACTACCGGCACCCCTTTCTATTGGAACTGGTCGGCCGCTTCAGATGAAATTCTCATCCACTCCGGCTTTTCTGGGGAAGGGGCGCGCCTGGCGCTCATCAATGCGGAGGGGTCCGGTGCCGGGCAGGACATCGCTCCTCCCGGTTTCTTCCAGGCGCCAGGCATCTCGGCCGACGGCCGCTACCTGGCTTATGCTACGGTGGACGAGTCGGGCATTAACTGGCTGGTTGTGACTGATAGGGAAACCGGGCAGGAACAGCGACAGCGACATGTCGGTCTGGCTGCGCTTGGCTGGAGTCCGGCAGACTCCGTGGTGGCCTTTACGAGCGCCGGGCGCGAGGCGCTCGACTTCATCGGCCCGCTGCGGCTGATGGATGCAGTCACAGGCGACATTCGTCTCTTAAGCCAGGAGGAAGTGCTCGCCTTTTTCTGGTCACCGGACGGCCGTTATCTGGCGACAATCACCAGTTCCGGACGAGGGAACGATATTGTGGCACAACGGCTGGCAGACCCCGGTAGCGGCCGCGCTTTGCATGTGGGCAAGCGGGCGCAGCAGCAAGCCGAAGAATCATTTCAGCTCAACGTAATTGACGTCCGGGACGGCAAATCAGAGCAGTTGCTCAGCTTTCAGCCTTCGGCGGCGTTCATCAACCGGTTCCTCCCCTTCTTCGACCAGTATGCATTGAGCCATCGCCTCTGGTCGCCTGATAGTGACGCGATTGTGCTGCCGGTACGCGAGGAGAATCGAAATCGCATCATCGTGGCGCCGCTGGATGGCAGCCCTGTGCAGCTGGTGGGGGAAGGAACGATGGCCTTTTGGAGCCAGAATTAGGGGTCGCAAGCGAGCATATCATTCCAGCAGCAGGTTGTCTATCAATCGAGTGGGACCGATGAACACGGCCAGGGAAAGCAGCACGCCCTGTTGAATCTCATCCAGTTCATCGAGGGTGAGGGGATCGGCTGCGCTTGCATACTCAAGGCGGGCCAATGGCTCAGACACGATGGTCGCTTCCATCAAACGACGCAGCTTCCGCCCGCTGCGCTCGCCGCGCTTGTAAGCTTTTCTGGCTTCCGTGAGGGCGCGATACAACACCGGCGCGGCCGCACGCTCTTCCGGCGACAGATAAGCGTTGCGAGAACTCATTGCCACGCCGTCCGGCTCACGCACCGTGGGACAAATGACCATTTCCAGATTGAAATTGAGATCGCGCACCATCTGCCGCAAAACGACCGTCTGTTGGGCGTCTTTCTGCCCAAAATAAGCGCGATGGGGTTGGAAGATGTTGAACAGCTTGGCCACGACGGTAGTGACGCCTTGAAAATGAGTGGGCCGCGATGCCCCTTCCAACGGCCGTGACACTTTGGTCACCGTCACCTTCGTCTGAAAATCCGGCGGGTACATGCGCTCATCCGTGGGAGTGAACACCAGATCCGCGCCTTCCGCCTTGAGCAGCGATATATCACGCTCCAAAGCCCGCGGATACGTGCTGAGGTCTTCCGAGGGGCCGAACTGAGTCGGGTTGACGAAGATACTCACGCCGACACGATCATTTTCAGCGCGGGCGCGTCGCACCAGCGACAGGTGCCCTTCGTGCAAATAGCCCATCGTGGGCACAAGCCCCCAGCTTAACGCCGGGTCGTTCCAGCGGACGGATCGTACCGTGATGATCTCTTCAGTGACGATCATATTGTTCCCCCTGGTGATAGAATGTTGACCAGCGCCGCCAACCTTTGTTCGATGGGGATGTTATCGGAAACTGGCAGTTCCTGATCTCTTTCCAGGCTATGGATAAGTTGCAGCAGTTTCTCATTGATGGGTGTAGTGATGCCCAGGCGACGGCCGTGGGCAACGATCTCACCGCAAATGACGTCTATCTCGGTTGGCCGGCCGCGCAGCACGTCTTGCAGCATTGAAGAATGGTTGGCGGCCGTTGCCTGGGCCACTTCCCACGCGCGCCGGGCGGCGTCGGGGTAGGGGAGCGCAATCCCCTGGGCCTTGGCCACGGCGGCCGTTTCCTGTGCTGCCGCGCTCATCAATCGCCGCGCCTCTTCATTTTCAGCCAGAAATCCGTTGGGCACGCGCAGCAGGGCCGTCAGTGGGTTAATGCCGGCGTTGATGGCCAGTTTGCCCCAGAGCAGGCTGTCCCCCCGGTTCACGAGATGCGTCTCCAGCCCGGCCCGATTGAAGAGTACAGCAACGTCAGCCACAGAGATTCCCCCTCGCTGCCGGGTCGCCCGCACCAGGTGGGTGGGGCCGTGACCGGCATGAAGGGTATGCCCCGGCTTGAGCAGTGTTGCTCCTTGCGCTGTCACGCCAAGGGCAGCCCGTTCTTCCCCCACAGCCTGCACCACTTTCTCCAGGTTTCCCAGGCCGTTTTGCAGGGTCAGGGCCAGGCCAGGGGGAGGAAGGAGTTGACGCGCCTGCGCGGCCGCCCGGTCTGTCTGGTGGCTCTTGACCAGGATGAGGGCCAGGTCAACCTGACCAATCGCTTCGAGGCGGTTGGTGGCCCGAATCGGGCGCCGGGTAACGCGGCCGTCCGGATGGTGGAGCGTCAGCCCGTCTGCCCCCAGTGCTGCCAGTTGCGCTGGCCAGTTGCCGATGACGATGACCTCGGCAAATTCGTGCAGATGGGCGGCCATCAAAGTGCCCATGGCGCCAATGCCAATGATTCCAATTCTCATCACGGCTGACCTCATGCGGCTTGGTTGGTCATCCGCTCCAGGGCCTGAAAAAAGGCTTCCTGCTCCTCAGCATCCATGGGATACGTGTGCTCTTGAGCTGGGAAGCGGCGGGCGCGCACATCTTCGCGGTATGCCGTGAAGGCGGCGATGATGGTCTGGCTCAGGTTGGCATACCGCTTGACGAAGCGAGGCTGAAGCTGGTCGAACAGGCCCAGGATGTCATGATAGACCAACACCTGCCCGTCACATCCAGCCCCGGCCCCGATGCCGATAGTGGGAATGTTCAGCCGTTGGCTGATGGCGCTGGCGACTGGCTCCGGCACCGCTTCCAGCACCAGTGAGAAGCAGCCGGCATCTTCCAGGGTCAATGCATCTTCGAGCAGGCGGACGGCGGCATCGGCCGTTTTGCCTTGAACGCGATACCCGCCTAACTTGGAGACAGATTGAGGCGTCAGTCCGATATGGCCCATGACCGGGATGCCGGCGTTGACGATGGCTTCAACTGTCGGCGCTATTTCCCGGCCGCCCTCAATCTTGACGCTTTCCATCCCCGCCTCCTTGAGAAAGCGGCCGGCGTTCCGGATGGCTTCGGCCGTGCTGGCCTGGTAGGACATGAAGGGCATATCGCCGACCAGAAATGCGTATTTCACACCACGGGCGACTGCCTGACAATGGTGGATCATCACATCCATCGTCACAGGCACAGTGCCGTCATAGCCCAACATCACCATGCCGAGTGAGTCGCCGACTAGAATGGTATCCATACCCGCCTTGTCCACCAGGACGGCCGCTGCGTAATCGTAGGCTGTCAGCATGGTGATTGGCTCTGATCGCTGCTTCTTTTGATGCAGAGTCAGGATCGTGACCTTCTTTCTTCTGTTTCCCGACGACATGTTCAATGGCTCCTTCTGATCCCCTGGTTGTGCGAGCGGATCCCGTTGTGCCCAAAAGGGGCAAGACTCTTCATTGTACCCGACAGGCGGCCGTCGTATCTCCTTCCATTGTAGATCGAACTGATCAAATGTGACTACTTTCTCAGTGAGTTTTTAATGAGTTTGATGCATAATGATAGGATGATCCGACGTTGTCGGGAAGGGACTTTGAAATGGATTGGCTGGCTATTGGTATCCTCATCGCGCTATTGCTCTACACACTCATTCCGGCCCCGCCATCTGGCCAATCTCCAGATCAGGCTGATTAAGTGTTTGGCGGTTTATCTCATAAATAAAATCAGCGGAATAAACCGCCAAACCTCGCGGTGTCACGGTTTTCTTTCTGAAATTATAAACCGTGACATACTTAATACAGGCATAGGCGCACATACATCTCGATGGAGAACGGCCGCAGCAGTGCTGGGCTTGGGCCGTTAGCGCGCGCCAGCTTGTTTTCCTCCTTGAGAATGGCGCCCCGTGGTGGGATTCTCTCGTCTCCTTGGCAGGCACGCTGCTGCCCCTCTTTGTGTTATAATCGCCGCCGGATATTCCCGCCGGATATTCCCGCCGGATATTCCCGCCGGATATTCCCGCGGAAATTGATTATGAACACTCCTTCGCTTGAAGCTATCGTCTCTGTTTTAACTGTTGCATCCGCCATTTTAGGGGCGCTGCTGGCTGCCCTTTGGCTCAGTCTCATTTTTTGGGCAGTTCGCGATATGCGGCAGCGAACCCGCGATCCGTTCGCGCATTTGCTGGCGGCCGTGGTGGTGGCGGTGCTGCCCATCTTCGGCGTTCTGATTTACTTGATATTGCGGCCGCAAGAGACGTTAGCAGAAGCTTATGAGCGAGCGCTGGAAGAAGAAGCCTTGTTGCAGGAGATTGAAGAGCGCCCGACATGCCCCGGTTGTTCCCGCACAATTGATTCCAATTGGCTGCTTTGCGCTTACTGCCACACCCGCTTGAAAAAGGCGTGCCCTGATTGTCATTCTCTGATGGACTTGCAGTGGACGCTGTGCCCATTTTGCGGCAACAATCATGTGGACCCGTATCATGTTGAGGTGCAGCAAGATACGGCCGCGCCCGCGGGAGAAGCATTTCTGTCAACAGCCGCTGGTGGCGTGCAGCCCGCCAATGAGAGTCCGGCATCGGAACCGGCGGCCATGATTAGGGACGGCGAGCCGGGCGAGGAGTAGCCAGGTCGGTCGTTACTTTTGTTCTTTCGGCATTGTTGGCCGGTTGAGTAATCTGATGGGTTGCTCTGCACGCTGCCGGATACGCATGTTCAATATCTCCACCGAGAAAGAGAACGCCATCGCAAAATAGGCATAATTTTTCAGGCTCAATTCGTGAGCAGCCTCAGCATTCCACCCCTCAATAACCAGCACAGCCCCAATCAGGATGAGGAAAGAGAGAGCCAGCATCTTCATGGTTGGGTGTTGCTCTACGAAACGGCCGATTGCCCCGGCAGCGAATAACATCACCCCCGCAGCCATAACGACGGCCGGAATCATGACCGCAAGTACGCCGGAGATGCCGATGGCCGTGATCACCGAGTCTAACGAGAACACGACATCAATCATAATCACCTGAATTACAACTGAAACCAACGTCGCGCGCGCAGCGGCCGCGTCATGGGCTTTATCTTCCACTTCCAGTTTCTCGTGTATTTCAAAGGTGCTCTTGGCGATCAAAAACAGCCCGCCCGCCAGCAAAATCAGGTCGCGGCCGCTGATATTATGACCAAACAGCGAAAACAATGGATCCGTCAATTTCATAATCCAGGTGATGGCCAGCAGCAATAAAATACGGGTGACCACTGCCAGGCTGATCCCCAGACGGCGGGCTGTATCCCGTTGGTGCTGAGGAAGCTTTCCAGCCATGATCGCCACAAAAATCACATTGTCAATCCCCAACACGATTTCTAACGCTGTGAGGGTTAGCAGCGCTACGATGTTTTCAGCGGTAAACAAGTTCATGATGATCACCTTTGTGTTCAGAAATAACGGTTCGTCGGCTTGATTGATTCCTGTTTAATACGGTTATTCAATGACTAGGTTGCGCCAGTCTCCTTCAGCCTCAGGGTATTGCGGATCCAACTCTCGGATTGTGTTCACAATCACCCGCGCTATGGCCAGATTGCGGTACCATTTCTGATCGGCCGGAATCACATACCAGGGCGCCCAGGGGGTGGTGCACCGGTTCAATACGTCCTCGTATGCAGTCATGTAGGTGTCCCACAGCTTTCGTTTTTCCAGGTCTTCCAGAGAGAATTTCCAATGCTTGGTCGGGTCGTCAAGCCGGGCCTGGAACCGCCGCTTTTGTTCTTTGGGGGAGATGTGCAGGTAGAATTTCAGGAGGGTGGTTCCTGTGTCTGTGAGCAGCTTCTCAAACTGGTTGATGTGCTCAAAGCGCGGCCGCCATGTGGACTCCGGCACAAGTTCATGCACGCGCACAACGAGCACATCCTCGTAATGGGAACGATTGAACACGCCAATCATTCCCTTTGGGGGCACTTCTCGATGGATGCGCCAGAGAAAATCGTGGGCCATTTCCCGTTTGCTGGGCACTTTAAATGAGGTTACCCGTACTCCCTGAGGATTAACGCCCCGAAACACGCGGCGAATGGCCCCGTCTTTTCCTCCGGCATCCATCGCCTGCAAGACCACCAACAGCTTATGTTTGCCCTCAGCGTAAAGCCGGGCTTGCAGCTCAGCCAATTCCCGGCGCAAGCTCCTAAACTCGGTTTCGGCCGCTTCCCGGTCTGGGTAGAATTGTTTGCCTTTGGTGGGCATTTCGGCCAGGCGGATCGGCCGTTCGGGTTTCAGGCGGTGTGTGTCAGGCATGAGTATCTCCTTGGCAAGTTGCGCCCATACTGTAGCCAAAATTAACGGAAAAGAAAAGAGGTTTGCCAAGCAAAAGCGGCGCTCTCTGCCAAAGAGAGCGCCGCATGTTATGTTAATAAACCGTGCTTAGCGGTACCGAAGAGCTTATGGACTCTTGATCACTAATGGCAAGAACACCGTGTACGTCGTTTGGCTGATGGTGATGTTCACCTGCGCGTCTGTAATGGCATAAAGTGATCCATCGGAACCGTTCCAACTGAAGCTGTCCGCCCCGAACCATCCGGCAGCAGGCACGTAAACCAGTTTACCTAGATCGGCAACCGGAATGATCTGGCCTGCTGTGATTGTGATGGGGGTAGTACCGGTCAGGTAAAGCGTGCCAGTGACAGGCAGCGTGGTGATCTTCACATCGGTCAGACTGTCAGCATCCACGTCATTAAAGTGGAAGATGAAATCACTGTCGGTGAAGGTAAGATTGGCGTCTTGAGCGCCTGTCATGGTGATGTCCGTTACCGTGGGGGGATCATTGACCGCGTTAACCTGGATGAGGAACTGCTGCGGATCAGAGGTGTCGGAGCCGCCGTTAAGTACACCTCCATCGTCCTGAAGCCGAACCGTGATCAACGCCAGCCCATTGGCGTCAGGCTTGGTTGTGAATACTAGGTCTCCGGTTACCGGATCAATGGTCGGCAGCGATTGCAGCAGATTAGCGTTATTGGTGCTGACCAGGAATGTCAGATTTTGCCCCGATTCATTGGCCGGCCCGGCAGACATGCCTGTTGCCCAACCAGGTATGGTATGGGTGCCGGAGTCCTCGCCAACAACCTGGTCAGGCCCAGGAGTGAATGTGGGGGCATCATTGACTGAATTGACCGTGATGCTGAAACTCTGGGGAGCGGAGGTGTCATCCCCGCCGCCGTTGTCCTGCAAGGTGACGGTGACAACGGCCGTGCCGAACAAGTTTCCGGCCGGGGTGAAGCTGAGGTCGCCGTTGGGGGCGACGGCCGGTTGGACCGAGAAGAGGGTGTTGTTGTCGTTGGTGACCGTGAAGGTGAGCACCTGGCCGCTTTCATCCGTAGCAGTGGCCGGGCCGGGCAGAATGCCGGTTGCCCAGCCGGCAACAGTGGCGGCCCCTGAATCCTCGTTGACCGTCTGGTCTGCCCCCTTGGTGAAGATGGGCGGGTC
>JBHHTQ010000062.1:0-21701 GCA_046753445.1 Anaerolineae bacterium | reverse complement strand
TGCTGTTGTCATTACTGTTGCCGTCATGCCCATGACCGCCGCCGTGCCCGGAATCATTCTCGTTTCCGTTGTCATTTCCGTTGTCATTGCTGTTGTCATTACTGTTGCCGTTATGTCCATCGTCGTATGTCGCCCCGACGAATGTGACTGTGAAGCAAACATTAGCGCCCTGGTCATCGGTGTACCCAAAATCAACCTGATCGTTGTCCTCACCGGCCGCCAATGTAACAGTCGCACTGTGTGGCGTTCCAATGCCATCCAGGTCATATGTCTGGGTCATGCCGTCAGGAAGCGTATCTGGGTTCACGCTGACGATGTACTCTCCGGCAGGCAAGTTATCAAAAAGGTATAGGCCGTCGGCATCAGTATGCGTAGTGACGGTGAAGTCAATAACGCCGTCGCCGTCGGTGTCCGCTTCGGCCGTGACTTCCACGCCGGCCAAGCCAGGCTCACCCGCATCCTGCACGCCATCTCCATTCACATCATCCCAAACGGTATCGCCAATTGAGCCAAGCTCCGAGCAAACGCCGCCGACCATGTAACCAAAGTCCAGGTTGAGATTGGTTTCCCCCAGGCTCAAATTAACCTGGGCTGTATGCGGCGTTAGTACACCATCATAATCATAGGTGGGTAATAGACCGGCAGGCAGGCTGGCGGCGTCCACAGTGACGGAATAGGCGCCCGGAGGCAAGTCGGTGAACAAGTATTGTCCGGCCAGGTCGGTCACAGCAGAAGCGATCAGGTTCCCGCCACTGTCAAAAAGATTGACTGTCGCGCCGGGGACGCCTGGTTCTCCAACATCCTGTACGCCATTCGCGTCTAAAATATCATACCAGACGGTGTCACCAATTGTGCCAACCTGGTACATACCGCCGTCCCAGGAAGCATCGTTTTCGCCTGAAACTAATTGTGTAACGGCCGTTTCCCCCGTATTGGGATCAACGTCACTATCGCTCAAATCATCGCTGCCCTGATCCGGGAGGGTAAACCGGTAATTGCTGGTTGGCGGCACAACCTCAATGTTGTAATAGCCCGGCATTAAGTTCGTGAAGAGATAAAAACCGTTCCCATCGGTAACTGTGCTGGCAACCAGACCGCCGGTTCCATCGCGGAGCAAGACGCTGACGCCGGCAATGCCGAATTCGCCAAACTCCTGAATGCCGTTGAGGTTGCTGTCTTCCCAAATGTAGTCGCCAATCGAAGCGGGCCGGTAAAGGCCGGCGTCCCAACTGGTATCATTTTCACCTGCTATCAAATTGGTCACATTGGTACGGCCGTCGCTTGTGTTGGCGTCGCTGTCGACCGAATCGTCCGTTCCCTGATCCTGGGGAGTGAACTGGTAACCGGTGGGAAGTACGAACTCCACAAAGTAATCGCCCGGAGTCAGTCTATCGAATCCGTAATACCCGTTGGTATCCGTAGAGGCGCTGCCCACCAGGCCGCCGGTTCCGTCATAGAGGTTCACATTGACGCCGGCAATACCCGTTTCGCCGCCGTCCTGAATCCCATTTGTATTGGCGTCTTCCCATACATAGTCACCGATAGCGGCCGTGGAAGAGAAAGTAATGGTAGTAAAACCAGCAAAGCCCGGGAGATAATCTTCGCCGATACCGGGGTCTTCTCTAGACCCGGCGTAAGCGGAAAGCTGGAAGGTCAGGTCATCGCCAGGGGTAAAGGTGAATCCGGGAAGCGTGGAAAAGTCCGCGATGCTGAACTCAAAGTCAGGGGCATTTACATCCGGGCTGCCAAATAAAGTTACCGTGTTCGGCAAGAGCGGGCCAAAGGGGCCGGCCGGATTAAATGCATTGCCAGTGAACTCGTATGCGGCAAATCCGCTCAAATCCATGGTCGCGTTGACGCCTACAGCAGCATCAAAGTTACCCGGATCGAAGGGGCCGGTGTAATCGTTGTTTGTATCAAACAGGACCACGAAAGATTCCGTGCTGAACAGGTCGGGGAAATCATGCCCGAAAAGATCATCTCTGAGGATGGCGCTGGTATTGCCTGGATTTCCATCCCCATCTGCATCGCCGCAAATGACGTAGCAGTCAATGCCCACATACATCGTGTCAGTATTGCTGTCATAATCCAAATAAATCGCAGCCATGTCCCAACCGCTGATCGTGCCTGCGGGGAAGAGGCTCGTGACCCCCACATCAATGTTGCCGGGGTCATGAACGACCAACACATCCGGGGCTGTGAAATCATGCGGTACACTGCCGGTGAAAATAGGAGCGGCCGCGGCGCTGCCCGCCATACTTCCGGCAAGGATCAGGCAAACGAATACGAGGATGACAAATTTAGATTGGATTTTCAAGACAACCCCCTGGGAGTAGCTCACCCTGGTCATGTTGTTAGCGTCAATGGAGGTACTAGTATCAAAGTACCGGTACCAGTACCTTGATACTATACCCAGGAAAGGTTACAAAATTTGTTACAGGCTTGGGGAGATCGGGAGGGGATTGTTGAAAAAAGTGTTGCTGGGTTTTTCTAAAACTCTCGCAGCAATTGGACATGCCCGCGGAGGCTGTCTGCCATCTTGGCAATGGAGATGCTGTCGTGGATCGTATGCGCCAGAGGCTCCTCGGCTGCCGAGTAGCCAATGATGGGGATATTGTAGGGAACAAAATGACGGCCGTCCGTGGCGAAATGGTAGCTCGTCAAAGCCGGCGCATACCCCATGCCCTTCCCAATCGCCGCGCCGGCCCGCAGAACCACCTCGCTCTCCGGTGGTGTATAGTATCCGTAAATTGTTTCATCAGAATCGATGAAAGGCTGGGGCGGGGTACACCAAGCATTTGTGATCTCGTGAGACCAGTCGGCCGCCAGGCGGTGGATGAACGCCTGCAGGCTGTTGACGCTCTCACTCGCCGTGCGGAAATCAAGCAGGACGCGTGTCCAGGCCGGGGTCACATTGGCGCTCTTTGTGTCCACTTCGATAATGGTGGGCGCCACGCTGGTGGGACCAAGCAACGGATGGCTCGACAGCTCACCGTGGCGAGTTTGCAAACGTTCCAGAAAGGCGGCCAGGGCATAGTTTGGGTTCTCGCCCTGTTCAGGCACGCTGGCATGGACAGATCGGCCGTGAAAGGTAAGCCACATTTGCACAACGCCCCGGTGCCCCAGTGCCAGGTTATTGTCTGACGGCTCACCCAACACCACCAGGGCCACCTCATAATCAAGGTGTTCGACCCAATAAACGGCCCCCGCCCCGCCGATTTCTTCCTCCACCACCCCGGAAAAAACGACGTCCCGGCGCGGCCGCTCCCCGCTGCGCAGCAAGGCGGCCATACTGTAAACCTGAACCGCCAGCGGGCCTTTGATATCACACGCGCCCCGGCCCAAAATACGGCCGTCTACAATTTCAGCAGAATAAGGGGGGACTGGCCAAAGGGCAGGATCGCCGGGATCTACGTGGTCCAGGTGGCTGTTAAGCACCAATGTGCCCAGGCTGCGATCCTGGCCGTAGATGCGGCCGCTCACATTGCCGATATCGTCGCGCCACACCTCGTCGAAGCCCAGCCGGCGCATCTCAGTCAGCACCAGTTCAGCGACGGCCGTTTCCTCCCGCGGCATGCTCGGCGTCCGGATCAGTCGTTGTGTGAAGTCCACGCAATCGGCCAGCAAGTTATCCCAGTCCATGCTTCATCCCCTCACCCATTCATCCATTCACATCAGCCAGTTCTCGCTGCCAAAACCAATGCGCCGTCCACAAGCCCCAAATGGGCAGCAGCAAGAAGGCCACGCCGCCTAATCCGGTCTCGCCCAGCGCATACACGAACGGTCGGGGCACGGCCGTTTCAATCAGCGCCAGGAGCAGGAGGGCTGCGGCCATCACCTGGCTAAAACGTCCCAGCCGCAACTCATCGTGCAGCCGCCAACGGCCGCCGACCCACAGCGCCCAAATGCCGAGGAACCAGTAACTCAACGTTTTCAAGCCCGCGTCCCGCCACGGCTCCATAAACTGCCAGATTTGCTCCACGAAGGGCAGGTCCCCGGCTGCCAGCCGGGCCAGTACGGGCGTCCCCAGGAAATCAATCAGCGTGGCCAATAGAACAAAGACCGCTCCCACCAGGCCAACGGCGGTGAATGCCTGCCGCCGCGTATCCTGCCCGTCCAGTTCAGCCAGCAGCGGGATCAACAAGATCAGCCCTGCCAGGCCAATGGTCGCGCCCAGGTGAAACAGCTTCCATGTGACGGCGTTATCGCGTACAAACGCCAAAAATAACTGGCCGTCATCCCAAAATTCCGGCCCAAGCGCCTGCACCTGCGGGAACCAGAAGATGAGATTGATGGCCACGGCCGCCAGCCAGCCAAGTCCCAATAACCCCGCGCACAAAGTCCCCAAGCGATTATGGCTCATCTCATTCTCCTCCCATCGCGCGCAAAACAATTTCCCAGATCAATTCCCCCCATAACCGGCCAGCCGCATGACGGCCGCCACATTGAGCAACGCTTTAGGCACAAAGGACGACATCAGGCAGTATTCCTGGTCCTTACTGCCGTCGTCACTCCGTTCCGAACAGTGGGCATTGTTCCCTGCCGCTCCCATCCCATCAATCGTCGGAATTGCATGCCAGAAATGATTGCCGTCGCTCAATCCGCCCCGCTCTTCAGGCAATACGCGGTAACCCAGCGACGCGGCCGCTTCCTGCCATAGGGCAATCAGGCGGTCTGTGCCTTCATTTCGGGGCCAGGGAGCGGTCTGGCGCAGCACTTCAATTGAAACCCGGCAAGGATATTTACCGTCGGCGCTGCGAACATCGGACTGTTCCTGCAAAGCCAGAATCCGGGACAGCGTCTCATCGTAAACCTCCGGCGTGAAGGCGCGCATCTCAAACAAAGCTTCCGCATAATGGGGCACGCGGTTGGTAACGGTTCCGCCGGAGACAGCGCCTACGTTGACAGTGATATCTCGATCATAATCGGTCAGAGCTGCCAGGCGCTGGATGGTGTTCGCCAACTGCACAATGGCGTTGGCGCCGTTGGAATGGGATGTGCCGGCGTGGGCCGCTTTGCCCTCTACCGTGATCCGCCCCACTACCATCCCCTTGCGCGCGCGGACGGCCAAAAAGTTCTTCCCATCCATACGCCCCCCTTCCATCACCAGACAGGCTAGCGTATCCGGGCCGGCCAAACGCTCCAGACAAAGATGGCCGAAATCTTCAGCGGCCGTCTCTTCCGAAGCATCCAGCAGCAGCACCCAGGTCATCCCCTCAAACAGGTCGGGCAGGACAGCCTGCATCGCCGCCAGCATCATATACATGATCACCGTGCCCCCCTTGATATCCACTGTGCCCGGCCCATAAATCCTGTCTCCCGCCACCCGCCAAGAAAAATCGTTGCGCGCTTCTTCCTCCGGGGGGAAGACAGTGTCCAGATGGGACACCAGGCCAATGCGGCGGCCCGATTTCCCCGGCCGGGTTAAAACAAGGTGCGCCCCATAATCAGGGTTGACCGAGGGGGCCGTTTCGGCCGTAAATCCCAGCGGAGCGAAGGCGGCCGCCGTCAATTGGCCGAGGGCGTTCACACCTGCTGCGTTGGCGGTAAAGCTGTTGATGGCCACCATCTGGCGCAGCATCTCCAAATATTCCGACAAATGGTGATTCAGAAAGGCTTCAATTTGTGCGTATGGTTGAGAGTTAGACATGCAAGGTTCCCTTGTCGGCCGCTGCTCATGCAACACAGCGCGGCCGTGTTTCGTTGATGCTGGTTTCTATCACGAACGGGGAAAATCGGCTAATCTGAAAATAGAGGAAGCGTACCAAGAGAGGCGCCCGCACCCTGCAAATCACCCGCATGTAAGGTAAACTATGAACCCTAAACTCAAATGTGAGGTATCCCATGTCTTGTGAACTGATTGACGAGCCGGGCACAGGAGGCGGAATCACTACCTGCTGGAGGCGCCAATGCTGGGCGTGATTGCTGCAGGTGGAACGGAAACGGCCGCGGCCGGGGCAGCCATGTTGACGCAGGGCGGCAACGCAGTCGATGCGGCCGTCGCCGCCGCCTTCGCCTCATTTATCGCCGAGATTGGCGTCGTGCATCTGGGCGGCAGCGGCATCGTCCATATTTTCGACCCGCATAACGGCCGCTCGCTAGTGTACGACTTCTTCAGTAATACACCTGGTTTGGGACGAGAGGGGCCGGTCGAGATGGACTTTGAGCAGGTGACCATTGATTTCGGCGCGACGACGCAGGACTTCCACCTGGGGCGCGCTTCGGTGGCTGTGCCGGGCAATATCGCCGGACTTTGTACGCTGGCGGCGAATCACGGCCGTCTCCCCCTGTCTATACTGCTGAAGCCGGCCATCGAATTGGCGCAGAAGGGCTTGCCCATCGCCCGGTTCCAGGCAGAAACATGTGAACTGCTCACCCCCCTGTATACGCACACGGAGGGCATGAGGGCCATCTTCGCCCCCAACGGCCGCATGATCCGGCCTGGCGAGCATTTGTTCGTCCCTCACCTGGCGCAAACGCTCACCGATCTGGCTAACGAGGGGGAAACGCTGGCCCGCCGCGGCCGTTTAGCCCAGGCGATCCTCGCCGATCAGGCTGCCAACGGCGGCTTGCTGACGGCCACCGACCTGGAACAGTACCAGGTGTACGCGGTGGACTCCATCCGCCTCCCCTATCGAGCTTATGAGATTTTGCTGCCGCCGCCCAGCTCAACCGGCGGCGTGCTCACCGCCTTCACCCTGAAACTCCTGTCCCGTTTTGAGGTCGGCCAACTGGCGCATGGTTCGGCCGCCCACTTGCGGCTGTTGTACGAAATCATGGCCGCCACCTCGCGCGCCCGCGCCCGCTGGGAGCAGTTGGTTGAGACGGCGCCTGCAGATGCGGCCGTCTTCCAATTTCTCAGCGACGATTTCGTCTGCCGGTATGTCGAAGAGGTAACGTGCACCCTGCGCACCGGCCGCGCCTCTACGGTCATGGCGGAACCGCGCGGCCCTCAAGATACGAGCCAAATCAGCGTCATTGACGGCGATGGCCTGTCCATCAGCCTGACCAATACGGCCGGAGAGTCAGCGGGATATGTGGTGCCCGGCACCGGCTACATCCCCAACAACATCCTAGGCGAAGCAGATTTGCACCCCAACGGCTTCCACACCCGCCCGCCGGGCCGCCGCATTTACACGATGATGACGCCCACCATTGTGCTGTTGAACGGGCAGACGCGCCTGGTTGTCGGCAGTGGGGGCAGTATTCGCATCCGCAGCGCCATCTTGCAGGTGCTCAGTAACTTGCTCGACTTCGGCATGGCGCTGCAGGAGGCAGTTAACACGGCCCGCGTTCACGTGGAACATGGGGTGCTCCAATGCGAGGCAGGCTTTGATCCGGCGGCCGTGGATGAATTAGAGGCGTCCGGGTATCCGGTAAATCGGTGGAACCGGCGGAGCATTTACTTCGGCGGGGCGCACAGCGTGTCCCGCACGGAAAGCGGCCGTCTGGTGGCTGCTGGAGATGATCGGCGGGGCGGGGCGACAGCCCGCGTTTGAGTAGATATAGGCTGCGGACTATGGATTCAACCTCGGCGACGCCCCGTTTGCCAGGCTCATATCGGAGATCATCGTCAGGAAAATAGGTGACTCCAATTCATTGTAAGTGGTGGCCGGCGCCTCGGCCCACGCCACCACTTCTTGTCCCGCTTCCACTTTTACCATGATGAAGCCCCAGATTTCGCGGCCGTCCCTGGCCATATAACGAAAGTCGGCCCGTTCCCAGACAGCCCCGCCCAGGGGGAAGCGGAACGGCTCCCCGGCGGTGAACTCGCTGACGCCGGCGCCCGCATCCCGTATCAACGCCGCCAGTACTCCCTCCACGCTGATGGTCGCCGGCTGCGTGCGCAGCGCGACGAAGGTGAAGCCGTCGCTGCTGAACCGCTGCCAGCCATCCACCTCCTGGTAGATGAAATCCGCAGGCTGCGCCACTGTGAACGCATCCAGATCAATCGTCGCCCAGGCGCCCGGCCGCAAGCCAAAACCAATGGGCAGGAAAGTCCAAGATGCGGTCATCGTCTCTACGGCCGCAATCGTCTTCGCCTCATCGGCCGACCGGCCTTCCACATCTACCACAAAACCGGTGCCGTTTTTGACGACGGTGAAGAAGATGCCGGTGTAAGGCCCCTCTCCTGCTTTGTCGTAACCGTAAACTGTGCGCAGCCCCCTGATCCCATCCAGTGCAACCTCGTCCTCAAAGAGAATGTCTACCGCTCCGAACTGCTTCAGCGTTTCTGCTTTCAACGCGGCCGCGTCAACTCCCGCGTCCAAATTGGGGAAGGTACTGATTTGCATCTGGAGCATGCCTGACAAATCGGCCGTATACAAAAGGGTCCCCGTGTAGACAGGCGCATACCAGGTTTCCGGATAGAGGAAGCGGAATCCGAGATAGGGGTCGAGATAAGCGGCGTATCCCGGCTGCGTCCCGCTATTGTCAATCATCAGGTCTGTGAACGCGTCGGCCGTTTCTCCGGCCACGTTCTCCGCCACAAAGCCCAGGAAGTAGCGGCCGTCGGGCAGCGGCCGCCAATCGTAATAAAGCTGCCGCGCCTCATCGAAGAACAGGCGCGGACCCGGCTCCCGTTCTACGCGGCCGTCCGGCTGCCAGAACAAGTTGTAAACCTGGAACTCATCATCCGGCTGCGGCGTTAATTCGGCTGGAGCGGCGCTTTCATCCGATTGAAACACCCAGACGCGATCCAGCCGGCCTGTGTCATGATCAAACGCCAGATTGGCATCGAAGGTCGGGCCGCCGTCCGCTCGCTGGTAACGCCCCTGAACGGTGAAGAGGCTGGTGCCGCTTTCGGTGGGCCACATGACCACGAAATCGCCGTTACCGGCAGCGTCGTACAGGTAAGTCACCTTTGTGTTCCAGACGAAGAAATCCTCATGCACGCCGTCGCGCCACTCGATCAACTGGCTGCCATCCGGCAAATACGTTGGCTCAGGAATCAAGCGGTCGAATTCAAGCAAACGCTGGCGGCCGTCCGGTTCGTAGCGGCCGCCGACGAGCGACACGTCGACAATATCCCGCCCGATGATCTCAAAGTCCAGGTAAGCGGGCTGTTGCACAGAGACAGTTTCGCTCAAGACGCTGACCAGGTGAACCTCAGGCGGGGGGACATGCGCCTGTCCGGCCGCATGATAGCTGTTCAGGAATGCGTTCCAGGTCTGGTTGGTCGTCACCTGAGCATAGGATGAGGCATAGAATTCGGCCGTGCGGGGAAAGTAAACGGCCATGCCGCCGCTGTTCTTAAATCCGGCGCCATGCTCATTGGCGATCACGGCCGATTCGATGGCGCGCATCACATCCTCAGCCGCGGCCGCCACCCATTCATTGGGCGTGCGCTGCGCCAAAATAGAGGCGAAATGGTGAAGGTCAATGGCCGCGTAACGCTCAAATTCGTCAGCATAGACTCGGGCATATGCCTCGGCCCCGCTGCGAGCGTCTCCCACCGCACTGACAACAAAGGCGGGGTCATCCATCAACACAGCCGCCAGTTGCTCCAGCGCGTAGCTCACCCGCGGTACCTGCGCCAAGTCTACGGCCGCCATAGTCACAAAATCTTCCGGCTCCGTCTGCGAATAATAAGTGACAAAGTCACTCGCCATCTGGCTGGCCAATTGTCGTCCATCCCGGCCAGGATCAGCAACCCATTGGCGCAGGACAGCTTCGTAATCCCATCCCTGTCCCGGCGTCAATTCCTCTGAGCCAACGGCATAACGCGCGTGCGGCTGCAAGGTCTGAAACACGTCCAGTTGGCCCATCAGGCAGGCATCGAAGGCAACCAGGTCGAGGCGATCCAGCCCCCCCTCCTGCAGCCCTTGTGTCAGGGCCAGGTCAAGGTCGGCCAGAGTGATGCGGGCATCGTCACCTGAATCGGCCGTCTCTTCGTCGAATGCGATGCCGTTCCAGCCGGCACCGTGATCCCACAGAATGAGCGTGTACCGATTAGCCGGATAGCTGCGGATGCCCCAGGCGATGAAGTCGGCCAGCACGCGCGGGTCGCCCATGTTGAGTTCACCCAGGGTCGCCACCAGCTCAGAGCCAACAGCAATGGGGTCTTTGTCGGCGCGAATCCGGTAGCGGCGAACGCCGGTCCAATCCTCGTCGGCGGCCGTCTCTCCCACCGCCCGGTCTATCTGCACCAACACGTTGACTTTACCAGATTCACCGGCCGCTTCCATTTCATTGAAGTCAATCAGGCCGGACGCCTCCAGGTTGTTGTCCGCATCCAGGTACACCATGACCGTCCACTCTGCCAGGGTGGGGTCATGGGTGGGTATGGCCTGGGGCGCGGCCGCAGGTGTGTAGGTGGGCAGCGGTGTAGGAGAGGGCACGGCCGTCACCTCCGGGATAGGCGGGGGTTCCGGAACATCTGTGGCCGGAACTTGTGTCGGCGAGGGAGCGGCCGTCGGCAGGGGAGCGACCGTCGGTCTGAATTCACAGGCTGATGCAATCACCAGCAAGCACACGCCAGCATATAAAACGGCCGTTATCCTCTGTTTTCCCAACGTCTTAATCCACCTTCTGCAAACGGTTCGACGCATTGCCAGGAAACATTATAGTCAAATCACAAATCACGCACGAATCGGCCCGTTTTTCTCTGAAAAACCATTGGACAAAACGCTAAAAGTATGGTTAAATGCGCCCGATCAATTTTGGTGTATACCAATGAACCAACCTACAACGGTTGCCCCCCTGTACATTCAAATTGCTGAAGGGCTGCTCAATCGCATTGAATCCGGCAAACTGGCCCCGGGGGATCGCCTGCCTCCAGAACGAGAACTGAGTGAGACGCTTGGCGTCAATCGCCGGACACTGCGCGAAGCATTACGGATGCTCGAAACTCAAGGGTTGCTGGTGCGCCAACGAGGCGTGGGTACTTATGTTGCTGAGCCTAAGATTGAAAGAGATGCGGATCAACTGGTCCCTTTCACCAAAGGAATGCAGCGCCGCGGATACCTGACAGGAGCCAAAATGGTCATGCTGGAACAGCGCGCATGCGATGTATCTGTCGCCCGAAAGCTTCAAATCCCTCTCTCCACGCTTGTCTACTACGGACATCGCGTCCGACTCCTTAATAACGAACCTACTATGTTGGAAAAATTTGTGCTGCCCACGCAGTATTTTCCCTCGCTTGAAGCGCATAATCTGGAAGATCGCTCAGTGTATGAAATTTTGGAAACGGAATACGGCGTGATCATTGACCAGGCCCGTCAAAGCATTGAGGCAGTTAGCGCCACCGAGTATGAAGCTGAACTATTAGGAGTAGAACAAGGCACCCCGCTTTTATTGGAACAACGACTAGGCTTCGATCAAGACGGCCGTCCTGTTGAATACGCCAAAGATTTATATCGCGGCGACCGTTTTCGGTTTGTGACGAAAGTGGCAAAACCCGATCAATAAATGAGGTGTTTTCATAAGCAAATAGCTTGAGCCGTCAAACTTACCATGTCTTCTAAGCACGTCTCCTATCCACACTATCGGGGCAGGAGCTGTGATGAGGAAATTTATCTGAACATAGGGAGGAAGAATATTGCTTATGGTGTGATCGTTTTTTGTTCCCAAAACGTTGCAAAAACCTTGTTAATTGGACATAAGTGTCCAGGACCAAACTCAAAAGGAGAGAGAGAAATGCAAAATAGGCGAAAGTTTTGGCTTATTACGCTGTTCGTTTTACTAGCAGCTCTGCTCGTCGCTTGCGGCGGCGGGACGCAAGAAGAGACAACACCCCCTGACACGGGTGGGGCCACCGAAACCACGGAGGAGACGGCGCCCGCCGAAACCGGCGGAGAAACCGCACCTGCGGAAACAACAACCGAAGAAATTGCTGGCTGCCCTGCCGTTACCATTGGCGACCGCGCTGGGGTTGCCCCTGGTGAGTTCGAGCGAATCTACGAATTATCCGACTACGAAGCCGCGGCCGGTTGTACCATGACCTTTAATGAGAACCCGTCCATCGCCGATCTCAACGCCCAGATCACCAATAACCCGGACCTGCCGCCAGTAGATGAGCGTATCCCGGATGAACCATTGGTTATCGTGCCTTACGAATCCATCGGCAAGTACGGTGGCGTATTCCATGCGCTTTCAAACGCAACCGAAGCCGGCACGTCCGACTTCTTGAGCGTTCGTCATGTGAATCTTGTTCGCTTCGGCGATGACTACGTAACAATCGAGCCTAACGTGGCCAAAGGTTGGGAGTGGAACGACGACTTCACCGAGCTGACTGTCTTCCTGCGCAAAGGCCACAAATGGTCTGATGGCGAACCGTTCACTTCGGCCGACGTTGAGTTCTGGATGAATGAACTGATCCTGAACCCTGACGTTTACGGCAATACGCCGGGTTGGGCCGTCTTTGGCGACGATACTATGAAGGTTGAAGCGGTCGATGAAACAACCGTCAAATTCATCTTCCCGGTACCAACCCCTGGTATCCTGAACTTCTTTGCCACCACCTACATCCAACCCTTCCAACCAAAACATTTCTATGAAAAGAAAATGGCCGAAGGCATGACCCTTCCCGAAGTGGGCGAACTCTACTATGGTAACAGCGACTGGACCGACACCCCCTCCCCACTGTTGAGCGGCGAGGCGGATGACGTGCTGCCCACGCTGGAATCCCATATTTTAGTAGAAGAGACCACCGAAGGGCGTCACCTGGTGGCCAACCCCTACTACTACATGGTTGATACCGTAGGCAACCAACTGCCCTACATCAACGAACAAGACGAGTTGTACGTCCCAGATTCAGAAGTGCGTAACCTGAAAATCACCAACGGCGAAGTTGACTACAAAGTTCAATCCATTGACATCGTTGACTTCACCCTCTACAAAGAGAATGAGGCAAACGGTAATTACACCGTTGACTTGGGCTTCGGTGTGGGCGCAACCGTCTTCTACGGCTTTAACTTGACCCATCCGGACGAGGGGCTGCGCGAAATCTTCAATGATCTGCGCTTCCGCCAGGCGATGTCTGTAGCCATTAACCGGGATGAGATCGTTGAGTTGGTCTACCTCGGCCAGGCGGAGCCGATTCAGGCCACTCCGGCTGATCCGAACACCGTTAACTTCGTCACCGAAGAGCATAAGACCGCCTTCATCGAGTACGATCCAGATCGGGCCAATGCGCTGCTCGACGAGATGGGTCTGGTTGATGTGGATGGTGACGGCTTCCGTGACCGATTTGACGGCTCAGCTCTCGCCCTCGATCTTCAATTCGCGAATCAGGGCGGCCCTGTGGCTACCCATGAATTGGTCAAAGATTATTGGGAAGCCGTTGGTATTTCCACTGTCCTCAAGGAAGTAACCTCTGACGAATACCGTGAGCGCGCCAATGCCAATCAGGCCGATGTGCTCACCTGGAAGTATGACGGCACGGCCGGCGCCATCATCGTGATGAACACCGAGATGCTGCTGCCGCCGTTTGGCGAGCCGTTTAACCCTGGTATCGCTTATGGGTGGGCTGAATGGGTAGACACGAATGGCGCCTCGGGTATTGAGCCGCCGGCTGATGCCCTGGAACTGTACGATATTGTCGCCCAATTCCTCCAACACCCACTGGGATCACCGGAAAGCGATGCCCTGGGCAAGCAGATTGTTGACATTCACGTGAACAATCTGTGGAAGATCGGTATTGCCGGAAATCTGAAGACCCCGATCATCCACACCAACCGGTTACACAACTTTGGGCCTTACACGGTAGTAAGCTATGACTACTACCGTTCCTACCCAATGATCCCGGCCCAGTGGTACTTCGAAGAATAAGAACCAGAACCATAAATCACCCTCACCCCCCTTATGCGACACCCCTCCCCCTTGCGGGAGAGGGGTTGGGGGCTGAGGCCCAATGTTCAGAGATTTGGAGTCCAAAGAGCAAACTTTGGACTCCAATCTATCTGATTTTTTATCGTATCAATCCAGTGAACTGGAGAGCATTCTCACTTCAATCATGCATATTAAGGAGAAGATGACATGCTCCGTTTTTTAATTCAGCGCATTATCGGCATGATTGTGACGATGTTCTTCGTGTCGATCATGGTCTTTGCCATCATGGAGCTTCCTCCCGGTGATTATGCTGAGCGGTGGGCGTTCCGAAAATTTTCAGGGACGGGCACCATTTTTACTGAGGCAGATATTGAAAATATCCGGGCGGAGTTTGGCCTTGATCGGCCGGCCCCGGAACGCTATCTCAGTTGGATCGGGGGCATTGTCCTACATGGTGATTTTGGCGAAGCCTTCGCTTTTCAAACTTCAGTTAATAACGTAATCGGGCAAAAAATCTGGCTGACCCTAGCAATCCTATTCTCTACGTTGATTGTGACATACCTTATTGCGATCCCCGTGGGTATGTATGCAGCCATCAAGCGAAACTCAGTAGCAGATTATTCGTTGACTGTGTTTAGTTACCTGGGATTAGCTCTGCCCAACTTCTTGCTGGCTCTGGTTATGTTGTATATAGCGATCACTTACTTCGACACCTCTGTGGGCGGGCTTTTCTCTCCTGAATATAAAGATGCTCCCTGGAGTGTGGAAAAGGCATTGGACCTGGTCAGTCACCTCATCGTTCCGGCCATCGTTTTGGCCTGGTCAGCTACAGCCTTCCAATTACAAACAGTGCGGGCCACCATGCTTGATGAACTGAACAGCCTGTCTGTGACCGCAGCGCGGGCCAGAGGAGTTCCTGAGTGGAAGCTGCTTCTTAAATATCCTGCCCGGCTGGCCATCAATCCCGTCGTCAGCACGATAAGCTTCGATGCCAACCGCATCTTTTCTGAACTGCCAATTGTCGCCCTGGTCCTGGGTCTTCCGGAGTTGGGGGAATTGCTACTTAAATCGTATCTCGATCTGGATATGTTTGTAGCCGGCGCAATTCTGCTCATCTTGACCTTCATGATCGTCTTCATGAACTTTCTCTCGGATATCGCACTCGCGATCTTGGATCCGCGTGTAAAGCTAACGGGAGGTTAAGGGATATGGCAACCAGTGAATTCCCCCAAACGGCCGTACCAATACCTGGCAGTCAGTCAGAGTCAGAAGAAGTACTGCGCTATTATTCAGCCACCCAATTTCAGCTTATTCTGTGGCGTTTTCGCAAGCATCGTGTCGCTCAAGCCGGGGCGTATTATCTGCTCTTAATGGTGTTTCTGGGGCTTTTCTCCGATTTTTTCGCACCTTATACCGGCACAACCCGAATTGGGGGAGCCGTTTTGGTCAGCCCCCAAATTCCCCGCTTTTGCAACGATGATGGGTGTTCCTTACGCCCCTTCCTTCCCGGAATCATATCTGTACGGAATCCAGAAACCTTACGAATGGAGAGTACATTCGACCCTTCTATTCGCCGTGAAATTCAGTTTTTCGTCCAGGGTGAACCTTACAAATTATTGGGCCTGTTTGACATGCAAACCCATTTATTTGGGGTAAGCGAAGGGTCAGTTCACCTCTTTGGCACCGATAGTCTAGGGCGAGATGTCTTTAGCCGCACGCTTATTGCCACACGCACCTCGTTATCCATTGGTGTATTGGGCGTGCTCATTGCTTTTGTGCTGGCATTGATTATCGGCGGGGTGGCTGGTTATTTTGGAGGCTGGACCGACTATTTTATCCAGCGGCTCACTGAAATTGTGCGTGTCGTCCCAGTGATCCCACTGTATATGGGTCTGGCGGCCGCTTTTCCCCAAGAATGGTCGTCTACCCAGGTTTATTTCGCCATGACGCTGGTTTTGGCGATTGTCGGCTGGCCAACACTGGCCCGCCGTATTCGAGGAAAGCTGCTCAGCTTGCGCGGCGAGGATTATGTGGTGGCCGCCACATTGGCCGGGGCCAGCGCCGGTCGAATCATCGCCAGACACTTGCTGCCAGCTTTTTTGAGTTACATCATCGTTGACCTGGTAATTTCCTTCCCTTACGTGATTTTAAGCGAGACCGCTCTTAGTTTCGTCGGGTTAGGGCTACGGCCGCCGACAATCAGTTGGGGCGTCCTGCTGCAAGATGCGCAGACGGTTCGTGCCATCCAACAAGCTCCCTGGTTGTTCATACCGGCCGCGTTTGTGGTCACTTCCGTTCTGGCCTTTACCGTGTTAGGTGATGGGGTAAGGGATGCAGCGGATCCATACCAGGTGAGTGGCTGACCGTGATATAGGGATAAATTAATGGCAATCACAACAAACGAATCCAACAATGGGCATCGCCTGCTCAAAGTGCAAAATCTTAAAATCTCCTTCAAAACAGACGAAGGAATCATTACCGCTGTGGACGGCGTCAATTTCTCCGTGAATCGGGGGCAAACCCTGGGTATCGTAGGTGAAAGCGGCTCCGGTAAGAGTGTAAGCACCCAGGCGATTATGCGGCTCCTGCCCAAAAATGCGGTTATCGGCAAAGACTCCTCGATTGAGCTACACCGAAAGAATGGCGAAATCGTTGAAATCATGCAGCTCAAGCCAAATGGGCGAGAGATACGAAACATACGTGGGGGAGAAGTAGCGGTGATCTTTCAAGAACCGATGAGTTCCTTTTCACCGGTTTATACGGTTGGCAACCAAATTATGGAAGCCATCCTAGAACACCGTGATATAAGCAAAAAGGAAGCGCAAGAAATTGCCATTGACTTGCTGGATCGTGTGGGGATCCCCAACCCCCGGCAGCGTTTTAAGCAGTACCCCTTCGAACTTTCGGGGGGGATGCGCCAACGGGCCATGATCGCTGTCGCTCTCTCCAGCAACCCCTCCCTCCTCATCGCTGATGAGCCTACCACTGCTCTAGATGTCACCATTCAGGCACAGGTTCTTGAGCTGATGAAAGAGTTGCAAGAAGAGTTTGGGATGGCGATCATTTTCATCACCCACAATCTGGGTGTGATCGCCCAGATCGCTGACGAAATTGCGGTGATGTATCTGGGCGAGGTGGTTGAGCAAGGGTCCCGGCGCGACATCTTCTATAATCCCAAGCACCCATACACTATCAATTTGCTGAATGCGATCCCACGTATCGGCAAGGGAAAGAATCAACGTCTAGTGGCGATTGAAGGCGGGGTTCCAAGCCCACTCGCCCGGCCTCAAGGTTGCCCCTTCCATACCCGGTGCCAACAAATGATCCCCGGCCGTTGTGATGTTGATGTGCCACATACCACGCAGATCAGTGATACCCATACTGTCAATTGTTTTTTGTATGAAGATTGAGGCAGAAAACCATGTCTGAAGGAACCCTCAAATTATTGGAAGTAGAAAACCTGAGAAAATTTTTCCCTCTGCGCGCAGGTCGCTTTGGGGCAAGCACCCAAACAGTGAAAGCGGTAGACGATGTCAGTTTCTACATTAACAAGGGAGAAACATTAGGGCTGGTGGGAGAGAGCGGTTCCGGCAAAACGACTGTCGGGCGAGCGATCCTGCGTGCTTTTGAGCCAACAAGCGGGAAAGTCTACTTCCAACTCAAGGAGGGAGAGGTCGCGGATGTGCTGGCTCTGAACAGGAAAGAGCTGAAAGCTTTTCGCCAGCACATGCAGATGATCTTTCAGGACCCGTACTCCTCTCTCAATCCACGCATGACTGTTCGCGACATCATTGCCGAACCCCTTGTGGTGAACAAAGTGGTTCGGGGCAAGGAGTTGAATGAACGGGTTGCTGATATTGCACTTCGCTGTCGATTGAACATTGAACACCTTCGGCGTTTCCCCCATGCTTTTAGCGGCGGGCAGCGGCAACGAATTGGCATTGCTCGCGCTCTTGTGTTGCATCCCGAGTTTATTGTTTGCGATGAGTCTGTCTCTGCCCTGGATGTTTCTGTTCAGGCTGAGATATTGAATCTTCTGGTCGACTTACAAGATGAATTTGACCTGACCCTTCTCTTTATTGCCCACGATCTGAGTGTGGTTGAGTATATTAGTGACCGGGTCGCCGTTATGTATTTGGGCCGGATTGTGGAAATGGCCCCTACCAAAGAACTGTTTTTTAATCCTTTACACCCGTATACAGAAGCGCTGATGTCGGCTATTCCAGTTCCAGAACCTGATACCGCCATGAAGCCAATCATACTGCAAGGAGAGATTCCCAGCCCTATTGATCCTCCGCCGGGCTGCCATTTTCACCCCCGCTGCCGGTATGCGGAAGATATTTGTAAGGCGGTCAGGCCGGAATGGAAGGAATACCAATCTGGACATTTTGCAGCCTGCCACTTAGGAGATAAGTTGTCCTTAAAGGGGGCCGAGGAGTAAGCTGCCGATAACCCCATCTCTGTCCGGCCAACCAGGCTCAAAGCAGCACCATAAGCACGTGCTTCAAGGAGAGTCAACCTTGACGAAGAACAAAGTATTGATCCCCGTCACTCGATCTGAATCAAGTCGCAAAATCCTGCCGTATGTGGAATCGCTGCTGCCAGCCCAGCAAAACGAACTCATTTTGCTCTATGTGACCAAACCGCCTCGGGCCATCGGTATCGCAGCGCCGGATCCTGACTCCGGTTATGCGCTCGATCCGGGCGGAGATCCGGTCGGCCCTAAAACGCACCCGATCTACGCCCACCAACAGGAGGGCAGCCTGGAGGCAGACGCCGAAGCAGAACTCCTGCCCACAGTACAGCGTTTGTCTAACCAGGGGTATTCTGTTTCCGTGTCAGTGTGCTTCACGGACGAACCGGCCCAGGAAATTATCCGGCTCATGAAAAAACATGGGGTTGACGTCATCGCCATGTCCACCCGCGCGCGTGATGGGGTGATGCGCTTTTTCTTCGGCGATATTGCCGACCACGTGATGCGTAAGGTTGACATCCCCGTGTTGCTGGTGAATCCCAAGGATTCGTCAGAATAGTGATGCGCAGATTTCTTTGTGCAAACGGCCGTCCGACAACATTTCCAGCAGCTTCTGCACATAAACTGCCCGGACAGCAAGCCGATCACATTGACGGCCGTGGCGGCCGCACGCCTGATCGACCGCATTGACAACATCCGTCTGCACGCACATTCCTATTCCCTTCTCCACAATCTAACCTACGGCTCCCTGAAACCCGTGGACATCCTCAACTTTTCCTTCGAGCATGAACTGCACGGGATCAATATTCACGTGGATGACGGAGGAGAACATAGCCTCAGTCACAGCCACGCCGAGGCATTGGCCCGGTTCAAGCAGCGCGCAGAACGATTGAATCTGGCGATCCACCTGGAAACCAGCCATACCGGCCGGGAAGAAATCAACCGTGTTGTCCGGATCGCACAGGCGCTGGGCGTGCAAAACATCCGCGCCTACCCTCGCTATGAAGGCCAATTAACCGACGTCATGGCCCAAGTCGTGGCCGACCTGCGCACCATGGGAGAACTGGCTGACAAACACGACCTGTACTTCGATATCGAGCAACACGAAACGCTGAAATCCACCGAAATCGTGCACATGCTGCTAGCGGTCAATCATCCCCGTCTCCACGTTCTGTTTGACTTCACCAACATGATCAACGCTTATGAGCGGCCGCTGCCTGCCCTGCGCACATTAGCCCCCTACATCCGCCAGGTTCACCTCAAGGGAGCCAAAACGATCCGCGAAGGGAACGGCTATGGGCGGCTTGGGGTGGTACAAAGCTCAGCAGAAGATGAGACCCCTTACGGCCGTATGTTATACGAACTGCTTATGCTAGGTGAAGCTAAGCCGCAAGTGATCTGCTTCGCACTCGAACAAGAGGTGAACTACTACGCACCCGCTTACCGCCGCGCCGATGAGGGCCGCAACCCCTACCTCCCCTATAAAGAACCCAGCGATACCCCATTTAATGACGCCAATCCCGGCATGTCCTTGCTCAAAGAACGCCGTTGGGCTGCGAACCAGGTACATTTCATCAAAAGCTTGTTGGCTGAACTACGATGGCTGGCCCAATCCCTCTGCGAAAATGGCCAGCAGACAAATGATTGACAGGCTCATTTATGGTGCGGTATACTCCGTAGCCAGAATTGGTGTACACCAATTCTGCGTTGTTTTTGCACCTTAAGGAATACCCTGACCGCTGTGGGACTTTCAGTCAATCAACCTCCAATCCCCGTTTATCTCCAAATTGCCGAACGAATTTTAGAGCAAATCGAGTCGGGGAAATTGGCCCCTGGTGATCGCCTGCCCCCGGAAAGGAAACTCAGCCAGGAATTTAGCGTCAACCGGAAAACCGTGCGCCAGGCGCTTCAGGTCCTCCAACTTCAGGGGCTGCTCACGCGCTGCCAGGGAGCAGGAACCTATGTGGCCGAACCAAAGATTGAGCGCGAGGCAACCCGCCTGTTCCCATTTACAAAAAAGATGCTCAGTCGCGGGTACATGCCGGGGGGACAGGTCATCATGTTCCAACAACAGTTAGCTGGGGAAACGGTGTCCCGGCAGTTACGCCTCCCGATTTCCACACCCGTCTACACTTGCCACCGTCTCCGTTTCGTCAATCGGGAACCGGTCATGCTGGAAAAGTTTATCTTGCCAGCCATACGTTTTCCCGGTTTTGAGAAGCACACACTGAGTACCCGTTCCCTGTTTGAAATAATGGAAACAGAGTATGGCGTGGTCATCAGCCAGGCGCAGCAAAGCCTGGAGGCAGTGGAGGCCACCTCCTATGAAGCCGGCCTGCTGGGGATTGAGCCTGGCGCATCGCTCATGTTGGAACGGCGTTTGAGCTTCGACCAGAATAATCGTCCTGTGGAATATGCCAAGGATTTGTATCGCGGCGACCGGTTTCGGTTTGTGACCGAAGTAGCCTCTTTGAAATTGTGACGCCAAAGAATAACTCTACATAACAAGGAGAGAAAGATGCGATTAGAGAACAAAGTAGCGCTCATCACGGGTGCAGGCAGCGGGATCGGCCGGGAATCGGCGACACTGTTTGCCCAGGAAGGGGCCAAGATTGTGGTGGTAGATATTAACGATGACGCCGGGCAAGAAACCGTGCGCATGATTGAAGCGGCCGGCGGACAGGCCATCTATGTTCATGCGGACGTTTCCAAAGCGGCCGATTGCGAAAAAATGGTTCAGGCGGCCGAAACGCGGTTCGGCAAACTCCACGTGCTCTTCAACAACGCCGGCATTTCTCACGCCAAAGATGATGATGCCGTCAACACCAGCGAAGATGTATGGGACCTGACGATGGCCATCAATGTCAAAGGGGTGTACCTGGGCTGCAAGTACGGCATCCCTGCCCTACGCCGGGCCGGCGGCGGCTCCATCATCAATACCGCCTCGTTCGTGGCCGTGCTGGGCGCAGCCACGCCCCAGTTGGCGTACACGGCCAGCAAGGGCGCAGTGTTATCCATGACCCGCGAGCTGGCGACGATTCACGCCCGCGAAAACATCCGCGTCAATGCCTTATGCCCTGGCCCGCTGCGCACCGAATTGCTGATGAAGTACCTGAACACGGAAGAAAAGCGGCAACGCCGTTTGGTGCATATCCCCATGGGCCGTTTCGGCGAAGCGACAGAAATGGCTAAAGCCGCCCTGTTCCTGGCCTCAGATGAGTCCTCCTTTACGACAGGGGCGACGTTCCTGGCGGACGGCGGAATTACGGCCGCCTATGTGACACCCGAGTAAGAAGCAGCGCGTAAGGAGCAGGCCAGATTCACAACCTGCTCCTTTTTTTATATGAAAGCTGGAAAAAGAGAGTTCCCTATCCATGCCTGATTTTCCCTCCCAGGCCCACGTGGTCATCATCGGCGGCGGCGTGGCCGGATGCAGCATCGCCTATCATCTCACCAA
>JBHHTQ010000061.1:0-22466 GCA_046753445.1 Anaerolineae bacterium | reverse complement strand
AGACGAGTGGTGCCAGACACGCTGGCAAAATGAAGAGAGACAAGATTAGCCACCGCTTTGGGCCGATGACGGCCGCGAAAACTTGGCGGGTGATTATTCCGTTTATCGTGTTATTAAAGGAGGTGCATTTGGTGATGAACATGAAAAGTGGCTCCCGGCTGCCGCCCGCCACGGGGACCGCCCCGGGCAGCAGGGACGACGGCTGGGGTGTGCGGGTAGTGGTGTCCCCGTTCATCTCTGGCCGCTGAACCCTCTGTGCTCTGAATCTCTGATCTTCCGCGCCGCAGGCGCGGCCTCTGCCCTCTGCGGGGGTTTGGGGGTGTCCCCCAAGCTTTTCCAATTTCCCGGAAACGACCGATTTCCGGGAAATTCACAACAATCTTATGTCTCGACCCGAAATGCCCATTTTCTCCCGTACCTTTGATTTTCTAACCTGGCTGCTACCCGTCACCAACCACTTTCCCCGCGCCCACCGCTTCACCGTCACCCAGCGGCTGCTGGACGCCGCCTTCGACTTGAGCGAGCGATTGGAAGAAGCCAACATGCGCCGGGGCCGCGCCCGGCTGGAGCGGCTCAACCTGGCGGATGAAGCGCTGGCCAAAGTGCGCCACTACCTGCGCCTGGCCCATCGCTGGCATTGGCTGAACCCCGGCCAATACGAACACGCCGCCCGCATGGTGGACGAAATCGGGCGCTTGCTCGGCGGCTGGAAAAAGGTGACAATAGGAGCGGGATAGGCTCATACCGGCTGCCGCCCGCAACAGGAACAACCCGAACAACAGGAACAACAACAGGGGTGTGCGGGTAGTGGTGTCCACGCTCATCAGTGGGAGTGTCCCACCGGAAGTGCAAGGCGGGTACGCCTTCCTTGCCGAGGTTAAGATGAACGGCGGAGCCTATTCCAGGCCGCGCCTGGTTGCGTTCATAGTGTGCGTTTCAGCGCGTTCACCGCTAAAGCGGTCACTAATAACTAACGGGCCGGACAAATAGCAACGGTGGTGCGCCCTCGGTTCGTCCCTGGCGTATCGCCCAGGTGACAGTCACTTCCAAGGTGACTGTCACCTTCCCTTCGAGCATGTTCACGCAACTCGCCAGTTGGCCCAACCTCCTGCTCGCCTACCGCAAAGCGGCCAAAGGCAAGCGGGGCCAGCCCAACGTAGCCGTCTTCGAACACCGCCTGGAAGACAACCTGCTGCAATTGCAGCGAGAACTGCACGCCCATACCTACCGACCCGGCCCTTACGTCAATTTCTACATCCATGACCCCAAACGCCGCCTGATCAGTGCCGCCCCGTTTCGTGACCGGGTGATTCACCACGCCCTCTGCAACCTGATCGAGCCGGTTTTTGAGCGCAGTTTCATCAGCGACAGTTACGCCAACCGGGTCGGCAAAGGGACGCACCGCGCCCTGGACCGCTGCCAGCAGTTCGCGCGCCGTTACCGCTTCGTGCTGCAATGTGACCTGCGTCAATTTTTCCCCAGCATTGACCACGCCATTCTACGCGACGTCCTGGCTTGTAAAATCAACGACCCGGACGTTATGTGGCTCGTTGACCTGATTCTCGGTGGGGGTAAGGATGTCCTCAAATATGAATACGAGATGACCTACTTTCCCGGCGACGATTTATTCGCCGCTTTGCGCCCGCGCGGCCTGCCCATCGGTAATTTGACGAGCCAGTTCTGGGCCAATGTGTATCTCAACCCGTTCGATCATTTTGTCAAGCGCGAACTGCGCTGCCGAGGGTACCTGCGGTTCGTAGACGACATACTGTTTTTTGCCGACGATAAACCAACCCTGTGGCAGTGGAAACGTGCTGTAGAAAAACGTCTGGCGCAGCTGCGGCTGACGCTGCATCCGCACCTTCATCCTCGTCCCGTCGGGAACGGCATCCATTTCCTGGGCTTTGTCATCTTCCCCGACAAGCGGCGGCTGAAGCGCAGCCGGGGGATTGCCTTCCAACGTCGGTGGAGGCGCGCTGTCACTGCCTACCGGGTGGGGCAACTCCGCTTTGACCGGCTGACGGCCAGCGCGCGCGGCTGGGCCAACCACGCCCGCTATGCCAATACGGTTGGTTTGCGCAAGTCGGTGTTAAGCAGCCAGATTATCACTCCGCCACTGAACAGTGATTACTGAGTTCACTGAAAAAAGTCACCGCTGAGACGCGGAGGGCGCGGAGGTTCTCTGGTCAATTCCCCGCTGTTTCCCGTGTCCCTGTGGTTGTTTCAGCAAGCTCATTACTGAACAATGATAACTGAACACCGGCACTAATCCCGCTTGAACTTAGAATAATCGGGCGCAGCATAGCGGGTTTTGCCTCCGTCGCTGACCTCCATCATCGCTTTCACCTTCATTTGCAGGCCAAAGAGGGTGATGAAGCCCACGGCGTCTTTCTGGTCGTAGACATCTTCCTGGCCAAAGGTGGCGAAATCTTCCCGGTACAGACTGTTGGGGCTGTAGCGGCCGGCCACCATCACATTCCCCTTGTACAGCTTCAATTTCACCCAGCCGGTGACCGTCTCCTGCGTCTTTTCAATGAATACTTGCATCGCTTCGCGCAGTGAAGTGTACCACTTGCCATAATAGACCAGTTCCGCATAGCGCACGGCCATCTGCTCTTTGTAATGAGCTGTGTCCCGATCCAGGCAGAGTGATTCCAGTTCCCGGTGTGCCGCGTACAGAAGGGTACCGCCGGGCGTTTCGTACACGCCGCGTGACTTCATCCCCACCAACCGGTTTTCCACCAGATCAATGCGGCCCACGCCGTGCTTCGCGCCCACTGCATTGAGCTTCTCAATGAGCGCGGCCGGCGGCATCTGCACGCCGTTCACAGCCACAGGCACCCCTTTCTCAAAGGTGATCTCAACTACTTCCGGTGTGTCGGGGGCGTTTTCCGGCGAGACTGTCCACTGGTACATCTCTTCCTCCGGCTCATTGGCCGGGTCTTCCAGGATGCCCCCTTCATGGGAGATATGCCATAAGTTGTTGTCGCGGCTGTAGATGGACTTGATGGTGTGTTTGACCGGCACGTTGTGCTCTTTGGCATAAGCCAGCGCATCTTCCCGCGAGCGGATATGCCATTCACGCCAGGGGGCAATGACCTTGAGTGTAGGATTGAGGGCCTTAAAGGTCAATTCAAAGCGTACCTGATCATTCCCCTTGCCGGTGGCGCCGTGCGCAACCGCATCTGCGCCCTCCGCTTCGGCCACAGCGACCTGCCATTTGGCAATGAGCGGCCGTGCCACTGATGTGCCCAGCAGATATTGACGCTCATAGATAGCTCCGGACTGGATCATGGGAAAGAGAAAATCCTGAGCGAACTCGTGGCGCAGATCCTCGATGATCACCTTGCTGGCCCCGCTGGCCAGCCCTTTTTCCTCCAATCCTTCTAATTCCTCGTCTCCTTGACCTATGTTAGCGCAGAAGCAAATGACTTCGCAGCCATAATTCTCCCGCAGCCAGGGGACGATGACTGAGGTGTCGAGGCCGCCGGAATAGGCGAGGACAACTTTGTTGATGGATGACTTAGACATGGGGATTACTCCTTTTTCTGATTGTTCTTCGAGGTGAATTGTGTCACGTGATGGGAACTGTGAAGCGTTCCACACGGGAATTTCAATTGGTGGAGAATTTAGGTGCATGACAACGGCCGTTTCATCACAGGCGTTCTTCAGCGGGCAAATGTTGCAATCACGCCACACCTTCTCCGGAAAGCGTTCCTTATTCGTAATGGTAAAGCCGGCTTTCTGGAAAAACGGGGTGGCTCGCGTCAGTGCAAATAGCGTGGGGACGCCTTGTTGTCTGGTGCGTGTGATAAGCATCTTGACGATGGTCCTGCCCCAGCCCTGGCCTTTGACCTTATCGGCGACGGCCAGTGAGCGTACTTCTGCCAAGACAGGCGTGTAATAAAGCAGGGAGACACAGGCGACGATTTCTCCATCCGCATCTTCGCCCACAAGCCAGTCGTCGAGCGTGTCTCGGATAGAAAGAGCGGTGCGGGGCAGCAAGTCACCGCGTCGGGCGTGGTCGCTCACCAGTCGCAAGATAGCGGGAATGTCGTGTTCGCGGGCGGGGCGGATGTTCATGGGTTTGTTTCGTATTCCGTAGGCCATGTCCCGTAATCCGTAGGCCGTGAACGGATTACGGATAACGGTTTACGAATTCCGGTTCTCGTTCAGACACGCCTCAATGATGGACACGGCTGAATCAATTTGCTCTCCCGTCACGATGAGTGGGGGCGCCAGGCGAAGGACGTTCTCGCCGGCATTGATGATCAACAACCCCTTGTCGCGGGCAGCGGCGATCAGAGGCTTTACCGACGCCTTCAACTCCAAGCCGACAAGCAGGCCCGCGCCGCGAACTTCTACAATTTGGTCCGATTCCATTGTTTGCAGACGGTGTTTCAAGTACACGCCGTTTTGGCGCACCTGAGCCAGGAATTCGGGCTGGCTAACACGGTCAAAGACGACCTGCGCGGCCTGGCACACTAGCGGCCCTGCGGCGAATGTGCTGCCGTGGTCGCCCGGTTGAATCACGTCGGCGACGGCCTGTGTGACCAGCGTAGCGCCAATGGGCAGTCCTCCGGCCAGCGGCTTGGCCAATGTCATGATGTCGGGCTTGACGGCGTATGCTTCGTGCGCCCATAAATGCCCGGTGCGCCCCAGCCCACACTGTACTTCGTCGAAGATGAGCAGTGCGTGATGGTGGTTGCATAATTCGCGTAGACCTTGGAGGAATCGGGCAGAGGCCGGGTAAATGCCGCCTTCTCCCTGCACCGGTTCGACGATGACGGCGCAGGTGTCGTCGTTCACGGCCGCCTGCGCGGAATCGAGGTTATTGTATTGGGCGAAAGTCACGCCGGGCATGAGGGGGGAGAAGGGTTCCCGGTACTTCTGTTTGTGGGTGACGGAGAGCGCGCCTACGGTACGGCCGTGAAATCCGCCGGAGAAAGCGACCATGTTGGCGATTGGCGATTGGCGATTGGAGGTTGCTCTCTTCCACTTGCGGGCAAACTTTATCGCCGCCTCATTGGCCTCTGCGCCGGAGTTGCAGAAAAAAACCTTGTCGGCGAAGGAATGCTCGACAAGACGTTGGGCCAGTTCAACATGAGGGGCTGTATGGTAGAGATTGCTGACATGGGTGAGGGTGGCGGCCTGCCGGGACACGGCCGCTGCCCACGCTTCATCCCCGTGCCCCAATGCTGTGACGGCAATCCCCGATGTGAAATCGAGATACTGTTTGCCGTCGCTGTCATACAAGTACACTCCCTTGCCGTGCGTGAATACCAGCTCTGGCCGGACGTAAGTATGGACGATGTATTTGGCTTCTGCCCGGATGATTTCGTTTGGGTTCATATTTCCTCTAGGGGGATGATTGTTCATTGATGCGCAAGGCGGCTCAACGACATCCCGCTCTGATCCACTTTTTCAATCTTTGGCGCTTCACCCGCCCACAAAATAGGTTCCCCCAGCCTGTGTCAGACCGGCCAGGTTCACAATGCGCGCCTGGGGAACTCCCTGCTCAACGGCATGCAAGGCAGCCCGCACCTTGGGAACCATGCCGCCGTTCACCACACCTTTGCGAATTAGCTGTTCACTTTGTGCTGGCGTAAGGCTGGGAACAACCGCGCCGTTCTGCAAAACGCCGGGCACATTAGACACAAAATGCAGCACCTTTGCCCCCAGGGCCAGGGCCGCTGCGCTGGCTGCTTCGTCAGCGTTCACGTTGTAAATCTGCCCGTCAAGGCCGAGCGAGATGGGGGAGATGACGGCCGTTATGTTCCGCACTGCCAGAAGCTCAATGAGTTCCGCCCGGACCTGCACAATCTCGCCCACAAAGCCCAGATCGGCCGCGGGGTGGCGCTTCTTTTGGCAGCGCAGCAGCCCGCCATCCACGCCGCTTAGACCAACCGCGTCTACGCCTGCGGCCAGCAAAGCGGCCACAATTTGCTTGTTCGCCTGTCCGGATAAGACCATTTGGGCCACGGCCAATGATTCCTCATTCGTGACCCGCAGGCCATCCACCTTGAACGTGACCAGCCCCAGTCTTGCCTGCAAATCGGCAATGGCCCGGCCGCCGCCGTGCACAATCGTCACCGGTTCAGGCATGGCGGCGACTGCCTGCGCCAGCGTGGGCAGGAATCCAGGACTGCTTAACTCGTTTCCGCCAATCTTCAGAACATGCATAAGACCATCCATCATCGGAGGTGGGAGATAAAGCCCGCACTCCTTCTCGCGCTGTCCTGTCGCGCTAACCAGCCAGGCCAAGTGTTTCTTCTAAGCTGAACATGATGTTCATATTCTGCACAGCCTGCCCGGCGGCGCCCTTGATCAGGTTGTCTATGGCTGAGGTGAGAATGAGCATTTCCCCCACCAGGTTCAGCGCAATGACGCAGCGGTTGGTGCGGGTGACGTGGGCCAGGGTGGCCAATTGCCCCGCCGGCAGGAGGTGAACGAACGGCTTGTCGGCATAGACACGGCCGTAAAGCTCCCGCAAAGCCTCTGCTTGGACGCCCTCTGCCAGCCGCACATATATGGTGGAGAGTATGCCACGCGGCACGGGCAGCAGGTGTGGGGAGAAGATGAGCTCCAGATCGCTATCGAAGTGATGGATAAACTGCTCCATCTCCGGCAAGTGGCGGTGGGAACGGCCGATCTTATACGGGGAGAAATTATCGGTGACTTCCACAAAGTGTGTATTTTGCTTCGGCGTGCGCCCTGCGCCGGAGACGCCCGATTTGCTGTCGGCGATGATGGGGCCGGCGATGGAGATATTGGCCTGAAGCAGCGGCTGCAGGGCGAGTAAGATGCTGGTGGGATAGCAGCCGGGGTTGGCGACGAGCCGGGCCGGGGGCAATAAATCGCCAGAAAATTCCGTCAGGCCGTAGACGGCCTCGTCCAGCAGGTGGGGGGCAGGGTGGGAGCCGTACCATTGGGTGTAGGTTCCGGCATCCCGGATGCGGAAATCTGCGCTGAGGTCAATGACGCGCGCACCGGCTTCCAGGGCGTGAACGGCCGTTGCGGCCGCGGCCGCATGCGGTAGACATAAAAACACCACATCTACCTGGTTGAGCGGGGCTTCTTCCCCGGCGATGAGCGGCAGATGCGGCGCCTGCGGGTAAATGTTGTCCAGCCACTGTCCCGCAAATGATTGCGATGTGGCAAAGAGCGTCTCTGTCTGCGGGTGCCGTTGGAGGATTCCGGCCAGTTCCGCTCCGGCGTAACCGGTTGCGCCAAAAATACCTGATTTAATCATTCCTGTTTACCATCCAAAACAAAACCGCCAGACCAACTATGGCTGGTCTGGCGGTTGACATTGCTTGTTGTAGGTGTGTCTCAAGCAAGCGCAAAAACCAGACCAGGGGCCTGGCGAGGACGACGAAAACGACGCGCTACTTGAAACGAAAAATCCTTCATAATGGGCGGAATAGTAACAGATAAATGGATATTGTCAACGTTTTTTTCAAGACCCAAATCCGCTAAGGTTCCAGGTTGATTTGACTGAGTTTGTGGAGGGCTTCCAACGAGGCCAGCACGAGTAAATGATCCCCGGCACACAGGGCTTGTTCGGGGCTGGGGTGGAAATCAGTTGTCTCCCCACATTGCAGGCACACCACCGACAAATCCAGGGTGGCCTCTAATTGTTTCACGGTCTGGCCGATCAATTGCGAATCAGGCTGGATAGCGACTTCACTGAGGCTGAGCAGCACATCGCCCACGTAAAACGAATGCTTGACGTTGACCCGCATAGCGGCCGTGGCAAAGATGGGTGCTGCCAGGGCCGATGTGCTGAAGGCTGTGTGGATGCCGAAGCCCTTCTCCACGCGCCGGGCGAGGTCTGCATCGAACATGCGCAGGACCACTTTAATGCCGGGGTTGATCTCTCGCGCGCCCAGAGCCACATCCAGGTTGGTCATCTGATCGTCGGTGCAGGGAATGATCGCATCCGCCTGCTCCACGCCGGCTTTGAGGATTGCTTCCGTGCGGCGCGCGTCGGCCTGGATGACGGGGATGCCTTGCGCCCTGGCTCTTTCCACGAAGATGCCGTCTGCGTCAGATTCAACCGCCACCACCTCGCGGCCGAACTTGAGCAGTTCCAGTGCGACACGGTACCCGACCTTGCCCATGCCGCAAATAATGATGTGATTTTTGAAAGTTGAGGCCATAGCTACCTGCCATTGTTGTGTGCGGGACTGCTTATTGATCAAAGCTGTGCCGATGCGGAGCACGCCGTCAGCCACTACACTCAGTCCGAATATCGGGATGATGAAGAATAGAGCTTGCATCCCCCAATGTTCTGGGAATGGTAGCAGCGTTTCAAAGAAGATGAGGGAAAACGTGGCGTGGAGGGCGGCGCCAAAGGGCGGGTGCTGCTCCGTGCCGGGATAGGTGTAGGCGGTATGAAAAAGGATCCCGCCGATTATCAGGATGAGGATGAAAAGGATGAGGGAGTACCGGGATTCTTGCAACAGGACCCGCACGTCACGAATTTGAGCGCGGATGGAATGGCGCAGTCCTCGTTTCATGATGCGATCCCTGTCTGAAATCCTGATAACGACGAAGATTATCCCGCGCGAGCGCGTACAGTGCAAAGTGCGCGGCGTTTTATCGTTCGGGTGGGTCACTGACGCCTGTTCGCCGTTTTTGATGCGATCTCCCCATACGGAATGGAAAGCCCGCCCGCAACGGTCGATTTGCTGATATACTTTCAGGGAACATCAGAGCTATTCTCGGCGTTATGGAACTGTCAGCATTGAACATGGATTGTTGGATTGGAGGGTAACTCAATGAACTGGGTAACATCTTCTCGGCGGCCGTTACGGCAGGGGATGAGCGTGGTTGGATTCTTGCTGGTCAGCCTGTTATTTGGCTGTGCTTCTGGAGGTGATGAGCCGCCATTAAGCGTCCCGACGCTGGTTATACATGCACCGGAACAACCGGCGCTGGCGGGGGAGACGCAACCGCCGACGCCTACTTTAGCAGCCACGGCCGTTTCTGATGCAGCGCCGACGATCAGCCCCCCAGCCTCGCCAACGCCCCCGGAACCGGTCCCCACTCCGGCCGAACCCCGGTATCAAGTTGCGTTCGTGACGGTCGATGATGAGTTGAATGTGCGCGCGGGGCCAGGTGTGGAAAACGAGGTGGTTGGCGTGCTGCCGCCTGAAGCCGCGGACGTGGAAATCACCGGGGAGGGGCAGGAAGTGAGCGGTTCCACCTGGGTGCCCATTTCCGCTGCCGGGGTAGAGGGGTGGGTGAATAGCCGGTTCCTCGCCCAGACCGTTGAAGCCGACACCTTTTGCACAGAACCGGATGTGCTGACCTTAATGGGGAGCTTCCTCACGGCCGTACGCGAAGAAGATGGGGAGTTGCTGGCCCAATTGGTTCATCTGGAACGGGGCTTGCGCCTGCATCAAGCCTGGTGGAATCCTAAGGTGCGCCTCACGCATGATGAAGTGAGCGATCTGTTCAACAGCAGTACCAGGTACGATTTTGGGGTTGAAGATGGCAGCGGCCGTCCTATTGTGGGAACATTTTCTGAAGTGATGCTGCCGTTATTGCAGGAAGATCTCCTGGGGGCCGCCGAAACCGCGTGCAACGAAATACTGCACGGCCCCACGGCTGGAATCGTGCAATTACCAGACGGCTACCAATCTGTCCGATACTTCTCTTTTTTCCGCCCTCCCGCTGAAGGAGACTCTGAATTTGATTGGGGTACCTGGGTGGTCGGCGTGGAACTGTGGCAGGGGCAGTATTACATCAGCTATCTGGTGCACTACGCCTGGGAAATTTAGGAGGAATTGGGAGGCTTAGTAACAATCCCGGGGTTGACCAGAAGAGCTTTATCTCTTCTTTTGGACCAGCCGGGTTTGTTTGATCACGACCAGTCCGGTGATGCCGGCGGCAAATGATGCCAGCCAAAGCAAGCCCAATACATTGGGGCCGGCGTTGCCCCGGAAGCTGCCGGCCAGGGTTACGGCCGTTGGCCCCATGGTAGACTCATGTTCATAGGCGCCAATGTCACAGAAGCTGCCTCCGGTTACAGTGGATCCGCCCGCCCGAACAGCTCCACGCTGGTCCATGCTAGCGCCGCCGGTGCAGCCATTGATGCCGTTAGGAATCTGCTCAATGGCCGGGCTGGTTCCCGGCAAGGCGTGGGTCAGCGTAGGCCCGCCATTGCTGGCCAGCGCGGCAAGCCCAGCCGTCTGGCCAATAATGTCGTGTGTCCCGCCTGACAGCGAACACCCCGCACTGTCCTGAAGCAAATTGTAGTCTAGGGAGGTTAACGATAAGCTGCAATCCGGCGATTGCCCGCCTGAATCCAGGTTCGCGGCAATGATGCTGTTATTCACTTTGACTTCGCCGGGGGGAAGGGGGCCGCTGGCGATGCCACCTCCATTGCCGCTGCCATTGGCGTTTGCATCGGCCGTGTTGAAGGCGATTGTGCTGAAACTCAGCGACATGACGCCGGAGAAGTTGTCGGTGAAGATGCCGCCTCCGTCTTGATCGGCGCTGTTGCCGCTGATGGTGCTGTTGTTCAATGTGACCACGCTGGAGATGCCGTTGTAGAAGCCGCCACCGTTTCGCCCGGCGCTGTTACCGCTGAGTGTGCTCTGTACCAGCGATAATGTAGCCGAGTTGCCGTTGTGAATGCCGCCGCCGTCAACGGTGGCCGTGTTGCCGCTGATGGTGGTTTGGGACAGGCTTAGTATCCCTAAATTGGATACGCCGCCCCCGTTGGCGGCCGTATTGTTATTGACAGCCGCGCCGTTCAGTGTTAGGGAGCCGCCGTTGTAAATTCCCCCGCCATCATTACCGCTGGGGGCAGCCCCATTGCTGATGGCGATGTTGTTGATGGTAACGCTGACGCCGTTTAAGACATGGAATACCCGATCCAGACCGCCCCCATTAACGATGGTGGTGACAGCTCCCGCTCCGTTGATGGTTAAATTGTCACTGATATCTAAATCCCCGCTGGCATTGTTATCTTCATGAGCGCCTGCCAAAGTCAGCAGATACGTGTTCGCGGGCAGAGCGATGGTGTCATCGCCGGGCAGGGCATTGGCTTCTTGAATTGCGGCCCGTAAAGAGCAGTTGCCGCTGCTGTCGGCACAGGTTCCATCACCCGGGTTGGCATCGGCGGTGTCGTTGGTGGTATTGACCGTCAACAAGATCGTTTTCCACCATGCGACCTCGTCTCCGAAAAATGCCGCGCCGAGAATGTCCAGGTCGTTGTCGCCGTCTAAATCGGCCGTGTATACGGATTGAGCGCCAATGAATGAACCATCCACCAAATGTTCGATCCATTCTGTCCCGTCGCCAATGCTGTTCTCCCACCAGGTCAGATCATTAAGATTGAGGGCCGCGCCCAGCAAATCCATGTCACCGTCCCCGTCTACGTCGGCGGTGTGAACGGACATCGCGCCGATGAAGCCGCTCTTGACCACCTGCTTTGTCCAGGCGGATCCGTTGCCATTTGTGTTCTCCCACCAGGTGATTTGGCTGCCAAACCGGGCAGCACCGGCAATGTCCACATCCCCGTCGCCGTCAATATCGGCCCCGTGTACAGACCGCGCTCCTGAGAAAGAGAGATCAACAACATGCTTAACCCAGGTAGAGCCATCACCGGCGGCGGCGCTGTTTTCCCACCAGGCAATATCGTTGCCGAGAAAGGCTGCGCCAATCACGTCCAGATCATTGTCGCCGTCGATATCCGCGGCATGGACAGAGTAGGCGCCTAAAAAGATGCCGTCTATGATTTGCTTTGTCCATACGGAGCCGTCGCCGGCGCTGTTTTCCCACCAGGCGACGTCATTTGCAGTCAGTGCAGAACCGATAATGTCGAGGTCGGTATCTCCATCTATATCAGCCGCAATGGCTGAGGTTGCTCCCAAAAAGGCTGCGTCCACTACGTGAATGACCCACAGGGATCCGTCGCCAACCGTATTTTCCCACCAGGCGATCTCCTCGGAATTTAACGCTGACCCTAAGACATCCTGGTCGCCGTCCCCGTCCAAATCGGCCGCATACACGGAGTAAGGGGCTTCAAATCCGGTGACAACGACATGCTTGTTCCACGCGGAGCCGTCCCTGGCTGTATTTTCCCACCAGGCGATCTCATGCGCTTCCCAGGCTGCACCGAGGACATCTTGATCGCCGTCACCGTCAATATCGGCTGTGAAGACCGACGACGCCCCGTTAAAAGTGCCGCTGCCGGAGATGGAAGATTTGAGGAGGTGCCGCGCATTGGCGGCGGAGGCCTGGCCGACGAGAATCAATGAAACCAGCAAGAGGAGGGTGAGCAGGATCAGGAGACGTAACCGACGCGAATATTCCTCAGCCATGTTCATGTGTGGAGTTCCTCGATACAGACAAACGCGGTTACGTAACTTTACAATACAGAACGCCCGATCACCGGGCTACAAACCCATCCTACAGGCTTGCCATTCGATCTTACGTAATCATCATTACAACGGCGCTTAAGATAGTGAAATGAGGTACGAACGGGGAAGGGAGGGTAGAAGGGGCGTTTTACCGGCTGTCGTATCAGGATACGGCCGTGTCGCGTTGCAAATCCCGAAGACGGCCGTGGATTCGCCGCCTCAGCCGGGCCGGCCACCGGGACACATCTTCAGAGGGATACACTTGAAGTTCAGGCCCGCCGGCAGTGAGTAGCTCGGCCGTCCGGCATTGAAGGATGTGTTTGGCTGCGGATAAACCGGAGGCCGTTGCCCCAGCGACGCCATGCCCTAGCGTGCTGGCTCCGCACATCCACAACCCGTCGAATTCGGTGCGCACGGGGAAAGCCAGAGGGCCAACCTGGAAGCGGCTTTTGGCAATGCCATACAAGTTGCCGTAGGTGGAGGCGATATAATGCTCGTTCGTCAGCGGCGTCCCTAAATCGCAAAAGACGGCGCTGTCTCGCAGGCCGGGCGCGATCTCATCGGCCGTTTCCAACATGGCGGTCATGAGCCGCCGCTTCAACGCCAGATATTCAGGCGGGCGTTTTTCCTCATGCCCGCCGGCCCAGCGGCGGAAGGGATCGTATCCCACAAAGGTGAATGCTTCCAGAGTGTGATGACCGCTGTGTAGTTTGGATGGGTCTTTCAGCGTGGTGACCGTAAGGAACAGCGACTGCGGCCGTCCCCCTTGAATGAAACGGGAATCAAGCCCCTCCTGGTAAATCCGATCCAGGTCTGCGTGCCGGTAAAACCAATAGTTGCCTGAGTCCAGCCCCGCCCCGCGCAAATCCATATCTACAGCGAGGAAGAGGCTGAGCGCAGAGACCGAGTATCGGACGCGATCCAGTTTGCGTCGCAGCCGCAGGCTTAATTGTGCCCGGCCGATGAGACGGCCGAACGTCACAGCCGGGTCTGCATTGCTGATCACATGCCGGGCGCGAATTTCCGTGCCGTCCGCCAGCCGGACGCCAACGATCTGTTTGCCTTCAAGGAGGATGCGGGCCACAGGCGTATCCAGACGCAGTTCGCCGCCGGCCCGCTTTAATGCGCGGGCAAACGCGCGGGGGATGGCAAACCCGCCCCCAAGCGGATAGTAACCGCCGTCCAGATAATGGTTCACAATGGAGGCATGCACCGGCGCAGCCACCTGCGAGGGCGGCAGCCCATGATCGCCCGATTGTCCTGCCAGAATCGCTCGTAGCAGCGGGTCAGTCACAAAATGGTTGATCAGCGCCCTGCCAGTGCGCAGCCCCCAGCGCAGGGCATGAGGGGCGACAGCCGGCAGCCGGAGTATGTCATTGGTTCCCTTGAGCCGTGACAATCGCCAAATGTCGCGGGTGATGCCGGTTACCGCGTTCAGATATCCGTCAATGCCCTCTGCTTCGGCGGGGAAGCGGCGCTTCAGGCGTTGTGCAAACTTGTCGCGCCCTTTGGGGATGTCGAATTGTTCACCGCTGACAATGATGTGGTCGAGGCCGTCGGGATTGATTTCGCAAAACGCCAGGTCTTTCGACACGCCTAGTCCCTCGTAAATGGCACGCATCGGTCCGCCGGGGCCGATGCCGCCGATGTAATGCACGCCAGGACTGAAGCGGTACCCTTCCAGGGTGAAGGAGTGACACCACCCGCCGGGCACATAATGCTGTTCACAGACCAGAACCTTTTGTCCCGCCTGCGCCAGGGCGACGGCCGCAGTCAGGCCGCCGGCCCCGGACCCGATGACGACCACATCAAAGTCGGTTTCACTCATTTTACAATTGCCTGTACCAACGGCCGTTTCCCGGTTTCCGCGTACAGATACCGGTTAAGGGCCTCCTCCACATACTTGCTCAACGATTTGCGGCCGCCGGGGTAGGCTTTCACAGCCCGGGCAATCGCTTTTTCTGCCCCGGCAATTAACTCCTCAGCCTCCTTCATGTCCACAATACCGCGCGAAACGATTTGAGGCTTGCCAATCAGTTTCCCGTGACTGGCGGAGAGAACGGCGAAGAAAAAGCCGCTTTGCGCCAGTTTTTCCCGGTCGCGGACCACGGACCAGCCGATGTCGCCTACTCCGGCTCCGTCCAGGAAGATGTACCCGCCGGGCATGCGCGAGCCGACGCTCAGGCTGTTCTCGGTGAGTTCCAGGGGAGTGCCGTTTTCAACCACCGCGATATTTTTTTCGGGGATGCCCAATTGTTGGGCCATCGAGGCGTGGTGTTTCAGATGCCGCAGCTCGCCGTGGATGGGAACCAGGAATTTCGGTCGAATCAGGTTGATGAGCAGTTTCATCTCTTCCTGGCTGGCGTGGCCGGAAACATGGACATTGGCGATCTTTTCGTACAGCACATTGGCGCCTCGCCGGAAGAGTTGGTTGATGGTGCGGTACACAGTTTCTTCGTTACCGGGAATGGTGTGAGCTGAGAAAACGACAGTGTCTCCTTTCTGGATTTTCAAGTGCCGGTGCCGCCCGCGCGCCAGCCGCCCCATAACGGCCGTGGGTTCTCCCTGTGTCCCGGTGGCCATAATGGCTACCTTATTGGGCGGCAGACTGGATACCTGATCAATGTCAATGAGCATGTCGTCGGGGATGTTCAAATAACCCAGGCGGCGAGCCATCTTCGTGTTATCTCGCATGGAACGGCCGGTAATGGCCAGCTTACGGCCGTACCGGGCTGCGGTATCAGCCACCTGCTGGATGCGGGAAATAAGCGAGGCGAACGAGGCGACAATAATACGCCCCGGCGCTTCCCGGAACAGGTGATCCAGGGCATCGGCCACCACCATTTCTGATGCAGTCCATCCCGGTTTGTCTGCGTTGGTGCTGTCTGCCAGCAGGCAGAGCACACCGCGACTGGAAAACTCCGCCAGCTTGGCAAAGTCGGAAGCACGGCCGTCGGCCGGCGTGTGATCAAACTTATAATCGCCCGAATGAACCACCAGACCCACCGGAGTCGTGATCCCGAAACCAACGCAGTCGGGGATGCTGTGAGTCATGTGGAACGGCTCAATGGTGAACGGGCCAATCCGGAATACTTCACCGGGTTTGATGGTGTGTAATTCCACATCTTGCCAAAGTTTGGCCTGGCGCAGCTTCACTTCAATCAAACCGGCCGTGAGCGGGGTGGCGTAAACGGGGGCGTTAATGTCGTTCAGGAAATGGGGCAGCGCCCCAACATGATCCTCGTGACCGTGGGTAATCAGCACCGCTTTTACCCGATCCCCTTTGTCTAACAGGTAGTTGTAGTCGGGAATGATGGCATCAATGCCCAACATATCGTTTTCGGGGAACATGATTCCGGCGTCAATTACGATGATCTCATCATCGTATTCCATAACGGTCATGTTCTTCCCGATTTCCCCTAAGCCTCCCAGGGGAATGATTCGTAATTTCTTGTTCATTTATTATTTTTTCCTTTGATGGTAACGGAGCTACTTCAAACTCGGAGCAGTAACCAGACGGTAATGATGAGGATGGTTTGCACGAGTGCTAAGAGAAACGTGTATATCCAGAGCACAGTCTGGCCACGAACCGGTTCGTTGTAGCGTCCGGTTATTATCTTTTTTTGTGCAGCAGCTTGTCTTCCGTCCTGGCGAATAATCGCCACGGAGATATTGTCTTCGCCGCCGCGTGAATTGGCTAAACTGATCAACGTTTGTGTTGCTTCTGACGGTTCCTGACGGGTAACAGCTAACTCAATTTCATCATCTGAAATATGCCGCGTCAATCCGTCGGAGCAAAGCAACAAAACATCGTCAGGTTCTAACTTGACAGTGTAAACATCTATTTTCGGTTTCTTGTCAGAGCCTAGGCTGTAGAGGATGACGTTTTTGCGCGGATGATTACGCGCTTCCGATTCGGTGATGGCCCCTTCTTCGACCAGCTTGGCCACCAGGCTTTGGTCTTTGGTGATCTGGCGCAGACGCCCCTTGCGCCATAAATAACCGCGACTGTCTCCTACGTTGGCAAGGATAGCCCGCTGGTCGGTGATGACTGCGGCCACCATGGTCGTGGCCATACGGCTGCCTTCGCCGTGAGCGACTAATTGGCGCAGGTCTCGATTTGCTGACTGGATGGCCCTGGCTAACCGCCGGCTCCAGTCTGGTTCATCGCTGGTGGCCAGATAATGTTTAACGGTGCGTTCGCTGGCGTACTGACTGGCGACTTCGCCCGCTTCTGCACCACCTACGCCGTCAGCGAGGATGTACAACCAGCCATGTTGTTTTTCTTCGTTTGCGTTGGATGGCTCCCAACAGGTTACAAAGTCTTCGTTATGCTCCCGGACACGTCCTTGATCGGTTCGGAGCGAGGCCTCGATCAGCCTAATCGTGCTCATACGGAGGACTATATACAGAAACGCCGGGGAGGGCAAGCGAAAAATGAGAAAGACGCTTTCAGGAAACGGCCGCCAGCATGTAAACCAGGAAAGAGAAAACGAGAATAGCGATGATCACCAGGATAATCAGAAGACGTTTAAGCCACACATCCTGTCCGGCCCCGGCCACGCGCCGGGTTTCTCCTTGCGGTAGATTGGACTCCAGGTAATCAGTTACCTGCGGGCTGTCTTCAATTAAGGCGGCACGGGTTGGACGAGACAGCTTCTCTTTGGCCCAATCAGAACTGAGTGTTTCTTGCAGCCAATCTGGGATCCCCTTGCCTTCATCGCCAAGCGCAGGAGAAGATTCCACCTCGTCGGTCGCGGCCGCCTGGTCCAGATTCAGGTAGGCGGCGTCTTCGGCCAACCATTGCGGCAGTGAGTCTCCTTTTTCCTGGGTCAAGAAATCGGCCGTATCGGTGGATACCGCAACTTCACGGGGTTGTGGTTCTTCTGCTGGTGTATCTTGCTCGTGAGCCGCGGCTACTTCCGGCGTCTCTTCCGCCTGAAGGGCAGCCAGCCGCTGTCTGGCCCGAACATGGTCGGGATCAAGCGTCAACACCTTACCCAGGTAAGCCATTTGTTTTTGCTTTGAGGCAACCAGGTGACTGAGCATATACCATGCCTGGATGTCGTCCTGATTTTCTTTGATGGCTTCTGTAAGCAGGCGTTGGGCCTCTCTTTTTCGGCCGTCCCGCACAGCTTCAATCGCTTGTTGAAGCTTTTCACTCATAATGATTTCCGTCCTGTCACCTATGCCGGCTACAAGGCTTATGTCAATAATTGTAGCATGAGTTGGGCGAGAGGACGAGGGAAATTTGCCCTGCACAGCGTCGCGCTGCTGAGACACATCACGTGTGACACATTATTGATGTAAAAGATCGAAAGTCCGGCAGTGGTATTGTTGGTGCGCCTGGCCGACGGCCGCGTAATCAGCCTGAATCGGCAGTTGCATCGCTTCCATCATCTGGATCAGGCGGCAAAGCGGCAGGCCCATGACCGTTGTAAAGCACCCATCGAGCTGGGCCACAGGCCGGAAAACAGGGTGCTGGATGGCGTACGCCCCGGCTTTATCCAGCGGATCTCCACTGGCTATGTAGGCGTCCATTTCCGTGTCGGAATAATTGCGCATGGTAACGGTTGCCGTGGCAACGCCGGCGCTTTCTTCGCCTGATGTCACGTCGAGCAGCACAATACCGGTATGCACTTGATGTGTCCGGCCGCGCAGCGCTTTCAGCATCCGCCGGGCGTTGGCCGCATCCTTTGGCTTACCCAACATATCGCCGTCCAGGGCCACCGTGGTATCCGCAGCGATGATGATATGCCGGGACTCGCTGCCGGTGTCGCGGAATCGGCTGGCGATTTGCCCAGCGATTGCGGCTGCTTTCAATCGGGCCGTCGCCGTTACATTCATTGCCGGATCAGGGTGGGTGATGCTGCTCTCATCCACATCCGCGGACATAAAGCGGACCGGATAGCCGAGAAGTTGAATCAATTCGCGCCTGCGCGGCGATTGTGAGGCCAGGATCAGTTCAAGCATGGGTTAAGAGGCGCGTCCCATTGTGGAGGCAACCTACGCAGAAGGAGGCCAACCCAGGCGTGAGTTGGCCTCCTCCACGGTGCCGGTTCAATTAATGAGCCGGATCGAGCAATTACTTGATTTCGACGACTGCGCCGACTTCTTCCAGCTTGGCTTTGGCTTCTTCGGCCGCTTCCTTGCCCACAGCTTCCATCACGGTGCCCAGTTCGTCTACGACAGCTTTCGCTTCTTTCAAGCCCAGGCCGGTCAACGCGCGCACTTCCTTGATCACGTTGATCTTCTTGGGGCCGATTTCCTTCAGGACTACGTCGAACTCTGTCTGTTCCTCGGCCGCCTGGTCGCCTGCACCCGGCATGCCCATCGGCATCATACCCATGGCAACCGGAGCGGCCGCGCTGACGCCCCACTTTTCTTCCAGTAATTTCGTTAACTCAGCAGCCTCCAACAGGCTCAAGCTGCTCAAATCCTCAACAATTTTTTCTAAATCAGCCATTTTGAATATCCTCCAAAGGTTTTTCTTCAATTATGTAAATTCTTTTCAATTGCAGACAGCTATGCTGCTTCTGCCGCCTCTTCGCTTTTGGCATAAGCGTCAACAACATTGATGACTTGCCGGATGCCGCTGGTGACGGTAGAAACTATGTTTTGTGCCGGGGCGCTGATCAAGCCAATGATCTGTGCGCGGAGTTGATCGAGGGATGGCAGTTTTGCCAGCGCTTCAACCTGCTCTTTCGACAGCACCTCTGTCCCCATGATACCCCCTTGAAGGGAAAGGGTATCCTCGGATTTTGCAAAATCAACGAGTGCCTTCGCCAGGGTAGGGGCCTCTTCCAGGGCAAAGCCGGCCGCTATCTGCCCTTCAAATAATTCGGGTGGAATCGGCAGATCCGCCTGTTCCAACGCATGCTTAAAAAGCGTTTTCTTGGTTACATGGAATAAACCATCTGCATCGCGTACTTCTTTGCGCAATGCTTGTAAGCCTTTGACGTTCATTCCTGAGTATTCGGTCAGGAAGATCGCCTTGCTCTGCTCGATGAGTTCCACATACTGGGCTACCAGTTTTTCTTTACGCGCTCTAGAGATTGCCAATGCGTATCACCTCCTCTCGATGATGATTTCTAGATCGATTTAGCCAATAAAAAACCCTCACGCCGGCCGGCGTGAGGGTTCAAGAAATGAGCAACAGTGGTTAAGGCCGTATTTGGCCTTCAATATGCAGCAACATCGTTTGAACACTCGCCTCGGTGGGCATTTTTAACGCGATTTGTCAGGAGACAAACCACAACCCACTGTCTCCGGCAGGTGTGATAGACGAATTGGTTGTTAAATGAAACAGTGAATGGAGGAAGCAGTTTCTACTTGACGCGTCCTCCCTATGCCGTCTTGAAACGGCCGTCCTATTTTACGACAGAGCTTCGCTGGTATCAAGCCGGATACCAGGCCCCATCGTATTGGCCATAGTTAGCCTACGAACATAGGTGCCCTTGACGGCCGCTGGCCGGGCGCGCTTGATGGCGTCAATGACTGTTTGCAAGTTTTCCAGCAACTGTTCTTCTGAGAAGCTGGCCTTGCCGATAGGCGCGTGGATATTTGCTGTACGATCAACGCGAAACTCGACCCGACCGGCCTTCGCTTCCTGGATAAGGCGCGGCAGATCACTGCCAGGTGCGACCGTCCCAGCGCGTGGGTTCGGCATCAGCCCGCGTGGGCCTAAAATTCGCCCGAGCCGGCCGACCTTTCCCATCATGGACGGGACGGCAATCGCCACATCAAATTCGGTCCAGCCGCCCTGGATCTGCTTGATCACTTCGTTGTCGGCGATGATATCTGCGCCTGCTTCTTGTGCGATGCGCGCGTCTTCCCCTTCAGCGAAGACCAACACCCGAACGACCTTGCCCAGGCCGTGGGGCAGGTTGACCACATCTCGCACCTGTTGATCCGCATGGCGCGGGTCTACGCCCAACCGAAAATGAACCTCGACTGTCGGATCGAAATTGGTGTAAGCGGTCTCCTTAATCAGTTTAACCGCTTCCGCCCGGGAGTAGAGTTTGTCACGATCTACTTTGGCGGCCGCTTCTCTATATTTGCGTCCTCTTTTTGGCATGTTAACTCCTTGTGGTATTAACGAACGAGTATGTGTTCTCCCACGATCTTATATCTTATGGGTTGAATCAGTCCGCGATGGTGATGCCCATGCTGCGGGCTGTGCCAGCGACGATCTTCATCGCGCTTTCAATATCAATTGCGTTCAAATCTTTGAGCTTAATCTCGGCGATTTCGCGCAGCTGCTGCTGTGTGACAGAGCCTACCTTTTCCCGGTTTGGCTCGGCCGAGCCGCTCTTGACCCCGGCGGCCTTCTTCAGCAAATCGGCCGCGGGCGGCGTTTTCAGGATAAAAGAAAAGCTGCCGTCCTGGAATACAGTGACTTCGACTGGAACGACCTGGCCCACCATGTTAGACGTTTTGGCATTATATTCCTTGCAAAACTGCATCAAATTGATGCCATGCGGTCCTAACGCCGTGCCAACCGGCGGTGCCGGGTTTGCTTTTCCGCCTTGAATTTGAATCTTGACTACTGCTTTAACCTTCTTGGCCATTATTCTCTCCGTGGAGTACCAGCGCCTTGTATAGGCTCCTCCTAACTGATTTATGATTTTGTATCGTTAGCCCGGAATGAAATCTGCGGCTGAGTTCTAAACCTTTTCCACATGCAGGAAATCTAGTTCAACCGGCGTTTCTCGTCCAAAGAAAGAAACCATCACGCGCACTTTAGCCCGCTCAGCGTCAATTTCGGAAACTGAACCGATGAAGTCGGCGAAGGGGCCTGTGCGAATACGCACTTTCTCGCCAATTTGGAAGTCGAATTTAACTTTCGGCGCTTCCGCTTCCATCCGGTTCATGATCTTGGCGACTTCTTCCGGTCTGAGCGGCGTTGGCTCATTCCCCATGCCCACAAACCCGGTCACGCCCGGGGTATTGCGGACGACATACCAGGAATCTTCACTCATGATGAGCTGTACCAGGATATATCCCGGGAAAACGCGTCGTTCGACCGTACGCCGCTTGCCGTCCTTGATCTCGATCTCTTCCTCAGTGGGGACGACAACGTCGAAAATTTTGTCCTGCATGCCCATCGTTTCGATGCGCTGCTCAATGCTGTGGCGCACCTTGTTTTCGTAGCCCGAATAACAATGGACTACATACCAGGCACGGTCGTCATCCGGGATGGGGCTTCCTTCTTCACTTGCAGACAGAGATTGCTCCTTGGCCGAAGTGGTTTCCTCGACATCCGTCTGGGAACTTTCTTCTTCAGCACGCAATTCCCTGTCTTCCAATTCATCACTCATGACTGTTCTTGCCCATGCGAATAATCTCGCGCTGCCTAGTGGCTCATCAACTAGCGTTTTTTCAGATCGAAGCGTCTACAAGCCGATCATTCGCCCCAGAATAAACTGAAGCGAATCCCGAAAAATAGTGTCAAACACCCATAAAAAGGCTGACATCAATACAGTGACGCCCAAGACAATAAGCGTCAACCGCCAGGATTCATCTCGCGTTGGCCATGTCACTTTTCGTAACTCGCCCCGCGTTTCACGATAATAGCGCGAGATAGGATTTCCCTGCTTCGCTGCTTTCTTTAGCGCGCTTGCTTTTTTATCACTTCCTGCCACGATTTTGCTTTCCTTACCAACCGTTATTCCGGTGGAAACACACAGTTTAGCCTCCGGGAAGTAGGTACTTCCCGGAGGCTTCACAGGGGGTGCAGGACTTGAACCCGCAACCTACGGTTTTGGAGACCGTTGCTCTGCCAATTGAGCTAACCCCCTACAACGGCATCAGCGCGTCTCCCGGTGCAATCTATGCGTCCGGCAACGCGGACAATATTTTGTTAACTCTAACCGGCTTGGATCATTGCGCCGATTTTTCTCTGTAATATAGTTTCGTTCTTTACACTCGACACACGCCAATGTAACGTGTGTCCGAACTGCTTTTTTCGCCATGATGAAATCCCGGAAAGGGGTGCACTTCAGCACACCCCTTTCTTACTTACCATTGTATGAATTCTTAGTCCAAAATCTCAGTGATGACGCCGGCGCCGACGGTAAGGCCGCCTTC
>JBHHTQ010000060.1:0-23610 GCA_046753445.1 Anaerolineae bacterium | reverse complement strand
AAGGTTGATAATCCCAGCGAAGCCATTCGTGAGCGGTTTGGGGGGCAATATGTCTTTACCGATCTGAAGCACGATAGCTTCCTGAACAAAGCGGCCGATGACCCTGCACTTGTAGAGGTCTACCGCGACGAATACGCTGTAATATTTGAGGTCAAGGAGTGATCTGATCACTCTTGTCCATTCTTCATACCCTCCCTTTTGGAAGAGCGAGTGACCGGTCAATCACTCGCTTTTCCGCGTTTTACGCCAGTAGGCGGCCGTTTATGAGAGAAAGGCCCCGATGCATTGCCTCGTGACCTTCTGTACGCTGTATTGGTTAAAAATCTCACATTTATAAGAGAAAAGTCCCAATTGAGCATTACCCCCCGTTACTTTTTTGAGCTTAAAGCGACTTAGTATTCGAGTACTATGAGTACTGGAACGCACAAGCTAGTGTAAAGGAGAAACACAATGCGTAAGTTATACCCTTCAAAGAGAGTATTGTTCTTGGTTTTGGCAGTGGTGGCGCTTGTTGCAGTTGCCTGCTCGCCAGTTGGATCTGAAACAGCGAAGACAGATCCTGGAGTGAAATTGGTCCAAAGTGGTTCTGAGGGCCAGGCCCAGTCCGAGATCGTCGGTGTTTTAGAAAACATCGAAGGTAATTCCTGGACGGTTAGCGGCCGTGTTATTGAGGTGAGCGGTGAAACGCAAGTCGCCTCCGGCGTCGAAGTGGGTGACGCTGTTAAAGTAACTGTCAGCCAGGCTGATGCAGGCAGCTTGACGGCTCAGGCCATTAGCTTTGCTTCCGTTGATATTAGCAACGACAACAGCACCGATGAAGACCTCAACGACAACAGCGCCGATGATGACCTCAACGACAACAGCGCCGATGATGACCTCAACGACAACAGCGACGATGACGGCCTCAACGACAACAGCGACGATGACGGCCTCAACGACAACAGCGACGATGATGGCCTCAACGACAACAGCGCCGATGATGACCTCAACGACAACAGCGACGATGATGACCTCAACGACAACAGCGACGATGATGGCCTCAACGACAACAGCGACGACGACCTCAACGACAACAGCGACGACGACCTCAACGACAACAGCAACGATAACAGCGATGATAACAGCAACGATAACAGCAACGATAACAGCAGCGATGCGTCTCAAGCTGAGTTTGAGTTCGAAGGTAATGTTGATTCGATAGGTTCAGGTGATCCGATAATCTGGACGATCGGTGGTGAAGATGTGGTTGTGATTGTAGGCGTAACCGAGATTAAGGGCGCTCCTGACGTTAATGATTGGGTTAAGGTTCACGCTTATTGGGATAATGGTGTCCTCATTGCCCGTGAGATCGAGCTGCGTGCTGCTGACGATGCTAGTGACGACAGCCACGACGCCAACGACAATTCTGGCAGCAGTGACGACGGCTCCAGCGTGAACACCAATGGCAGTGATGACGCCAATGATAATCATGATGCTGACGACGACCATGATGACGATAGCGCCAATACCAACGACGATGATGGTGATGATAGCGGCAGCAATAGCGGCGGCGGTAGTGGCAATGGCGGCAGCAACGGCGGTGGCGGCAGCGATAACAGCAATGATGACAACAGTGGTGGCGGACATGGCGGCGGCCACGACGACAACGACAATGACAACAACGATAACAGCTAAGCGCGCTGTATTTGTTGTGAGGAGAAGGATTAGAAACTTACACAAGCCAGACCAGCATAGGTTTATCGAACACGTACTGGAATGACAAGTGCTTAAAATGCTCAACGACGACCGCGGGAATCTCAGTTCCCGCGGTCGTTGGAGAGCCGGAGGGTCAGATTGATTGCCCTGCTCCTAGTTTGAGTGTAACGTGACTGAAGCAGAGGGCGCCCCTGATAACAGACTCATGACATTCCGACAGGTGATGGTCGTAGAGAGTGACTTAATACTAGGTTCTGGGGTTGAAAATCTATTGTCATTAGATGATGGATTAGAGGTCATGGCGATTAACCCCGATGACGAAATCTCTCTGGTGAAGGCAATCTGGCAGACCCACCCTGATGTGATTGTACTTAGCACTTCCAATTTTATTCAGCCAATGCGTTTGTTGGCATTATTGGAGAGCTACCCAAGGTTATTACGAATGGTTGTGATTAGTGCGACGGAAAACCTGGTCCGTATTTATGATAGGCGGTACGTTGCTACGACACAGACGAGAGATCTTGCACGTATTGTGCAAAGTGCAGCATGATGCTTCTATCAACCGACTTGGTATAATATGATGCTAACTGGCCACTGCCCAACCACCTGTTACGTTCCGCTATTCCCGAACAATAAGTTTTGTTTTCGTGGGCACGGCCCCTTGCTAAATAGGAGTTGGTCTACTTTGGAGAGACATCACCACGTGCAAGACGAATTAGTATTGCTCAGCCGTGCTCGCGCTCTTGATTCGGAGGCATTAGCCCAGATTCATGACACATATTATGCTCCTATTTTTCGTTACATTTCCTTCCGCATTGATGAGCATGAAACCGTTGAGGATCTGACCAGCGAAGTTTTTACCCGTTTGTTAAGTGCGCTCCGAGATTCCACTGCTCCGCAAAACACCCTGCGTGGTTGGCTGTTTGCTGTCGCTTCCAGAGTGGTGAAAGATTATTATCGTAAACAGTATCGTAGACAGCAGACTTCGCTAGAGGAGACGATACCGAGTCAGGAAAGCGGCCCTGATCAAGCAGTTGAAGCGAGGTTGACGAGGGAATTGTTGCGTGAAGTGATGGATGAGCTGACAGAAGACCAGCAGAATGTGATCGCTTTACGCTTTGGTTATGAAATGTCGATCCGTGATGCGGCCCAGAGCATGGGGAAAAGTGAAGGATCGATCAAAATGCTGCAGGCCCGCGCGATTGCTACCTTATCGCGTAAACTGGCATCAAGAAAAGTGCATCGATGAATACATTGTTAGAAAGAAAGTTGATTGAGTGTCTTGACGCCCTGGAAGGCGGCGAGTCAGTAGAACAAATTCTCGCCCGTTACCCGGAAGAGGCGCAGGCGCTGCGGCCGATGCTGAATGTGGCAGCGCAGCTGGCGCAAATTAATGTGCAGCCGGAAGTTGCAGCCCGGGCGCGCTCGCGCCAGGCGTTTCTGGGGCAGGCGAGGGCCTTGCAGCAAAAACCGAAGCGATCCCCCTTTAATCGTTTACGCCAGTTGTTAGTACCGGTTGCTTCGTTGATGATCGCCCTGTTTGTTTTGGGGACCAGCGTAATTGCATTGTCAGCTTCAGCGCTGCCGGGACAGCCGCTTTATGGGGCGAAGCGAGCTGTTGAGGATATTCGCCTCTCGTTAGCCAGCCCAACAATCAAACCAACTTTGGCAGAGGAGTTCAACCAGGAGCGTATCGAAGAAACAGAACAGTTACTGGCTACCGAACAAACCGCAATGGTAGAGTTTGCGGGAGTGGTGGAGCGGATTGAAGAAAACAGTTGGACTGTAGCTGGAATAGAAATGATTGTTGATGAGCATACAGTTATCAACGGTATGGTGGGTATCGGACAGGAAGTTGCGGTGACTGGTCGTACCGATAAAGGGCGATTAGCTGCACTTATCATCAACATTGATGTGTCGGAGCCACCCCCCCCAGCAAGTCCAACGCCTACATCGGCGCCTACAACTGTGCCTGAGTCTGTTGCTACTCCTGAACCGGCGGACACACTTGAACCTACAGAGCTGCCCGAACCAACAGTTACGCCTGAGATAACGACTACACCTGAGCCTGTGGAGACCCCGGAACCGGTAGACACGCCGGAACCGACAGATACGGCCGAACCACCAGGCGCGTCTACACCAACCGCATCTATGACACCTACAGCTACACCGCTGCCTGACGATGATCAATCAGAGGTTGAGTTTGAAGGGAATGTTGATTCTATTAGCGCGGGTAATCCGATTATCTGGACAATTGGTGGCGACCCCGTGATTGTTTTAGCAGGTGAAACGGAGATCAAAGGGGCCCCCGGAGTTGGTGACTGGGTGAAAGTCCACGCTTATCTGGATGGGAGTGGTAATCTCGTTGCTCGGGAAATTGAGCTCAAACATGCAGGCGATGGTGACGATGATGCCGACGATAACACCAGTGAAGGCGATGATGCTGCCAACGATAATGACAATGACAATCATGAGGATTCCAATGGTAGTCCCAATGATGATAGTGGTGGCAGCAACACCAATGATAACAGTGGTAGCGCCAATGATAACAGCAACGGCACCAATGATAACAGCAACGACAATAGTAATGATAACAGCAACGACAATAGTAATGATAACAGCAACGACAATAGTAATGATAACAGCAACGACAATAGTAATGATGACGATAGCAGCGGCAATGGTCATGGGGGCGGTAATGGCCGGGGCGGTAATGGTAGTTAAGGCTTAGGGTAAACGGCCGCAGCCCAATCTGACAGATTAAAGTTCTACCTGAGTCTGGCTGGCATTTAAGGAGTCAGCCAGATTTTCTATTTGATCAGATAGTTGCGGTTGGCCGGCTGCATTGCTCATTTGGGGGGTCTATTGCTGGAAAGTGTGCTCTGGCGGAGAATAGGGACATCTTTCTTAATTATCCTGTAGGACTGGGAGATTGGATGAAACCCTTGCACATGTTATTTACCAGAGTGGCCGCGTCATTTGGATATGAATTGACCCCATTACCGGTCAAGAGCGAACGGCTGGACATTCACCTGGGACGATTATTCGGTTCCCTCCAGATCAATTGCGTATTGGACGTGGGAGCCAATCGCGGGCAATACGGCAGTTTCCTGCGGCAAATGGGATACAAGGGCCGAATGGTATCCTTTGAGCCAGTTGAAGATGACTTTGCGGTGCTGTGCCAACGTGCGGCCGCTGACCCAGAATGGGATACATATCACTTTGCCCTTGGCGACCGAGATCGCATAACACAGATGAATGTCACCTCAGACAGCTTGTTCAACTCCTTCCTGACGCCGAACAAATTTATCAGGAGACAGGGCTTGCGCATTGATCACGTGGAAGAGGTTCAAGAAAGGCGCCTGGACACGGTCTGGGATGAAATCATCGCTCCGATGCAAGAACCCAGAATTTATGTCAAGGTCGATACGCAAGGGTATGATCGCCAGGTTTTCGAGGGCGGGGAAAAGGCGTTAACAAAGATTCTGGCGCTTCAGTCTGAGGTATCAGTGAAGCCGGTGTACGATGAGATGCCTTATTTTTTGGACGCTATCTCTGCCTTGTACAAGCGTGGATTTGAATTAACCGGTTTGTTCCCTGTTGCCCGAGACAACGCGCTCAGGGTAGTTGAATTCGACTGCGTGATGGTGCGCACCGACGCGGTAGGCGAGACGAAGAGCTTACAAGCGCCATAAAAAAAGCCCAACTTAACATCCCTGATTGGTGAAAACCCGTTTTTGACGATTTTCAGACTACAGATGTCCTGGCTTTGTGGTCTATTTTAGAAACATGGGCAGGCCCTTGCGTCCCGCCCCGTCTGGTCAACATTGTCGTCTGACAAAGAAAAGACCTGGCAGGTTTGGTTACCTGCCAGGTCTCACAATAACCAATAACTGAATACCGTCATACCCGCGTAATATACTCTCCCGTCTCCGTATTCACCTTAATCCGGTCGCCCACTTGCACGAATAAGGGCGTCTTTACCTTAAGTCCGGTTTCCGTGATCACCTCTTTGGTAGCTCCGGTAGCCGTATCGCCCGCAACTGCGTTTTCTGATTCCACGACCTCAAATTCCATTGACTTGGGCAGGATATAGTCGAGCACTTCCCCCTCATAGGTGAGCAGGTCCAGTTCCATATTGTCGCGCAAATAGGAGGCGTGTTTTTCCATCACAGGATGGGCTACCTGTTTTTGTTCGTAGGTCTCCGTGTCCATGAAAACGTAAAACTGGCCGTCATCATACAAGTATTGATACGTGTTCTTGTCCAGCCGGATGTCCTCTACCCGATCACCGGAAGTAAAGGTCAATTGCAGGTTTGCGCCGGTACGCAAGTCGCGCACATTCACCTTGATATTCGCCTTACCTCGACCTGGTTTATGGTGGCTGTACTCGGTCACCTTATACAGATTTCCCCCATGGGTGAAGGTGACGCCGCGTCGTAGTTGATTCACATCAATCATGATTCTCTAACTGCTCCTGCTCAAAGTGATTTCATCGCTAGAGTGCGCGGAGCAAGAATTCCTCTGGCTTTCGCCGCTGACTCTGGCGTTGTGTGTGAATTTTTGTCCGGCGAAACGCTTGCTTCAGGCAAAAGGATCGGGACGCGCCCGACGGTTCCACCACAGCACGGCCGCTGACGTTCCGGCCAGCAGCAGCAACCCCACAATAAACCAGATCACATCCCTAAGCGGGGTCACGCTGCTAAGTTTGAAGTTTCCCAGTTCGATGACCAGCGGCCAAAGAGCGTGGAACATTGTTCTGCTCTCGTGGACGGTTAGATACAATCAGGCGTGATGTTCTTCCGCGTCCCGTTTACGCACTTCTGCCTGAATATTAACGGCGAAAGTCTACCATAAACGATGCCAGCTGTCAGGTGCTGCGGTCGCTGCGGCGCCGGAACGCGGCCGTGAGTTGCGGATCATTTTGAGGGCATGTTAAAATCCGTTGGTGCGGTCACATGTTGTGATTCCATTCCATCCCCTGACCTTACGCAAAGGTTGTGCCATGAGCTTGCAAATAGAACGTGTGGAAACAGACAGGCAGTTGCGGGAATTTATCAAAGTCGCCTGGAAGGTATATGAGGCGGACCCCCACTGGGTACCCTGGATGTATCACGAGCGCCTTGACTTCTTCGACAAGCAGAAAAACCCGTTCTTCGAGCACTCCGAAGCCGACTACTTCATAGCACGGCGTCATGGCGAGACGGTAGGGAGCATTGCCGCCATCCTCAACCACCGGCACAATCAGTTCCACGAAGAAAATGTGGCTCACTTTGGCGTGTTCGAGGTGTTGAATGACCCGGAAGCGGCCGCGGCCCTGTTAGAAGCCGCCTGCGATTGGGCGCGGGCCCGAGGGGTAGACAAGATTCTTGGCCCGATGACCTTGTCCACAAACGACGAATGCGGCTTGCTCATCGACGGGTTCGACAGCCCACCCGTTGTCCTCATGACCTACAACCCGCCGTATTACTCCGACTTCATTAAAACGGCCGGATTCACCAAGGCGATGGATTTATGGGCGTGGCATGCTGAGATTGCCGAAGTCGTCAACAACATGCCGGACAAAGTGCAACGCGTGGTCGGCAAGGTGAGAGATCGGTTTAATCTGACGATTCAACACCTCAATCTGAAAGATTGGGACAACGAAGTTGCCCTGGTCAAGCGCATTTACAACAGCGCATGGTCGCGGAACTGGGGCTTTGTTCCCATGACGGATGCAGAGTTCAGTCACCTGGCCGACGGGTTGAAGCCGGTTCTGGACCCGGCCATTGCGTTCAAGGTGTACAAGGGTGAAGAGCCGGTTGGGTTTGCCTTGTCACTGCCCAATGTGAATGAGCCGCTGCACCGATTCCGGCCCAAGCCATCTGTTTTAAGTAGCTACCTGGGAGGCGCTTACATGCTGCTCAACCGGTATCGGACGAAGGGATTGCGCGTTCTTGTGCTGGGGGTGATCGAAGAGTTCCGCGGGCAAGGTATTGACGCGCTTTTGTACTACGAAACGGCCAAAGCCGCCCTGGCTCGTGGTTACCATTGGGCGGAAGCTTCCTGGATATTGGAAGCCAATGATATGATGAATCGCGGCCTGGAAATGATGGGCGCGAAGGTGTACAAGACTTACCGTATTTATGAGAAATCGTTGACCTGAGGCGTAGCGAGAAGAGAGAATTCCCTGCTGCCTGACTGAAATGAAAATTTGAAAGACGCGTCGTTCCGGTTTTACATCTCGTGACACTGACAGGAGAAAAGATGAAGAAAAAAGTTATCAGTACGGACCAGGCCCCGGCCGCAGTGGGGCCTTATTCCCAGGCCATTCGTGTGGGGAAGCTGGTGTATACCGCCGGGCAGATTGCGCTCGACCCGGTGACGGGAATCATGGTAGAGGGTGACATTGCTGCCCAAACCCGGCAGGTGCTGCAAAACTTGCAGGCCGTGCTGGAAGCGGCCGGTACCAGCCTGGGCAACGTGGTGAAAACAACGGTCTTTTTGCTAGACATGGCCGAATTTGCGGCGATGAATGTCGTTTATGGCGAATTCTTTACCGGTAAGCCACCGGCCCGTTCGACCGTCCAGGTGGCGGCCCTGCCGCTGGGGGCGCGGGTGGAGATCGAGGCGGTGGCTGTCGTGAGAAAAGGGAAATAGAGGCGGTGTAGCCGTTTCCGACGGCCGCTCCCCTGGAAAGCATATGGCAAACGACACCATCCTCATTGCAGATGACGAGGCTAATATTCGCGACTTGGCTCGCATGTACCTGGAAAAAGAGGGGTACCGGGTCATCACGGCCACCGACGGCCGTCAGGCGCTGGAGCAAATCAGGCAGGAGACCCCGGCCCTGCTGGTACTGGACCTCATGATGCCGGAGGTGGACGGTTGGGAAGTTTGCCGGCGCGTTCGTGCGGAGGGCAATTTGCCCATCTTGATGCTCACAGCGCGCGATGATGATATTGACAAAATCGTCGGCCTGGAGATGGGCGCAGATGATTATCTGACGAAGCCGTTCAATCCGCGCGAACTGGTGGCGCGGGTTCGGGCCATATTACGGCGCGCAGGGGAAGCTTCCGCCCCCACCTCGCAAAAAGTGCGACGGTTGGGCAACGTGGCTATTGATCCGGCCGCGCGCGAAGTGACCGTAGACGGGAAGCGGGTAGCCCTTCGCACCAAGGAGTTCGACCTGCTGTTGACACTGGTAGACCACGTGAACATGGTGCTGTCGCGCGATCAGCTGCTGGACCTGGTGTGGGGGTATGAGTTTTACGGCCAAACTCGCACTGTGGACGTGCATATTGCCCATCTGCGGGATAAATTGAGCGGCAGCAGCCTTGCCATCGAGACGGTGTGGGGGCTGGGCTACAAGTTGGTTGCCCCCGGCTGATCAGCCGGACGTGCCCGATTGACCGGCCAAGTTTACACACCGGTAACATTTTCCTCATAACCGCTTCACGTCCACGGACTATCCTGCGCGAACCATGTTCAAAACACTGCGGAGCCGACTATTACTTTCCTACATCGCCGTCATCATCACCGTTTTGCTGGTGATGGCGGCGGTGCTGTTTGTCATCGCGTCGCGGCCGGCCGTGCGTTATTTCCCCACATTGCAGCAGTTAATCACCATCAGCCAGAGCAGCCGCCGGGAATTGATTCGGCTGCACGAGGCGGATGCTGACGCCGCTGCCATGCAGCGCGCATTGACGCGCCTGGCGCGGGACAACCACGTTCGCATCCTGGTGGCGGATGCGGGGACGAAGGATGTGATCTTTGACAGCCAGGAGACGGATAGTTGGGTCGGCTTAGCGATGGAGGACATTGACCGCCGCCCGCAACAACTTCTGGGCGGGGTGGATCGGGGCGTGATTTTCGGCCGTTTCCGCCATCCGGATGGGTCAAGCTGGCTTGTCTATTCGTACCCGCTGGCCGGGCCGGAACGCGGCCGTTGGCTCATTACCTATGCTCAGCGAGAACCGAAACCCTTCGCCTTCTTCAGAGAATTGTTCTTGCAGCCATTGGTGGTCGCCGGCCTCATCGCATTTCTGCTGGCGATAATGCTGGCGCTTCTGATCGCCAGTTCGGTGGCCCGCCCGCTGCGGCGCATGGCGGTGGCGACTGAGGCGATTGCCCAGGGGGATTACGAGCAGAAACTGGGGCTGCAAGGCCCAGAAGAGGTGCGCCGGGTGGCACACAGTTTCAACGTGATGGTGGATCAGGTGAAAACGTCGCAGCAGGCGCAGCGGGATTTTGTGGCCAATGTGTCCCATGATTTGAAGACGCCGATTACCTCGATCCGGGGATGGAGCCAGGCGTTGCTTGACGGCACGGCCGTCAGCCCTGGGGAGCAGCAGCGGGCCATCGGCGTCATCCACAGCGAGGCAGACCGTATGGCGCGGATGGTCACCAATTTGCTGGACCTGGCGCGGATCGAGTCGGGCCAGATACAGTTGGCGCGAGAGCCTGTCGACCTGGCCCAATTGCTGGCCGATGTGCACCATAGCTTCCTGCCCAGCGCCCAGGAGAAGCAGATTCACCTCACGCTGGCTGCCCAACCGACGCCCCAGGTCTTGGGCGACCGGGATCGGTTGGTGCAGGTGTTGACGAATCTGGTGGATAACGCGCTGGCCCATACGCCGGAGGGCGGTCGCGTTCACCTGGCGCTGCGAAAGCATGGGGACAAGGCAGTGGAAATGGCAGTTCAGGATACAGGGCGGGGTATCCCCGAAGCGGACCTGTCCCGTATTTTCGAGCGATTTTACCAGGTGGATAAATCACGGGCGCGCACAGGCGGCCGCCGGGGATCCGGCTTGGGGTTGGCTATCGTCAAGGAGTTGGTTGAAGCACATGGCGGCCGCATCCTGGCTCGCAGTCAGGAAGGGCGAGGGAGTGTATTCCTGGTGCGTCTCCCCATCAGCGGCGTCCCCGAAGCCTCTACCATCATGAGCGCTCGCTGAAAAAGGCTGCGCCTCAGCGCGCGGCCGTGTCCTGAACGGCGCGCAGCCGTTCCAGGAACTCGCTCAACATCATCGCCGTCGCCCCCCACACCTTGTGCCCTTGAATATCGAAGAAGGGAACCTGCAGCCGGTAGCCCCGAATAGTCCACATCTCTTCCACCCGCACAGCCGGATCAAAGAAACGCGCCAACGGCGTCTCGATGATCTGGGCAACTTCATGGGAATTGGGCGTGAAGCAAGGGCGCGCTCCATTTGCATGCCAGGCCACAAACGGGTGGACTTCAAAGTCGGAGGGAAAGATGTATAACGGCGTCAGCTTCCCAATCAGCGTCAGAGAGGACGGGGTGACGCCAACCTCTTCATGCGTTTCCCGCAGCGCAGTTTCCGACAGGGATTCGGGCGGTTCGTGTCTGCCGCCGGGAAATGAAACCTGGCCGGCGTGTGACTGCAAATCATCGCGCCGTTTGGTCAGCGCCAGGTGAAGCTGGTCCTCCTGGCAGTAAAGCAGTACCAGGACCCCCCCTAATCGGACGCGCCCCGGCATGTCGGGCGGCCGTTGGGTCTTGCGGGGAACGGGCATCATCTTGCTGTGCGCTGCCTGGACGTCAAAATTCTTGAGCGCCAGGGCGCGGCGGATATCTTCCAATGAAAGCTGCATGGTTTAAGGTTACCTGATCAGACGATTCTGGCAAGCATTCCAAGGCCCAAGTGCTGCACGACGGCGGCATGATTAACCTGGGCGGGGCGCCAATAAAAAACCCAACCTCTTGTAGAACAAGGTTGGGTTGGGGAGGGTTGTTTTGGAGCCGCTTAATTGGCAGATGCGGCGGAAGGAGGCTGGAAGCTATACCCGGCTCCCCGCTCAGAAACGATATAGCGAGGGCATGATTTTTTCTCTATCTTGCGGCGCAAACGGTGCATGTGTACGTGTAACCGATCTTCAAAAGCGGGTTCCATCGGCCACAGACGGCGCAAGATAAAATCAGTGGCCACCGTTTCACCGGCGGAGCGCATCAAGATGTACAGCAGCTTGGTTTCCGTCGGCGTGAGGGGCACAGAGTTTCCGTCTACAATGGCCCGCCGTTCAGGAAAGTTGATAGCGAGGTGATCGTCTACCTGGGTGACGGGTTGCAGCGCGTAGGCGAAACTGCCCATGCGCAGCAAGACCCGCCGCACACGCGCAATCAGCTCGCCTGGATTGAACGGTTTGATGATATAGTCCTCTGCATGTCGTTCTAGCCCTTCGATCACGGTGTCTTCATTATTGACGGCCGTCAGCATGATGATGGGGAGGTCACTGTATTGGTGGACCGTGCGGCAGAATTCAAAACCGCTCATCCCTGGCGGCATGTGGATGTCCACGATGGCCAGATGGGGCAAACCGCTCTGCGAGATGGTTTCAAGCCCTTCTTCCCCTGATGTGGCTGTGTATACCTTGTAGTTTGCCTGTTCCAATGTGTGCTGAACGATGCGCAATGTGTACAGGTTGTCGTCTACTGCCAGTATGATGTGTTGCTGCATTGTGTTTTCCATGGTGAAACCTGTAGAGGGGAGATGATTGGCCTCACTGGCCTTCAATGGCTCATATCTGCCAGAACACGATTGTTGTTTGTGCCCAGGAACGAATAACCTACGCCACGCTGAGAGACAATGTAGCGGTGCTGGGTGGAAGGCGGCTCGATCTTGCGGCGCAGGCGATGCACATAAACGCGCAATCTTTCCTGGTATGCCGTCTCCAGGGGCCATAGACGCCGCAGTAAAAAGTTGGTGGTCACCGTACGGCCGGCTGAGCGCATGAGGATGTACAGTAGCTTGGTTTCAGTTGGCGTTAATGAAACAGTTTGCCCGGCCACGATCGCACGACACCCGGGGAAGTCCACCGCGAGGTGGTCATCTACTTCTGTGACCGGCTTGAGCGTGTAGGCGAAGTCGCCGATGCGATGGAGAACGCGCCGGACGCGAACAACGAGTTCTCCGGGGTTGAATGGCTTGGTGATGTAATCTTCGGCGTGCTGCTCAATCGCCTGGATGATCGTTTCCGGTGCGTTGATGGCGGTGAGCATGATGACAGGCAGATCGCTGTATTCATGCACGATTTCGCAGAATTCGAATCCATCCATGCCTGGGGGCATGTTGATGTCTACAAGGGCCAGGTGGGGCAAACCGAATCGTTTGATCAAATCTAAGGCTTGTTCGCCGGAAACGGCCGTAGAAACTTGAAATCCTGCCTCTTCCAGGGCCGTTTTGACCATGTGCAGGATGAGCATGCTGTCATCCATGGCGAGTATACGAAAAGAGTCCGGGTCAGAAAAATTCATCAGGCACATCCCCAATCGTGGTTTATCGTTGGGTATGATAGGTTGTTGACCTGTTAGGAATGGCAAGAACGATAATTGATGCTGGCTTCGGAGGATTTGGTTCTTGTCCCACGATCATAGCAAGTTGGGTCAATTGTAGCAAACCGATTTACGTGACTCAACCGTACTAGGGTCAGTGTTGAGGCCGTTTCCGGCCGTGCCTGACGTTTTTGTCTTTCCATGGTGTTGGTTTATCAGAGGGTGATGCGTCCACCTAACCGCGTGCGCTGCGATTTTTTAGTTTTCAGTGAGGCCAATCGCTTGACCTGACCGGCGAGGCGGTATGCTGAAGAGGGGCGATATCGCATGGAAGCGCTGGCTGTGTTCACCCGCATTGACCCAGATTTCGTATTGGTCACGGCCGCGCTCAATGAATGGGGTCAAATTGCCCGCTGGCGGGGCAACCTCGACCTGGCTGAACAGCGATTCTTGGAAGCTGCGGCGCATGCCCTGGGATTATGCACGCTTTCTCGACTATGCTGCGGGCCGTCTCTTCTTGCATAAGGTCGGCGGGGGCTATATCTTTATACACCGGTTGCTGCAATTCTATTTTACTGCGCTCTAACCTGACCGGTTTGGCTCTGTTACCTGGTGAAACTGGGGTTTTCTTGAAGCAATGACGATCGTTTATCTGGGCATCGCATGGTTGGCGGGAATCTGGCTGGCTTCGCTCGTCGAATGGCCGCTGGTTTCCTGGCTTGTCGTGGCGGGAATAGGCGCGTCCGGAAGCGCCCTGCTGCGTCACCGCAGACGAGCCGGCCTCATGTTGCTGATCTTTGTGGGGCTTGGTTTGGGGGGCGCACGAACCGTGACGGCCGTTTCCCCCATCACCTCTGCGCACATCGCCTCCTACAACGAAGCGGGAGAAGTCACCCTCACCGGCCTGGTGGTGGATGAACCGGATGTGCGCGACCGTTCCGTCAATCTGCGCGTGGCCGCTGACCGCATCACCCTGGCCGACGGCCGAACGCAGCTGGTGGAAGGCGTTGTGCTGGTGCGCGCATTCCGTTTCCCCGTGATTGAATACGGGGCGCGGGTGCAGGTGACGGGTGTGCTAGAAACCCCGCCTGAATTCGAAGAATTTAGCTACAAAGCATACCTGGCCCGGCAAGGCATCCACAGCCTGATGAACCTGCCCCAGATCACACTCCTGGCCGAGGGGGAAGGCAATTCGCTCAAGCAAGCCATTTTTGCCATCAAAACAAGGGCGCAGGCCACGATCAACCGGCTCATCCCCGACCCGCAAGCCGCGCTGCTGAGCGGCATCCTGTTGGGGAACGACAACGGCATCGCCCCCGACCTGGCCGACGCCTTTCGCACCACCGGCATGACCCACATCATTGCCATCTCCGGGTTCAACATCGCCATCCTCATCGCTGTTTTGGTCAGCGTGAGCGAGCCGCTCCTGGGGCGGCGTGGCGCGGTGGCCTTTGCCGTCGTAGGCGTGGCGCTGTACACCCTCCTCGTGGGGGCAGATGCTTCAGTGGTGCGGGCGGCGATCATGGGCGGCATTTACCTGATCGCCAGCCGCCTGTTGGGACGGCCGAATTTCGCCTATGCCTCCCTCTTCCTGGCTGCCTTCCTCATGACCCTGCTCCAGCCGCTGACGTTGTGGGATGTAGGTTTCCAGCTCAGCTTTGCCGCCACGCTGGGCTTGATGTTGTATGCCGATCCCTTCACCCGCTGGACGCGGGAGCGGTTGGCGCGCTGGTTTAACCGGGAAACCGTGCGCCTCATGATGGGCTTGATCAGCGAATCCATCCTCATCACTCTAGCGGCGCAGGTGCTGACGCTGCCGTTGATGGTCGCTTATTTCGGCCAGTTGTCGCTCATCAGCCTGCCGGCCAATGCCCTGATATTACCGGCGCAGCCGGGCGTGATGGTCTGGGGCGGATTAGCGACGCTGACGGGGATGATCGTTCCCGCTGCGGGGCAGGTGTTTGCCTGGGTTGCCTGGCTCTTTCTGGCATATACCATCTGGCTGGTGAAGGTATTTGCCGCTGTGCCGGGCGCGGCCGTGCCTATTCACGCCTCGACAACGGGCGTGCTCTTCGTTTACGCGCTCATTGGGGCTGTCACCTGGCTGGCCAAGCAGGAACCGGAACGGCGAGCCGGTATTCTGGCTGTGTTGCGGCGCAATTTTTCGCAGCGGGTGGCGATTGGGTCCAGCCTAGTGGCGGCCGTCCTCGTCGTTGGCTGGGGACGCACCCAGCCCGACGGCCGCTTGCATGTGGTGTTCCTGGATGTGGGGCAGGGGGATGCCGTCTTCATCCAGACGCCCAACGGCCGCCAACTCCTGGTGGATGGAGGACATTACCCCACTGTGCTCAACGATCGGCTGGGGCGGCAGATGCCCTTCTGGGACCGCACCATTGATATCCTGGTGGCCACTCACCCCGACGCCGACCACGTCTCCGGGCTGGTGGGCGTCTTTGACCGGTACCGGGTATATCGTCTCGTTACCAATGGGCAGGGTTGGGGCGAGTCGCCCGTTTATGATGCGGTGCTGGAAGCAGCCGAGGCGGCCGGAACCCCCATCCATCGGGCGCTAGCAGGTGAAACGCTCCTCATTGACGATGACGTGCGCCTGGAGCTGCTCCATCCCGGCCCGGAACTGGCTGAGAATCGCAATGAGAATTCGGTCTCGCTGCGGCTTGTGTACGGGGATTTCTCGCTCCTGTTGACCGGAGACGCGGAGGCGCAGGCGGAACAGACGATGCTGGCAAACGGCCGTCCGGTGCGGGCGCTTGCCTTCAAAGCGGGGCACCATGGCTCCCGCAGTTCAAGCAGTATGCCATTTTTGAAGGCGGTGCGGCCGCAAGTCGTGGTTATCTCCGTGGGGGCGGAAAACCGCTTTGGCCATCCCCACCCGGAATTGTTGCAGCGAGTGAGAGACATCGGCGCGGCCGTATTGCGGACGGACGAGTTGGGTGCCATCGAGGTCATCACAGACGGCCGCCAGATGTGGTGGCAGGCGCGCCGCTGATTTTGGCTTTCGTGCAAACCCGCTTAAAATCCCAGGTCTATGCCAAATAAGAAAAGGACAGACTCGAGTTCGTTGAGACGAATCAGCATTGGCCTGATTTTGATTATTCTTGCCGTGACCGCCTGCCGGCGTGAAGAGGTAGCCAGCACCGGGTCGGCCCCATCGGCAACGGCCGCCGCGGCCGTTGCCGCTCCCACGGCCGTTGAGGGCGCCGCCTCTTCGGCAGAAACGGTCGCGCCTACAGCCACACCTGAGCCGACGCCCCTTGTCCCCTCCATCACGGCCGAGGATCAGGTGCTGGAGGAGGCAGGGCAGGTGACGCTTGCCGCGGTGACCAGCCCCGGCCCGGGCTGGGTGCTCATCCATGCCCAGCGCGGGGGGCAGGTGGGCGAGATATTGGGTTACACGGCCGTGGAAGAAGGCGTCAACACCGATGTGGTGATCACCATTGATCCCCTGCAGGCCAGCCCCGTGCTGGCGGCCGTCTTGCATAAAGATGCTGGCGAGGCAGGCAAACTGGAATTTCCTGGGCCAGACACACCGCTCAAGGATGGGGCGGCCGCCGTCTCAGCTTCATTCAATGTGGACATCCGGGCGCCCATCCCTGCGGTAACCGTCGCTGACCAGGAGATCACCGAAGAGGGCCTGGTGCGGATAGAGAGTGTAGTCGCTCCGGCCCCAGGGTGGGTGGTCGTTTATGCGGATGAAGCAGGGGAGATTGGCCCGGTTCTGGGCGAGACGCTGGTGCCGGAAGGAAGTAGCGAGGATGTGGTTGTACACATCAACTGGCACGATGGCACGCCCCAGCTTTATGCGCTCCTGCATGAGGACAGCGGCCGTCAGGGACGCTTCGATTACCCCGAAGCAGACTTGCCCCTCATCGTGGACGCAGAACCTGTTGTGGCCCCATTCCGGGTCACGCTGCCCCGTGACGTGGCTGTGCTTGACCAGCCTGTCGTCAACGGCGAAGTGGTCATTGACCGTGTGATCAGCTACTGGCCGGCATGGCTGGTTGTGTACGCCGACGATGACGGCGAGGCCACGCGTATCATCGGCTTCGCCCCCCTGCAAGAGGGCGTGAATGAACAGGTCGTGGTGCCTGTGGTCGAAACGGCCGTCACGCCTCGCTTGTTCATCCTGCTGCACGAAGACACAGTGCCGGGTGACAAATTTAACTTCCCTAAAGCCGACCCCATCATCCGGGAAGACGGCCATTTGCCCACGCCCTTCTCCTTCCGCACCAATCCGGGGAATTACCTCGTCACTCAGGATCAGGCGCTGGACAGCGAAGAGGCGGCGGCGATCACAATCCCGCTTGCTGTCACATACACGGATACCTGGCTGGTCATCTGGCGTGGAGAGGCGGCTGAAGCGGGAGAGATCGTTGGCGTGCGCTGGCTGCCGGCCGGGATCCACCGGGATGTGGGGGTGGAAGTGGCGGGAGTTCAGACGGGCGATCAGCTTTTCGCCGCCTTCCATTGGGATACCGGTGAGCCGGAACAGTTCGATTACCCTGAGAGCGACGTGCCCATCATTAGAAACGGCAACATCGTCCAATCGCCTCTCTTGTTGATTCCAAACGAAGAATAGCATGGCGCGCATTGGTAGACTTGCTTCAAGAAATGAGGAACCCTCTGCGCCTGAACAATTTTCGCCACATGAAAACGAATACGATGCACGACAACAAGATTCAGTGGAGCGGCTGTGACAATTGGCTGATACTGTTGGTCACGGCGGCCGCGCTGCTGGTTCGCCTGCCTCACTGGCAAACCATCCCCGCCGCAGGGGATGAAGTGGGTCAGGTCATCTACTCTCTTCAGATTGTGAACGGGCAGGCATATCCATTGGTGGGCAATGATGCGTACGCCGGGCCGTTCTTCTTCTACCTGCTGGCCTCACTCATTCGCCTGGGGGTTACATTGCCGTTGCTTGGCCGGGTGATCGTAATGGCAACCGGCACGTTAACCGCCACGCTCACCTATGCCTGGGTGCGGCGGTTGGGTGGGAACCGGCTGGCGAGCGTAGTCGCCGCCGGACTCATTGCCGCCAACCCGCACTTAGTGCTGGTCAACAGCCACGCCGGCGGGACGACATTTCTCATGCCCTTCTTCACCACACTTTTCCTTTTGCTGCTCACCAGCGCGGTCAAAGCGGACCGGGCTATCTGGCTGCTGGCAGCGGCCGTCGCCTCCGGGCTGGCCCTCCAGGCGAATCCGGTGGCTGGGCTGCTCATTCTCAGCGGCTGGGTATGGGCCACCCTGTCGGTGAGAGGTGCGCCGAGGCTGGGCCGGCGGTGGCCCTTATGGCCTATTGTCGGCGGCCTGGGCATCCTGCTGGTGTATAGCCCGGTCATCTACTATAACCTGACCACCGACCTCAACACGATTGCAGTTCTTGAGGAGCGCACGTATTTATGGGAGGCCCACCCGACCCTTTTTACGTTTCTCAACAATGAGCGGCGGCTGGCGCTGCAATTGCTGCGCCAGGTGAGCGGCGTGCTTCTGGGGGATGAGACGATACGGGCGGTTGTGGGAATACCCCTGCTTTACCTGGCGTGGGTGGTGGCTGGGCTGGCATTCACTACCCGGCGCGTTTCCCGCCTCCCTCTAGTGATCATCCTCCCTTTCTTCATCATTTTCCCAATCTTCAGCAGTCATTATGGCATGATCGAGCCGGTGCGCTTCACGTCTATCTTGACTCCAGTGTTGGCGGCGGGCATGGGACTGGCGGCCGCGGCGGTTCCAACGCTGGCGAGCAGGCGATTTGCTGCGGCCGCGCTTGTTGCGGCCGCGCTGCTGATCGCCTACCCCTTGATTTCTTTGTTTCGCTATTACGACTACGCCCAGGTGAATTACCTGGCCGGCCGGCCGCTGCTGGAACTCTCGCAGGAAATTGCGGCCCGCAACAACGGGGCGCCGGTGTATATCAGCCGCACTGAGTCCACGATGCGGCCGGCGGGCATCCCGTATGTGCCGCAGACGTACCTGATTTTCGCCAACGCGCATCAAGAGTTCCTGCCGCCTGAAGAAATCGTCGGCCGTCTCTTTGAATTTCCAGATGCAGGGATTTTGATATTAAGCCATGAGGATGCTGCGTTTATCCAGCAAGTGGCGGTGCTCACGCCGTGGCCGGCCGCGGCCAACGAAGAGGCGAACATGCAAGGGTATGGCGTTTACACGTTGAATACGGAAGCGCCGCTGGTGAAGCCTGATTTTGTGTTGACGGGAGGACAGGCGGATGTCTCACCCCGGGTTCCGGTTGGGGAAACGCTGGCCGGTGCGCTGGAGTTGGTTGGCTACGATGCGCCCGAACGCGTTTCTGCTGGAGAAATGGTAGAGTTGACGCTGTACTGGCGCGCGGTGGGTTCGTTGCCGTACGGGCGCTATATGGGGTTTGCGCACCTGTTTAACGCCGGTTCTATGGACCTGGTGGGGCAAAACGATCACATATTGGGCCAATCACAGTACCCGGTTAATGCGTGGCGCTCTGACGAAATCGTGATCGATCGATACGCTCTCCAACTGCCGCCGGATGTAACGCCGGGGGAGCATGTGCTGCGGATAGGTGTGTATTCGTGGCCTGATTTGCAGCGGCTCGATGTGCCGGGCAGCCCTGAAGATGTGGTGGAGTTGAAGCCGCTGCGAATTGACCCGTAATCAGTCTGTGACCGGCAGGTTGGCAGTTTCCCGTACCAGGTCAAGCATATCGCCCAAAACGCCGGCGGCCGTCATCTCCATCCCGGCTCCTTTGCCCCCAATCAGCAGGGGTTCGTCGTGGTAACGCGCGGTGCGAAAACTGATGTATTTCAGGTTGGCCAGCGGGCTGTTGGCGGGAATGGCTTTGAGACCAACGCGGCCGCGGCCGTCTTCCAATTCGGCCACGTAGCGCAAGACACACCCCTGGTTGGCGGCTGTTTCCGCGCGCTGGCGCATCGCTTCATCTAAATCGGCCGCCGCTTCCATGAATTGGGGCACAGTCAGCCCGGCCATTTCCGGCGGGAAAAGGGATTCGACTTCGATGTCGTTTGCTTCCAGCGGCCACCCGGCCATCCGCCCCAGGATCATCACTTTGCGCATGACATCCATCCCGCCGAGGTCGTCGCGGGGATCGGGTTCGGTGAAGCCTTTTCCTTTGGCTTCAGCCACGGCCTGGGAGAAGGAGACGCTCTGGTCGAGACGGCCGCAAATGAAACCGAGCGTGCCGCTCAACTGCCCCTCGATGCGGTAAATGGGGTCGTTGGTGTCCAGCAGGGTGCGCAGGGTGGCGATGACCGGCTGGCCGCCGCCGACGGTGGATTCGTGGCGCACGCGGGGATGGTTGAAATAGTTTCGGGCCGTTTCCCAGGGGCCGGCCAGCGCTTTTTTATTGGCCATGACAATCCCATAGCCGAGTGCCAGGGCGCGATCGAGGGTGGGTTCCATCCCGTCTTCAGCAGTCACGTCCACCACGATCACGTTTTCTAGCCCGGCTTTGTGTGCCTGTTCCAGAATGTCTAACTCCGACGGCCGCCGCCGTGAGGTGGGCGGCCGCTCCCGCAGGTCAGGGTCAGCGGGCAATCCCGCCCGTTTGGCCGCCGCCAGTTCTTGTAATTGATCATCATCGAGGCCTGACGCCTGCCATATCCAGCTTCGGCTGTCGGCCACAGCCACGACATCAAAACGGCAATGATTGCGCCTGGTGACACAGGCACGGCCGTCTGCGATTTGCTCTAAAAGGGCCTGCCCCACGCCGCCGGCGCCAAACAAGATGACAGGGATGCGTTTCATGATCCTTCCTTGACAAGAAATTTCAGTGATTTTGAACTTGCAATTGGTTGCCGGTCCCCAGCAAAAAAGCAAAAGGCCCTGTCCGAAAACAGAGCCTCTGCGTGCACCGTAGCGCTACTTGCTCAATCGAGGAGGCAGCGCTACGGTGCGTTTAGATAAGTAACTATCCATAAGCACCACCTCCTTTACACAAAGATAGCGGTGCAGCCATTGCTGCTTATCCATGGAATAATAGGTGCATTATGGCATACCGGCGGAGTGCTGTCAACACCCGGAAAGTCCCGGCCCGTCGCAGCCTCACGAATCTTTAATGGAAATGAGCCGTTTTGGATCAAGAATTAAACAACTTGAGCGAGGCCGAAGATTGGAGATTCGTTCAATTTCCTGTCTCAAATCTCCAATCTAAAATGCGTAAGTTATTGTAATCCCATCGCTTATTATGGGTATGATGATCTCCTATGCCAGGGCGCGCAGAGCGGAGAGGACACGGTCTACCTCTTCCAATGTGTTGTAGTGAACGAAGCCAATGCGGACCAACCCACCTTTGTCCAACAGCCCCAGTCGTTCCATGACGGCGATGGCGTAGTAATGACCATGCCAGACGAAGATCCCTTGTTCACCTAGCCGGGTGGCGACTTCTTCCGGAGTGTACCCCTTCAGACTAACGGCAAAAGTGGGTGTGCGCTGTGCCAGCCGCTCGATATCGGTGATGCCGTAAACGCGCAGCCCCGGCACGTCTACTGCGCCTTTCAGAAAATGCTCGCTCAAGCCCATTTCATGCTGCTTGATCCGGGCCATCGCTCTCACCAGCCGCTCGCGGCGGCTCCCCTCGCTGCCGCCGATTTGTGCCAGGTAATTGACAGCGGCCGTGACGCCGGCCAGGCTTTCAAAACTCTGCGTACCCGTCTCCCATTTGCCGGGCGGATTAGCGGGGGCGGGGCGCACCTTATAAGCATGCAGCTGCTCCATATGGTCGTATTTTCCATACAGGACGCCTGTGTGCGGGCCGAAAAATTTATAGACGGAGCAGGCCAGAAAGTCGCAGTCCAGCGCTTGTACGTCCAGCAGCCCGTGGGGCGCGTAGTGCACGGAATCGACGAAAACCAGTGCGCCCGCGTCGTGGGCCAGTTGGACGGCCGCTTTCAGGTCAGTGATGGTGCCGACGGCATTGGAAGCGGCCGTGATGGCCAGCAGCCGCGTCTTCGCGCTCAATAAATCCGGCAGCACCTCCAACTGCAAGGTGCAATCGGCCGGATCAAAATCAAGCCAGCGCACAGTAACGCCCCGGTCGGCGGCCGCCAGCAGCCAGGGGGAAATGTTGGCGTCATGGTCAAGCCGGGTGAGGATGATCTCATCGCCCGGCTGCCAGGTGTGAGCCAGGGCACGGCTAAAGCTGAAGGTGAGGCTAGTCATATTCTGGCCAAAGGCGATTTCCTGGGGGAGGCGGGCGTTGAGCAGGTCGGCCATCGCCTGCCGCGCGCCAGCCACGACTTCATCAGCATGGCGGCTGGTCAGGAATGGGCCGCCCAAATTGCTGCTGCCAAAAGCCAGGTAGCCGGACAGGGCATCAATCACGCTCTGAGGGGATTGGGTACCGCCGGGGCCGTCAAGGAAGACGGCCGTTTGGCCGTTTACTTTCTGTTGCAGCGCCGGGAATTGTGAGCGCAATCGCTTCGAATTCAGAGGTAGTGTATTCATTCATTGCATGAAACAATTATAAGCAGAGCCACCGTGGCGGGCGAACCAAATATTGCGGATGCGACGGCGCTGGTTATGAGGGTTCATCAATCCAACGGTCGTAATAGTTCTAACAGTTCATCTCGTGACCATTTATGCGGACCTTTAGTGGCTGCATCAATAATCTGACCGGCTATTCTGCGTTTGGTTGCCAGAAGGCTATCAATTCGTTCCTCAAGCGTCCCACGAACAATAATACGGTAGACATAAACAGTTTTGCTTTGTCCAATGCGGTGAACTCGATCCGTTGCTTGGTCTTCAATCGCCGGATTCCACCAGCGATCAGCGTGAATAACGTGGTTAGCAGAAGTTAGGTTGATACCGTGAGAAGTAGCACCAAGACTGCACAATGCCACCTCCCGTTTCCCTTGGTTAAATACGTCAATCAAAGCCTGTCGCCTTTGGATACTGCCATCAATCCGAATGTAAGTCAAACCCTTTGAGTTCAAGGCTTTTTCTAATAAATTCAACATACCCAAGAAATGGCTAAATACCACTACTTGATCATTTTGTCGCCTAATATCCTGAATCTTGTCACCTTATTTTTGCACGAAAACGTGCAAACAGAGGCGGTTTCTATTCAATTTGCACACTTTGATGCAAACAGAGGGCATTTCTATTCTGAATTTAGATGAAAATTAGGCCAAATTGAGCAATTGTGCCACCCTTCTCAAAAAGTTCATTTGACTTAGGTCATGAGGAGGATGGAATCATGCGGTTAAAATTTGGTCGAACCAAGGAATTTACCAATACTCAGTTTGCACCCTTAGCGGCTTTGCTGGCTTATTACGAAGCCGAAAAAGCCCTTGAACCTTTACAAACAGTCACATCAGATGCCAAAAGTGGCGATTTCACCATGGCTGAGAAGCTCGAACAGACTCTTGTGAGCATTCTGGCCAGTTGTAAGTACATTTCACTGGTCAATACGCAACTTCTCCCAGAGCGAAAATTAGCACAAGTCAAACGAATCACTCGCTTTGCCGACCAATCGACCCTCTCGCGAGGGCTTGACGAGCTAACTCAAATGAATCTCTGCCAATTGGAGGTCGCTGTCCGCCAAATCAGCGACCGTTGCAGTCAAACCCGCCATCATGATTGGCGTGCCTTTTTGGAATTAGACTTCGATTTATCGG
>JBHHTQ010000059.1:0-24609 GCA_046753445.1 Anaerolineae bacterium | reverse complement strand
AGCCCAACTTTCGGGGCGATCTGCCTGGAAGACATCGCTTCTCCCGCCAGCCCGGCCATCACCAACCGGCTTGAGCGGACCCTTAACATTCCGGTCGTCAACAACCACCGGGAAGGGGTGGCCATCGGCGTCCTGGCCGGGTTGATTAACAGCGCTCGTCTGGTGGGCAAGAATCTGACCGACATGCGCATTATCATCAACGGGGCCGGCAGCGCCGGTCTGGGCACGGCCGCTATTCTGCACAATTACGGCGTTAAACAGGTCATCGTTTGCGACCGGCAAGGCGCGATTTACAAGTATCGGCCGCTGGGCATGAACTGGGCCAAATGGGAGATTTCCCATTACAGCAACCCGGACGAGGAAAAGGGGGAGCTGGGTGACCTGCTAAAAGAGGCCGATGCTTTCATCGGGATTGCCACAGGCACAGTCCTCACTCCAGAGCATATCAAGAGCATGGCTTCTGACCCCATTTTGTTCACATTCGGATCGCCGTTGGAGATCATGCCGCATGAGGCGCGCGCGGCCGGCGCGGCCGTGGTGGCAACCGCCCACTCCACCTATCCCAACCAGATGGACATCACCACCGTCGTGCCCGGTATCTTCCGCGGCTTGCTTGATGTGCGGGCCATCAACTTCCCCATGGAGGCTCAATGTGCCGCAGCCGAGGCCGTCGCCCACATCATCACCGAAGAAGAACTGCACGAAGATTACATTTACCCCCATGTCATCGATTACCGGGTAGCGCCTGCTGTAGCTGCGGCCGTGGCCAGGACGGTGCTCGACCTGGGCTGCGCCCGCAAAATGGACATGGACCCAGGTGAAATCGCCGAGCGTACTCGTCGCTTTGTCTATGAAGGCCAGTTGCCGGTTCCTCCTCGGAGCAGCCTACCAATGACGGTCGAAGAAGAATCATTGGAACTGCATGATCGCTTCCAGGGGCTGCTGGAAATTCACAGCAAGATTCCCGTCAAAGATGAACACATTTTGAAGCTGTTCTATCTGGTGCCGGGAGCGATGGAACCGGCAGAAATCATCTACAAGGACAAATCGCAGGTCTTTGAACTCACCCCGCGCGGCAACCTGGTAGGCGTCGTCAGTGATGGCAGCGCTGTGTTGGGATTGGGCAACATCGGCGGTCGGGCAGCCCTGCCGGTCATGGAAGGCAAGGCGATTCTGTTCCACACTTTCGCTGGGGTGGAAGCGTTCCCCATCTGTGTGGCGACGCAAGACGCGGATGAAATCATCGAGATCGTCAAACGGCTGGAGCCGACTTTCGGCGGCATCAACCTGGAAGACATCAGTGCCCCTCGCTGTTTTTACATTGAAAAGAAGCTGCGCGAGGAGACGGACATCCCCATTTTCCATGACGATCAGCATGGCACGGCCGTCATTGTTCTGGCAGGCATCTTAAACGCGTGCAGGCTGACAGGAAAGAAGCCGGGCGATCTGGCGATCACGGTCAACGGGGCTGGCGCTTCCGCCATCGCGGTGACCAAACTACTGATGGCAATGGGCGTTCAAGATGTCATCATGGTGGACAGCCGCGGCGCCATCTACAAAGGGCGTAAGAACCTGAACTGGATCAAGCAAGAAATGGCGGAAATCACCAACCAGCAAAAGCTAAAGGGAAACCTGGCAGCGGCGGTGAAGGGCCGGGATGTATTCATCGGCCTGTCTGTCCCCGGCGTCATGAAGCCAGACATGGTGAAGTCCATGGCCAAAGACCCCATGATTTTCGCCCTGGCCAATCCGACCCCAGAGATTATGCCCGACCTGGCGCTCTCCGCCGGCGCCAGCATCGTGGCCACCGGGCGCAGTGACCTGCCCAACCAGGTCAACAACTCATTAGCCTTCCCCGGCATCTTCCGGGGGGCGCTGGATGCGCGTGTGCGTAATATCACCGACGAGATGAAAATCGCCGCAGCCCAGGCCATCGCCAATCTGGTCAGTGACAAAGACCTGCGGCATGACAGGATCATTCCCAGCGGAACCGATTTTTCCGTGGCGCCAGCCGTGGCGGAAGCGGTGGCGCGGTGTGCGGTAGAAACAGGCAAAGCACGGGCGAAAGTAGACCCAAAGGCTGTCGCCACTAAAGTGCGCCGATTCGTCTATGAGGAGCGTGGCGGATAAGCGTCGCCCGTCATCTGCTTTAGCAGATGCTATAGCAGAGCGTGGCGTACAAGAACGCCACGCTCTTTTTGATCCTTCAGGGATAATCTGTTACGGCAGGAGTTCGGCCGTCAGGGTGAGTGAGACTGCGCGGTCGCCCAAGATGACCTCAAAGCGGCCGTTTGCCGCCGGCAGCGCTTCCAATGAAAGAGACAGTCTTCCTTCCACCAGGTCCATACCAACGGTCGTCCAACTTTCGCCATTATCAGCCGAGAAACGAACCAGCGCCGGGGAACCGAGCATGCCCCAGCTCAGTTCAACCTGCCCATTCCGTTGGGAGAGCGAGGGCGCGGCGGCAGCAGCCGGTGATTTTTGCGTCAGCAGACGGCGCTCCCCCACCGTCTGTCCGGCTCGAACCAGGCGTACAGCGGCCACAGGCGCATCCGGCACAGGCAATACTGCTTGAACGGCCGCAGCCCGCAAGCCCTCCTCTTCAGCAACCAACAGATGCGCTGGCTGAGTCATAATGAGGCGGCCGCTGCCATCTACAAGCTGCACCTCATACGGGGAAGAAGACGGCGCCTGCGTGGGTGCGGCGGGGAAGGTGTAAATGGGCTTCATTATCGCCTCCCCACGCTCGTTCAACTCAGCTCGCACAAACAGGCTGTTAACGGCCGCCGACTGAGTGTATAGGCCTTTGGCCTGCTGATCATTATACAGCCCGATATAGGTGTAGTCGGAGAGCCATTCCGGGCTGCAATAACTCATCATGTCCACGTAAGCGCCGGGATTCAATAAGGTCACTGACGGAAGCACGATGTCCAGCCCGTACTCGCCGATACTGGCTCCGCCATAAGGATAGTTCACGTCCGGATTAGATACGCCGCAAGGCGCATGTTCCCGGCCTAAGTTATGGCCGATTTCATGTGCCGCCAGTATAGCCGTGTCTGTTTGCGCCCCCAGGTTAAGACCCACAGAAGCCCGCGGCCACCCAATCCAGCCAACGCCGGCAATGCCGCTGTGAAACCATTGAGACGCCCCATTGCTGATGGGCACAAAGGCATAATAAACCTGCGAAGATGGCGCATTATCGGTTGATTTCAAAGCGGTAACTTCGTTCAGCAGACGCACCCACTCATTGCTCGATCGCAAATCCCCAACGAAATTATACGAAGCGCGGAATGAGATGTTGACGGCCGCGACCGGGTAAGCGCGCGCAATCCAACCGCTGATATAGTCCACCGCCTGCCCAGGATAATATACGCCGGTGGGCGTGTGGGTATAATTGATGGGAACAATCTTGACATCCAGCGCAGGCACTGAATTGAAGTTGATTGTAAAGCTCGCCGTGTTGTTCCCCTCATCATCTTCCGGGATAACGCCGCCGGAATCAACCGCCGCCACCAACTCCACTGAGCCTGACAACCAGGCGGAGGGGAGGGCCACATTGAAGGTGCTGCCATAATCGCTTCGCGCCGGAGACAGGGGCACAGTTTTCGGCCCGTCAGAAACCGTGCCCAATGGACTGCCGTTGCGATACCCTGTGACGGACACCGTCACGCCGGTTTGGGCAGGTCCTTGAGCGGTCTGGGCAAAGATGCGGACGATTGTCGGCTTGTTGGAGACCAGGGGGACGCTGTTGTTGCTCTTCTGGACAGATTGGCTGACTTCATACCCATTGATGACCAGGTCCACCCCGTAAGGTTTATGAATCAGAGGTAAATAAGTGAAAGTGTCCCCCACGGCAACGGCCGCAACCTTCCCGCCGCCGGCTGACGTAATCAAGATAAGGGCAAACAGTAAAGTTAGCATGGAAATACGTTTCGGTTCTAAATTCATTTCCCAGACCTTTGATAGAAACAGGCGGCGTACGCCCACTGAAAATACAAAAAGCGCGAGGGTTATTTTAGCATCCTCGCGCTCTTCCCACCGTGCGGAAATAGTCCTATCAGGCAACGTTTATTTATCATCACCTGCACTAAAATATGTGTCAATCTGGTTGCTTTTGCGCTGCCGCCAGTTCACCTTCCGCCTTCGCCGGCAATGGCTGGCGTTCCCCGCATTTTGTACATTCGGCCGTTTCCTGGTTGATTTGGACCAACAGCCCCTGGCAATGGATGCAGGGTTGAAGTAACGGCCGTTTCCAGCTGCTCCAATCACATTCAGGATAATTGGCGCACGCATAAAATACCCGCCCTTTGCGCGTCCGCTTCTCCACCAGTTCGCCCTCATCGTTGGGGCAAGCTACCCCGATTTTGTTCAGCACCTGCTCTGTATGCCGGCACTTGGGGAAGTTGCTGCAACCAATAAAACGGCCGTAACGCCCCTCCCGATACAAAAGCGGGCTGCCGCATAAGGGGCAGTCCCTGCCCACCGGTTCCGGCTCACGTTTCAGATTAATCTTGGGGATAGCTTCATCCGCCTTGGTCAGGTTCTCAGAAAAGCGGCGGTAAAAGCCGTCAATGACAGGCACCCACGGCTTACCCTCGGCGATTTTGTCCAGTTCGCTTTCCAGCCGCGCCGTGAAATCCACCGAAAGCACATCGGGGAAGTACTGCACCAGCAAGTCATTGACCAGCCGCCCTGTTTCCGTCGGCCGCAGCCGTCGATCCTCGCGTTCAACATACCCGCGATTTTGGATGGTGGAGATAATCGCCGCGTAAGTGCTGGGGCGGCCAATGCCATTCTCCTCCAATGCCTTGACAAGCGTCGCCTCGGAAAAACGCGGAGGGGGCTGTGTAAAGTGTTGTTCCGGCAGCAGGCGGATGAGATCGAGCTGTTCCGCCTGGCTTAAATCAGACGGAACCTGATTCTCCCCACCCTCCGGGCGGTCTTGCGGTCGTGTTTCTTCATACAGCGCCAGGAATCCGGCGAAGCGCAAAGTAGACCCCGTTGCCCGGAAAAGGTACGGCCGTTTCTCCGCGGCTACAGAAGGATCGCCGGCCCAAATATCAGCCGACGCCGTATCATACACAGCCGGCGCCATCTGGCTGGCCACGAAACGATCCCAAATGAGCCGGTACAGGCGGTACTGATCCCGTTTGAGGTGGGGTTTGAGCGAATTTGGGGTCCGGTTAACGGCCGTCGGCCGCACAGCCTCATGCGCCTCTTGCGCTGCTTTGGCCTTGGTGCGGAAAACGGGCGGCTTCTCCGGCACATACTCTGCCCCATACCGTTCCGTCACATACTTTCGCGCGTCTGTCTGTGCTTCATTCGAGACATTGACGCTGTCGGTTCTCATATAGGTGATGAGGCCGGTCGGGCCTTGTCCCAGGTCTACCCCCTCATAAAGCTGCTGCGCCACGCGCATCGTTTTCGAGGTGCCGAAGCCAAGCTTACGCGAAGCTTCCTGCTGCATCGAACTGGTGGTGAACGGGGCAGCCGGGCGGCGGGTCCGCTGGCCGAGCCGGACCTTACCCACCGTCCATTCGGCCGCTTCCAGGGCAGCCACATGCGGCTGTACTTCCTCTTCGCGCGTCAGGTTGGGGTCTTTCCCGTTCAGCTTATGCAGCTTGGCGACAAAAATACGCCGTTTGGCTTCCTTTCTCGCCGCCTGGCGGCTCAGTTCAGCATCAATGGTCCAATACTCTTTCGGCACAAAGCGCTCGATCTCGCGTTCCCGCTCAACGACCAGGCGCACTGCCACAGACTGCACACGCCCGGCCGAAAGACGGCCGCGCACCTTGCGCCACAACAACGGGCTGAGCTTATACCCAACCAACCGATCGAGGATGCGGCGCGCCTGTTGAGCATTGACGCGATCCATGTCAATCTCGCGCGGCTTTTCAAACGCAGCCACAATGGCGGGTTTGGTGATCTCGTGAAACACAACCCGATGGGTACGCTCCGGATCCATCTCGGCCGATTCCAACACGTGCCAGGCGATAGCTTCCCCTTCCCGATCCGGGTCGGTCGCCAGGTATATTTCTTTGGCGCGAGCGGCCGCCTCTTTCAACTCCTTAACCGTCTTCCGCTTATCATTAGGAACCCGGTATTCCGGTTCGAAGCCATTCTCCACGTCCACACTCAAGCGGGACTTCAGCAAGTCACGCACATGGCCGACGCTGGATTTTACCGTGTACCCCCGCCCCAAATAACGGCCGATGGTTCGGGCTTTCGCCGGAGACTCAACAATCACCAGCTTTCCCGACCGGCGCGACGAGCTGTTTTTCTTCGCCTTCTTTTTCTTCCCGGCTCGCGGCTTGATCTCCGGCTTAGGCAGCGAATCATGCGCGGCCGTTCTTCCCGCCCGGTAAATCGTTCCCCCGCACTCAGGGCACTTGCCGCGTGTCCCTGGCGAACCGTTTGCCGCCCACTCAGGGGACGGGTCCAGGATCGGCCGTTTTGCCTTGCACTTAAAGCAGTACCCTTCTAATGTTTGTTCGTTGTTATCCATAATCACATATGAATCCCAGCTGCGCTTTTGCCGCGCTAGCTGAAAGACTCCAATTCTGTTCCTTCCAGGCCGTTCACGATACGCTTCACCAATGGGATCTGATCTTTATGCGCCACCAACACCGCGTCCTCTGTATTCACCACAACCACGCCGTCCAACCCCACGACGACGGTTAATTTATGCGGCTCATAATTGTACACCAGGCAATCACGCGATTGTTCGTCAATCACCAGCCCTTTGGTGACATTGGCGTTTTCATCCGGGTTAATCGCTTCTTTCAGCGCGTACAGCGTACCCGGATCGCTCCAACCCATCGTGCTGTGCAAGACAAAGGCATCTTGTGGCGCTACATGCTGCAAAATGGCGTCATCAAAGCTCATCACGTCTAGTTGAGGATAAACTTGATGCAGCACGTCGCGGTAATCGCCGTTACCAATGGCGCGTTCGATGTCCGTCAATCCGGCCCATAACGCCGGCTGGTGCTGCTGGTACAACCCGCGAACAAAGCCGATGGTGGTCACAAAATAACCTGTGTTCCAGACATGGGTGCCGTTGGCGAGCATCTCCCGGCACTCGGCCAGGGGCGGTCGGTAGGACAGGGACTCAAACTGGTAATACGGCTGTCCATCCACTTCTCCCGCTTTAGCCCCAAGTCCAAGCCAACCCAGGTTTTGATTGGCAAACCGGGGCGTCTCCCCAATAAACAGGATGCGGGATTTCTGTTGGCGCAGCAGGTGTTCGGCGGCATGCATCAACCGCAAAAAATTCGACACCTGGTCCATGTAGTTATCACCCCACAAGATGGCAACCGGCTCTTCTGCCTCGGCGTCAACATCCTGCACCGCGCGGGAAAGATGAGCCAGGGCAAGGCCGACCGCGGCCGCCAGGTCACGCCGCGCCGGTTCGCCGATCAGGTTACTCTCTGGAATCTGAGGCAGCTGCCGGCGCACAATATCCAGATACCGCTCGTTCGTGGAGATAAAGATGTTTTCAGCCCCGTACGTATCCAGCACACGGGCCACCGCCAGTTGTAAGGTTGATTGGGAACCAATGATCGGCTCAAATTGTTTGGGCGATTTTTGGCGGCTGATTGGCCATAAGCGGCGGCCTGTTCCACCCGCAAAAATAACGATCTTCATGCTGTCTCGTGCTCCTCATCCTTGGTTATCTGGTACACAGCCTCAGGTTCGCGGCACAGGGCGTAGTTCATGCCTCCTGTTTGCTGCACCATTCCTTTTAGTTCCATGAGCGCCAACGTACTGCTAACTACGCTGCTGGGCATCCCGGTCTCCCGGCATAATTCGTCAATGTGAACCGGTTGCGCCGACAAAAGGTTCAATAGGGCCGCTTCTTCGGCCGATTCCGGCAGGGCCAGTTGGACGGCCGTATGCTCCTCGACCATTTGCAGGCTCAATTCTTCCAATATATCTTCCGCGCCCATCACCAGCTTGGCGCCCTGCTGAATAAGCCGGTTGCAGCCCTTGCTGGCCGGGCTGTTCACATTCCCCGGTACGGCAAACACTTCTCTATCTTGCTCAAGGGCAAACTTCGCCGTAATCAAAGCGCCGCTGCGTTCTCCCGCCTCGATGACAACCGTACCCAACGTCAACCCACTAATGATCCGGTTTCGTGGGGGAAAGTTGCGGGCTTCCGGCTGCACGCCCAGGCCATACTCCGACAGCACCGCGCCGCGGCCGTCTAGGATGCGCTTCACAAGCGAGCGATGCTCAGCGGGATAAATACAATCCAGCCCGGAACCAAGCACAGCCACCGTACGGCCGCCACACTCCAGAGCTGTCTGGTGAGCAATGGCGTCAATCCCACGGGCCAGACCACTGACGATCACGATACCGTTGCGAACCAGCCCTGCCACCAACTCGCGCGTTATCTGCTTGCCGTAACTGGTCAAACGGCGTGTGCCGACAACCGCTATCGCCCATTGGTCCGCTTCCAGTAATTCCCCCAGCATGTACAACAAGGGCGGCGGGGCGGGCGCTTCACGCAAACGAGCCGGATACGCGGCCGATTCCCATGTCAACAGCGTGATCCCCGCTTTCTGCACGCGCGACAGACATTGATCCAGGTCTAATTGTGAACGTGCCTCAAGCAAACTACGGATGGCTCGCCGATCAAAACCGATCTGCTGCAACTGCAATTCAGTCGCATGCCAGGCGCGGCCGAGATCGCCGAAGTAGCTCAACAGGGCCTGCACCTTCGCCGGACCAACGCCTTTAACCAGATTGAAGCCAAGCCAATATTTTGGATCTGACATCGAAACGAGAATACCATGCACGGAACGCGTGTCAAGTAACGCACGCCGCAAGTAGGCTACGGAAGCAGCCCCGGCAGCAGATGGACAACCATCAAACCAGAGTCAAAATCTATCTGAGTGACAACATCTTCCGTGTCCGGTAACAGGATTTCGCCCCGCGGCCCCCATACCATGAAGACATTGTTTGCTCCCGTTTCGATGATCTCAACCAGCTCGCCCAATAACTCGCCCGAATCGGTACGCACCGTCAAGCCAATGAGCTGGTAGAGGTAATATTCTCCCTCTTCCAGGGGAATAGCGTCCTCCAGAGGAACCTGGATCAACATACCACGCAAAGAATCGGCCGCGCTTCGATCGTCGTAGCCGGCCAGTTTGAGCAGTACCAGATGCTGGTGAAAGCGCACGCCTTCCACCTGGACAGGTTTCGGCTCCTCATCCCCCAGGTATGCAACCTCAAGCCACCCAAATCGCTCAGGCAAGTCGGTTTGCGGCGACACACGTACTTCACCACGCACACCATGTGGCTTAAGAACGCGGCCGATCACCAAAAAACGAGGCCCGGTGGATGCCTCCACTGAGCCTCGACCGCCGGGTTCCCCCTGTTGGTCATCCGTCGTCGAAAGCGACATGATCGCAGGTCAGTTAACGATAGTCGTCTTCAACCAACTCTAGCGAAATGCGCCGGCCCTGCTTGGCGGCCGCAATTTGCGCCATTGCCCGGATTGAATTGATGACTCGCCCCCCTTTACCAATCACCCGGCCCATGTCAGAAGAAGCGACAGACAATTCCAGCACTGTCTCTGATTTCTCTTCAATCTCTTCTACCGACACCTGATCCGGATGATCTACCAGGGAACGAACAATGAACTCCACGAGTTCTTTCATTGATTGTGTCCTACTCTTCTTCGTCGGCCGCGCCAACAACCTCAACTACTTCTGCCACCGTGGCCTGGTCTACTGCCTCACCGGCCGTTTGCGGCGCGCCTTCAACCTCAGCCACCAATGACTCCAGGCTTTCCCCGGCGCGCAAACGGGCCAGACGCTCAAGCGTCCCTTGTTTCTCTAACAATCGGCGCACGGCGTCAGTAGGTTGTGCGCCGACGCTCAGCCAATGCAGGGCGCGCTCTTCGCGAATCCGGTACTCAATCGGATCGGGCAGCGGGTTGTAATGACCAATGCTCTCCACAATACGGCCGTCGCGCTTTGAGCGTATATCTGCCACCACAACTCGGTAGCTTGGTTGACCTTTCTTTCCTGTTCGGGTTAAACGAATTCGTAGCATTTCTCGTCTCTATCTCCAAAAAACCAATTCTAGCGCTTAGCCCATACGGCCCAGCAGGCTGCCAAGCCCACGGCCGCGACCTTTGCGCAACTGCTTCATCATTCTCTGCATCTCCCGAAATTGTCTCAGGAGCGCATTCACATCCTGCACTGTTGTGCCGGAACCAGATGCAATACGTCGCTTCCGGCTCGCCTTAATCACCTTTGGATGTGTCCTTTCATACGGCGTCATAGATTGGATGATGGCCTCAATCTGCTTCATGCTTTTCTCTGCGTTGCTGAGGTCCACATCCTTCGTCATTTTATTCATGCCCGGCATCATCTCAAGAAGCTGCCCAATCGGGCCCATCTTTCGCACCTGCTGCATTTGCCTGAGAAAATCCTCAAGCGTAAACTGCCCGCTTAACAATCGTTCCCCGGCTTCCCTGGCTTCTTCCTGGTCGAGTTCAGACTGCGCCCGCTCAATCAGCGTCAGCATATCTCCCATGCCCAGAATTCTGCTGGCCATGCGATCGGGGTGAAATACCTCGATATCTTTGAGCTTTTCGCCTGTGCCCAGGAACTTGATGGGCACGCCGGTGACTTCACGCATCGAAATGGCCGCGCCGCCGCGGGCGTCGCCGTCAATTTTGGTCATGATCAGGCCAGTCAACCCCACTGCTTCATTGAAGTCAGTGGCAACGCGAACCGCTTCCTGGCCTGTCATGGCGTCTGCTACTAACAGCGCTTCAACGGGCTGGACCTTGTCCTTGATGGCCTTAATCTCGCCCATCTTCATTTCATCAATGTTAAGGCGGCCAGCCGTATCCAGGATCACCGTCGTTGCCCCGGTTGAGACAGCATGCTTCACGGCCTTGGCGCACAGGTCTACCGGGTCTGCATCCGTGCCCTCAGCATAAACCGGGATGTCAAGCTGACGGCCGAGTGTCTGCAACTGGTCAATAGCGGCCGGGCGGTACACATCGGCGGCAACCAACAGCGGTCGGCGCCCCTGCTTACGCAGAAAAAGAGCCAGCTTAGCGGCCATTGTCGTCTTACCCGCGCCTTGCAAGCCCACCAACAGAATAACCGCCGGGGACTGCATGCCCAGGTTCAACCGACCCGGTTCGCCCAGCGTCCGGATCAGCTCGTCATGAACAATCTTGACAACCTGCTGGCCCGGCGTCAGGCTGCGCATCACTTCACTACCGACAGCGCGCTCGCGCACCCGGCTGATGAAGCCTTTGACAACCTTGAAGTTGACGTCAGCTTCCAGCAGCGCCAGGCGCACTTCGCGCATGGCGCTGTCAACGTCGGCTTCGGTCAGCTTGCCGCGCCGCTGAAGCTTGTCGAAGACAGATTGAAGGCGATTTCCTAAGGACTCAAACACAGTTTCACTCGCGGCTCATTCGCGCAAAAGACCGCGAATTCTAGCCCAGCGCCCATCCCACGTCAAGCGCTCACCCCGCTAATGCAGGTTCCAGGGTTAAGGCGGCGGCCCGCAGCGCCTCGGCCCGATCTGTATTTTCCCAGGGGGCGTCAATGTCATCCCGGCCAAAATGCCCGTAGGCGGCCGTATCCTGGTAAATGGGCCGGCGCAGACGCAGGTCGCGGATAATGGCCCCTGGCCTTAAGTCAAAGTGGGTTTCAATCAAGTGCACCAACTGGTCAGACGTCAGTTTGCTCGTCCCGAATGTTTCGACGTTGATGCTCAACGGCCGTGCAACGCCGATGGCATAGGCGACCTGCACTTCACACCGATCTGCCAGCCCGGCGGCAACAATGTTCTTTGCCACCCAACGGGCTGCGTAAGCGGCGCTGCGATCCACTTTGGTGCAGTCCTTGCCGCTAAACGCGCCGCCGCCGTGCCGTCCCATGCCGCCATAGGTATCCACGATGATCTTCCGGCCGGTCAGGCCTGCATCTCCCATAGGGCCACCGACCACAAATCGGCCAGTCGGGTTGATGAATATGCGCAGCGCGTCGTCCACCATGTCTGCCGGAAGCACCGGCTTGATCACATGCTCAATGAGTCCGGCCTGAATCGTCTCATTGTCCACATCCGGGGAATGCTGGGTGCTGATCAGCACCGTGTGAACCCGCTTGGGCTTGCCAAAGCTGTACTCCACCGTGACCTGGGCTTTGCCGTCCGGCCGCACCCACGGGAGCGTCCCATCGCGCCGCACCTGCGACAGACGCCGCGTCAAACCATGCGCCAGGTGAATAGGCAGCGGCATCAAGGTTTCGGTTTCGTTGCAAGCAAACCCAAACATCATCCCCTGGTCGCCGGCTCCGATGGCTTCTAATTCCGCTTCCCCGTCGCCATTCTTGCGATATTCCAGCGCCTTATCAACCCCCTGGGCAATATCGGGACTTTGGCTGGCGATGGCGGACTGCACGGCGCAGGTATTGCCGTCAAATCCTTTACGGCTGTCATCGAATCCAATGTCAATGATCACCTTGCGCACCAGTTGATCCAGGTTAACAAAGGCGGTTGTGGTAATTTCACCCATCACCATCACGAAACCGGTCTTGACGGCCGTTTCACAGGCAACGCGCGCATACGGGTCTTGCGCTAATATCGCATCCAGAACCGCATCACTGATCTGGTCACACATCTTGTCTGGATGCCCTTCAGTCACAGACTCTGAGGTGAAAAGTAAACTGGGCGCGGACATAAACGTTGTGGTCATTCAATGCCTCCAAACAGTTCTGCAGAAATTCCGCAACAGCCACACATCGTTGCTTGAAAACGCGCGTTACGGCCGTTTTCAACAGAACGCTATAACCTACAAAAAAGCCTCTTGGCTGGCAAGAGGCTTGAGGTAGTTTTTTCTACTCCCATCTCTTATCTTCCAGCTCTCGCTGCCGGAGTTAGCACCTTCCCATCAACTACCTGGGGGGTTGCTGCAGCTTCATCGGGCCGGTCCCTCCGCTGCTCTTGATAAGGTTGACAGTTCGCTATTCGATTATCGCGAAATGATAGGCAAGTATAACGCAACCAAAACGAAAGTCAAACCGCCCCCGTTTCGCATCTGCATCGGGCAACTACCATTTTTCCGGCGGCTCAGGCATTCCCAGGATATGGTAACCAGCGTCCACATACACAACTTCGCCCGTGATACCGCTGCCCATTTCGCTGCAAAGCCACAGCGCCGTACGGCCGACCTCGCTTTGGTCTACATTGCGCCGCAGCGGCGCCCGCTCGCTGGCATAATGCAGCATTTTACGGAACCCGGCCACGCCGGCCGCAGCCAGGGTCTTGATGGGGCCGGCGGAAATGGCGTTGACGCGGATGTTTTTCGGGCCAAGTTCGGCCGCCAGATAGCGCGTACTCGCTTCCAGCGCTGCCTTGGCCACACCCATCACATTGTAATGAGGAACCACCTTCTCCGAGCCGTAGTAGGTCATGCAGACGATACTGCCGCCTTCCTTCATAAGCGGTTCGGCGGCGCGCGCCAATGCCACCAGGCTGTAAGCGCTGATGTCCATGGCCATGGCAAAACCAGCCCGGCTGGTGTCTACAAAGCGCCCTTCCAGGTCCTCGGCCGGGGCATAAGCCACCGAGTGCACCAAAATATCAATCTGTCCGAAATGTTCGGTCGCTTTTTGAAAGACGAGTTCGATTTCTTCATCCGAAGTCACATCACACTTTTCCACAAAGGAGACACCAACCTGTTCCGCCAACGGCCGTACCCTTTTTTCAAGCTGCGGGATTCCATAGCTGAATCCCAATTCCGCACCCTGTTCGTGAAACGCCTGGGCGATGCCCCAGGCGATAGATCGCTTATTGGCGATCCCGAAAATCAATGCTTTCTTCCCTTCTAGTAACTTCATTCGTTCTCCTCTACCTGGATACAAACGGATTATCGCGCACCCAAAAGCGCCAGGGCATAGACAGCCACGGTTCAGGCGTCTTGCCCAGCCCGATACGCGGCCCGGCGCAACGCTCCTGTGCCGGGACTGGGGGCGCGTCTTCTAACCATATAACCCCGTCAGGCTGGCAAAGGTTTGCCCCATTTAACGACCGATCAATCGCCAGCGCCTGCGCCAGCTTGGCCGGGCCGTTTGTCCATTCCGGACGCGGCCGGCCGCGCCGGTGCTTCGCCATCAACGCCTCCCCTTCGACAGGCTCCAATGCCCGGATAAGAACGGCGCTGGCCTTGCCGGTTTCTCCGGTCACGATGTTGAACATCCAGTGCATGCCGTAGGTGAAGTAGACATAGGCAAAACCGGCCGGGCCAAACATCACGCTTGTTCTAGCGGTCGGGCGGCCGCCATTGGCTCGATCCCCATGACAGGCGAGATCGGGCGCGTCCGCATCACAATACGCTTCAGCCTCGACAATGAAGCCACTGATAGGACGGCCGTCCAGCACGCGCACCAATCGCTTCCCCAGCAGATCCGGGGCAACAACACACGCCTTTCTCGCAAAAAAGGGCTGCTCCAACCTGGGCATGCTACTCTTCGCTGGCCGTCGGTTCAAGCCAGACAGTAAAGCTCGCCCCTTGCCCCAACTGGCTCTCCAACTCAATACGGCCCTGATACCGTTCGACGATCTCCCGGCAAATGGCCAGGCCCAATCCCGTACCCGGCGCGCCGCTCTCAGCGGCCGCCTGCCCTCGGAAGAAACGCGTGTACAACCGCTTCTTATCTTCAGCCGAAATGCCCGGCCCATTGTCCTTCACACAAAACCAGAGCATCGTTTGCCCCAAATGCACCTTCGCCCCGGCGCTCAGGCGAATATGCCCGCCCGCCGGAGTATAGGCAAAGGCATTGCCGAGTAAATTATGCAACAACTGGCTCAGATGCTCCGGTGTAATGCGTACCCGCGGCAATTGAGCTGGAACATCCAACTCGAAAAGCATCTGTTTTTCATCCGCCATCGGGGCAAAGAGCTGGTAATGCTCACGAACCATTTCAGTCAAATCGGACGCAGCGCCCGCTGTCTGAATGGTTTCTGCATCCAGTCGGGAAAGGTCAAGCAGGTCATCAATCAACCGCGCCAACCGGTCGGTCTCATGATTCAACACTTTCAGGTACATTTCCCGCCGTTCCGGCTTCCCCCGATCCAGCAGGGTCAGATAGGTCTTGATATTGGTCAGCGGTGTTCGTAGCTCATGAGAGACATTAGTGACGAATTGAGATTTCAGCCTATCCAACTCTTTCAGGCGGCCGATATCCGCCTGCACGCTGACGAAGCCATTAACCTTGTTGTCCGGGTCAATGATCGGTTGAATGGTGAGCGAAACGTCGTAGTAGGTGCCATCCTTACGCTGGTTGACCATTTCACCAGACCAGCGATGGCCGCCGTAAACGGTCTTCCAAATGTCCTCGAATGCGGAGGGGGGAACCTGGTCGCTGGCCAGAATGCGGAAATCTTTCTCCAACAATTCGTTGCGAGCATAACCGCTTTGCCGCTCCAACGCCGGGTTTGCATACAAAATGCGCGCATTGGAGTCCGTGAGGTAAATACCCTCCCCTGCGCTCTCCAGGATGGCCAGGGTGCGATCCCGCTCCTGGCGCAGCTCGGCCGCTCTTTCGGCCACATCCCGCGCCAGACTGTCGGCACGCTGTTTCAGCGCATCATACAGCTTGGCCCGTTCAATCGCGGCTGACATTTGCGCCGCCAACGTTTCCAGGAAATGCGCATCCCGCTCGGAAAAGGCGTCGGGAAGCGGGCTTTCTGCGTTGATGACCCCAATCACATGTTTGTGTACCATGAGCGGGACCGCGATTTCTGACCGCGTGGAAGGCACGGCCATAAAGTAATGGGGTTCCTCCGCCGTGTTAGAGACAATAATGGGCATGCCGGTTTTTGTCACCAACCCAACCACACTTTCTTCAATAGGAATGCTGTAACCCCGGTATTCCTCTGAAATGCCGTAATAGGAGTCGTGGGGGACTAAACTTTGGTTCTCTTCATCAATGAGCAAAAATCCGAAGACGTCCGGGTACAATGTGGTCACAATCGCTTCGGTCGTCTCGAGCAGCAATTCATCCACATCCATGGTGACGGCCGTGGCCAGGGCTACCTGGTGTAATATAGCTTGTTCTTGAGCGCGCTGCCGCGTTTCTTCGTGCAGCCGCGCGTTTTCAATAGCCACGGCCGCCTGGTTGGCGAAGGCAGCCACCGTCTCCCCCGCTTCAACGTCAAATGCGCCGACGGTCGCGCTGTCTACATTCAGTACGCCAATCATCCGCCCTTTGATTTGGAGCACTGCTCCAATCCAGGAACGAATATAGGCGACGGGCGGCGTGATGGTCCATTGTTCCTCCGCATGCGTGTCCGGGATAACAATCACCCGACGCCCCCCAGAGAACCTGGCAAGCAGCGCGGCCGTATTCTGTCTCGTAAATTGACGCGTTCCCTGTTCGTCCGGAAAGCCGCGAGCAGACGCCATGATTAGCCGATCCTGGTCATTGCCCAACAGTTGGACGGAAACGCTGTCGTACGCAATCACCTCCCCCAATAAATCAAAAATTTGCTGGTAGACCACGTTCAAACCGATGCGCGTCGTTAACAGCGCACCGACACGGCGCAATGTGTTCGCCAGTTTCAACTGTTTCTGTTTCGCTGCAAAAAGGCGTGCGTTTTCGATGGAGATCGCAAGCTGTCTGGCCAGTGTTTCCACCAGGGGCAAAACTGACGGGTGGAAGAAATCAACCTGCACGCTGTCCAGCATCAATGCGCCAATCACAACATCCTGCACCAGTAGAGGAACAGCCATGAACGACCGCACATGTTCAGCGCCCGGCACCCAAATCCATCCTTCAAGCTGGCGGACATCCCCGCTGATGACGGGTTGCTGATCCTCTACCATCTGAGCCAGCACGGGGCTTTGGGGAAGCAGCCGCTCCCCTTCCCTCGTCGTGACCTTCTCATCCTTAAACCCGATGCCGGCTACGAACTCCGAAGCGCTGTTTCGGGGGATCAGGTATATCGATGCGGAATCAAAAACAAGGACGCGCTTCAGTTGCAGGAGGCAGTGGCGCAGCATTTCATGGTGGTCCAGGCTGGAGCCAACTAGGCGCGCGAATTCAAACAGCACCTCCACATAGTCCTGCATCTGCGGATCAGAACTTTGCATGATTCACCGGGCCTGTCTGTTTGTCGAAATGCGGCGCTTCATTTTTGCGCCTATTGTCGTCAAATCACAACTCTCAATCATGATAACAAGGGTATGATACGGTATACGCGCTCGAAGTAAAGGGGAAAAAGGTGGCAGAGCTTACCGCCACAGCAAGAATCGGTGATTATGTTACAGAGGGTCTGGCTGTGACTGAACTCAGCCATTGTGGGATAATTGCGGCCGTCCCCTATGGGGGTTTCATCCAACCAGAACCTGACTTTTCTTGAGCAACCAACCATGGCGAAACGAGACGAAAGAAGCAGATCCAAGCTTTCCCTTTTTCTCGTCCTGCTGGCCGTCGGCGGCCTATTCTACCGGTTCGGACCCGCCTGGCTGCGTTCACTGCTGCTTTACCTGTCAACGGCCGAATGGGCGCGTGACATAGTCAGCAATCAGCCGTTGGCATGGCGCGTAGCCAGCCGTTTTGTCGCCGGCGAAACGATGGAGGAGGCGTTGGCCGTGGCCCGGGAATTGAATGAGCGCGGGCTGTTGGTGACGCTCGATCACCTGGGCGAAAATATCGCGTCCATTCAGGATACTTTTGAGGCCCGTGATGAAATCCTCCGCCTGCTGGACTTAATTGCCGAAACCGGCGTCAATGCCAATGTGTCGGTTAAGTTAAGCCAGTTGGGCCTGCGGATTGACGAAGGGTTGGCCACTGATAATGTTCGCGCTTTGCTGGAACGGGCACAACAGCACGGGAACAAAATCCGGATTGACATGGAAGAAAGTGCGGTCACTGACGCCACCCTGCGCATTTACCGCACACTCCGGGACCAATATAGGTTTGGCCACCGCGTGGGCATTGTGATCCAGGCTTATTTATATCGCAGCAAGGGAGACATCGCCCAACTGATCACCGAAGGGGCGTGGGTGCGGTTGTGCAAGGGGGCGTATGCCGAGCCGCCGGAGATCGCCTATCCCGACAAGCGGGACACTGACGCCAGTTACATCAGGCTGATGCAGGCTCTGCTGAGTGGTCGCGCGCGAGAGTCAGGCGTTTACCCGGCCATTGCTACCCATGATGAGCACATGATCCAGGAAACTGTCCGCTACGTGAACGAGCACAACATCCCGCCGGATGCTTTCGAGTTCCAGATGCTCTTCGGCATCCGCCGCGAACTGCAAGAATCCCTGGCCGCACAGGGGTACCAGGTGCGGATTTACATCCCTTACGGCACCGCCTGGTACCCGTACTTCGTGCGACGCCTGGCTGAACGGCCAGCAAATCTGTGGTTCTTCATCGCCAATCTCTTCCGGCGATGAACCAATTTCGTCGCCACCAAATCGGAATCTATGCGAAAAACATTATTGAATCTGCTCCGAGTAGGCGTCACGGCCGTGGGTCTGGCAATTGTGGCTACCCAGGTGGACGTACGGCAAATCGGGCAGTCGCTGAGCCGGGCGCGGCCGTCGTGGGTACTGGCCGGATTCCTGCTCATCAATGCTAGTCTGGTGGTCCGCGCCTACCGTTGGCACATCCTCCTGCGGGGACTGGGTTCGGAACATAGTTTCCGGCGGCTGGTTGAGCTTTATTTCGTGGGGAATTTCTTCAACATCGCCCTGCCCTCCGCCTTCGGCGGCGACGTCGTGCGCACACTGGAGGCCACTGAGGAGGTCCCGGCCAGCGTGGCCACAGGCACGGTGCTCCTCGACCGTCTCACCGGGCTGGTGATGTTGTTTGTAATGGCCGTCCTGATGCTACCGTTTGAAGGGCAACATACGCCCGCCGGTCTGACCTGGTTTCTCGTCGCCGGCGCAGTGCTGGGGGTGACGGGCATCTTTATATTAGTAGACGGCCGGGCAATGGCCCGGCTCGGCCGGGGCCTGCCTTCGTTCATCACAACCTCAAAATGGACGCGCCCCATCCGGCTGCTCATTGAGGCGGTGCGCGCCTGCGGCTGGCACGCTGTTCTGGGTGGGCTGGGCATATCGGCGGTCTTCAATCTGATGCTGGTTGGGTGGTGGCTCACTTCGGGTTGGGCGCTGGGGCAGCAGGTTCCTTTCAGTTATTACCTGCTCATCATGCCCGCGCTTTCCCTGCCGCTGCTGCTCCCTTCCATCAGCGGGCTGGGGCCGCGGGAGCTGATCGCGCCCACGTTGTTTGCCGCCGTCGGGATTGCAGGCAGCACGGCCGTCTCCACCTCGCTTCTCGTCTTTGCCATCACCCGCATCTCCGGCCTGCTCGGCGCCCCGGTTTACCTGTCCATGGTCTGGCGAAAGCGGGGGTAATTCGCCCGATTTACGGCCGTCCGCGGGAGCCTTCGCCCCGGGAGATGATGAAATATCGCGTGTTACTTGACAGAAAGTCTAATTTCGAGTAGAGTATGGGCCAGTTGTAAGATTCAAGATGTTGTAAGTTCTGACTGAAGTACGTGTAAGCGTTGTCCGGACAAGCAAGTCCTGGCAGCGTTTTTTGTTTACTTTCGTTGTTGGAAACTGAAACATATTGAAATCAAGAAACAACAAAGATTTCATAGAAAACAAAAGGAGTTTTCAACAATGAGTGAACAACGTGTAACCGGAACAGTCAAATGGTTCAATGATCAAAAAGGGTTCGGCTTTCTTTCCCAGGAAAATGGCGCTGATGTATTCGTACATTATTCCGCCATCGCCAGCGAAGGTTTCCGCTCCCTGACCGAAGGTGACCGGGTAGAGTTCTCGATCGAGCAGGGTCCGAAGGGACCGGCTGCCACGAACGTGCACATTCTCTAAGACGGTTTCCTAAACCAAAATTGTCTTTGAAAGAGGCCGGCGTTTCCGCCGGCCTCTTTTTTTGTCTATCTGCCCCGCCCCATCAAAACAGGCGCACTTCCACCCATTCCCCGGCCAACAGCCCCCCTTTGTTGAGCGGTACTTTGATTAACCCGTCGGCATTAACCAATGTATAGATGAGGTTGCTCTTGCCGAACACGGGCACGGCCGTCACCCCCTCTGCCCCATCCTCCAACCGGGCGGGCACATAATCTTCCCGGCCGCTTTCGCTGGCGATATTCTGGGCCAGTTTCGCCCACACCAAACCCCGCCGCGGCGGCGTCCTCACGCCCTGCAAACGATAAATGGCCGGTGTGCCAAACATGTCGAATTGCACCATGGCTGACACCGGATTACCGGGCAGGCCAATAACGGGTTTGCCGTCCACGACGCCCACAATGGTGGGTTTTCCGGGGCGGGTTGCCACCCCGTGCAAGAGAACGCCCGGTTCACCCAGCCCCTCAATCACCTGCACCGTCATATCCCGTACGCTCACGGAGGAACCGGCAGACATGACCAGCATGTCAGCGGCGGCCAGCGCACGGCGCGCGGCCGTCTGCAAAACCTCAAACACATCGGGGATGATGCCGCCCAGGATGGGGACGCCGCCCGCCTGCCGCACCAGTGCGGCGACGGTGTAGCTGTTAATGTCGCGTATCTGGCCGGGGCCGGCCGATTCAGCGGGGGAAATCACCTCATCGCCCGTGGCCAGGATGGCCACACGGGGCCGGCGGGAAACTGAGACCTCGATGATGCCCAGCGCCAGCAAACCGCCCAGGTCTTGCGGCCGCAGCCAATGCCCCGCTAGCAGGATTTCGGCGTTTTCGGCCACATCCTCACCAACTTGCAGGATGTTTTGACCGGCTGCCACCGCTTTGAGGACTTCGATTTCAAAGGGGAAAGATAATTGTAAATTGTTACTTGTGAATTGTGAATTATGGATAATTTGGGTGTGTTCAACCTGCACGACGGCATCGGCCGTCTCCGGGATCATGCCGCCGGTGTGGACGACGGCCGCTTCTCCCAGGCCAAGGGTCACGTTCGCCGGCTTCCCCATCGGCACCTCCCCCACGACCTTCAGAAAGGCGGGCAAGCTGCCGCTGGCGCCAAACGTATCGGCCGCTCTTACCGCGTAGCCGTCCATGGTGCTGCGACGAAAGGCAGGCAGCGCGTGCGGCGCACGAACAGGGCGGGCTATCGCCCGGCCCAGCGCCTCTTCGGTGGGGATGGTTTCAGGAGGAAGAACGGCCGTGAGGTGACTCAACATCAATTGACGGGCTTCGTCTGGAGGGAGCACATTAAAAAATTCAGGCATAAGCAACGAATTTCCCTTATCAAAAAGCTGGTAACCATCTTCAGCGGTTACTCGCCATTTCGTTTAATGCCGCTTCACCAATCACCGGAACGCCGAGCTTCTCCGCCTTGGCCAGTTTGCTGCCCCCCTTTTCCCCCGCCAGCAGGTAATCGGTCTTGCGGCTGACGGAGCCAGTCACTTTACCCCCCCGCGCCTCGATGAAGGCTTTGGCCTCGCTGCGGCTCATGGTGGGAAGCGTGCCGGTGATGACGAAGGTGAGTCCGGCCAGAGGAGCGGCCGTCTCTTCTGCGGCCGGCTTTTCGGAGATGAACTTCAGCCCGGCGGCGCGCAGCTTTTCCAGCACCTGTTGATTTTTCTCCAGGGCGAACCAGGCGATGACGTTGGCGGCCGTGCCCGGCCCGATCCCCTCTATCTCCTCCAACCGCTCCTGACTGGCAGCGGCAATGGCGTCAATACTCCCCAACGCATCCAGCAGCAAGCCTGCGACCACGCTGCCCACATACCGGATCCCCAATGCGGTCAGCACCCGCTCCGCCGGCTGCTGCTTGCTGGCCTCAATACCCTGGAGCAGGTTGTCCACTTTCTTGTCCTTGAAGCCCTCCAGCGCGAGCAAATCATCCCGGTTCAGGGTGTAAATATCGGCGACGTCGTGTATCAGCCCTTTTTCAGTGAGCAAGGCGGCCGTCTGCGCCCCAAAACTGTCAATGTCCATCGCCCCCCGGCTGACGAAATATTCCAGACGGCGCACCAACTGCTCCGGGCAGGAGGGATTATCGCAGTAAATGGCCACCTCCCCCTCAATTTGCACCGCCGGTTCCCCGCATGCCGGGCAGCGAGTGGGCCTTTCAATCTTCCGCTCCGTGCCGTCACGCAGGTCCACCACCGGGCCGATGATGTAGGGGATGACATCCCCTGCCCGTTTGACGATGACCGTATCCCCGATGTGGATGTCCTTCCGCTCAATTTCGTCATAATTGTGCAGCGTGGCATTGCGCACCGTGACGCCGCCTATTTCTACCGGTTCCAGGACGGCCGCCGGGGCCAGGATGCCGGTACGGCCCACGTTCACCTGCACATCCAGCAGCTTCGTCGTCTTCTCCTGGGCTGGGAATTTCATGGCGATGGCCCCACGCGGGTCTTTGCCCACAAAACCGAGGCTGTCGGCCAATAGGCGATCATTGATCTTGACCACAATGCCGTCCACCTCGTAATTGAGCGTATTCCGTTTCTCAATCCACCGCTCGTAGGCGGCGGCCACTGCGCTCACGTCAGGGCAATACTCATTGTCGGGAGAGACGGGGAACCCATAGCGGCGCAACAGCGCCAGCCGTTCCCATTGGGTACCGGGCAGGTCTACCCCCTCCCAGACGATGAAGTCATAGCAGTAGAGAGTCAGGGGGCGGGCGGCCGTGATCTTGGGGTCCAACTGGCGCAAAGAGCCGGAGGCGGCGTTGCGCGGGTTCATATACGCCGGTTTGCCCGCTTCCATCCGCGCCAGGTTGAATGCCTCGAACCGGTCAATGGGGAAGAAGACCTCGCCCCGCACGACGAGCAAATCGGGCGGCCGTAATTCGCTGTTCGGATCCACGGGAATGCGCTGAGGCAGGGCGCGGATGGTGCGCAGATTTTGGGTGATATCCTCACCCACCTCGCCGTTGCCGCGCGTGGCTCCCCGGACGAAACGGCCGTGCCGGTATGTCAGCACCACGGTCAGGCCATCCAGTTTCGGCTCAACCACATAATCCAACGCCATCTCAGGGTCCGGCAGGTGACGGCCGATCCGGGACCGCCACGCATACAAACCGTCCCTGTCGAACGCATTAGCCAGGCTGAGGATCGGCGCCGGGTGGGCCACTTTCTCAAACCCTTCCAACGGCTCCGCCCCAGCCCGCTGGGTCGGGGAATCAGGGGTGATGAGTTCCGGATGCACTTCTTCCAGCGCCACCAACTCCTGGTACAAGGCGTCATACTCGGCGTCGCTGATCACCGGGCTGTCCAACACGTGGTAGCGGTACAGGTGGTAGTTGATTTCCTTGCGTAATTGGGCGATGCGTTCTTCTGGTTTCATTCTTCGGCCTTCATCCTTTGTAACTCATCCAACGGGCTGCGCACAGCAACCGCGCCCATGTTCGCCACATGCGTATAAATCATCGTCGTCTTCACATCCTTGTGCCCCAGCAGTTCTTGAATGGTGCGGATGTCATACCCCGCTTCCAGCAAATGGGTGGCAAAGCTGTGCCGGAACACGTGCGGCGTCACCCGTTTATCAATCCCGGCCCGCTGCGCCGCCTTTCTAATCGCTTTCTGGATGGTGCTTTCATGTAAATGATAACGGTACAACTCGTTTTCATCGCTGCGCGGGTTCCTGGATAACGTTTTGGAAGGAAAAACAAACTGCCACATCCATTCTGTTTCTGCATGGGGGTATTTTTTGGCGAGGGCGTTGGGGAGCGGAACACGGCCGTAACCTCTCTGTAAATCTTCATGATGCTGCCTTTTTACAACTTGCAAATGCGTTTGCAAATCAGGGACAACAGCATCCGGCAGCGTCGTCGTCCGATCCTTTTGCCCTTTGCCATCGCGAACAACCAATAACTTTTGACCATAATCAACATCTTGTACGCGCAGCCGCAAAGCTTCAGTCAATCGCAGCCCGCCACCATACAACAGCTGCGTCACCAACAGCGGCACACCAGTTAGATGACGCATTACCTTCGCCACCTCTGCCTTCGTCAGCACAACAGGCAGGCGGACCGGTTTTTTAGCCCAGGTCACATCAACCTGCCCAATCGGTTGGTCCAACACCTCGTTGTATAAAAACAGCAGCGCAGACAACGCCTGATTTTGCGTAGACGCGGCCACATGCCCCTCAACGGCCAGATGTGTCAAAAAAGCAGCCACCTCTTCCCGCCCCATCGCTGCGGGGTGGCGTTTCTCGTGGAATAAAATATACCGTTTAATCCATTGAACATACGCCTTTTCCGTGCGATACGAATAATTTTTCAAACGGATCGCATCACGTACGCGGTCCAACAATTTCCGTTCTTTGGCCATGACATATCCCCTTGCTATTGCCAAACTGCCTGTAAGCTTTTATACTGTCTTTAGTCTGGTTTTTAATCGTTATTGGAGGATTATCCAGCGCCGATGCTTGCTAAAACCCCATTCTTCATCATATCCCGAATGTTTTTCCGATATTATATCTAATTTCGGGAAATATCCCGCATTTTGGGCCGGATATAACGAATTTACGGGTTTTATCAGGAAGGTGTTCGGGTTAATAATAGTTAGCCTGCTATGGATAAAGCGATGAATACAATAGTTCTGATCTCATGTGTAAGCAAGAAGCTGTCTCACAAGGCAAAAGCTA
>JBHHTQ010000058.1:0-24846 GCA_046753445.1 Anaerolineae bacterium | reverse complement strand
TTCTACTGTATTTCATCGGACGATCTGTCTCACTTCATTGTGGCACATAGGGCGGAGACGTTGGGTTTCGTATAAACTTCTTAACACTGCCTGCCAGCCAACCCATATACAATACTCTGGTACCATCATTGAGCGTCCAGCTCACCAATACTTTTCAAAATAAAGCAGCTCCCTGCCTTCAGTCGTAGCGAAGGTTGTACGCAATTCATAATAGCTCGCTGCAGCTAGGCGCCATCATTGCCTGCTGCAAATCGGAGGCGTCGGCAATGAAGGTACTGCAGGTTCAGACTCTTGGCAAGCTTCAGGTACAGTTTGACAGCAGGGTTGTTACCGCTTTCCCCACACGCCATGTCGAGGAGTTGTTGGGGTATTTCCTCCTCAATCAGCATGTCCGGCATCGACGAGAGAAGTTAATCCATATTCTGTGGCCTCATTGTGAACCGGAAAAGGCGCGCGGCCGTTTCAGTACAGCGCTCTGGCGATTGCGCACGCTCCTGGACAAATTGGGGGCCGAATCCGAAGATTATTTGCAAGCGACGCGAGAATGGGTGGCCTTTGTGCCCAAACGCTCTCCCCATTTAGACTTGCACTATTTTGAAGTGTGTCTGGAACAGGCAAACGCGGCCGCAAATGATAAGGTGCGGGAGCAAGCGCTGGGCGAAGCCATCCAGACGTACAAAGGGGAGCTTTACGAAGGCATCTATTCCGACTGGTGCCTCGTCGAGCGGGAGCGCCTGGCGCGCCAGCGATTGCGGGCATTGGGGCAGTGGATGGTGTGTCGCGTTCGGCGGAAGGCGTATGAAGAAGCCATCGAGTTAGGCCAGACCATCTTGCACGAAGACCCGCTGCGTGAAGAGGTTCATCGCGCCGTCATGTATTGCTATTGGCGGCTGGGGCAGCGGCCGCAAGCCGTGCGGCAGTATCAACTCTGTGCCCAGGGCCTCATGGATGAACTGCAAATCTTGCCCATGCCAGAGACGATTGCCATGTACCGGCAGATCGTGGACAGTCGCTTCACCGAGACGGTTACCTGTGTTGACAGCCCATGCCTTCCCCGGCTCAAGGCAGCCTATGCCGATTTTCAGCATGCGGCCGAGGCACTCGATGCCCTACTTGATGAGATAACCCGGCCGGCCGCGAGCGAATCAGCAGTAGCCTGACCGGCTGCATTCCCGGCTAAAAAATCCTTTCCCCCTCTTCTCCATCCCCAAACGGGCACAATTCACGCCCCCCTTTTCCTTCCGGCTTGATTGACACGGAGACCGGACGAGGGGTGACTAGGTGACTTTTGGTTGCCGGTCTCGCCTGTTGCCGAGTCTTGCTCTGTAAACGCATCCCAGACGGCCGTCGCCTTGTGAGAGTTTTGTGAGACTGGTGTCTTACAATATCCGTTGCTGGCCGGGAAACGGGCCATGTTCTGGCTGGCCGCAGCAATGAGCAAGAATGGGAATCACAATCGGGGACCATCAGGATTCAGATGATGAATGATCAAGGCCGGGAAATTATGTCTTTATTTGAGAAGGAAGCCCATTCATTCATGATACGCCTCTGGCGGGAAAATGAAGGACAAAACAACGACCAGGCTGAATGGCGCGGTTGGATTGACCATATTCAAAGCGGGCAGCGGCATTACTTCAAGGACATCGCCGAGATCGCCCGTATTGTGGCCAGTTATACCAGCGATCTCTCCGGATACGGAGCTGTCTTTGAGCCTGTTCAAGGTGGAGAGCGATAACGGTGGGCGGAGCGGCAGCCGAAGCAACACGCACGCAGTATGCCAACAGCCTGGAACAATTTCTGGCAGGGTTGACCTGCGTTGATCTTCGCGTGCGCCAGGCGATCGCACGGGCGCAGGCGAATGGCCTCAATCCGAATGATGAGTTTCGCGGCCTGTATATCTCAGAAGGGCAGGTTAAGACGCTGTTGGCATACGAGCTGGGCCAACACTTCTGGTCTGCCCCTAACGGAGCCAACGGTAACGGCCATGCAAATGGCGCACCCGAACCTGGGGCAGAGGCCCCAGCTGGATGGGACTCCTGGTCGGCCGCCGTACAGGAGGCGCGTGATCAGTGGCAGGCACGCACCCGCGCCAGCCGGGAGGCCGGCGTCACCATGTTGTTCGACCAACTGGTGCGGGCGTTTGCGCTCACAGAGGCGGAAGTGGATGTGTTGTTAATCACGCTTGCCCCGGAAATTGACCTGCGCTACGAACGTCTCTTCGCTTATTTGCAGGACGATGTCACCAGGAAACGGCCGTCCATCGATCTCATCCTCAATCTACTGGCCGACTCCTTCGCCCACAAATTGGAACTGCGCCGATTATTTACCAACAACGGGACGCTGATGGGCTCACGCCTGCTCCGCACCTTCACCGACGGGGGCGGCCGTGAACCAATGCGCCTGGCCCATTTCGTCCGCCCGGCCCCTCACCTGGTGGAACACTTGCTGGGGATTGCCGGCCTGGACGAGCGATTGGCCGGTTGTGGGCAGTTGTTCTCGGACGAACCGGTCCTGCTGCGCCGCCTGGCCCCGGAACTGGCGCAACAGATTCTGGCCGCCAACGAAGCTGCCGGGGACCATCCCCCCTTCTTCACATTTGTCGGCGGCTACGGCGTGGGCAAGCAAGAGGCAGCGCGTCACCTGGCAGCGGCTGCCGGACGGCCGCTCATTTCCATGGATATGGCTGCGTTGGGGAGTAGTGAGACAGGTCTGGACGAAGGGCTGGCCCTGCTGCTGCGCGACGGCCGTATGCTCCAGGCAGTTCTGTATCTGACCCAATGGGACAGCGTGCTCCAGGACGGACGGCTCCCGGCCCGCCTTCTGCGGCCGCTGCTAGCGTACCCGCACACACTCATCGCCGCCGGTGACAACGTCTGGCGACCGGGGGACAGCCTGTCCGGCCGCCGGGCGGTCTTCACCATTCAGTTTGAGCTGCCAGACTATGACGGCCGTCTCCGGTACTGGCAAACATTCCTACAAGACCATGACTCCGTCGAAGTCCTTGATCTGGCGCCGGTTGCCAATCATTTCCGCTTCTCCCCTGGCCAGATTGAGGACGCCATTGCCACCGCGCACGATCTGGCGCGTTGGCGGAACGAACTGTTGACAACGGCCGACCTATTTGCCGCCTCCCGCGCCCACTCCAACCAAAACCTGGCCACCCTGGCGACCAAGATTCAGCCGCGTTATGGCTGGGAAGACATCATTCTGCCTCAGGACACATTGGATCAGCTGGCGGAGATGGTCAACACGGTGCGGCAACGGCCGGTGGTCTATGGCGACTGGGGATTCGGCCGCAAGCTGGCGCTGGGCAAGGGGCTGAACGCGCTTTTTGCCGGGGAGTCCGGCACGGGCAAGACCATGGCCGCAGACATCATGGCTGGGGCGTTGGGGCTGGACCTGTATAAAGTAGACCTCTCCACACTGGTGAGTAAGTACATCGGCGAAACAGAAAAGAATCTGGACCGCATCTTTACGGAAGCGGCCACGAGCAACGCCATCCTTTTCTTCGATGAGGCGGATGCAATTTTTGGCAAGCGCTCAGAAGTGAAGGACAGCCACGACCGGTATGCCAACATCGAAATCAGCTACCTGCTGCAACGGATGGAGGCATACGATGGTGTGGTAATCCTGGCGACGAACCTGCGCGCCAACCTGGATGAAGCGTTTACGCGGCGGCTGCACTTTGCCATTGAGTTCCCCTTCCCGGAGGCGGCCGACCGGCGGCGCATCTGGCGCGTGAATTTTCCGCCGGAAACTCCGATTGCCCCGGACGTAGATTTTGGGTTGCTGGCGCGCCGCTTCCGGCTGACCGGCGGCAACATTCGCAACATCATCCTGGCGGCCGCGTTCCTGGCGGCTGAATCGGAGCAGCCCGTTGGCATGCGGCATCTGCTTCACGCAACCCGCCGCGAGTACCAGAAGATGGGGCGGCTGATTGACGAATCGCTCTTTGCATTTGACGGAGGCGAAAATGACATCTGAGCAGCTTTTTGATGAAAAAGGGAAAGTTCGCCCGAAACCGGGGCAGGAGACGGCGGAACCGCAGAAAAGCAGCGATCCCCTGACGATGGATCAGATCCAGGGCAGCCTCGACCCATCAACGCTCACGCATATGCAAAAGACCATGGGCAACACGGCCGTGCAGCGTTTCCTGGCTCAACGCAGCGGCGCCGGCCCGGCCGAGCTGGATGAGGAAATCTCATCAACCATCAACAGCCGGCGAGGCAGCGGGCACAGCCTGGACGAAACGATGGCCAGGAAAGCCGGCGGCACCCTGGGCCAGGATTTCGACGATGTCAAGATTCACACAGATGGTCAGGCGGATCAATTGAGCCGGCAGTTGGGGGCCAAAGCCTTCACTACCGGCCATGATATTTTCTTCCGCGAGGGGGCGTATGACCCGGCCAGTCGTGAGGGGCAGCATCTCATCTCCCATGAATTGACGCATGTGGTGCAGCAAGGCGCGGCCGCGCCCGTGCAAGGCAAGATGAGCGTCAACGATCCCGACGACCAGTATGAGGCCGAGGCGGACCAGGTGGCCGACGCGGTCATGAGCCAGGATAACGCGGCCGTCCACCGGCAGGAGTTGGAAGAAGAGGAAGAAATGCTGCAAATGCAAGCTGACGAGGAAGAGGAAGAAGAGATGCTGCAAATGCAGCCCATCGAAGAAGAAGAAGAAGAGTTGCAGCCCTGAATCGTGAATTAAGAACGTTGTTGTTTACAACCCTTTGTGTGGCAGAGTCATGATTGCTGATTTGGACGAAACAATTAAGCAACTGCTGGTTGAAGAGATTCCCGTCAAGAATGGGGAAATTGATATTAAGTTCGACCAGCCGACGCGGGAATGGAGCGCACGGCTGACCAAGCCGACTGTCAACTTCTTCCTGTACGATGTGCGCGAAAACAATGTTTTGCGCCAGCATCAATGGCAGCGGCTGGACGCCGGGAACGGCCGCCAGGCCCGCGTGAAGCGCACTCCCATGCGCGTTGACTGCGCCTACATGATCACCACCTGGGCTTCAGAGCCGGACGACGAACACCGTTTGCTCACCCGCTGTCTCATGGCGCTTTTCCGCCACCCGGTTTTGCCTGAACATGTGCTGGTTAATACGTTACAAAACCCGGCCTTCGACATCCAGGCCCAACTGGCCCGACACGACAAATTAACCAATCCGGCCGAGGTATGGAGTGCGCTGGACAACGAACTACGGCCGAGTATCTCCTACATTGTTACGCTGGCGCTCGATCCGTGGGCTGAAGTGACCGGGCCGGCCGTGCGCACGCTGACCCTGCGTACCAACCAGGCTGACGGACTGCCGCGGCCGCACCATCTGGTTCCCGACGAACCGGCCGAAGGTATGATTTTCATCGGCGGGGCCGTGTCTAAGGGGAAGACAGCCCAGGCCGGCATCGAAGTCGCCATTAAAGGGACCGGGCGCTTTGACAAGACCGATGCGCTGGGGCGATTTACGCTGGGCAGCATGCCCCCCGGAGAGTACACGCTGGTGGCCTGGCCGGCCAAAGGGAAGCCCAAAGAAAGGCAAATATCCGTTCCGGCCGACGATTACGATATTGAATTGTAAGTAGTGGCAGCGAACAGGGTTGCTCAGATTGGCTGGACAACCCATTCGCCAGAGGTGACTCATCAGATGTTTGAACGAGGTCTTGCAGACAGTAGAAAAAAACGCGCCCCGCCCAGCGCGCCCCATTCTCGCTAGTAAACCGTTTCCATCTTGCAGAAGCGGGGGGCTGGAGACAGATCCGTGAATGTCACGGCCGCGCTCCAATCCTCCAAGAAGGAGTAAGAAAATGGCTGTATCTTATGCATCACCAGGCGTATATGTGGAAGAAGTCGATCGTGGTACCAAGCCGATTGAGGCGGTAGGCACCTCGACGGCCGCCTTTGTGGGTATCACGGCCGAAGCCAGCCTGAAGGCCGTTGACCCCGACACGGGCGAGCGGGCGCCGGTGGAATCACGGCTGAACAAATCCACGCTGGTGACCAACTGGACCCAGTTCGTGGACATCTTCGGCGGCTTCACGCCGGGCGCGTATCTGCCGGACGCCGTTTACGGCTACTTTGCCAATGGCGGCGGCCCCTGCTACGTGACCAGTCTGCGCGCCCTGAAGGAATCGGACGCTGCTGTATCGGCCGCATCGGCCGTTATCCCGCCAGCCAGCGGGAAGGCGAAATGCTTCACCGTCACGGCCAAGACCCCCGGCCCCGGAGGCAATGAGCTGAAGGTCACCATCAAGAGCAGCGAAGACGGTTTTACCATGAGCGTCGGCGGTGAAACCAAGTCCGGTCTGACCATGAAGAAAGGGGAAGGGTATGTGGGCGATGCCGCGTTCAGCGCCATTACCATCTCCGATGTTGGGTCTGCTGCACCGGCCGAAGGGACATACGCGCTCTCAGGAGGCGGCGTGCAGCCGCTGACGGCCGCAGACTTCATCGGCGACGTGTCTGAGCGCACCGGGCTGGGCGGCCTGGAAGCGTTGGATGATGTCCGGCTTGTCCTCTTCCCCGATCTCATGGCCGGCTATGACGGCTCCGATGAGGCCAAAGAACGGGTCAAGATGGTTCAAACCGCGATGATCGCCCACTGCGAAAACATGCGGTACCGTTTTGCTGTGCTTGATACGCCTCCGGGCCTGAATGCCCAGCAGGCGAAAGAATGGCGTGCTTACGTTAACTTCGATTCCTCCTATGCCGCAATGTACTATCCTTGGATTGAAATCGCCGATTTGAGCGGCAGCGGCCAGACCAGCAAGTTCGTTCCGCCCAGCGGGCATGTTGTGGGCATTTACAATCGCACAGATGCAGAACGGGGCGTGCACAAAGCCCCGGCGAACGAAGTGGTCTTGGGCGCTATCAATTTGGAAATTAACCTCAGCAAGGGAGAACAGGACACACTGAACCCTATCGGCGTGAACTGCGTCCGATCCTTCCCCGGCCGCGGAATCCGCGTGTGGGGGGCACGCACGCTCAGCAGCGACGGCTCGTGGCGGTACATCAATGTGCGCCGCCTCTTCATCCTCGTGGGTGCGTCTCTGGATGCCGGCATGCAGTGGGTGGTCTTTGAACCGAACGACAGCACCCTATGGGCGAAGGTGACCCGGGACGTGACCTCTTTCTTGCGCACGATCTGGCGCGCCGGCGCGCTCTTCGGTACGACGCCGGAGCAGGCGTTTTATGTGAAATGTGATGAGGAACTGAACCCGCAAGAAATCCGCGACCTGGGCCAACTCATCATTGAAGTTGGACTGGCTCCGGTGAAACCGGCCGAGTTCGTCATCTTCCGCATCAGCCAGTGGGCGGGCGCAAACGCAGAGGCATAGGCAGCGGATGGTGTCACTGGGATTTCAGCGGCCGTCATGGGTTTTGCGACGAGAGAAGGCTGATCTGCTGCGGCCTGTTGAATGACTTTGAACGAGAATAAGGAGACGCAAAATGGCTACACGCGAAGACCCCCTTGTTGGTTTTCATTTTGCCGTGGACATTCAAGGTGTGATCACGGGTTACTTTACCGAATGCTCAGGCATCGGCTCGGAACATGAGGTGATCGAGCACAAGGTGATCAACGACAAAGGGCAGGAAATTGTCATGAAGCTGCCTGGCCGCCTCAAGTGGGAAAACATCACCCTGAAGCGGGGGATCACCAGCAGCATGGACATCTGGGACTGGCGCAAGCAGGTCGAGGATGGGGATGTGGACGGCGCTCGTCGCGACGGTTCCATCGTTATGTACGACCAGCAGTTAAGTGAAGTGGCTCGCTGGAACTTTGAAGGAGCTTGGCCGGTGAAGGTGTCGGGTCCTCAACCCAAGGCGGACAGCAATGAGATCGGCATTGAGGAGCTGACAATCGCGCATGAGTACATCAAGCGCGTAGGCTAGGTAGGTGACGGGCAGCGAGCGGCGGGGCGGAGGAATCGCCTGGCCCCACGCGCTTGCTGCCCGCACTTGCCGCCGAGATGATGATGCAAACGGAGTTTGAGTTCACCCTGCCACGCGGATACGTGGATGCTTCCGGGCACACGCACAAGAACGGCCGTATGCGGCTGGCGACAGCGCTGGACGAGGTGGAAGCAGTGCAGGACCCGCGCGTCCAGGCCAATGAGTCCTATTTGCCCATCCTGCTGCTGGCGCGGGTGGTGGCGCAGTTGGGAACGTTGACGGCCGTCACGCCTCAGGTCATTGCCGGCCTATTCGCTTCCGACCTGGCCTACTTGCAAGACCTGTACATGCGGCTTAACGGCACAGAGCGCGTCGTCGTGGGCGCTGTTTGCCCCCATTGCAGCACGCAATTCCAGTTGCAGGTAGCGCCTCTGGGGTGAACGGCCGAGAGGATAGGTAGATGGCCATACAACAACCAGACGCCAACCCGGCCGCCAGTTTGGCCGCTAGTTTGGCCGCCAGTTTGGCGCATAAACAAGGCGAGATCACGCCGGAGCTGGTGCGCCAGGTAGCTGACAAGGTGTATGCCATGTGGTTACACGAGTTGAGGCTCGACAGAGAGCGGCGGCGTATGCCGGCCGGGCGTTGGCTGCGTCGAGGGAAACGATGAGCGATCAGAATCTGAGGGCAGTCACGAATGCTGCTTTCCGCTTTGTGGTGGATGTGGATGGTGAGTCGCAGGGGGCGTTTACGGAATGCTCGCTGCCGGTCATCGAGTGGGATGTTGAGGAAGTCAAGGAAGGCGGACTTAACACCTTCACCCACCAACTGCCGGGGCGGCGGAAAGGAGCCAAGATCACGCTGAAACATGGCGTGGGAACCAGCAAGTTATTGAACTGGTACATAGACACCATGGGCGAGACGTTCGTCAGGAAACCAATTACGGTGACGCTCCTCAATGCCAAGCTGGAGTCCGTTATGTCCTGGCACATTGACGGCGCCTATCCGGTGAAATGGAGCGGCCCCCAGATGAAGTCGAGCGACAACAGCATCGCCATTCAGAGCCTGGAATTGGCCTGCGGCGAAATCTCGGTGTCGAGTTAGGGACGGCGGCAGGAATCATGAGTCTGGCTTCCAGGTTTCGACCCGGCAACGCGTTGATACGGCAGGTGCGGCGGCATGCGGCGATGGCCACCCTGTTCCGCACGGCCGCACCGCTGCCGGCAGCCACTCCTCCCCGCACCGATGGCCCCATTGCCAGGGCCATCGTCAGGGCTGATTTGGTGACGCTGCCTATGGGGCAGGTGATGGATCTGCCTCCGGTGATGGCGACCGCACCGCCGCCGCTGGCCTGGGACGAAACCATGATCAGCCGGCCAGCGGCCGTTCAAACTGCGGCAGATTCCCCATTGCCGGCCGTTTCTCCACCGCGGGCGAGTCCCCCGCCGCCGGAACCGCCGAAGCCGAAGAAATCGGAAGACGATCCGGAGTGGGATCGGCTGTCGCTTATCATGCGCAAGCATCAGGAAAAGCAAGCGCAGGAATCCAGAGAAGCAGCAGCAGAGGTAGAAGCCCTCAACAGCAGCGATGAGGCACTTCCTCGGTCCCCAACACCTCCAACGGCCGAGATACCTTCGGCGTCGTTGTCAAGAGAAGATGAAGAAGCGGCCGCCCCGGCAAAACCGCTCCCCCCTCTTGACCACAGCATGGCGCCCACCGCCAAGCAGACCGGAGCCAAAGACCGGGATGCGGAGCCTGCGGGTAGCGTCACCAGTGACACACCCAGGGCAAGCGTGAGCACCAGGGCTGAACCCGGCAACGGCAGCCCGCTCCACACGGCCGTGTCCCCAAAGAGTAAGGCTCGTCCAGAGGTCTCGCGCTTGACCAGTGACCAACCGGGAGCGGGCGGCAGCCTACCTGTTGAAGCCAGCACAGCTCACGCTTTCCCGGCAAAACAGGATGCCCTCGTTGGCGACTCGATCGGTGAAACGGCCGCTGCCCAGGGTGGCATTTCAGGCGGTGAAGATGCTGATTCAGGAGCCAAGCCCCATGCCGGTGATAATGTGATTGTTGGAGACGATGTTGTCGTTGGCAGGTCGGACGCCCCGGCCCCGGTCGCAGAGGCAGCAGCGACGCCGGTGATGCGCAGGTTCAGTGACGATACGGCGAATGATGATACGGCGAATGATGATACGGCGAAAGATGATACGGCGAAAGATGATACGGCGAAAGATGATACGGCGAAAGATGATTCGGCGAATATAAATTCGGCGAACATTGATCCGGTAGGCGGTGAGGCCGCTGCGGGTAAGGCGATGGGGGCATGGGACAATGCCCCAGCCGGCAGAGAAGCGATGACGGCCGCACCGGAGCCGGCCGGTGCCCAGGGGCCGGTCCAGCGTGAAGCGGAAGCGCCATTGCCGTTGCAGGCAGCATGGCCGGTTGAACGAAAGATACCCGTGCCAGCGTCTCAGCCCGCCCCGGTTGCTGAACCTGCTTTATCACCGCTACGGCCGCCGGATGAAGTGGCGGCTGAAAGCAGACGGGTACAGCGAGCGCTGCATGATGTAGAAGCGGGCCAACCAACCGATTCCTCGGTGGAACTGGTGCTACCGCGACGCCCGCGGCCGTCGGCCGCCTCAGACGCAGCCCGCACGTTCCAGGCGGAGCGGGAGAGGGGGGATAGCGACACCCCGGCGACGCCGGAAGCTCCGGACACCGTTCCTACCGAGATCGGCCCTCTTCCGGCAGACTTGTGGCAGCTTTTGGGTCAGGAACCGCCGACGAAGCAGAAAGCGCCTGATATGGTGACGCGGGCGATTGCGGCCGCCGAAGCGCCTGCAAAGCCGGCTGCGTTGGCTTGGCCTGAAGTGGAGGATACCCGTCAAGTGATCCCTCCTCCCGTGCAGCGAACGGCCGCTCCAGCGGAAGAAGCCGTCGCTGAAACCCCCGCGTCGACGGCCGAATCACCCCCGGCATCACCCCAGGAAGCAGCGGCCGAGGAAGGGGAAGCGGCCGAGATTGATGTGGATGAATTGGCCCGTCGTGTATTCGGGCAGCTTAAGCGCCGACTCTCTGTGGAATGGGAACGGGCGCGCGGCAGATTTTAGGAAGGAATTGGTTCATGGCCAACACACGCGGCAACCTGGTCGCAGCCAGGATTTTTGAAGTGGATGAGAATGGAAACGAATCGGGCGGAACGGCCGTGTCTTGCATGTTCAACCCGTTTGAGTACACCGTCTCCAAATCAAATACCTACTCGGAAAAATCACGCAATCGTTCCAGCACGCCCCAGATCGAGTTTAAGAAAGCCGGAGCGCAGACGTTGAAGCTCAACTTGCTGTTTGATACCTACGAAACAGGAGAGGACGTCAGCCTGGCAACCAACAAGCTGTGGAAGTTCATGGAACCGAAGAAGGAAGGCAGCGGCAACGACAAACAACCGCCGCCGGAAGTGGCGTTTGAGTGGGGCGTATTCCGCTTTGTTGCCGTCATTACCAGCATGACGCAGAAATTCACCTTGTTCAAGAGCGACGGCACCCCGGTGCGGGCCAAGGTAGATGTGACATTCACGCAGCATAAGGATGTGAACGATTATCCGAACCAGAATCCGACTTCGGGCGGCGGACCGGTTCAGCGCGTCTGGTCGGTGGTGCGCGGCGACCGGCTGGACAGTATCGCCGCCGCCACGTATGGCGACGCGACGAAATGGCGCGCCATTGCCAGCTATAACGGTATCACGAACCCATTGGCGCTGCGTCCGGGGATGAGATTGACGATTCCGGAGGAGTAGGAGGAACCACGGAGATCACTGTGTCTCCGTGGTTTCTTACTGATCCGCTAAAGAACTATGCCTAACGAACAAACACTCACAAGCCAACTATACATCAAGCTGGATGGGACGGCCGTGCAGCAGCCGGTGATGGCCAATGTCGCCGAGGTGATCGTGGACCAGCATTCCCATTTACCGGACATGTTCAGCATCCGCCTGCATGATCCGGGGCTGGATATGCTTGACAATGGCCCCTTTGACTTGACGAAAGAGGTGGAGATTTCGGCAGAGACGGCCGATGGGAGCGAAGCACCGTTGGTGAAGGGAGAAATCACGGCGCTGGAGCCGGTATTCGAAGAAGGTATGGTTGCCGAGTTGATCGTGCGTGGGTACGACAAGTCGCACAGGCTCTACCGCGAGACGAAGAGCCGGGCCTTCCTTAATAAAAAGGACAGCGACCTGGCGGCCGAGATAGCCCGCGACGCCGGATTGCAGGCGCAAGTGGACGCCACCAGCACCGTTTACGACCATATTTACCAGCACAACCAGTCCGACCTTGCCTTCCTGATGCAGCGCGCCTGGCGCATCGGTTACGAATGTTTCGTGGACGACGGCAAGTTGTATTTCCGACGGCCGCCCGGCGGCAGCGCTCGCACCACCCTCGCCTGGGGGGATGACCTGCTGTCGTTCGCGCCTCGCATGACTCTGGCGGAACAGGTGGATGAGGTGATCGTCAAAGGATGGGATGTCGAAGGGCAGACGCCAATCGTGGGCCAGGCCCGCAGCGGCCGTCTTTATCCGGCCATCCAGGAATCCCGGGACGGCGCGAACTGGGCCGGCCGTTTCGGCGCGGGCAAACTAGTCATCGTCGATCAGCCGGTGGTTAGCCAGGCGGAAGCAGATGCGCTGGCGGCCGCCCGCCTGGATGAGTTGAGCGGCGCGTTCGTGGAGGCCGAGGGCGTTGCCTTTCGCCGGCCCGATGTGAAAGCGGGTCAGATGGTGCAGTTGGAAGGGCTAGGCGCACGTTTTAGCGGCGCGTACCTGGTCACGGCCGCCACCCACACCTATACGGCCGAGGGCATGAAGACGATAGTTACCGTACGCGGCTCGCGTACCGGGCTGCTGGCGGAGCAGGTGGCAGGGGACAGGCCCGTACCACGGTGGCCCGGTGTGGTCACGGCCGTCATTACCAATACCGATGACCCCAAGGATTGGGGGCGGGTGAAACTCAAGTTTCCCTGGATGGCTGACGACGCTGAAAGCGACTGGGCGCGCGTCGTGGGCATCGGAGCCGGGCCGGAAGCGGGTTATTTCGTCATGCCGGATGTGGGCGACGAAGTCCTCGTGGCTTTTGAGCATGGAGATTTCAGCCGGCCGTGCGTGTTGGGGGGGATGTGGAACGGGCAACACAACCTGCCGCCGGAAGCGGCCGGGGCCGGCGGCGGCGAGAAGCCACTGGTTCGCGCCTGGCGCTCCCGGGGCGGGCACGTGATCGCCACCTATGACAACGCCGATAACAAAATTGAGATCATGACCGCCGGGGGGCACCAGATCGTTCTGGACGACGCCAACAGCAAGATCGAAATCAAGAGCAGCGGCGGCCTGGTTATTTCCCTCGACGACAGCAGCAGCAAGATCGTCGTCGAGAGCAGCAACGAGGTCCAGATCAAGGCGTCCGGCAACATGAAGCTGGAAGCGGGGGGCAACCTGGACATTGAGGCCACCGGCCAGGTTAATGTGAAAGGGGCCATGGTCAATCTGAATTAGCGGAGTGAGTGAGATGGCACAAGCAGTTTGCATGGGCGCGCAGTTACAATGTAGTTTTGGCACAGCGCCCGCTTCCATGACGGTGACGCCGGAGAACCGGGTGAACACCAGCAATCATCCGGCGGCGACGATCATGGATCGTGTGCCAATGAAGAACATCATGCCGTTCGGCATGTGTACCACGCTGAGCAACCCACAAGTGGCGGCGGCCACGGCCGCAGCCCAGGGTGCACTCACCCCGCAGCCATGCATTCCCGTCACCTCAGCGCCGTGGACGCCGGGATCGCCGACGGTCATGATCGGCAACAAACCGGCGCTGAACAACACCTGTACGCTGATGTGCAATTGGGGTGGGGTTATTTCGGTGAGTAACCCTGGACAACAGACGACGAATGTCGCTTAGGAAGACACGATTCCTGCTTCGAGGAGAGTTGAGATGGCGCAAAATATCATCGGTCGGGGCTGGGCGTTTCCGCCCCGGATTGGCCCTCAGGGTGGGCTGGCCCTCACCAATGAGCGCAGCGAGTTGGAGCAAGCCATTGAAATCATCCTGTCAACGGCTCCCGGCCAACGGGTGATGCGGCCGACTTTTGGCTGCCGCCTGCACGAACTCGTCTTTGCGCCCAACAATACGCACACGGCCGCGCTTGCCCGCCGCTACGTCGAAGAGGCGCTAGGCATGTGGGAGCCGCGTATCCATGTGATCAACGTACAAACGCGCCCCGATCCCAACAGCCCCAATCGCCTGCTCATCGAGATTGAGTACGAGGTGAAGAGTACACACGACCGGCGGAGCCTGGTGCATCCGTTTTACCTGATTCCTGGAGAGTAATTGTCCGTAAACCGCGACCTGTGTCCCGTTTACCGATTACGGGGCACGGAACACCAATTAACGAATGACCGGAGACAGCTATGGCACTGGCAGCACCTAAACTCGATGACCGTCAGTTTCAGGACATCGTAGACGAAGCCAAGAAGCGCATTCCCCATTACTGCCGGGAATGGACAGACCACAACGTCAGCGATCCCGGCGTCACCCTGATCGAATTGTTCGCCTGGATGACTGACATCATCCTCTATCGTCTGAACCAGGTACCCAACAGGCATACCATTAAGTTCATGGAGATGATGGGCATCCGGCTGCAGGAGCCGGTACCGGCCAAAGTGCCGGTGACCTTCTGGCTTTCTGCGCCGCAGGAAACGGCCGTCGTGATTCCGGCGGGAACGGAAGTCGCCAGCACTCAGACAGAAACGGAACGCTCCATCGTATTCACAACGGATCAGGATTTCCGGGTGTCGCCGCCGCAACTGGCGGCCGTCATGTCTCGTGTGGCGGCGAGCGGCGAGAAGGGGAAGCAGTACCGCACACAGAATCTGCGCCGTCTGGCAGCCGGATTCGAAGGGTTCGACCTCTTTACCCCGGAGCCGCAGGTGGACGACGCGCTTTACTTCGGCTTCGAGAACGACCTGAGCCATCATGTCCTGGGCTTTGAGATGGATTGCGACCCGGCCGGGGGAGCGGGCATTGACCCTACATTACCTCCCTATATCTGGGAAGCATCAACCGGCGACATGAATGACCGGTGGCATCCCTGTCCGGTAGACGTGGACACCACAAAAGGGTTGAACAGCAGCGGTCGCATCCGCATCCATCTGCCGGCGATGGGCAAGTACACGGCCAATAAGAAGAATTTGTACTGGGTGCGTGCGCGTGTGCGGCAGATCACGGCGACTGATAGCCAGGAAGGGATGCGGCCGTACCAAACTACGCCCCGTCTGCGGCAGATGACGGCCGCCTCCTGGGGCGGAACCGCTCCCGCCACTCACGCCCAGCAGATCAATAAAGAATTTCTGGGCCAGAGCGACGGCACGCCCGGCCAGCAATTCCAGTTACAGGTGACGCCTATCTTGCGCCGCCAGGAAAATGAATCGCTGGTCGTTCAGGTAGAGGGAGAGCCGCCGCAGACCTGGACAGAAGTGACTGATTTCGCTGACTCCGGCGCGCATGATCGCCACTATACGCTGGATGGAGTGACGGGCGAGCTGCGGCTTGGCCCGGCTGTGCGCCGGCCGGATGGGACGATCAAGCTCTACGGCGCGATTCCGCCGCGCGGGGCCAATTTGATTTTCCAGCGGTACCGGTATGGCGGCGGGCAGGAAGGAAACGTCCAGGCGGGGATTCTCAACACGCTGAAGACGGCCATCCCGTACATCGCCCGCGTGAGCAACCGGGAACCGGCCTGGGGCGGCCTGGATGCGGAGACGTTGGAAGCGGCCATGATGCGCGCGCCGGCGCTGCTCCGATCCCGTGACCGGGCCGTGACCGAAGCTGACTTTGAGTTCCTGGCGCGTCAGGCGTTGCCGGCAGCCATTGGCCGGGTGAAATGTTTGCAGCCACGGCCGTCAGAGGCGGGCCGTGTCGCGCCGGGGCAGGTGTATTTGTTGGTTGTGCCGCGCGTGCCCAATCCGGCGGGGTATCTGGACCCGGCCCAATTGGAGTTGAATGAAGCAGATATGGCCGCGCTGGCTGCTTACCTCGATGAGCGCCGCCTGCTGACGACGCGAGTGGATGTCCGCGCCCCGGCTTATCGCTGGGTGGCCGCGCGGGTGCAACTGCGTGCTGCGCCCGGCGCCGATCAGGCGGAGGTGGAAGCAGAGGTGTTGGCCCGCTTGTATCGCTTCCTTAACCCGCTCACTGGCGGGCCGGACGGCAAGGGCTGGCCGTTCGGCCGCGACTTGTTCCTCTCTGATGTGTACCAATGCCTGCAGGGCATATCTAATGTGCAGTTTGTCCGCAATGTCGAACTGTTTGCAGCCGCGCCTGGGGGCGGGCCGCAGGGAGATGCGGCCGAATCGCTGGAAATCGTGGCGCATGGGGTGGTGGCGTCGGGCGTGCATGAGGTGGAGTTTGTGTAACTTTTGTCCAGTATCCGGACGGTTCGTACACAAGGAGATGTTTTATGACGCAAAACAAGCTGGCAAAGGACAACAACCAAAATCAGCCTAGGCGAAAATCGCAGCAAAGCTTGCGTCAAGAATCAAAGCACCCAAACGACAGCGCCACTTCCTCAATGAGGGCGAATCGGGTGCTGTCCCAATCTGGTAGACGGCCAATGCCGCATGAAATTCAAGCCCTGCAACAGACGATCGGCAATCATTCTGTGCAACGTATTCTGGATAGTCACCAAGATGCTGGCCAATCTGTGTTTTCCCCAGCAGAGATGAATTTACATCATCAGGGGATTCGATTGCACAAAACATCAGGACAAAATGGCACTATTCAGCGTAAAAAAAAGAAACCGGTTTCAGAAAGCATTGGCGGGGACCAAGGGAATATAACTTTTCTAGAAAAGCCGGGCGGGCCGACCGGAGAAACGGTTGGGTTGGGCGAAGAGGGATTTAGCTTGGCCATGCTTAGCGGAGAAAATAAATCGGGCGCGGGCACGTTAGCTAATTTGGGAAATTACAAAAATGCCCATTTAACAACCGTTGCATCACCTGACTTCACCAAACTGGATAAGCAAATTAAAACTCGCGCCAAACAAATGGAGCAGGCGTTAGGGGATAAGAAAGGAAGAACCATATGGGGAGAACCATCCCCGTTTTTTCAAAATATGTATGAGGGCCAGCGCCAGGCAGCAGAGCAGCACTTGCAAGTTATTACCGGTCATAGGCCAATGGAGCAAAACAGGGTGAAGCAATATAATAGCTGGGTTCCAAGAGCGAATGCGATGTTTGTTTCATTGGCTCGTTTGGAGAGCTTCCAAGATACGCTAGGAGTGTCTAGTCCTGAGCAAATGGTTAGTTCTTTGGCAGAGAGTTTGAAAGAAGCCCAGGGAATTGCCGAGCGTTCAGGGGTGACGAATTTCACAACGCCTAAAGGAGATGCTTCGGTAAAAAGCGCGGCCGAAAATACAACGCTAAGGTTCAGCGAGATGAAAACCGCTTGGTTGGGCGTCAAAGCGACAATGGTTAAGAAAAGGGCGAAGGAAATTGAGGCAGCTGGTGATGACGACAAAAAAAGGTTGGAACAAATCAATAAAAATATTGAAACGTGGGGCAAGATCGGCAAAACCATTGACGTTTCATTAGCAGTAATGAGTGGCGGAAGCAAAGCCATCGCAGGAGGAAGCGCTGCTGGAGTGGTCGGAGGAGAAGTTCAAGTTGTTGATACCAGCAGTGATTTGGCCAAATCATTCGCTAAAGACTCTGCATCCGCCCTGGGTATTCCTACCAGCGTCGAGGGGCTGGCCAAAGGTATTGCCTCTTTGGTTTATGCGGAAGAGATTCAACAAATCGAATCCACGTTGCGCCAACTCAAATCTATGGCTGATGCAGAAAGAACGGTAGCGGAGCATATGCTAACTGCTAAGGCGTTGGAAGAATTTGGAAACGCCGTAAAGGCTTATAAAAAGGCGAGTGCCGATGAGCAGAAAGTTGTTCGTCAACGCCAGCTTGATTATTTGAAATTAGGGAAGGAATTAGATGCAGCTGCACAAGCAGATAAAGAAGCACGTGCGAGTGGGACAGCCCCTGGTAAAGGGAAGGAAAGGTTTGCAACCGTTTTGTTGCTGGTGTCTGCAATCCGCGAGGTATTAACCCGCGCCACCGGCGCCACAAGTGGGCTGGGTATGACACCAGGTGTGATACTCAGCACACTCCAGAATATTGAGGTTGAGCGGAGAGAGAGCATAGAACGATTTGGTTCAGTAGGGGGTATGTCAGTTGCTGAAGCAACACCGCTCGTAAGCATGTATAAACAATCTAAGGCTTTTTTCGATAATGCAGCCCTTCTTCAAAATACGTTCCAACAAGTTGAGGCGCAAGCAAATCAATTGATGCAAGTATTGAATGCCAATGCGGAAGGCTCTGGAGAATATTGAGATGTTGTGACAACTCGCCGTAAAGATTCTCTGGTTTTTTGAGGTCCCGGCGCGCTTTGCAGTTAGGTGCCAGAGAGTCGAATAGTAGCGAGGGTTTAACCTATGGCAAGAGAGGCTGTTTTCCAATTACATATTACCGGCCCGGAAATGACACAGACGTTTACGATTCCTTCCGGGGCAACAACGCTGGGCCGGCAGGTGGGAAATGAGATTTTGCTAGAACATCCGCTGGTTTCCCGGCGGCATGCACAGATCCAGTGCACGGCCGCATCCTGCACCCTCGCCGATTTGCAGAGCGCCAACGGCACGCTGGTCAATGGGGAGAAGATCGCCCCTGGTGAGCCGGTCACGCTGTCACCCAACGACATCATCCAGATCGGCCCGTTCACCCTGACGTTCGAACAAGCGCCGCTCGCGGCCGAACCGGAGCCTGCCCCGGAACCGCCGGCCAAAGTATTGGAAACGGCCGCGCCCAAACCGAGACCAAAAGCCAAACCAGAAGGTACCGGTAAAAAAGCTCCCTCTGCCCGGCCAAAGCAGCCCAGAACCCGAAAGAAAGACAAGCCGCCCCCACTGCCGCCTCCCCCCGCACGGCCGTCCACCGGACCGCCTGCCCCGCCCCCCTTCGGGATGCCGCCCGGCCTCACCCTCCACAGCACGCGGCTGCTGCAATACCTGCCCGGCATCTACCACACTGATTTCATGGCCCGCTTCCTGGCCATGTTTGAGTCCATCCTGACTCCCATTGAGTGGAATGTAGACAACTTTGATCTATACTTACACGCAAAGACAGCCCCGGCCGATTTTCTGCCCTGGCTGGCGCGCTGGTTTGAACTGAGCTTTGACGATTCCTGGAGCGAAGCGCAGCGGCGGGCTTTGCTGGCAGAGGCGCACCAGATTTATGCCCGGCGCGGAACCAAATGGGCGCTGAGCCGCGTGTTGGAGATATACACCGGGCGCACTCCGGAAATTGATGACCAGAGTGAAACAGTGGACCCATTTACGTTCATCGTCAACATCCCTGTACGCGCGCGTGAGTTGAATCGCGCGCTGGTAGAGCGAATCATTGATTTGAACAAGCCGGCACACGCGACGTACAAGGTTCGATTTAAGAAGTAGCGCGACAGAGGAAGGGGTAAATGGCGGAACGCAAGTCGCGTCGCCCGCTGCCTGCCCGTTATCAAGAGAGCCATGGACAATTTAATCGGACGCACAATTGAAAATTACCGCATAGAGAAGCTGCTGGGCGAGGGAGGGATGGGCGCCGTTTACCGGGCCATTGACATGAACCTGGCGCGTCACGTGGCCTTGAAATTGATGCACTCCCAGCTTGCCGGGCAGGCCCAGTTCCAACAGCGGTTCATGCAGGAAGCGCAGGCATCCGCCCGCCTTAACCACCCATCCATTGTCACCATCTACAACTTCGGCAACAAGCAGGGATTCCTCTACATTGTCATGGAGTTCATCCAGGGCTTAAGCCTGGGTGCATTCATTAAGCAGTTGGCGACGCGGCAGCAGGTGGTGCAGTTGAGCGAGACGCTGAGCATCATCGCTCAGGCGGCCGATGCGCTGGGGTATGCTCATCGCCAGGGCGTGGTTCACCGGGATGTGAAACCGGACAATATCCTGGTTAAACCATTGGATAAGCCGGAACGGCCGGATGCTCCCCCGTTGCGCGCCGTGCTCACAGATTTTGGCCTGGCGAAGCTGTTGGAGGGGGGCATTGAAACGCAATCAGGTACGTTTATGGGCACCCTGCCCTATATGTCGCCGGAACAGGCATTGGCCAAACCGGTGGACGGCCGTTCCGATATTTACTCGTTGGGCGTGGTGCTCTACCAGCTGACCACCGGCAAACTGCCATTCGACATCAAGACGCCCACCGATGCCGTCCTGAAGCACATGAACGAGGTTCCGCCGGAGCCGCGCCAGATTCAACCGGGACTGCCGGCTGCGGTGGAAGCGGTGATAGTGAAGGCGCTGGCCAAGCAGCCGGATGACCGCTTCCAGACGGCCGAAGAACTGGCCCAGGCGATCCGGCAGGCGATGGGCGGGCTTACCAGCCAGGATGTGACGCGGTTTGTGACGGCGACGGAAGGGGTGGTTGTGAGCATGATGACCCAGTTAGAGGGGTTATCGGGCGCGCCTATTCCCAGCCGCATGACCATTGACGAGACGGCCGCTGCCGGTCAGGATCGGCTCATCATCGCGCGTAAGGGGGAGACCCCTCGCGCCCGCATCCTGGATCAGGCGACGATCACCATCGGCCGTTCCAGCGACAACGACCTGGTTTTGAAAGAGCAAGGGGTTTCGCGGCGCCATGCCCGGCTGGAAAAACGGGGCGGCCGCTGGCAAATCGTGGACCTGGGCAGCGTCAACGGAACCTTCCTCGAAGGGAATCGGCTGTTGCCCGACGTGCCTGAGGCGGTTGAAGCGGATCAGACAATGCGCATCGGCCAATTCTATTTGCAGTTCAAACCCGCCAGCCGGTCGGCCGAGGCGGCCCCGATAGTTCCCCCAGGCGGCCTCAGTTACCAGGCCACTGCCCCGTTGCATGTGCCGCCCGGCGGCTCCCAGATTCACAGCACAACCGGGCAGTTAAGTGTGGTGGTCAACCCGACCTATGTAGACGTTGCGCCAGGCAGCCGGGCTGATATGCAGGTGGAGATGCTCAACCAGGGCTTGACGGTCGATCATTTCCAGGTAGAGGTGGAAGGTCTGCAACCGGAGTGGGTCACGCTGCCCAAAGAACCGCTGCAATTGATGCCGGGTACGCGGGGCGCGGTTCCCGTCTCCGTTCACCCGCCGCGGGACAGCAGCGCCCGATCGGGCCAGCATTCGTTCCGGCTTGTGGTGGGCTCTACTTCCAACGTACAGGAATCGGCCGCTGTTTCCGGCAGCGTGAATGTGAAGCCGTTCGAGCAGTTTTCCATTGACATGCGGCCGAAGAAATTACGCAATAAGGGGAAGTGCCGCGTTCTCGTCCGCAATGAGGGGAACTTCGACGCGACTTACACGGTCAGCGGCCGCGATCCCGGCGAGGCGATCTTTTTCGCAGAGTCACAGCGGCGGCTTAAGGTGCCTGCCGGGAAATCAGAAACGGTTGACTTGAAGCTCAAGCCGAAGCACCGGCCGTTCCTGGGCCGCGCCCAAAACCTGCCGTTTACCATTCAGGTAGGCACAGCCACCAGCGACCGGCAATCCTTGACCGGCCAACTGGATGTCCGCCCTGTGATTCCCGGCTGGCTGCCACCTGTGTTGGGTGTGTTGTTCACATTCCTCTGCCTGGCCGCTGCTGCCGGATTTTTCTACATGGACCAGCAGAACAAAGCGGCGACCGCCACGGCCGTGTACCTCCTGGCGCAGGCAGATAGCGACGGCGACGGTCTGCCTGACGTGGAGGAGAATACGCTGGGCACTGACCCGCACAACCCTGATTCCGATGCAGACGGTGTGCCGGACAAGATGGAGGTTGATGACGGGACCAATCCGCTTGATGCTGACAGCGACGATGATGGCTTGTCAGATGGGGATGAGAAGGCAAAGGGGACGAAGCCCCTGGTACAGGACAGCGACGGCGACACATTGTCAGATGGTCAGGAAGTCCATGAACTGTTCTCGAACCCGTTGGATGTGGATACCGATGGGGATGGGCTGCGGGACAATGTGGACCCGGACCCCGGCCAGTTGCCGACGGACACCCCCACCCCGACGCAAACGGGGACGCCGACTTCGACCCCGACCTCAACCCCAACGCCGACGCCGACGCCGACCGCCACGCCCACGATGCGGCCGTTGGGCATCTGGAACGGGGTGTGGGAAAGTTCGTGTGAATTCCTGGAGTGTGGCGAGGTGATGTTGACGCACTACGCCGGCGACGACGTGGTGACGGGGACCTTCGCCAACGGGAATGGCAGCATCACCGGCCTGATGGAGGGGAACCGTCTTTCTGGCACCTGGTCCTTCGGCGGAGCCGAGGGCACCATTGACTTCTGGATTTCTGACGACGGCCGGAGCTGGCAAGGTAATTGGGACCGAACATTCGACTGGTGCGGCAATCGCTCCGGCGAGGCGGTTCCGGAGCCTTGCGGCGTGGCCAGTTGGTATGGAGAGTGGCAGACGGATTGCGATGGAGGGTGTGATGCGATGACGATCATCCAGAACGGGGTGAACGTGATCGGCACCTACGCCAACAATGCCGGCTCCATTGAAGGAACGGTTGACGGCGCGAGATTGTCCGGAAACTGGACGCGAGGCGGCAGCGGGTCCATGACGCTTTTCATGTACCCGGATGGGTTGCAGTTCAACGGCAATCGGGACCTGAGCGAGGCCTGGTGCGGCGGCCGTGAGGGGGCCAGCCTCCCCGATTCCTGTTACAACTCTGGTATCTTTGTGTTCTTCGTCACGCCTCAAATTTTTAGCACCTTGCAGCCAATCTTCCCGGTACCCTTCAGCACGCCTACCCCATAGGGAAAGGCGCGGCCGTCCAGGTGAGCAGTCTCAGCCATAGAATCCCGCGGCGACCTGCGGGGTTCTGTGGCTTTTTGTTACATTGAGGCATGCGAGCTGCGCTGAATCTCCCTTCTGGCGCTTGAACTTTCAGCGACCGCGGGTATGATTCTTAGAAACCCAGCGGCCGTTCAAAGGGAGGAACCTTGCCCATGCTCCAAAAACATGCCATCAACAATACTCACCGCATCCAGGCTTCAGACCTGGATACGCCACCCCGCCTGCTGCTCGGCCCCGGCCCATCCAACGCCCATCCCCGCGTCCTGCAAGCCATCGCCAACCGGCAGGTCGGCCACCTCGATCCCAGCTTCATCGAGGTGATGAACGAAACCCAGGAACTGCTCCGCTACGTCTGGCAAACCGACAACCCGTTCACCCTGCCCGTCAGCGGCACTGGCAGCGCGGCGATGGAAGCGACTCTCGCCAACAGCGTCGAGCCGGGTGATGCGGTGCTGGTCGGCGTGGTGGGCTATTTCGGCGAACGGCTGGTGGACATGGCCGGCCGTTATGGCGCCGACGTGCGCGTCATCGAAAAGCCCTGGGGCGAAGTCTTCCATCTAGATGAACTGCGGGCGGCGATGGAGCAGCACCGTCCCGCCATTCTGGCGTTGGTTCACGCCGAAACTTCCACCGGTGCCTTGCAGCCGATGGACGGCATTGGCGACCTCTGCCGCGAATTTGACTGCCTGCTGCTGATTGACACTGTCACCAGCCTGGGCGCGGCCCCCATTTTCCTGGACGAATGGGGCGTGGATCTGGCCTACAGTTGCTCGCAAAAAGGGTTGAGCTGCCCGCCCGGCGCGTCCCCCTTCACCATGAGCGAGCGGGCGCTGCAAAAACTGAACAACCGGCAGGGCAAAGTCCCCAACTGGTATCTGGACATGAGCCTGTTGAGCAAATATTGGGACGGCAAAACCCGCAGTTACCACCACACCGCCCCCATCAACATGATCTACGCCCTGCGCGAAGGGTTGCGCCTGGTGGCCGAGGAAGGGCTGGAAGCACGTTGGGCGCGCCATCAAGCCAACGCCCAACTGTTCTGGGATGGGCTGGCGGAGATGGGGCTGTCCTGCCACGTCAGCGACCCGGCACTGCGTATCCCCAGCCTGACGACGGTGCGCGTACCCGATGGCGTGGACGCCAAAGCGGTCGCTGGCCGTCTGCTGCGCGAGTACAACATTGAGATTGCCGGGGGCTTCGGCCAATTGGCAGGCAAGGTGTGGCGCGTCGGCCTCATGGGCTTCAACAGCCGCCCGGAGAATGTGATGCTGCTGCTGGCGGCGTTAAAAGAAGTCCTACCTTGATACGCTGAGACTGGAGAACTAGAGACTGGAGAATTTGGCAGTCTCCAATCTCTAGTCTCTTTATGCGATGAGTGACCCCATCCCTGTCAGCCGCGCCTTGACGGCGCTGAACATCCCCCACCGCGAGTTTCGCCATGCCGGGCCGGTGCGTTCGCTGGCACAGGCGGCGGCGGAGCGGGGGCAGCAGCCGCAGCAAATCATCCGTTCGCTGCTGTTCCGCCTTTCCGCCGACAACTTTGTCATGGTGTTGATGGCCGGGCCGCGCCAGATTGATTGGAAGGCGCTGCGCCGCTACCTGGGCGAGAAGCGGCTGACGACGGCCAGCGAGGAAGAGTTGCGCCGCGTCACCGGTTATGAGCGGGGGGCCGCCGCGCCGTTTGGCCTGCCCACGCCGCTGCGCATTTTGGCGGATGAGAGTGTGTTCCTACCGGATGAGGTTTCGATTGGATCGGGGGTGCGGGGCACGGCCGTCATCCTCACCAGTGAAGATTTACGCCAGGCGTTGGGCGACATCGAAATTGTAAAATTGGGAAAAGAATAATTGGACACGGATCGCACGGATTTACACTGATTTTTGTCCGTGTTTATCCGCGTAAATCCGTGTCCCCCAAACCGAGGCTGCCATGATAAAGAAACCCTTCGCCACCATTCGCCGCACCTACTCCGGCACGGCCGCCAAAGAAGACGTCGCCGCCATCATCCGCCACCACCGCA
>JBHHTQ010000057.1:0-25243 GCA_046753445.1 Anaerolineae bacterium | reverse complement strand
CCGTAAGGATCATAAGCTCGAATTTGACGGCGATCTTCAATTGTAGGCAGAGGCAAGGCTTTTACTTCGCGTCCAACTTGCAGTGCCCAGCCACAGGTTTCACGAGCAGACTGTATGGCCTCATCCACCTCAGCTTCCGGCGCAAATACGCCGGTGAGCCATAATTCCCCCGCAATCTTACGATACACGCCCAACTGGGTAATCACCGTTGTGACTCTGCCGCCCGGCGAAGTGACGTGGGCTACTTGTTCCACAAATCGGCGGCGCGATTGGCGCATGACGACGATGACCTCGGCCGCTGTGGAAGCCACGTCATTAGCCCCGCCCGATCCCATCAGGAAATCTCCGTTGGGCAGCCGGGTACTGTTCAAATTGCCCCGCCGGTCGATCTGCGCCGCCCCCAACACGCCCAGACAGGGCGCAGTTTTACCCGGAACCATCATGCCCAGCACGGTCAGAATGTCGGTTGTCAGGGGGGCGGTGGGCACGTTTTGCAATGCGAACAAGAACGGATCGCCCGGTTTCGGTTGAAATCCGACGGTTCCCACTTCGGCCAGCAGCTTCACCGGTATCCCGGCAGCCCGCAGCCGCGCCTCCGCCAGCCAGGCGGCCAGGTGCGACGCTCCAATTCCGGCCAGAATGAAATTGTGCCCTCGTTGGCGAACGGCCGTTTCTATCACCCGCGCCGCGCCGGCGATCATCACTTCGGCCGGAGAGGGAGGGAGCAGGGGAGCAGGAGAGCGGGGGGGCTGGCGGGAGAGATTCTGGAGATGGGCGATCCGCTCCCGACCAAGGTTGTCCAGGTAGGCGCTGTGGTCGGGAAGGTCTAAAATCCAGCGCCGTGTCCAATCATTTTGCGCGTCCCCTGTGCGCGAGGCGGTGCGGGCTTCCAGGATGAATTGACGGTCTTCGCGGTAGCCGCCGCCATCCGGCAAACCCAGGCCGAGGCAGCCCAGGGGGTGCGCGCCAAAGGGAACTTCGCACACGGCGCGTACAGCGCTCGCCGGAATTCGCGCCATGTATGAGTAGGCGCGGATAACTTCCGGCGCAACGATTTTTTCCACGGTCACGATGGCCCCTTCCCTGGCTGCCAGCGCGCCAAAAGCGTTGCTGGCCAGCGGAACCGGCAGCAGCGTATTGCCCTCGGCGTCAGCCGCCCAGCCGTGCGTAAAGTTCAGGTCGGGATGCAGGGCCGGAACCTGACCCAGAATATCGGACGGATTAAAGGGATCGGCTGTCCGTTGAAACTGGCCCCCAAGTTCATCCTCAAGAGAGCTGCCGATAATCGAACGGGTAGGCAGGTAAGGCACACCCATGGCCCCGGCCAGCAGCCGCAGGGTCAGGGTGAGCATCGTCCAGTTTTCGGCCGTTACCTGCCCGCTGTTGATGACTCGTCGAATGGCAGCGTTAGGGCCGGGGTTGGGGTAGCCGTCGCCGAGGAACGAGGAAATAATCCGCTTCGCCAATCCGGCGGCTAGGAAGGGCGCGGCCGACGTGGCGCCGCCGGTGGACAAAATCAGCGTGAATCCCGGATCGCGTCCGGCAAAGCGGCGGATGACCTCAAACAGAGCCGCGTTGGGAAAAGGCCAGGCCGCGCCAAAATGAAGGGTTGCGCCGGGATAAACAAACCGCCCCACCGCCTGGTTCAGAGGCATGATTTTTGACATTATTTCCCCTTGAACTGCGGTTTACGTTTTTCGGCAAAGGCGGCGATGCCTTCCTGTACATCTTCTGTCTGTCGCAGCGGTTCAGCCAGGGCTTGCTCCAGGCGCAGCCCGTCGGCCAGCGGCAAGTCAATCCCCTGCCAGACGGCCAGCTTGGCTGTTTGCACGGCCAGCGGCGCGTTGGCGCAAATTTGTTCTGCCAGGGAAACGGCCGCCGGCATCAACTCTGCCTGGGACACCACCCGGTTCACCAGGCCGATGCGGTACGCTTCCTGGGCGTCAATCCGCTTTGCCGTGAAAATCATCTCCAGAGCCATGCCCAGCGGAACCAGGCGCGGCAGCCGCTGCGTCCCCCCCGCGCCGGGGATGATGCCCCGGCTGGTTTCCGTCAGACCAAATTGGGCATTCTCCGACGCCAGGCGGATGTCGCAGGCCAGCGCCAATTCCAGCCCGCCGGCCAGGCAGTAGCCGTTGACGGCGGCGATGATCGGCTTCCACACCGCCAAATTGCGGGTTAACCCGCCCAATCCCGGTTGCGTTTCCGCCTGTTCTCGGCGTTGCAAGGGCGTCATCGTCCGGTAAATCTCCCCCAGCGCCTTCAAGTCCGCCCCGGCCGAGAATGCCTTTTCGCCCGCCCCGGTGACGATAGCCGCCCACAATTCCGGGTCATCGCGGAAATCAATCCACGCCTCAACCAACTCCCGGCTCATTTCCATGTTGATGGCGTTCATCACCTGCGGCCGGTTCAAGGTGATGATGGCGATGTGTCCTTGTTTTTCGTATTGGATGTTCATCTTCTTCCTCCAAAGTTGCAGAGCAAATCGGGAAATGGCTAAACTGCAAAGTTACGCAGGGCAAAAGTGGGCAATGTCGTTGATGCTGCCCGTACGCCCGGTGGCGAAAACCGCCTCAACCCGCATTCCCACCTGCCAGGCGTCGAGGGGCGCGCCATCAAGCCGGTGAACCAGGTTGGTGTCGGCTCCGTCCAGGCGAATGAGGCCGAACGGGGGCGCGGCGGCGACGAGGGTTCCTGTTGGGCCGACTTGGAGCCATACGGCCGTATCCACGCCACATCGTGGACAAAACCCCCGCGCCGGAACCAGTACCCGTTGGCACTGGGGGCAGCGCGTGCCGTAAATCTTCCGCTCATCCCGCAGCGCGGCCAGAAAGCGGCTGGCCGTCTCCCCGGCCGCATAACGAAACTCCAGATTTACCCCCGCTGCAATAAAATCATCACTCATTTCTGTGTCCCATAAAACCAATCTCATTGCCAATTTGCTGCAATTGACAAGCCGCTCGTTGCCAGGTATCATGTACATTATACACGACATATGTACATGCGATGAGGTTAGCCATGATAAAGGTCTCGGCAACAAAACTTAGGAAATATCTATTTGACTATTTAGACAAGGCGGCCGCAGGCGAAACCGTTGTGATCCAGCGCAACAACCAGGAAGTTGCCCGTTTGATCCCGGCAGAACCGGTGAATTGGCGGGATAAAATGAAGATGACGCCCGAACTGCTTATCTCTCCCGAAGAACTCATGAATCCCCTCGACGACATTTGGGAGGGCTACGTGTGAAACGAGACGCCTTTTTATTCGATACCCACGCGCTCATTTTCTGGACGAACAAAACCTCGGTGTCAGAGGAGTTTATTCGATTTTTTGATAAACAAGCCCGGCAAGGCGCCTTGCATGTCTCCTCAATTACTTTCTGGGAAATCGCCTTTTTAGTCCAGAAAGGAAAATTAGCCATCCCAGACATTCATGCCTGGAAGAATGAGCTGTTGAACCAAACAAATATCCGCCTGATTAACCCTTCTGCTGCTGAAATGATTGACTCAACATTGCTGCCACATCATCATAAAGATCCTTTTGACCGTTTATTGATCGCACAAGCGAATCATAACAACCTGATTCTTGTAACTCAGGACCAAAGGATACAAGAATACGATGTTGCCCAAATCTGGTTGTAAATCCCGTACCTGATCGCTTCAGTATCTCGTGAAGTGGATGATGTCCGCCAGCGTCCCGGTTCGTTCTGCTCGCCACACAGCCCGCACCCGCATGCCCAAACGTAATTTGGACAGATCGTTTTCGGCCAGGAAATGGTTGATGGTCGTGTCCGCGCCATCCAACTGAATCAGCGCCATGCCATAGGGGGTGGGGCGAGGTTGGCCGGTGGTGGGGTCGAGGATGGGAATGTGAACGGCCGTTACCGCAACCAATGTCCCCACATCCTTCACCTCCACCCATTCCTCCATCTCCGCATGACAATTGCCGCACACCGGGCGCGGCGGCAGATAAACGCGGCCACAGCCAGGGCAGCGCAACCCCAGGATACGCCCCTCGTCGCGCAGGGCGCGCATAAATTCGGCAAAATACCAGCTTGTGCCGTATCGCCAGGAAAGAGCCATCGTGTGGGTGACGTGCAACAGTTCACTCATCGGTCTGCGCTCAAAATGAGAACGTCACTCCAGGTATAGACGCCGTACCCTGTCGCCAACGCCAGTTTCACATCCGGAACCTGGTGCGCGCCGGCGCGGCCCATCACTTGCATGGCTGCCTCGGCCACCCGGATAACGCCCGACGCCCCAACCGGATTGGCCGACAGGACGCCGCCTGATGGGTTGACCGGCAGCGCGCCGCCCATCTCCGTCACGCCCTCGTCAATCAGGCGGCCGGCTTCGCCCTCTTTACAAAAACCAAGCGCCTCATACCAGGCCAGCTCGGCATACGTCACCGGCTCGTAGATTTCGGCCACGTCCAGTTGGTTGAGCGGGTCGGTAATACCCGCTTTGGCATATGCCTCCCGCGCCGCGCCGCGCAGCGTGCGCATCGTTACCAGTCGCCGGTCGTGGTCGCCCAGGTAAGGCTGGTCGTGGCGGGTGGCTGTGGCCCGCACCCATGCTGGCCGGGAGCACAACTGTTCCGCCCGCCCCTCGGCCGCGAACACAATCGCCGCCGCCCCGTCCGACTGCGGGCACATATCGTAAAGCCGCACCGGGTCGGCCAACATACGCGAAGCCAATACCTTTTCTACCGTCAAATCAGCTTTTTGCAGGTGGGCATACGGATTGTTGGCCGCATTGCGCCGCGCCTTCATCGCCACTTTTGCCGCCTGTTCCGGCGTCACGCCTCGCTCAATCATGTACTGCGAAATGGAGAGGGCGAAATTGCCCAACGCGCCGGAAGCCACATTACGATCCCACAGCGGGTCAACCAGGGCCATTCCCGTTTGCGTGGCCCCTTCTGAATGTTTCTCCCAACCAACAACAAGAACGATGTCGAACAGACCGGAAGCGACTTGCTGGTAGCTGGCGATGCAGCCCGATGTGCCCGACGTGCCGCCGGTAGCGATTTTCATCACCGGCTTGCCATAGCCGCCAACCGCTTCGCCCACCCACATCTCCGGCAGGGCGCGCCCTTCGAACAGTTCCATGTTGGCCAGGATGATGGCGTCTACATCGCCGAAAGTGAGGCCGGCGTCGGCCAGGGCGCGAACGGCCGCTTCCCGCACCAGTTCCGCCTGATTGACGTCGTCGCGTGCTCTGCCGTGCTTCGTCTGCCCGGTTCCGATGACGGCTGCCCCTCTCATCGCGCGGCCACCACCACTGCCTGCCCTTGCCCGGCCGGCCCCCAGCAGCCATGCGCCAGCCCTATGCCCGGTTCTTGCCGCAGGTGCAGAATGACTTCAATCAACCGGTCCAATCCGGCGACGAAGGGGGGCACGCCGCTCGCCAGGCCGCCGGAAGGGTTGGTGTTGGGGAAGTCGTTGAGATTGAGAACGGTCGTCCACAATTCACGCTGGTAATCAAAATGATCAGAGAGTTCAACAATGGACAGTTCGCGGTTAGGGTCGGTAATCCCGGCCATAGCCAGGGCGCGATTGGCGGCGGCGCGCAAGGCTGGCGAATCGCCTAAATCCCGGTTGCCCAGGTAATGCTCGTCCAGCGCCCAGCCCATGCCAATCAATTTTGGATTTTGGATTTTGGATTTTCGATTGGGGGAACGGGCGAGAATGACGGCCGCTGCGCCGTCGGCAGGGGGGCAGGGGAGCGGTGACCGAAGGTCACTTGGAGCGGGGGAGTCGAGGACGGCCGTTTGCAAAGCCGCAGCCGCAAAATCATCGAGACCAAGGGGCTGCTGGTAAATCGGGTCAAATGTCCATTGGCTGATCCCCCACCGATCGCCCATGGTGGCCTTGCAGTGTGCCACGATGAGGACAGTTTCGTAAGCGCCAGCCAGAATCGACATGGCACCCTGGCAGGCAGCCAGCAGCCCATCGCCGGCCACGCGGGATTCCGGCTTCATCACTGCGCCCACCACTTCGGTCACGGCCAGGTTGGAGGCGGTCAGGCCATCGTACAAATCTACCGAGGCGGTGACAACGGCGTCAATCTGCGTGATTGCCAGCCCGGCGTCGGCCAGCGCCGCCTGGACGGCCTGACGCACCATTTCCGGGATGGCGGTGGTTGGCTTGGGGGCGTAATCCGTGCGGCCGACGCCCAGGATGGCTACTGGTTCCATGAAAAACTCCCGTTTGTAGTAACCGCTTTAGCGGTATCTTGACGGCTGAAGCCGTTACTACGAACCATTGAGAATGGCTTGACGTTACCAAATAATGAATTATACTCATATTATGAATATAATTCATTTTTAATCCTGCGACAAGTGCAAAATGACATTTTCAACGATAATCCGGCAACAGAAGGGGGCCATCGCCAGCATCACGCTCAACCGGCCCCAGGTGCTCAACGCCATCAACGGCGTCATGCTAGATGAGATTCGAGCCGCGCTGGACGAGATTACGGCCAACGGAGCTGTCCGCGTCGTCGTCATTGATTCTGCCTCTGAGCGCGCCTTCAGCGCCGGGATTGACGTGGCTTACGTGAAAGACCTGACGGCGTGGGGGGCGCGGGGTATCGGCCAGGCGTTACATAAGACCTTCAGCGCCTTGCGTACTTTTGAGAAACCGATCATCGTCCAAATTGACGGGTTGTGCCTGGGGGCGGGGTTGGAACTAGCTATTTCCTGCGACCTGCTCATCGCCTCCGACCGCTCCCAATTTGGCCTGCCTAATATCAAGCGGGGCATCCCGGCCATCGTCGAGGCGGCCATCTTGCCCCAGGCCATCGGTATTATGAATACGCGCGAACTGGCCTTCACCGGCCGTAACTGGGACGCGGCTAAAGCGGAGCGGCGCGGCTTGATCAACGCCGTCGTGCCAGCAGAGGAACTGGCGGCCGAAGTGAATCGCTGGGCGGAAGAGATCGCCGCTTTCAGTCCCTACGCGCTGGCGGCGCAGAAGGACATCATCCACAAGTGGATGACGGCCGATCTGGAAACGGCCATTGATTTTTCCATCAACACGGTGGGGCTGAATTGGATCACGCGGGACCAGAAGGAAGGGATGGCCTCCTTCCTGGAGAAACGGGCGGCCGAATTCAAAGGGGAATGATGGGCAAGCTCATTATCACCGCTGCCCTCACCGGGGCGCAGCAAGGCAAAGAAGCCAATCCCAATCTGCCGGAGCAGCCAGATGAAATTATTGCCCAGGCAATTGAGTGCTGGCGGGCGGGAGCGGCTGTCGTTCACATCCACGCTCGTGACAAACAGGGTAAAGCGACTTCGGATACGGCCGTATTTCGCCAGATCGTCGCCGGTATTCGCGCCGCTAATTGTGACGTGGTCATCAACCTGACGACGGGCGGGGCCATTGCCGGGCTGCCGCTGGCAGAGCGCATCGCCGTCGTGCCCGAACTGAAGCCGGAGATCGCCTCTTTCAGCGTGGGGGCGGCCATGGTGGGCCGGTATGACCGGAAAGGGGGGCGGTGGCTGCGTGACTTTACGATGCCCATATCTTACGCCGGTATGGAGACGATCGCCCGCACCATGCTGGCTAACGGCGTCAAGCCCGAACTGGAGGTTTACGGCGCGGCGATGTTGAACAACGTGGCTATCTTGCGCGAGCAGGGGTGGCTGGACGATCCGCTGTGGGTGAACTTTGTCATGGGGATTCCGGGGCAGGTAACGGCCGCTACCCCCAAAAACCTGCTGCATCTCGTTGACAATTTGCCGCCCCATGCCTACTGGCTGGTCACGGCGATTGGCGGCCGGGCGCATTTTCGTTTGGCGGCGATGAGCATGGCGATGGGCGGGCACGTGCGTACAGGGCTTGAGGACAACGTATATATAAGGAAAGGAGAGTTAGCCGACAGCAACGCCCAAATGGTAGAAAAGATGATTCGGTTGGCGCGGGAAATCGGCCGGGAGGTGGCCTCGCCGGCTGAAGCGCGGCAGATATTGCAACTGTCTACTGCTACCAAAAAACGAGAATCAAGTGGCTGATGGACGGGGCAGTACACCGAGGTTACACAATAGCATGGCTGTAATCTCCTCCATGCGTGCCGGGCTGAAGCGTCCCAGAGGATTGTCTTCCAGATCGTGGCGCAGCACCGGTTGGATGAGACCAAGCATAATGATGGAGTCAGTTTTCAGTCTCGCCTCTCCTGCTCGCACCAGGAAGTCTTGCCGGCTTTTCAGATCTACCCGGCTGGAGAGAGGCGCTACCAGGACGATGGGATACATGGGGTTATGATTGTCCTCATCACATTGCAGCACAATGACTGGACGCCGCCGATGTCGGCGAGGCGGCGGCGCGCCGGGCAGTCGTTCTTTGGGGAATTGAATCGCCGCCTCTTTAACCAGATAAACTTCACCCCGGTTAACTGGAGGCTCACTCACGGTTCATCATCTCCGCATTTGCCCGGCGCCGGGCTTCGGCTAGTTCTTCGTACACTTCCTGAGCGTGCTGGCGACGAGCCGCCGCGTCGCCGCGTTCGGCAAAATCAATTCGCTCCAGGAGCGTTTGATAGTGGGCTAATGGCTCGGAGACTGCCTGAACTGTGGGGGCAACGCGCTGCTCGATCAAGGCGTCATAGGTGGCAATGTTGAGCAAGACTGCCTGGGCACGGCCGTGCCGGGTGATGAATACCGGTTCGCCGGTTTCGGTTAACTCGTCAAGAATCCGGCCGATTTGAGCGCGGAGATCGGTTGCCGGCATGATTTTAGTCGTCATTATAGCCTCCAAAACGTACAGAATTCTGTATGGAATTCTAACATAGCTATCAACAGGTGTAAAGATATAAGTGGAAATAAGGAAAGTAAGAGCGGAGGCAAGGTGGTGGATTACAAAGATTTGTTGGTGCAGGATGAAGGAGGCGTGCGGATGATTATGCTTAACCGTCCGGCGCGGCGGAATGCGCTCAACGAGCAGTTGCGCGATGAATTAGAGGCGTGTCTCAATGAAGCGGCCAGCGACGAGGCGATTCGCGTGGTCGTCCTCACCGGCGGGGAGCAGGTTTTCAGTGCGGGGTTTGACCTGGCAGAGGTGGCGGCAACGGAGTTTGGCACGTTTGAGCATCGGGCAAGGGAATTTAATACGGCCGTCTTCGCTTTCCCCAAACCTTTACTAACGGCCGTGAGCGGTCCGGCGCTGGCCGGCGGTTTTGATCTGGCGTTGGCGGGGGATGTGATTCTGGTCAGTGAGACGGCCGTTTTCGGCCACCCGGAAGTCAGTTTTGGCGTACCTGCTTTGCTCTCCCCGCTGTGGCGGCGGGTGGGAGTGAGCCGGGCGTTGGCGTTCTCACTCACCGGCAAGACGGTGACGGCGCAAGAAGCGCTCGCATTGGGCCTGGTAGACCGGGTCGTCCCGGTTACTGACCTGTTGGCGGAAGCGCAGAAGGTGGCAGCGCAGATAGCGGCGCTGCCGTCCTTGCAGCTGCGCTTGATGAAAGAAGCGGCCGATGTTGTGCCCTCGCTTGGATTATTGCCGGGCATTGAGTATGAGTTGGGGCTGGCGCAGACGGCCGTTCAAGACGGCGCGGCGCTGGCCCGGCTCAAAGCCTATCTTGAGCAGAAGGGGATCGGCCGGTGAGCCATTTTGAACCCATTACCGTCACCTTTCCGGTGCGTTACTCAGAGTGCGACCCGCTGGGAATCGCCCACCATTCCAGTTACGTCATCTGGTTCGAGGAAGCGCGGCACGAATACCGGCGGCGACACCAGGCTGACTACGACCAACTGGCAGAAGAAGGCGTGTTTATGCCCCTGGCCGAGTTACGCGCCCGCTACCGTACCCCGGCCCGCTTTGGCGACATCATCACCGTGCGTTCATGGATGACGGAGGTGAAAAGCCGCCGGGCCACCTTTTACCATGAAGTACGCCATGCTGATTCCGGAGAAATTCTAGCAGAAGGCGAGACTGTACACATCTGCTTCGATGTAGAGACGGGCGAACTAAGACGCATTCCGCCGCGGGTGCGGGGTCTGTTGCAGAACTATTTGAAGACAGAGGAGAGTGGAAATGGATAGTGTGTATTTTAACGAGGAGCATGAATTTTTCCGCCAGACGCTGCGGCGGTTTGTGGAGAATGAGTTACGGCCGCACGCCGACGAATGGGAAGAGGCAGGCATCTTTCCCGCCGAACTGTTCCGCACTTTTGGCCAGATGGGCTACCTGGGGCTGCGCTTCCCCGAAGAATACGGCGGCCAGGGGATGGATTACTGGTACACGCTGATTTTGTGCGAGGAAATTGTGCGCTGCCACAGCCTGGGGCTGGGGGTAGGGCTGCTGGTGCAAAGCGAGATGGCGACTTCGGTGATCGGCAGGCATGGCACGGAGGAGCAGAAGCAAGAATTCCTGGTCCCGGCCATTGCCGGGGAGAAGATCGCCGCCCTGGGCATCACCGAACCGGGGCACGGTTCCAACGTGGCCGGGCTGCGCGCGACGGCGCGGCGGGACGGGGATGATTTTGTCATCAACGGTTCTAAGACGTTCATCTCCAACGGCACGCGGGCCGATTTTGTCACGCTGGCGGCGCGCACCGGCGGGGAGGGGGCGCGGGGGGTGAGTATCATCCTTGTGCCGACGGATACGAAGGGGTTTAGCGTCGGCCGTTCCCTGAAAAAGATGGGCACGCACTCCTCCGACATAGCTGAACTGTTCTTTGAAGAGTGCCGGGTCCCCGCTCGCAACCTGGTCGGCGAGGCGGGGCGCGGTTTTGGCTACGTCATGGACCTTTTTCAAGGAGAGCGGCTGGTACTAGCTTCTTTCGCCAATGGCATTATGCAACTGTTGTGGGAAATGGCGCTGGATTACGGCCGTTCCCGTGAAGTCTTCGGCCAACCCATATTGCAGCACCAAGTATGGCGGCATCGCCTGGCCGACATGTTGACCGAGATGGAAGCCGCCCGCCAGTTGACCTACTTTGCCTGTGACCGGCTCAACCGCACTGGCTCGGCACAAAAGGAAATCTCCATGGCTAAGCTGTACGCCTGCGAACTGGTCAAGCGCGTGGCCGAGACGGTGCTGCAACTGCACGGCGGCTACGGCTACATGGAAGAGTACCCGGTGGCTCGCTTCTACCGCGACGTGGCCGCTTTCGGCATTGGCGCGGGAACCAGCGAGATTATGCGGGAGATTATTGCCAAAGAGGCAATTTGAGAATTGTGAATTGTAAATTGCGAATTGTGAAGTAGGGAGACGACGATTATGAGTAAAGAGAAAGTAATGGCGATTGACGCCTGGGCGTCCCTGATTACGCCGGAGGCAGCGCAGTCGTGGCCCGATTCGTTCCGGCATGTGTTCAACCGTTACCGCGCGCCCGCCAAAATCATGGAGGGATCGGACATTGAGACGATGCTGGCGGAGATGGAGGCGGCCGGGGTGGAGATGGCCGTGCTGTCTGCCTTTGTTTACGAAGATGTGCAGGTGACAAACGAGATGGTGGCCGCCTGGGTGCGGCAGTACCCGGATAAGTTCGTCGGCTGTGGCACGGTGGACCCGCGCGGCAAGCCGATGCAGGTGTTGGGCAAGATCAAACGGATGGTGGAAGAACTGGGCCTGATCGCGCTGCGGCTGGAACCGTATGCCTACGGCGATGGCATCACCGGCCTGCCGCCAACGGCGCGCGCTTACTGGCCCATTTACGCCAAATGCTGCGAATATGACATCCCGGTAGCCATCCAGGTGGGGCACACGGGGCCACTGCTGCCGTCGGAAGCGGGACGGCCGATTTACCTGGATGAAGTGGCGCTGGCTTTCCCGGAACTACGCATCATCGGCGCCCACCTGGGCCAGCCCTGGCACGAGGAGATGATGATCCTGGCCTGGAAGCATCCCAACATCTACATTGACACCTCGGCGCGGCCGGCTAAACGGTGGCCAGACTCATTCAAAAAGTTCGCCAACGGCTGGGGACAAGACAAGGTGTTGTGGGCCACAGATTACCCGCTGCTTTCCTTCGAGCGCTGCCTGGAGGATGTGGACGCGATTGAGATGAAACCGGAAGCGAAACGGAAGCTGCTGCGAGATAATGCGGTAAAGGTGTTTAAGATAAACCGATGAGGAGGTAATATCATGCAAACGAATATTGGCTTGTTTCTGGCAAAGCGCGCCCGGCTGGAACCGGATAAGATCGGCCTGATTTTTGAGGGGCGCAAAATCACGTATCAGGAATGGAATGAGCGGGCCAGCCGCGCGGCTAACGGGTTTACTGCGCTGGGCGTACAGCCTGGCGACCGGGTGGGTCTGCTGCTGATGAACTCGCCGGAGTTCCCTGGAATGTTTCTTTGGCCTGGCCCGGATTGGGGCGATTATTGTGCCTTTGAACTGGCGGCTGGCGCCGCCGGAGATGGTTTACATTGCCAATGACGCCGGCGTCAGCATTCTGGCCTATGGGCCGGAATTCGCCGAGGCGGCGGCCAGCATTCGCGCCGATCTCCCGGTTGAGACTTACGTGGCGGTGGGCGGCGAAGGGGCAGGGGGGGATCATGTCTACGAGGAATTGCTGGAACGGCATTCGCCTGAGGGGCCGCCAGCCGCCGGCGCAGGCGACGATCCCCTGGTCATCATGTACACGTCGGGCACGACCGGCCGGCCGAAAGGGGCCGTACTCACCCACAACCATCTGTTCTACGACTCCTGCACGGTCAGTTTCAGTCTTGACTGGCGCATGGGCGACCGGGTGCTGGTGGCGCTGCCGTTGTTCCACATTGGCGCCCTGATTTACGTGGTCATTGACACGCATGTGGGGGCGACAACGGTGTTGATGAAAGCGTTTGACCCCACCGGCTTCCTGAAAACCATTGAGACGCACCAGGTAAACTCGTTCCTGGCGGTGCCGGCGATGCTTAACTTTATGATGCAGGTACCGGCGTACAAAGAGGCGGACATCTCCAGCGTGCGCTGGGCGTTGTGCGGCACGGCGCCTGTGCCCGTGCCGCTCATCCAGGCATGGGCGCAGCGAGGTATTGCCATCCAGCAGGTGTATGGCCTGACGGAAGTGACCGGGGGCGCGGCCGTCCTCGGCCCGGAACGAGCGTTGGAAAAAGCGGGTTCTACAGGATTGCCCATGTTCCATACGGACATCCGCGTGGTGGATGAAAATGGGAATGATACAGCGCCCGGCGAGGTGGGTGAGATACTCATCAGCGGCCCGCATGTCATGCGAGAGTATTGGAATAATCCTGCGGCCACGGCCGCGACTGTCGTGGATGGCTGGCTCCATACGGGTGACGCCGGCAAACTGGATGACGAGGGTTATTTGTACATCGTGGACCGCATCAAAGACATGGTCATCTCCGGCGGCGAGAATATCTATCCGGCTGAAGTGGAGAGTGTGCTGGCGGGGATGGATCAGATTGCGGAAGCGGCCGTTATTGGTGTGCCCAACCCCGACTGGGGCGAGGCGGTGTGCGTGGTGGCCCGGCTGAAAGAGGGCGCGTCGCTGACGCTGGAAGAGGTCGTCGCTTACTGTACCGGCAAACTGGCAAAATTCAAGATACCGAAGAAACTGATCATCACGGATCAGCCGTTGCCGCGTACCGCTGCCGGGAAGGTGCTCAAGCGGGCGGTGCGGGAGCAGGTGAGCGGCAGGTAGTGAGCGGTAATCAGTGTTCAGCAAGCAGTTTTCAGTGGACCGCGAACTGAACACTGAAAACTGGTCACTGAATACTGGACACTGAAGGCAGGGAACAATGTACGAAACGATTAAACTGGAAATGGATGGGCCGATGGCGCGGTTGACGTTGAACCGGCCAGAGCGGGCCAATGCGATGACGATGGCCATGGGGGAGGAGTTGGGCGCGGCCATAGAGACCATTCGCGCTGCGCCTGAGGCGCGCGTCTTGCTGCTGACGGGGGCGGGGCGGCATTTTTGCGCCGGGGCGGACATGGCCGAGTTTGAGCGCTTGCAATCCTCGCCGCCGGCGGAAGTGGAAACGGCCGTGCGCGTTTTCCTGGATGCGATTGGAGAAATGCACCGGCTGCCCATCCCGGTGATAGCCCGCATCAACGGCGACGCCTACGGCGGGGGCATTGGCTTGGCCCTGGCCTGCGACCTGCGGGTGATGGCGACGAGCGCCAGGATGGGCTTCACCTTTTTGCGTGTGGGGCTTTCCGGTGCGGATGCGGGGGTGACATACTTCTTGCCCCGGATTGTTGGCCCGGCGCGGGCGGCCGAGATTTTGTTCCTAGGCAAGGTGGTAGATGGAGAAACGGCCATACAGATGGGACTCGTTCACCGTGCCGTGCCGCTGGAAGAATTGGATAACGTCACCGAAAAACTGGTCGCCCAACTGGCGGCCGGACCGCCCTTGGCTACCCGCACCACCAAAGATGGCTTGGTTAACAGCCTGACCCGCTCCATGACTGAAGCATTTAACTTCGAGGCGCGGGCGCAGACCGCTTGCATGATGAGCGCGGATCACCGGGAAGGGGTACAGGCATTTCAGGAAAAACGGGTACCGGTGTTTATCGGGGAGTGAAGGTTTGTAGTAAACGCTTTAGCGGTGGCGTACGACTAAAGTCGTTACTACAAACCAGGAGTTTTACAATGAGCCTGCCGTCCAATGTGCAGCAGATGATTGACACCATGCCCTTGCTCCATGATTTGGAGATGGCGTTCGAGCAGGTTGGGGAAGGCGTTTGTCGCTGCTCATTGCCAATCAGACCGCGACTGGTCAATCCGCACGGCGGTTTGCACGGCGGCATTGCCTTCACCCTGGCCGACACCGGCATGGGCTTCGCCGTCTTCAGCTTGATAGAAGCGGATGAGCGGGCCAGCACGCTGGATATGACCATCCGCTACCTAAAACCGGCCCGAGGTGAGCGAATCACGGCTCATTGCCGGGTGGTCCGGCGCGGAGCCACCATTGCCGTGACCCAGGCGGAGATAGTCAATGACGTGGATGAAGTTGTGGCGCTGGCGGAAGGGGCGTTTTTTATCTCGCGGCGTGAAGGGTGATTGGAGAGTAAGAGATTGGAGATTGAGAGATGGATTTTGGTTTGAATGAGGAACAAGAAGCGTTCCGGCGGTCAGCCGCAGCGTTTGCGGAAAGGGAAATCGCCCCGATTGCGGCTCAGTGCGATGAGAACAATGAGTATCCGGTTCATTTATTGGGTCAGATGGCAAACCTGGGTTATTTGGGGTTGAAATTTCCGTCAGAATATGGCGGCGGGGATGGGGGGAACCTGGAAACGGCCGTTCTCTTTGAGGAACTGGCGGCCGCTTCAGCCGGGATTACACTGGGGGTGTATTGTCATGTTGTGCTGGCGTTAACGGCCGTTGCCCGCCTGGGCACGGCAGAGCAGAAGCAGCGCTACCTGGCGCCGGGCATCCGGGGGGAGAAAATCGGTGCCTTTGGCATGACCGAGGCCGGCGCCGGGTCGGACGTGACCGCCATTTCCACCAGGGCGCGGCGCGATGGCGACGGCTATGTTCTCGACGGGGCCAAACTGTTCACGACCAACAGCCCCATTGCTGATTTTATCGTTCTTTCGGCCGTGACTGACCCGGATGCGCCGCCAGGCCGGGGCATCAGCCTGTTCATCCTGGACAGGGAAACACCGGGCCTCAAAGTCAGCCCGCCTTTCCGCACATTGGGAATGCATCCGGCGCAAACGGCCGAAGTCGTCCTGGACAATGCGCGCGTTCCGGGGGAAAATCTTCTGGGTAAAGAAAATCGGGGTATTCCCAACGTCCTGATGGCCTTGGCTGAAGGGCGTATCGCCGCCGCCGCCTTTGCTATCGGTATTGCCAGGGCTGCATTTGAAGCTGCCCGCCGCTACGCGACGGAACGGCGCCAGTTCGGCCAGCCGGTCAGCCGCTTTCAAGTCATCGCCCACCGGCTGGTGGATATGGATACCGACATTCGTGCTGCCCGCTTGTTGACGTACCAAGCTGCCTGGTTGGCGGATGGGGGACGGCCGTTCGTTAAAGAAGCGTCCCAGGCCAAAGTCTTTGCTACCGAAGCCGCCTCCAGAATCGCGGCGCAAGCGTTACACATCCAGGGCGCTTACGGCTACATGATGGAATCGTCGGCGCAGCGATACTACCGGGACACCCACGTATTAGAAATCGGCGAAGGCACATCCGAAGTGTTACGTAACGTAATTGCGAGGGAGTTAGGACTATCCTGAAAAAGGGTAAAAGGTGAATTCTTGTCCAAAACGAAACCAAAACCTACTGCCACTCGCCGCCAGCGAGAGCGCGAAGCCCGGCGACGCCTGATCCTGGATTCAGCCAAAGCCGTTTTTGCCGAGCGCGGCTTTCAAAATGCGACGGTTGAAGAAATCGCCAACCAGGCCGAACTGGCTGTCGGGACCCTGTATCGCTATTTCCAAAGCAAGGAAGAGATGTATGTTTCTTTGTTGTTTGAGGCGATGGAGATGTTCCGGCAGAATATCGAGGCTGCGCGCGCTTCTGACGCCGCGCCGGATGAACAACTACGGGCCGTCTGGCGTTATTTCTACGATTTCTATGTGCAACAGCCGGAATCATACCTGGCTTTCATGTTCCTGCACAATGAGGGGCTGCGCGATGTGATTTCGCCGGAGGTGTTGGACGAGATTAACCAGCGAGCCGGCGAAAATTTCCGTCTGGTTGGGCAGATTGTCCAGGCGAGTGTAGAGGCGGGCATTTACCGGCCGGTGGACAGCCGGGTGGTGGTGGATGTGCTGTGGTCGTTGCTGATGGGCCTGGTGCAATTGACTGAGACCCGGCGCAATCTGGGGGTAACCGGGGGCAGTTCCTTGGAGACGCTTCACAAGGAGGCTTTGGCGTGGATCGAATATGGTTTGCATGAGCAATAAGGACCGGTCGCTTGCGAACTGAAGTCATGGCGCCCTTGCCCCACGAACTGCGTACGCCGCTGGCTCCGGCCGTCTGCTGCCCTACGGTTTGCGCCCGGCAGCTACGGCCAGGCGTGCCAAAGCCGCGCTGAGGCAGAATCGAGCGAGTTGGCGCGTCTGCTCATCGCCGAAAGCTATCAGAAGCAGGGTGTGACCGTTGTCCCCAGATTTACTCTGTGCCGAGATCGCGCGCGCTATCGCAGGCGGCCGTTGAGGTGCGCGAAGCTTTAGCGCCAGTGGTGGCAGCCACAGATGAAGTATACGCGAAACTAAATTGCCGTACATATGATAGCCAAATACAACAGCTTGACAGATGATTAAAAGGATTGAGAGATATTCAAAATCATTTGGATTCTCGTAAGAAGGAAAGGCTTTGTTAGATTTAGCCTGAGCTTACTGGTGTATTCCTGGTTGGTTTCATGTACTCAACCGCTACCACCAGATACTAGTTATCTGGAGGGAAAACCATGTGCGGCGCCTTGCTGGCAAGGAATCACGCCAGGGATTACTGATGAAGCCACCGCCCTGAAAATCATTTCTGATCCAACTCTGGTGGAACAAGACTCAATTAGAGGTGGAATTAATTCCATCGATCCATCACGATCCGGTTACATCTACCGGCGTGTTTCAGGCGGAAGCGGCGGTATTGGCCTGAAGGATGGAATTGTCTATCGTATCGGCATTAGGCCGGGTAATGACCTCACATTAGGAGAAGTGATTAACGCTTTCGGTATTCCAGATTTCGTTCACGTAGAAGATAGCTCCCAGGAACGCTATTGCTATGCCGTCGATCTGTACTACCTTGAAAAGGGGATTTGGGTCAATACTGGCGTATGTGAGGAACCGAACAGCACATACAAACTATTAGAACGAACAGCCTGGGTTGACCCTGATATAGAAGTTGGCGGCCTGACTTTCTTTGAACCAGGCCCCGATTTGAGATCGGTGCTGATTGACTCTTTGCTGTTCACTTCCGATAATGCAGAGGCTATCATAGCCTATGCTTTTCCATGGGAAGATTTTGATTTTTACCCCCTAGCACCATGAAAAGAGGTGTCCTGCCCGTCACCCCCGCTGCGGCGAGGTCTTCCTCTTGGGGCTGGGGCCGGCGTCCTCGCCGCGCCCCATCTTGCCTGGCCGGGCAGGCGGTGGCACTGCGCGTGACCAGCAACCCGGCCAACAATGGCCTGTTTTACCTGCACAGCGACCACCTGGGCAGCGTCAGCGCTATAAGCGACGCAAACGGCGCGCTTGTGCCCGGCAGCCTGGCCCGCTACACCCCCTTTGGCGGCTGGCGCACCGAACCCACCGCCGGGCTGACCGACCGGGGCTTTACCGGCCACAAGCAGAACGCTTACATTAAGTTGATAGATATGCGAGCGAGGTGGTATGATCCGGTGAGCGGCCGTTTCATCAGCCCTGATACCATTGTACCAGACCCCGCCAACCCCCAAAGCTTCAACCGCTATTCATATGTGGAAAACCGAGTGATGAACTTTAATGATCCAACGGGTCATTGTGGTGCCGATACGGCAGCTGATGGCGGAATGGACTTGGACCTGTACTTTCAATGCTTGGATGTTCAGTATGGGCTTCAGAGACAGTATGACATTGAGATCGGCGGTTATTGGTTGCTTAGCGAAATGGAGTTATTGAGGGATAGTTTGCAAGGTATTGTTGATGCATTTGCAGCGGAAGGTGTGAGCGATCCCATTGGAGCATTTCAAGAAGTGTGGGGCGGCGTAAAGTTCAAGCGAAATCGCCGTTCGAATTATAATACGACAACTGTATCCAAAAATTTCATCAGAGTAACCAATTTAACCTTCATGCGAAATGGCGTGGCGAGGGAAGATTCTGAAGTTATGGGAACCTTTGCACATGAACTCATGCATGTATGGGACAGAAGAGAGGGATATGAGCTTGCAGAAGGTTTGAAGGGGTTGGTTAATGGGAGTGGAGAGCATTGTTTGTGGATGATATGCACTGGGAATTATACGGTGGGAGACAGTTCTCCTCACCCAGGCGATCAACCTAAAAATAGCAGAGAGGATTTAGCTTGGACGTTTGCGACGTATGTAATTAACCCGCAACAGTTAATGGATCTAAATTCTAATACACCTTTTGGTGACCAGCGTAGTCCATTCATCTCAGAGTTGATTCAACAGCTTGATGTGGATTATGGGCCTTAATGGAGAATGACAATGATAGATAGGAACTGTTTATCCGTGAAGCGATCGTTGTTATTAAAATGCATGAGGATATGCTGGCTTATTCTTGGCTATATTTGGCTTGTTTCATGCCAACAACAGCCTATAGACAAAAGTTTTTTGGAAGGAATACCTTGTGCGTCCCCTTGCTGGCAAGGCATCACACCGGGCGTAACAGATGAAGCCACGGCAATGACGACTTTATCTAATCTGGACCTCGTAAAACCAGATTCATTCGATTGTGGTGTTCATGCTAATGACCCTTCCCGACATGGTTGTACATTTAAGCGTACGAGTGACGAAGGAGGAGGCATCAGTTTCAAAAATGGAATAGTTTATGCAATAAACATTAGGTCGCATATACCTCTGATTGACGTGATTGATGCCATGGGGGAGCCAGATTTCGTGCGTGTTGTTAACAACTCCCTGGGAGGAGATGATTGCTATTACGTTTTTTCCTACTATGTACGAGGGATCGAGTTGTTCGCAAATGGATGCGTAGGACAAAATCCGGGATTTGAATTCAGTCCAGAGCGGCGAGCGGTTCAGGTGTCGGCGGATATACCCGTCCTTCGTTTGGACTTCTTCATGCCTGGCGACGACTTTGAATCATCTTTGCACAATTCGCATTCTGATGTGGACTTTGTTCAGAGAATTATGGCGAGCGCTGCCCCATGGACAGGCTATGGTTTTTACGAATTGGAATCCCTTGAGTAAATCGTCACACAAGCTTCTTTTAATCAACGCCAGGGAACGCCTGCACCTTAACAACCCCTCCATATGAAAAGAGAAGCGGTTGGAAAACCAGGCCGCCCCTCTCTTCCTTTGGGGTATAAACAGTTTACTCAAAAACGGCCGGGGCGGTCAACTACATTTCTGCCTCCTGCAACCGCTCTCCCAGGGTGAGCAAGCCGCTGCGCAGCGCGTGTACCAGTTCCCGCTGCCGTTCATTCAGTGTTCCCTGGCCCAAACCATCTACCAGTGCCACCATCTGCCCCGTCGTCACCAGGGGCGGCGAGGTCTTCCTCTTTTGGCTGGGGCCGGCGTCCTCGCCGCGCCCCATCTTGCCTGGCCGGGCAGGCGGTGGCACTGCGCGTGACCAGCAACCCAGACCCGGCCAACAACGGCCTGTTTTACTTGCACAACAACCACCTGGGCAGCGTCAGCGCCATGAGCGACGAAAACGGCGCGCTTGTGCCGGGCAGTGTGGCCCGCTACACCCCCTTTGGCGGCTGGCGCGCGGAACCCAGCGCTGGCCTGACCGACCGGGGATTTACCGGCCACAAGCACAACAACCTGGGCAGCGGCGCGGATAACCTGGGATTGATTTATATGAATGCGCGGTATTATGTGGGCGGGATCGGCCGTTTTGACAGGCATAACATGATTGATGAAATCACCTACTTTGTCAACTGGTTACGTCGCCGTAATCCCCAGGCTCGCACCTAGCGCGATTATGGCTATGACCTGAACCAGTTCGTCGCCATCATTGGCGACAAATCCCCAGCCGCCGTCACCATTCAAGATGTAGACAGCTTCATCACGGCCCAGGCCGCTCGCGGCCTCAAACCGGCCACCATCAACCGCCACCTGGCGGCTGTCATGTCCCTGTACACCTTCCTCTCCGACGAAGACCCCGACCTCGTTTGCCCGGTGCTGCCCCATCGCCATGCTCTACGGGCGCCGCAACGACTGCCCCGGCCGGTACCGGAGGCAGATTTGCAGCGCTTCTTTGCCGTCATCGAGGATGCCCGCTTCGGCTCCGCTAAATGCAAGCGTGACCGGGCCATGTTCCTGCTCATGCTCCGCTGTGGTTTACGCATTGCCGAAGTGGCCGGCCTGCGCCTGCGTGACCTGTACCTGGACGAATCGCCGCCACGCCTGCTGGTCACCGGCAAAAACAGCAAGGAACGCACCGTCTATCTGTCGGGCCAGGTGCGGCGGGCGGTGCAAGCCTATCTGGCCGAGCGTCCTTTGGCGACCAGTGACGCCGTCTTTCTCAGCTACCAACTGGAGGGTCTGTCCACGACCACCATTCATAAACGGTTGATGCGTTATCGGGAAGCGGCTGGCGTCAACCTGACAGCGCACCAACTGCGGCATACCTTTGCCAATGACCTGGTTTCAGCCGATGTGCCGGTCACTACCATCCAGAAATTGTTAGGGCATGCCTGGTTAGCCACGACCCAGAGCTACATCGCTGCCAATGACCGCAAAGTGCAGGCAGATTTTTATGAGGCGGCGCGGCAACTGGCCGGCTGGCAGGCTGAGCCAGCGCAGGAGGGACAGCCATGAGCGAGAACATACCGGTAATCTCGGCCGTTGACCGCTACACGGCCGTCTTGAAAAACAGCCGTAAATCCCGCCTGCCCCCTGACTACCCGCACCCCCAACCACCGGCGGCCTGGCCGGAGGAAAACGTGGCCCTGTTGGAGCGGTATCTGGCCTGGCTCATCGCTGACGGCGCCGGGCACACCTGCATCATGCAGTATTACCTGCCGGTGGCCGGGCACGTCCTCGGCTACCACCTGCAACCGTACGAACAGCTCGACATTTCGGCAGGCTCAATACAGGCTCTCGATACCGGCCTGGAACGCGCCATGGATTACCTGCGCGCCAAACGGCTCAGTACACGGTGGCTGGTGATGGGTCGCCATGCCTTGTCCCGCTTTCGCCGCTTTATGCGGGCAGAGAGAGGGCTAACCGAACAGCCGGTGACATTCAAGCAGGCCAATGTAGCCCAATACCACAAGGGATTGCCGGCGTGGTTGGTGGCGCAAATCACCCAATACCAGCATATTCGCCAGGCCAACTGGCGGCCCGCCCGCCTCAATGAAGCGATCCTGCGTTTTTGGAGCGGTCATACCCGGCTGTGGCGCTGGCTCTTTGCCCATTACCCCATTCAGGCCATCAGCGACATCAAGCGAGCGTATGTTTTTGCCTACATGGATGAACGGCTGGCAGCCGGCTACAGTCCCAAAGGGGTGAACCAGGAGCTGCGCGGCTTCCAGGCGACGCTGCGCTTCCTGCAAGATCTGACCGACGAGCAGGTAGGGCTACTGCGGGCAGACCTGGAGCAGCGGGGGCAGCAAGCGGAGACATGGACGCAGCAGCGCAACGCTTTGTTGGACAGAGCCGCTTTCTATTTGCTCTGGCTGGGCGGTTTGCGCCTGGGCGAAGTGGAGGAGTTGCGCCTGGAGGACCTGAACCTGGACAACAAGCAGCTACTCATCCGGCAAGGGAAGGGGTGCAAAGAGCGGGCGGTGTATCTGACGGCTACGGCCGTGATTGCCCTCCAAGCGTACCTGGCCGTCCGCGGTAGCGGGCCCACCAGCCACGTTTTTCTCTTCCGGCATAAACCGGTAGGCAAGGATTTCATTCGTGGCCGGATGAAGGCGGCCGGGAAACGCACCGGAGTCAAGGTGACGCCCCACCAACTGCGCCACACCTATGCCACACAGTTGGTCAATGCCGGCTGCCGCATCACCACCATCCAGGCATTGTTGGGGCACCAACACCTCAACACCACCATGACTTATGCTCGCGTCCACGACCGCACCGTAGCCGAGGATTATTTTGCGGCGATGGCAGTGGTGGAAAAACGGTTGCAACCGCACCTAAACCCGCCACCGGACCAGACAACGGTTGTGAACGGTTCGGCCCAGAAGGCCAGGCATGATGGAAACGGACATTTGTTGGCACTGGTAGATGCCCTGAATGCTGGTGAATTGGGTGATGGCCAGCGCCAGTTAGTTACTGAACTGCGTGATGGCATCCTGGCTCTGGTGGCATAGCGGGAAACAATCATTGCCGGTCAGACAATCTCCCCTGTTCTTCCCGGTAAAAGCAACCTTTGAAAAGGCGTCACCCCTCACAGAAAAGCGAGAGGAGCCGGGGCGACCCGGTTCTTCTCGCCTTCCCTTTGGGTTAGAAAATATCGTAGACCAGGGCCTGGCGATTGTCAAGCCCAAGTCCGTTTTCCCGCCTTTGGCAGTACGTGGCGACTGTTTCGCCCGTTTTCAGTCAAGGTTTTGTCGGCCTTTGCCCAAAGGAAGAAAGGGGCGGCCGGGTTTCCCAGCCGCTTCTTCTCTTTTCATATGGATGGGTTGTTAAGGTACAGTGACGGGAGAGGTTCAACTAACCGCGGGAGACAGGAACGATCTATCTGGTGACAGGGCGAGACATTCCCTCTTATTTTCTCCCAAATTCACCTTCAATTGAAATCTTCTGGTGAAGCGGGACCGCTTACCGCAACCAAATGCATATCCTGGTCATAGGCAAAACTATAATCAAAGCGAGCCGTTGACCCCACGACTGGGATAATCTTCTGAAACGGAACAATTTGTTCCGCACATCTGTCCTTACCTCTACTGTTTGTCCAGCAGCCGAATCGACTTTTTCTTAATCCTTCTTCCGATTGCAAATCGTCTTCAAGTGTGGGATCAAGCTCCAATAAGATATCTATCACTTCGTCCCGATGCATCCCCGGTTGAAAATGGGTTTCAAAAGCTTGATATAACTCTAGCCAATCTCGTGTATCTGTTCCCAATTGACGGTTTATGTAGTTGAGTGTCACCTGTTCAGCTATAAAAAGAAAGGTAAGATACAGGACAGGTGTCAGCCCTAGAATAACCAGTCCTCCTACGAAATATCGTTTGTACTTTTTCATTATGTATGCTCCCAACGATTAACCTCAAACTCAATTTCCATAAATGAGTTCGCGCCTCATTCGGTTGGCAATGTCTAGCAAAGAGTAGTCAGCGGGACTCAATAAATGGTTGACCAAACCATCTCCGGCTTCAATGGCCCATTCACCTAAAGCAAAGTCTTCCGGAGAACAAGCAGCTGTACCACATCGTTCATGGAGCCAATTACCAACCCGTGCTCTGAAATCATCATTATAGTAGGCGACTTGCATATAATAGACGAGATGGTGAATTTGTTCTTCATTTTCTTCCGATTCCCAAGTCTCGTAGAATCCATAATCCCCACCTAAAGCCACCTGATCGTCGAAGCGACCTTGAATCAAGTTCCCTAAATCCGTTCTATCGGTTGGTCTAAACCGCCAATTAATGCCATCACCTTCGTAGCCAAAGGCGGCAAAAAAATCATCCGGCGTTGCGCCTACGGCGTAACCAAGCTCAATGCCGCGTATCATGGACTCTAATGCACTGAAGCCTTGCAGACTCCAATATTCCGCCACGGAGAAAACCGCTTCCCTTCTTTGAGTTTCAGTCAAGGATGTAAGTCCTTGCCCGCTTAACACACCAATAGACTCTGTTAATATAAGTAGTTTGTTTTGGTTCAGCGTCAAATGGACACGGGCTACAAAAAATAAGTCACTGATAGAGGCCCCTGGCTTTCTGCCAAAACAGCTTGCGCTGTTCACGCGCTTGAGCTAACTTCTGGCGACGTTGGTCGAAAATCTCGACTTCGCGTTGGTTTATCTTATCAGCAGGCGTGATGTAGCCAATGGCTGTGTTTTGGTTCAGCGTCAAATGGACACGGGCTACAAAAAATAAGTCACTGATAGAGGCCCCTGGCTTTCTGCCAAAACAGCTTGCGCTGTTCACGCGCTTGAGCTAACTTCTGGCGACGTTGGTCGAAAATCTCGACTTCGCGTTGGTTTATCTTATCAGCAGGCGTGATGTAGCCAATGGCTGAATGAAGCCGGTGGTGATTGTATTGTTCAACAAATGCAGCCACAATGCGGTTGGCATCTGTTGGCGACAGCGGACTTCCCGGCCGGATGCATTCTTGCTTGAGGGTTTGATGCCACCGTTCAATCTTACCATTGCTTTGCGGATAATAAGGGGAAGTGCGCACGTGCTGCATCCCACAAAGACGAATGAAATGTTTGAAATCGCGAGCGATAAACTGCGGGCCGTTGTCGCTGATAATCCTCGGTTTAGCGTGAGGGAATTTCTCCCGCGCTCGTTGTAAGACAGTTTCAATATCTGCTTCCGTCATGGCCGAGCGGATTTCCCAGTGAACAATGTAGCGACTGTACCCATCCAGAATCGTACACAAGTAGTAGAACGTGCCGCAGATATTGATGTAGGTGATGTCGATGTGCCAATGCTGGTGCGGCCGTTGGGGCTGATGAAACCCCGTTCCTTTCTTGGACGGCCTGGCCGTTTTGGCCCGTAATAGACCAGAGGTGCGCAGTACCCGG
>JBHHTQ010000056.1:0-27690 GCA_046753445.1 Anaerolineae bacterium | reverse complement strand
CGGTGATCCGCGAACGGATGAAATGAACTTGTCCATGAATCCTGACGTCGGGTTTATCGGCATTCCCATCAGAGGTGCGATCCCGGCCATTTGCGGCGGCTGCCATTCTGATGTGGAGCGGATGCGCCAATACAATCTGCCAACAGATCAGTATGCCAAGTACATTGAAAGCGTACATGGGAAAAAGCTTCTTCAGGAAGGGGATACCCGCGTTGCCATCTGTACTGACTGCCACAGCACGCACGACATCAAGAAAGCCAGGGACCCTACGGCCGCTGTGTACCCGCTCAATGTGCCGGAAATGTGCGCCGGCTGTCATTCTGATGCATCCTACATGGAGCCATATGACATTCCCACAGATCAGCTGGATGTATACAAGGAGAGCGCCCATGGCCAGGCTTTGTTAAATGACCAGGACATCCGCGCCCCCAACTGCGCCTCCTGTCACGGCTCGCATGCTGCCAAGCCGCCTGAAGACGATGAAGTGGTCAATGTCTGCGGAAAATGCCACACGGCCACGCAGGGGTACTATGAGGAAAGCCTCCACTCACGGATCGGAGACGCCGCTCCACGATGTTGGACCTGCCACGGCACCCATGACATTGGGCAGCCGGACGAGAGCCTGTTCATTCATCCAGAGCCGCCGGATTGGAACTGCGGCACCTGCCATGTGGACGAAGAATCCTTTCGGATGGATCGGTCACGCTTTGCTTCCAAAGAAGACCGCCGGTGTGATACCTGCCATCACGAAGGTTCCATGATCATGACGCAGGTGGTAGCCCTGCGTTCAGCCCTGGTCTCAGCAACTGAAGCGTATGAAAATGCAGCGGAGACCATACAGCAGGCAGCGTCTCGGGGCATGATTGTGGAAGAAGCGGAAAACAAGTTGGCGGAGGCGCGAACAAGCCTGATAAGCGCCCGGGCCACCTTGCATACAACCAAGCTGCCGGTTGTCAACGACCTGGCCGAAGATGCGATTACTGCCGCCGAAACCGCCAGGGAAATGGCAGCCGCTCGTTTGCATGAAAACATCTTCCGCCGGCGGGCAATGGGAGTCGCCATCGGCGCCATCACCATCAATATCATCACCCTGTACGGGTACAAACGGCGGCTGCACAAACAACTTGAAGGGGAAGAGCCGGACACGGGCTAGCGTTTACTATTCCATGCGCTCTGCTACAATCCCGCTGAAACATAACGATGGAGTGAGGCGGCATTGGATACAAGGGTTGATTTCGGATTGACAGCGAGCGATTATGGAAGGCACCGGGCCGGATTCCCCGATTCATTGTTTGACCGGTTGTCGCAATGGGGGATCGGCCGTCCGGAGCAGCAACTGGTTGATCTGGGAACGGGTACTGGTACATTGGCGCGCGGCTTCGCCCAAAGAGGGTGCCGGGTTACGGGCGTAGACACCTCTGCCCAAATGCTGGCTGAGGCCAAACGGCTGGACGAGCAGGCCGGGATCAGCGTAGATTATCGGGTGGGGGGAGCTGAAAATACCGGCTTGCCCGCAAACTGCGCTGACGTCGTCACCGCCGGGCAATGCTGGCATTGGTTTGACCGGACTGCGGCCGCCAGGGAAGTCGCGCGCATTTTACGGCCGGAGGGCTGGCTCGTCATCGCCCATTTTGACTGGCTCCCGCTGGCGGGGAATGTGGTACAGGCCACCGAAGAGCTAATCCTCACCCACAACCCGAAATGGGGCATGGCGCATGGGAATGGCATGTACCCGCAATGGTTGACGGGGCTGGCGGAAGACGGATACCGGCAGTTGGAGTCTTTCTCCTACGATCTGCCAGTCCCGTATAGCCATGCAGACTGGCGCGGTCGCATACGGGCCAGCGCCGGTGTTGGAGCCAGTTTGTCACCGGAACAGGTGGAAGTTTTTGATGCCGAGCTGGGCGAACTGCTCAGAGCGCGCTTTCCCCAGCCCATTCTGGAGATTCCTCACCGCGTCTTCGCCGTGATTGCCCAGGTGTGACACAGGTCGTTATTGACCTGTCCGACGCCGGCGCCGCGTCCGGGCCTGGCGGCCGCTGCCCGCACTTGCGCTCCCGTCATCCCGGCTGGCCGAGATCCAAACAGCGCAGTTTTCATCATGCCCCATCATGACATTGGCGGCCAGAACAGCCTGGCGTATCTCCTTCTCAATTGGATTGGTGATGGCTGAAGTCAATCCGGAGGCAATGGCCATGGTGAGGAAGGCGGCGTTTAACGGCACACGGTTAGGCAGGCCAAAAGAGACGTTGCTCGCTCCGCAGCAAGTATTCACCCCTAATTCGTCCCGGCAGCGGCGGACAATGTGAAAGACCTGGCGCCCGGCATACCGCATTGCGCCCACAGGCATCACCAGCGGATCAATGATGACATCCTCCTTGGGGATGCCGTAATCCATCGCCCGCTCCACGATTTTCTTGGCCACGACAAAGCGCGCGTCGGGGTCTTCTGAAATACCGGTTTCGTCATTGGAGATGCCGATCACGGCCGCCCCGTACTTCTTGACCAGCGGCAGCACCGTCTCCAGCCGTTCATCTTCCCCGGTGACCGAGTTCACCAGCGCTTTCCCTTCGTAAGCCTCCAGCCCTTGCTCTAATGCAGCCACAATGGAGGAATCAATGGAGATAGGAACGTCGGTGACTGACTGCACCAGCCGGATTGCTTTGGCCAGGATGGCCGGCTCGTCGGCCAGGGGGATGCCGGCGTTCACATCGAGCATATGCGCCCCTGCTTCCACCTGGGCCAATGCGTCTTTCACCACGCGATCAAAATTCCCGGCGGCCATTTCGGCCGCCAACAGCTTGCGGCCGGTGGGGTTGATCCGCTCGCCGATGATGGTAAACGGCCGATCGTGGCCGATAATGACATGCTTGCTCTTTGAACTAATGATCGTTTCAGTCAAGGGAATCTCCTCAATCTTGTTTTCGCGTCCGCCGCCGGCGGCGGACGCGTTGGCGTGGGTCACGGCTGACAGAGACAGGAGCGGCCGTTGCCGCCTCTAACGTCAATCCTTCCAGGTTGGAATCAACCGGGCCATTCAGGGCGGCTGCCATTGCCCGGATGTGCGCCGGTGTGCTGCCGCAGCACGCGCCAACCAATGTCGCCCCCAGCGCCCGCGCCCGGCGCGCATATGCTGCCATCACATCCGGCGTACCATCATAGACCAATTCTTCGCCCACCCATTGAGGAATACCGGCATTTGACTTGGCGATGAGGGGGATATCCAGATTCATCTGCTTCATCGCGTGGACGACTGCTTCAATCTCGGCCGGGCCATTGCCGCAGTTCGCGCCGATAGCTGCCAGATCAAGACTGGCCAGCGTCTCCAGCGCCTGAATGGGACTGACGCCCATCATGGTGTGGCCGCGGGTCTCGAACGTCATGGTGGCCGCGATTGGCAGGCTGGTGGCGAAACGCGCCCCTTCGACGGCCGCGCGCACTTCGTTGAGGTCGCTCATTGTCTCGATCCAGAGCACGTCAACGCCCCCTTCAGCTAAGGCGGCCGCTTGTTCGGCAAACGCATCAACTGCCTCGGTAAACGTCATGGACCCCATCGGTTCCAGCAGCTCTCCGGTCGGCCCCATTGAGCCGCCGACCACGACAGGGTGGGCGGCGGCGTCCGCTTCTGCCCGCGCCAGCGCGGCCGCGGCCCGGTTCAGCTCATGGACGCGATCTTGAAGATTATGCAGCTTGAGCCGGAAGCGCGTGCCGCCAAAGGTGTTGGTGAGAATAATCCGGGAGCCGGCATCGATGTAAACCCGGTGCACCACCCGAACCCGGTCAGGGTGCAACACATTCCACTCTTCCGGCGGATTTCCCTGTTCAAGCCCTGCTTCCATCAGCATCGTGCCCATCGCGCCGTCAAGCAGAAGCACGGGCTCTGACTCAAGGAGTTGTTTCAGTTTGTTCATAGTCTTATCCATCATGATGCGCTTGCCCTGTCTCAAGCCATGGCGCGTCGCAGCGCGATTAGTTTCTTAGCCGTCTCCACAGCCACGGCCGCATCCCGGCAGTAGGCATCTGCCTCGATGTCCTCAGCAAAAGCCTCGTTCAACGGGGCGCCTCCAACTAGAACGATGATTTTATCGCGGATGCCTTTCTCTTTGAGCGCGTTCACAACCACGCGCATGTAGGGCATGGTGGTCGTTAACAACGCGCTCATCCCCAGGATATCGGGCTGATATGTTTCAATGGCCTCCATGAATTCCTCAACAGAAGTGTTAATGCCTAAATCAATGACCTCGAATCCGGCCCCTTCCATCATCATGGACACCAGATTCTTGCCGATGTCGTGAATATCGCCCTTGACTGTGCCGATGACCAACGTGCCAACTTTGGGTGCGCCTGTTTCAACCAGCAGCGGCCGTAAGATAGCCATACCTGCCTTCATAGCCTTGGCCGCCATCAACACCTCAGGAACAAACAAGATGCCGTCCCGGAAATCATCGCCGACAACTTCCATCCCGGCAACCAGGCCCCGGGTCAGCACTTCATATGGGGCCAAGCCGCGAGAGAGCGCCTCTTCTACCTCTTCGGCGATTTCTTCTGCATAGCCGTCATACAGGTCTTCGTGCATCAGTTCGAGCAGATCATCTATTGAAAGTTCTTCCAGGATGATTTCGTCGCTCGTATCTTGGTTTTCAGCCATTATCAGGCTCCGTTTCTTTAATGATAGGTGTTATTGATCAAATCCCGGCAAAGGGTAACTGCCTGCATGGCGTTCTCGGCGTAGCCGTCAGCTCCGATAAGATTGGCCCATTCCGCTGAAGCGGCGCCGCCTCCTACGATCACTTTTAGATCGTCACGCATTCCCATCTCTTCCAAAAGCTCGATGACATCCCGCTGTACGGGCAGAGTCGGTGTTGTTAGCGCCGATAAGCCAAGAATATGCGCCTTGACTGTGCGCGCCTTGCCCACAAGCACTTCCGGCGGAACATTGGTACCCACATCCAGAACCTCAAAGCCGCTGATGCTCAAGATGGTGCTGACCAGGTTTTTTCCGATGTTGTGGACGTCGCCGGCAACGGTGCCAATCACGATCCGGCCGATCATGGGCATTGATTGTGTGGATCGCCTTAACTCCAACCGGACCAGGTTTAGTACCCCTTCCATGATCGTGCCGGCTACTACGAGTTCGGGAACAAAGCAGGTACCGGTCTCATATTCATGACTGATCACGTCCAGGCCCGGCATGAATCCTTTGTGAACGATGTCCAGCGGATGGATGCCGCGCGCCAGTCCCTCCTTAGCCAATGCAAGGGATGTGTCTTCGACGCCGACAACGATCGCTTCCGTCATCTGCTGTAACAATTCAGCTTCTATCATCCGGGCAACTCGCCTGAAACTCTCACCCGCCGTCGCCGCCTGCGAGGGGCCGCCGCCACAGCTTCGGGCAGGACATCTTGTAAGTGCGGAAACGAATCGGTTTTGTGTGGAATATGAATCGCGGCCACAAATTCTGTCTGGAAATCCGCGTCCACGGCCGTTTCGATGTAAGTCACCCAGGCGGCAATTCGCTGCGCCTCTTTGCGCTTGTGCTGGTTAAGCAGAGCGATACGCGCGCCGTCACCGGCCGCATTCCCCACGGCCACCACGCTGTCCAGAGCACAGTCCGGGATGAGTCCCAATACCATCGCGTACTTGGGATCAATATAGCTGCCGAACGCGCCCGCAAGCACGATCCGCTCCACGGTGCTGACGCCGGCTCGTTTCATAAGTAGCTTGGCCCCGGCGTATAATGCTGCTTTGGCTAGCTGGACGTTTCGGACATCGTCCTGGGTCACCACAATGGGTTCGCCGTTGACCGTCTCTTTGCCGGTGGCCAGCATATAGGCCGGCTTACGGCCGTCCCATGTGATGCGTTCGCCCGCGCTGTCTGGGTTGAAGCGGCCGTCAGCCTGGATGATACCCGCCAGGAACATTTCCGCCACCGCCTCGATGATCCCGGAACCGCAAATGCCGGCGGCAAGGTGCTGGGGTTGGGCTTCCGGCGGCGCATCCGCGTCTAGCGCCCATTCATCAGACCAACGTTCCTCGCCAATGACGCGGAAACGGGCAGTCTTCGTCAGCGGGTCAATGCGCACGCGCTCAATCGCGCCTGGTGCAGCCCGCATGCCAAATGTAATTTGCGCGCCTTCAAATGCCGGCCCAGTTGGGCTGGAAGCGCTAAACATGCGCTCCCGATTCCCCAGGACGATCTCCGCATTGGTGCCCACATCCACGGTGAGCGTCAGTGCATCCTGCCGGTACGGTTCCTCGGCCAGCAACACGCCCACGTTATCAGCGCCGACATGCCCCGCTTCGGACGGCAGGATATGCACATAGGCCCCCGGATGCAGCCTGAGATTCAATTCGCGCGCCTTGATGTCCATCGCGTCCCGGTTGGCCAGCGCAAAGGGCGCTCCTCCCAATTCAACCGGGCTGATGCCCAGCAAGATGTGCATCATGGTCGTATTGCCCACAAGCACGCAGTCGTGAATGTCGCGCGCCTTCAGCCCCGCTTCTCTGGCCGCCCGCGCCGCCAGCCGATTCAACGCCTGAATAATGGCGGTGTGCATCTTGTCCAGACCATCCTCATGCATCATGGCGTAAGAGACGCGGCTCATCAGATCCTCGCCAAAGGTCACCTGGGGGTTCATGGTGGACTCAGTTGCCAACAGTTCACCGGTGCGGAGATCGCACAGATGGGCGGCGACGGTAGTGCTGCCGATGTCAACAGCCAGGCCGTAAGTACCGTCCCTGTAACCCGGCTGGACATCAATGACTTCCACATGAGCGCCGTTTTGCCACAGCGTGACGGTCACCGCCCACTTCTCCCGGCGTAAGACTTGCTGCAAGCGGCGCAGCACGGGTAGATCAATGGTGGTGTTTTCGAGCTGCCATTGTTCTTTCAAGACGGCCTGAAGCCTGCCCCAATCCCCACGGTGTTCGCCCAGGCGGGCCTGGTCCACTTCTACGTATCGCTTGTAAACGGCCGGGGCAATGTCAATCACGCGCTCAGTTGCTGTTTTGCGAATGATTTGCTTGTGAGCGCGGCTTTCTTCCGGCACAAAGATTAGGACATCGCCCTGAATACACGTGGAACAGGAGAGCCGGCCGTCACTGCCGCTCGGCAGGCGATCCAACAACGCCCGTTCTTCCTCGACTGGTGATGACAGGCTGTCCCGGCTGGACGTGATCCCATGTTTGGGGAATTCGCCTTCCTCGACGCGTACCCGGCACTTGCCGCAAGTAAGACGGCCGCCGCAAATGCTCTCAATCTCCACACCCAACTGGCGGGCAGCATCAAGCAGCGTCGTCCCGGCTTCAACCCGGCCACGACGTCCTGAGGGCATGAAGATCACTCGCGGTTGTGTCATCTGGTGTGTTTTAGCCCCCTGACGGGAAACCTGTCAGAAGCGGGGATTGTAGCAACGAATGGGCGGCCTGTCTATGCCGCTATACGGCCGCTTCGCCGCCATCCGCTTCGCCCGCATGGGGTGGGTTCCGCAGAACATAATCCTCAACCAACAACAGACTGCTGCCAGCATGCTTAATCGTCTGGAGCAGGTCACTCATGGTAGACACTTCCTCCACCTGTTCGGTTACAAACCATTGAAGAAAATTGTTGCTGGCGTGGTCATTGTGTTCAACGGAAAGCGAGACCAGATGATTGATCTGATCCGTCACCTTTAATTCCTGATCCAGGGCATATTTCACGGCTTCGGCCGCGCTGCCAAACTCATTTTTTAGCTCCGGCGTGGCCGGAATCACCGGTTTAACGCCTGCATCCAGCATAAAGTGCACAAACTTCATCGCATGCATGCGCTCTTCATCGGACTGCCGGTAAAAGAATTTGGCCAATTCCGGCAAGCTCTGGTCATCAAAATAGACAGCTATGGCAATGTACTGCGCTGATGCCGCAAATTCGCTTTGGATTTGTGCGTTCATCCCCTCTACCAACGGTTGTTTGATGATCATGTTTACTCCTCTTTTCGAATCTTCAATCTCCAATTTCGTCATTCTAGCATAAACAAGTTAGAGATTCCGCTGCACACGAACTATCTCGTGAAACAGTTATGACAGCCCAAAAACAAATAAAGCCGCTGACTCACCTCGTCAAGCGGCCTGAGAGCGAGTGACGGGACTCGAACCCGTGACATTCAGCTTGGGAAGCTGACGTTCTACCGCTGAACTACACTCGCGTGTCAGAAATTATAGCCAGCCGACCCCGCATGTCAAATCGTGGTTGCACTACCTCTGTTTATCCTTATAATGTTCGTAACACCTAACGCGAATTTTTTAAGGATTGGTAGGGTTTTATGCAGGAGGCGGCCATACTACTGGTAGAGGGAAGGAACGCAGGTTCCGGCTCTCACGTGCCGGCGCTGGAGAAGGCAGGGTATAACCTGGTTGTGGTGCATACCGGCACGGCCGCATTGGCAGCAATCGAACAATGCATGCCAGACCTGGTTGTACTCGATGCATCTTCCATGCGTTCCAATGGGGTAAGAACCTGCCGCCGTATCCGCCGTTCGCTGGGTGAAATCCCCCTCATCCACTGCCGCACGGCCGAGATGGAGCTGGATCGCATGGCCGAGGCAGATGTTTACCTGCAAATGCCGTTTACCTCTCGCAAACTGCTTAACCGGATTCGCGCTTTGCTGCCGGCCGACGATCTGGCCGAAGAGATTGTCCGCTGTGGGCTAATCACGCTTTATCGCTCCAAACGTTCTGTGGAAGTAGAGGGGCAGGGGGAGCGCAAGTTAACGCCGAAGCTGTCGCGCCTGTTAGAAGAGTTTATCCGCCATCCCAATGAAATCATCAGCCGCCGGCAGCTCATGCAGAATGTCTGGAAGACAGACTACGTGGGAGATACGCGCACGCTGGATGTGCACATCCGGTGGATGCGTGAGGTTATCGAGGAAAATCCGGCCAAACCTCAACTTTTGAAGACAGTTCGGGGCAAAGGGTACATTTTCAACATGCCGCCCAACACCTCAAAAAAGCCTTAAAGTCCGCCCATTTCACCAATTCAATGGCTGGAAACAAAAACGCCTCCAATAAGATGGAGGCGAATCTGTCTATTGTGATTGTGAAACACAATGGCGTCAAGCCATGCCAGCTTACTCGCTAGCTTGCGCTGCACGTGCGGCCGCTAGTGCAGCCATGAGCCGACCTTTGCGCCGCGAAGCGTTGCGCGGGTGGATCACATGCTTGCGTGCAGCTTTATCTAGAATGCTGCATGCATGCCGCACTGTGAGCTCGGCTTCATCAAATTCACCAGCTTCGATCTGCTGCCGCGCTTTCTTCACGTAGGTGCGGGCCGAAGCAATGTATCTCCGATTGCGAGCCTGGCGTCTTTCCGACTGCCGTATGCGTTTCTTGGCGGATTGAATGTTTGCCAATTCTAGTTCCTCCGTTCAGTCCTCAGTATCAGTCACAGAGGCGTGAGAGCCGGACGATAATAGCACAACTACTCTGAAACATCAAACCGGGGCTGGCTGTTTGGAGCGGGAACATAGGTACGTAAGAATACAGCATCTTCTGCGACCGATACTGTGTACGCTCCTAATGCAGCTGGCAGCAAAGTAAACCGGACGGCTTTCAAAGAAACGCCGTTAACCTCACCGCTTCCCTCAATGGCACCCCATATCTCCAACGTGCTCCCGTCGCAATGCCCAAAATACACTTCACCAGCCTTCAACTCGATCCTCTCCGCAATAAAATACCGGTTGCGGCAAAGGGCCAGGCGTCGACCCCAGGCAGCTTCCTCAATCAGGCGCGGCCGGGAGGGATGTGCATCCACTTGATTGAAGTTGATCACGTCCATGGCCTTCTCGATGTGCAACGGCCGATCCGCAGAAGCGCGCCCCCAATCATACACGCGATAGGTTGTGTTCGAGTTTTGTTGTATTTCGGCGATGATCACACCGCCCAGGATGGCATGCACAGAACCGCTGGGCACGTGAATGATGTCTCCTTTGTGCACGGGTATCCTGTGCACAAAGGCGTCCACGCTGCCCTGCTTGAGCGCATCTCTGAAACGGGCTGGCGTCGTCCCCGGCTTCACTCCCAGAATGACGGCCGCATCCGGCTCTGCATGGAGCACAACCCACATCTCGCTCTTGCCCAACTCATTCCCTTCATGCGCTAACGCGTACTCGTCGTCGGGGTGAACCTGCACTGAGAGCGGCCGGTTTGCATCCAGCAGCTTGACCAGAAGGGGAAACTTGTCACGCTCTTGTGCCCAGGCGTTATTCGTACCGATTAAGTCCAGGCCTAATTCAGCATGAATGTCACTCAATGAGCAGCCGGCAAAGCGGCCGTTGTCGGCCAGAGTATCTCCATCTTTATGAGCGGCAATCTCCCAGCTTTCGGCGACGATGCCTTCCGGCAGCGTCCGGCCCAAAACGAGCGCCAGATTACGGCCGCCCCAAACGTACTGCTTAAGCACAGGGCAAAAAGTCATAGGGTAAAAGGCTGCCTGATCTCGTTGTTTCATTGAGAAAAGCTCCTTATTTTCTTCCTGTAGTCCTCATTTCGAAGCAGATATCAAGCATCTTTGCCAGCAGCCTTGCTCAGATACACGGCCGCCAGCGGAGGCAAAGTCAGCTCAATCGAGTGCGGCTGATCTTGCCATGGGGTGGGGGAGCTGAACAACACCCCTTCATTTTTTACACCACTTCCGCCAAACATTTCGTGGTCGCTGTTCAACACCTCCCGGTAAGCGCCCGCTTCCGGTACCCCCAAGCGGTACTGATGCCGCACCATCGGGGTGAAATTACATACGACCAGAAGAGCCTCATTTGTCGAGGAGGCGCGGCGACCAAAGGCAATGATGCTGCGCTGGCTGTCACGGAAATCCAGCCAGAAAAAACCATCCCAGGAGAAATCATCCTCATACAGAGGTGTTGTTGTCGCATACTGTTGATTGAGCGCCCGCACGAAGGATTGCAATCCACGGTGAAATGCGGCGTTTGGTTCTACTTCGGCATCAAGTAAATGCCAATCAAGGCCACGCGCCTCACTCCACTCGCGCCACTGTCCAAACTCTCCTCCCATAAACAGGAGCTTTTTTCCAGGATGAGCCCATTGGTATGCATACAGCAGGCGCAGGTTGGCAAATCGCTGCCACAGATCGCCGGGCATCTTGTCCAGCATGCTTCGTTTTAGATGAACAACCTCGTCGTGGGAGAAGGGGAGGAGGAATTTCTCATCGAAAGCGTATAGCAGTGAAAAGGTGAGCGTTCCCTGATGGTACGCCCGATGAATGGGATCGTTGGAGATATAACGAAGCGTGTCGTGCATCCAGCCCATGTTCCATTTGAGATCAAAGCCCAGCCCGCCTTCGTTTGGCGGCGCAGTCACTCCCGGCCAGGCTGTGGATTCTTCTGCGATGGTTAATACACCGGGATACCGCTCATGAACGCGCTCGTTAAGCGCCCGGATGAAAGCGATGGCCTCAATGTTTTCGCGGCCGCCGTACCGGTTTGGCACCCATTCATCTTGCTTACGGGAAAAATCAAGGTAAAGCATAGAAGCAACGGCGTCCACACGCAGGCCATCAATGTGGTACTTGTCTAACCAAAACAAGGCATTGTTGATTAGAAACTGCCTGACCTCATGACGGCCAAAATTAAATACCAGCGTGCCCCAATCCGGCTGTCGACCTTGCCGTGGATCGGCATGTTCATATAAATGGGTGCCGTCAAAAAAGCTCAGACCATGATCATCAGAGGGGAAGTGGGCGGGAACCCAATCCAGGATCACGCCGACTTCAGCTTGGTGGCACGCATCCACAAAAGCCATGAACTCGTCTGGCGTTCCGTAACGGCTGGTCGGCGCAAAATAACCGGTAACCTGATATCCCCAGGAGGCGTCCAGCGGATGCTCTGCAACCGGGAGTAATTCAATATGCGTATATCCTCTCTCTTTGACATAGGGGATAAGTTCCTGGCTTAACTCGCCATAGGTCAGCCACTTCCAGTCGTTCTTGCGTCGCCAGGAACCGAGATGGACTTCGTAAATGCTGATGGGGGCATCCAGGGAATTCCGCTTGGCTCGTTGTTCAATCCAGGCAGCGTCCTTCCATTCATATTTATCCAGATTCCACACAAGGGATGCTGTCTTGGGCCGCATTTCGGCCGCAAAGCCCACCGGATCGGATTTAACAGCCAAATAGTCGTTGAATCGAGACTTGATCTCGTATTTATACAGGATGCCTTCATGAAGACCGGGCAAAAAGATTTCCCAAACGCCACTGCCGGGGTGAAACCGCATCGGATTCCGACGGCCGTCCCACTGGTTAAAGTCTCCAATCACGCTGACGCGCAGGGCGCTCGGCGCCCACACAGCAAAGAGAACCCCCATTCGGCCGTTGATCTCCCGCAAGTGCGCTCCCAGATAGTCATATACGCGCTGGTGGGTTCCCTCCGCCAACAGGTAGTCATCAAAATCAGAGAGCAGCGAGGGAAAAGCGTAGGGGTCTTCGCATAGTATACCTTCGGGAGCACTCCCCGTCTTCACCGAAAAACAATACTCCGAGTCGCTTTCCAGGTCTGGAAGAAATACCTCATAAAAACCGGCATCGTGAACGCGGCGCATAGGGATTCGGTCATAAACGGCCGTTCCTTTACGCAAGGCAAGGTCAACTTCGACGGCTTGAGGAAGGAAGGCGCGAACTACCAGCCCGTCTTCAACCTGGTGCGGGCCAAGCACGGCAAACGGATCCCCGTGATACCCGCCAACAATCGCTTCCATGTCTTTCGTCGCCGTCATCATCTTTGCAGACATTTTATTCCGTCCTGGTATTTTCCGCCTAAAGATCAGATTGTCCTCTACTGCCTTCCAATAGGCAAATTGCCAGGAATACTTATAGTTAAGCTAATAATAGTTATCATAAGTATAAAGATTTGTCTCTACCCTGATGGCCCGAACCCTCCTTCTCAAGTTGTGTCGCCGCCTCTCTTCATCGTATAATGGAATGCGAGTCGCAGAAGTTAGTGGGAGACAGACGTCAATGGCCACAGAAAACAAACTCCGCGTCCTGCTAGTAGATGACCACGCCGAGGTGCTGAAGCTCCTCGGTCTTATGTTCCAAAAAGCCGGATACGAAGTGTACACAGCCAAAGACGGACATGAAGCCCTGATAAAAGCACGGGAAGTAGCCCCCAACCTCATCCTGCTCGATGTGATGATGCCCGGCTTGAGCGGCATCGAGGTATGTAGACAACTTCGTGCGGATGCCACTACTGCACACGTCCCAATCATCATGTTGAGCGCCAAGGGTCAGGTTCCCGACAAGGTGTTGGGTTTTGAGGCCGGTGCTGATGATTATGTGACCAAACCCGTTGCCAGGCAAGAGCTTCTGGCCAGGGCCAGCGCTTTGCTGCAACGAGTACAGTTTGCCCAAAAAGGACAAACGTCTTCGGCCCGGATCATCGCTGTTATTGGGGCAAAAGGAGGCGTTGGGGCAACAAGTGTAGCAGTGAATGTGGCCATTACGCTTGTCATGGAGGAAAAATCAGTCACGCTGGTCGAGTTACAGGATTATATGGGCACGGTCGATATTCAGTTGAATATGGTGCCGGCTCAAGACCTGGGGGATGTGTTGTCGCTCGAACCGAACGAACTCGGTTGGCGTGAGGTGAATCGCAGTGTCGTTGAGCACACTTCCGGTCTCAAGCTACTTGCTGCACCACACGACGGGGCTGAATACCAATTAACAGCCAAACATGTAGACGCCATCATTGATGCCCTGCAAATCCGGGCGGATTTCCTGTTCCTGGACCTGCCGGACCTGGCTGGGAATGCAGTGCGCCGCGCTTTGGAACACGCCCACCACGTCTGGCTGATTACAGAGCCAGAGATGTTGTCCATCAAGGCGGCGAGCGCGAAGATTGCGTTACTCAAGGAGTGGACGCTGGCGAGCAAAGTGCGGCCGATTGTTGTGTCGCGCACCCCTTCTGCAATGCTTATGAAGCGAGAAGCGGTTGAACGTGCATTACATATCGGTACAGCCAACCCTATTTTGCGTTTTATTCCCCCTTCCCCCGAAGCTTTTCAGCAATCCACACAGGTAGGCATTCCTTTGGTGCTCTATAAGCCCGACATCCTGGCTTCACAGTCGCTTCGAGAATTGGCTCATTGGCTTTTAGAGCAGGAAAGACAGTAAACTCACCACATGGCCGCCAGTAAAAAGCTTCCTATCTCCCAACGGCCGATCCCCGACGCGCCGGCGTGGTTGGGCGAGGTCAGTTATCTCCTGGAAGCGGGCATACGCAGCGCGAAGACGGAAACGACCTACCGCAGCGGACTGCGGCTTTTCGCCGATTGGTTGCAGCATTACAACAAATCCGGTTACCACAAGAAGGAACCGTGGCCCCTCTCTCCCGAAAGGCTAACGACGGCCGTTGTGCTTAACTTCCGCAATTGGCTGCTGGCTCACCGCTCCCGTTCCACCGTGACCACCTATTTATCCGCCGTCGTGGGGTACCTACACTACCTGGATGGGCAGGATCACCTCCCTGCCGGCGTTCAACTGGGAAAACTGCAACGCCAGTTAGGGCGCCGGCAGATCGAGCGAAGCCAGGCGGAGACGGTCATCGACCTCGACACTGCCCGCCAGGCGATTCCCCACTTAGTCGCCTTCTATGACTCGCTCCCCCTCCCCCCTGAAAACGATAAGTATAATCGGCGGTTATCCCTGCTTCGTGATCGTGCCCTGGTGCATGTGCTGTACTCCACGGCCGCGCGCATCTCGGAAGTCGTCGCCCTCGACCGGGTCAGCACCGGCCACGGCCGGGCACAATACGCCACCATCACCGGCAAAGGGGGTAAACCGCGCACCGTGCATATTCGCGAGTACGCACGACGCGCCATCCAAGCGTATCTGGCCGAGCGGCGTGACAGCAACCCTGCCCTCTTTGTCGCCCACAGCCGGAACGCCAACAACGCGCGCCTGACTGCCACATCGGCCCACAACATCGTAAAACGAGCGGTGCGGGCGCTGGGACTGCACCCCAGCCTCTCTGCTCATGACTTCCGTCATTTTCGGGCAACACAACTTCTACGCGAAGGAATGCCTCTGGAAGTGGTGCAGGAATACCTGGGTCATGCCGACATTTCGACGACACGGAACATCTACGCGCCCGTATTAGGGGTTCACGTGGTTAGTGAGTGGCTCGATAACGTGGACATCTCCCCCCAAGAAGCGGCCGCCCCACCCAAGGCTGCGGGCGAGACGGCCGTATAATCTAAAACTGAAAGCAAGATACTGGATAGCGACAGTCTCGAATCCCCGGCCCCCGATTAAATCTGCTCCGTCGCCGGTCGGAATTGGGTCTCATACAACGTTGCGTAGAGTCCGCCCTGGGCCAACAGCTCAGCGTGCGTCCCCTGCTCAACCAACTTACCTTGGTCCATGACCAGAATCAAATCGGCCGCCAGGATAGTTGAAAGGCGGTGTGCAATGACCAGACTCGTCCGGCCCACCATCACCCGCTGCAACGCTTCCTGAATCAATGCTTCCGAAAGCGAGTCGAGGCTGGACGTGGCTTCATCCAACACCAAAATTCGCGGGTCTTTCAGGATGACGCGGGCGATGGCCATCCGCTGTCTCTCGCCTCCGCTGAGACGGTAGCCGCGTTCACCCACCACGGTGTCATACCCGTCAGGCAGGCCGGCAATGAAGTCGTGAATGTTCGCGGCTCTGGCGGCCGCAACCATTTCTGCTTCGCTCGCATCCTGCCGGGCATACATGAGATTGGCCCGAATCGTATCGTAGAACAAATAGGTTTCCTGGGTGACCATACCGATGCTGTCGGACAACGATTCCAATGTGACCTGACGAATGTCTATCCCGTCAATCAAGATACGACCGCTGGTCGGGTCATAGAGCCGGGGAATCATGTATGTGGTCGTCGTCTTGCCCGCCCCACTTGGCCCGACCAGCGCAACCAGTTGGCCCGGCTCAATCATGAAGCTGATATTCTCTAACGCCCACCGGGGAGCGGCCGTTGGCGCTTCACCCTTCTCTGTTCCATTTGCTCCTTCCCCGCGCTGTTTTCCCCGCTTCAAGTGCGCCTCGCTGCCACCCCAGGTAAAGCGGGCGATTTCGGCCAGTCCTGCCTGGCGGCCATCGACAGGCGAGGCGTAATCAAAACAGACACGATCAAACTGAATGTGCCCTTTCACCAACGGCAGCTCAATTGCATCAGGCGCTTCCTGAATCTCAACCGGGATGTCGAGCACCTCAAATACGCGTTCGAAGCTGACCATACTTTGAGCGAATTCAACGGGGGCATTGGCTAGCGCCATCAACGGGCCGTAAAGTTGGGTTAAATAAGTGCCGAAGGCGACGATAGTACCGATGGTGAACTCGCCCCGAAGAACCAGATGCCCACCCACCCAAAATACGGTGGCTGTGCCGACGGCCGTGACGATGTTAAGCATCATGAAGAACCATCGTCCAATCACGGCCGAGCGGATACCAATGTCGCGCACCGCCTGCCCATGCTGGCTGAATCGGGCGATTTCCTGCCGTTCGCGGCCGAACAACTTCACCAGCAACGCCCCGCTGACATTCAACGTCTCATTGAGGGTGGCATTCATCTCCGCATTAAGCTCCATGGATTGGCGGCGTAAATCACGCAGGATGCCGCCGATGCGCCGGGCCGGCAGCACAAATAAGGGCAAGATAGCCACGCCCAGCAAGGTGAGCCGCCATTCGAGGCTGAACATGATCGCCAGCGTCGCGATCATGGAGACCACATTGGATATGATAGCGACCAGCGTATCGCTAATCGCACGCTGCGCGCCAATCACATCATTGTTCAGCCGCGACATCAACTCACCTGTGCGCGTCTGCGTAAAAAAGCGCAAGGACATCCGCTGCAAGTGGGCGTACAGCGCCCGGCGCAGGTCAAAGATGATGCCTTCCCCGATTTGGGAATTGAGGTGCCGCTGCCAGACGCCAATAGCCCCGCTCAGAATAGGGATTCCGATCATGCCCAATGCCAGCAGGTTTAGCCGGGAGGTGTCCCCGTTGGGAATCGCGTTGTCGAGCAAGTCTCGATAGAGCAGTGGGGAAATAAGGGAGACGCCGGTGATCAACAGAATGGTGAAGAGCAGCCCCAATACTCGCAGCCAATATGGCTGGGCAAACAGCCACACTCGCTGCAAGAGCTGCCGCGTGATTTTCGGCCGTTCCTGGTCGTCTCGGAGAAATGCGAACCAACCTGTTCCATGAAACGTCATTTTACGCCTTCCGTCTCTTCCATCTTGAGTTTTGTGCCGCCGATTGTCACGATGTCGCCGGACGTGATCACGGCCGCTTCTTCCAGCGGTAACTCATTAAGCAGGATACCATTTCGACTCCCCAGGTCTTCCAGCCACCATCGGCCGCCGCGAAGCGTAACCAGCGCATGCTGGTTGGAAACGTAGCTGTCATCGAGCACGATGGTATTGTCGGCCGCGCGCCCAATGCTGGTGACGGCCGCTAATGAATACACTGTTCCTACGGCCGTATCCTCGGACTCGGTGGCAATCACGCGTAGACTGCCCTGTTTTCCCTCCTTTTCCAGGATGACGGCCGCCGTCATTTGCAAGTCCCGGTAAATAAGCCAGGCAATCAGTGCCAGAAAGCTGAGGAGCAAACCGGCGCTCAGCAATCGCAGTAGCAGCAGCAAGAGGGCCAGATTCATGGAGTGCGGGGGCGTGGGCGGGTGGGCGCATCCTGGCCGGCGGGCCGGGAGCCGAGTGCGGCGCGTTCATCCCGCCCTACGCCGTAAATCAGCAGCGCGTCGCCGAGGGCAATGACATCTCCATCTTGCAGCACGTATTCGAGCGTGTTTTGCCCATTCACAGCCGTTCGCCCACGCCGGCTTACATCATACAGAACGAAGCGGCCATGCCGCAATTGCAGTTGCGCGTGGCGGCGGCTCACCGAGGGCACATCCAACACCAGATCGTTATCCACATGACGGCCGATCGTCACCAGCGGCCGCTCCAGCGGGAAATGGCGGCGTCCCTCAACTACCAGGTAGGCAGCCAGCGCTTTAAGGCCGGCCAGTGCGGTTTCAAACTGGTCAATGGGCCGGTAAACTTGTGTTTGCTCGGGTTCGCTGCGGGGCGCCGCAATGGCCTGCGCCTCCCCCCGCCTGAGCGAGGGGTCGGGCTGCACATCCACTTGCGGCCGTGAAGCGATCATCCAGCCCGCTTGCCGCGCGAATTGGGACAGGCGGCTGGACAACACTTCTTCTGGCGCTCCTCTACGGCGAACAAGGGCGTCGAGATCTCGGGGGTGCAGGTAAACGGTATAACTGCCGGCGACTTTCCCGGCGGAGCGGCTTTCCTCGGCCGCTTCCACCAGGCAAGCCAACATCTCATTCAGCACCGGCGTGTCACTGAGTAGTCGGCGGAAAGAACCTTCAACAAACCGTTGGGCGATCAATTCAAAGCGCGATATCGGCATAAAGACAAACCATTTGAGTGGAACCAGTGCCACAGAAAAAACGAAGTAACAGGGTCATTATAGGTTTGGTGGGATCGGGCGTCAATTGGAATTGCCTGCTTATAGGCATCCGGTATACTTCTCGTCAGTAAGGATGATGGGAAATTTATCTTTGGTATACAAATGACAGGGAAACAAATTCGACTCACATCGCTGGCGTCCTGCGCTGGTTGAGCGGCTAAACTCGGTCCGTCGGACCTGGCGCACGTGTTGCAGCCGTTACGGGAGATTTTTAACCCGGCCGATTTTCCCCAGCTGCTGGTTGGATTAGAGGCGGCCGATGATGCTGCTGTGTACCAGTTGAACGAACGCCAGGCCGTCGTCACCACAACGGATTTCTTCCCCCCTGTCGTTGATGATCCGTACGACTTTGGGGCAATCGCAGCCGCTAACGCCCTGTCTGACATTTATGCGATGGGCGGGCGTGTGCTGTTTGCCATTAACCTGGTCGCATTCCCTGACAATCTAGGTCTGGAAATCCTGACCGAGATCCTTCGGGGCGGCGCGGAAAAGGTAGCGGAAGCGGGCGGCATCATTGCCGGCGGGCACAGCGTTAACGACAAGGAACCGAAGTATGGTCTGGCGGTTATCGGCGTGGTTGATCCGGCTAAGGTTAAAACCAAAGGGGGCGCACGCCCTGGGGATGTCCTGCTCTTAACTAAACCATTGGGCGTTGGCGTGATAACCACAGCGCTGAAACGGGGACTTACGGCCGCAGAACATGTCGAAGCGGCCGTGGCGAGCATGAAGCGGCTTAACCGGCAGGCGGCCGAAGCGGCCCAGGCAGCGCACGCGCACAGCCTGACCGACATCACCGGGTTTGGTCTGCTAGGCCACGCCCACGAAATGGCCCATCTCGGCCATGTCGCGTTCCATTTTGACCTGGACAAGCTGCCCTGGCTGCCGGGCGCATTAGCATACGGTGAGGCCGGCGCTTTTCCGGGGGGCATGGGCAATAATTTGCAGTATTTTTCGCCCTGGGTGACCTTCTCCAAAGACGTCAGCCAGTTAATGCAGGAATTGCTATGGACGCCGGAAACCTCTGGCGGCCTGCTGGCGGCCGTGGCTCCGGAGCATGTAGCCCAATTCCAGGCGCTGTGTGATACGGCCGTTGTCGTGGGGAGAGTCGTCGAGGGTGACGGCCAGATCGTCGTAAACGCGTAAAACTTTCAAATTTGCTGAAACTTTCAGTTTTCGGGAATGCAACCGAGCTAACCGAATTCCAAACACATTCAGGCGAGGGCTGATGGACCGTACCGTACCTAGTTCCGGCAACGAAGAGATAAAACTATACCTCCGCACGTATTATTCACTCCTGCGCAGCACACGCGAAGTCCAAATCAAAACACTCATTGAAGCCCACAAGCGGATGAACTCTGCCCTGCATGTAGCCGCTAACTTGCCGCAGCCGGACATGGCGGCGTTTATCTATGCCATCCTGCGCCTGCCTGACTGCTTAAGTAATGTGCGTCTGGTAGTGATGGGCCAATCAGAGCGTGTTTTCGCCCGCTACGGATACCCAGACCTGGAATCGTGGGAAGAGGTCAGTGCCCCTGGTCGCCGCCGCCGCAGTTATTACGATGGCAAAGAGACACTTGCTGTTTATATCGCCAGCCGCTCGGATATTGACGATCTGGTGCCGATGCTCACGGCCTACCAGATAGAACGGCGCAAGTTGCATGAAATGTTGAACATGCCAGCTGCGATCAGATGGCTGCAAGAGGTCAAGTCCCAATCGCAGGGAGAGCCTACAAAAGCGCAGCTTCAGCAGCTGGCCCAATTGTCAGGAATCCCGCAAGATGATCTCGACCGCCTTTGTCGCATCTGGCAGCAGAACACGGCCGGTAAATTGCTGCATATCGCCCGGACCGATCAAGAACTGGCTATTCGCTCGCTCGCCGGATCGCTGGCAGAGTATAAGCGCGCTACGCGCCGCTGGTGGGAAAACGTAGAGCGGAACACGCCTGGAATTGCGTTCGACGAGCGGCCCGTTTACTTCGTCTCCAGCAATACTCACAGCCTGGCCAATTTACTCAGCGGCTACGCCTTACTGCACAAGGAGGACCTCATCTCTTTCATCAACGCCAGCGGCGAGGAAGACTTGCAGCGAGAATACCGTGATATTCTGCAACGGAATGTGCCCAGCAGCCACGAAAATTTCCTTTACTACACCTTGAAAAAGTACGAAAGCAGAAATACGAGGGCGCGGGCAGATCGAATTGCCCACGAACGAAAGGTTGGGGTGTTACGGGTACCCAGCGAGCACGCGTTTGACATTGAAGTCCAGGTTGTGAATTTGAACCGGCTGCTGCCAGAATGCATGGACGGCCGTCTGCGGCTGCCCGGTGTGGAACTCCTGTCTCAGAGTGATGCGCTAATAGTCAACCTTGATTACCCGTTGGGGATGGCCGCTTACCAGGTACTCACAGAAGTCGCCCGCAATATCGCTGAGATTCGCGGGGTTTACATTATGGGCAAGGCGGCCACGTTAAACGGCCGCATCGGCGATGTGATGCTACCCAATGTTGTGCATGATGAGCATTCATTGAACACCTATTTGTTTGACAACTGCATGTCGGCCGATGATGTCGCCCCTTATCTGGTGTATGGTACGGTCATGGACAACCAGAAGGCGATTACCGTTCCCGGTACCTTTCTCCAAAATGAGCAATACATGTCCGTTTTCTACCGGGAAGGGTACGCCGACATGGAGATGGAAGCCGGGCCATATTTGAGCAGCATCTATGAGATGGTGCGGCCGAAACGACATCCGCACAATGAGCTTGTGAATCTGTACAATGCCTCCTTCCCCATTGGCATCCTCCACTATGCTTCGGACACGCCGTTCAGCAAAGGGAAAAACCTGGGCACAAAAAATCTGTCCTATTTCGGTATGGATCCGACATACGCGACCACCGTGGCAATTTTGAGAGCTATTTTAGGCAGCGAGATCGCCCTCCTCCAATAGCGTCACAATTCATAGTCAGGATTAGTTTTGGTGACAGTTTTTTGGTTTGATCTACAATGCCTATGCGAAGAATTATTGCGAGATTAGATTAACGAGGAAGAATTACATTGCCTGACGAACTGCATCACCGGCTTATTCAGGTACGGCAACAATTGACCGATTGGGGTGTCGATGGTCTCCTCATCACCAGCGAAAGTAACCGGCGCTGGCTTTCGGGTTTTACCGGTTCGGCGGGACTGCTGTTGATCACCGCCGAAATAGCAATTCTGGCCACCGACTTTCGCTATTGGGAGCAGGCGGCCACGCAGGCCCCCCACTTCACCCTCTTCAAACAGCGGCGGCGTGAGAAAGAAATCCGCGAATTGTTTGAACTGGGCGGAGTTAGTCGAATTGGGCTGGAAGCCGGGCATGTGACATTGGCTCAGTCAGCCTCACTTCGAGCGGCCGTTAATGGCCATCAGACAGATACCCCCATCACCTTTGTCCCGCTGAAAAGCACCGTTGAACCACTGCGGCAGATAAAATCGGCCGCAGAACTGGCCACGATCCAGGCTAGCGCCAAAATCACGGACCAGGTGATGGCCCAGGTCAACCATCTCGCCCACCCCGGTATGACGGAACGAGAGCTGGCCTGGGAACTAGAGAAGCGGATGCGTGAGGCGGGTGCGGATGGGATCGCCTTCACGCTCATCGTTGCCTCCGGGCCTAACAGCGCCCTCCCCCATCACCGCCCCAGCGATCGCATCCTGCAAGCTGGTGATGCCATCGTGGTGGACATGGGGGCTACTGTGAATGACTATCACAGCGACCTGACGCGAACTTTTTATCTCGGCCCTGAACCTGATGAACAGTTTTGGGCCGTGTACAATCTAGTGGAGGCGGCGCAAGCGAATGCGCTTGAACATATGAAGCCGGGCATGACGGGTAAGCAAATTGACGCATTGGCGCGGGGCATCATAGCGGCCGCCGGGCATGGGGAGCATTTCGGGCACGGATTAGGGCATGGGGTTGGCCTGGAGGTTCATGAAGGTCCCTCGCTTTCCTTCCGCGCCGAGAAACAGCGGGTTAAAGCTGGGATGGTGGCCACAGTAGAGCCGGGCGTTTATCTACCCGGTTGGGGAGGTATCCGTATTGAGGATTTAGTGGTCTTTAACGAGTCGGGCGTAGAGCCGTTGAGTCACTGCCCCAAAGTGCCGCAAATTCCTTGTTGAGGATACGAGTTTTATTGTCTATGCGAAGCTATGTTGCTTTGAAATTGGAGCTGGAGATTGAGCGATTTCTTCCTATTCTCCAAACGGGGCCAAATAAACCTGAAGCGTGGCTGCGGCCGTTTTTTGCCACGAGAATTTCTTCACCTGCTCAAAACCCCGCTTAACTAAATCTTCCCGGAAACGGCCGTCGTTGATCACACGCGCCAGAGCTGAAGCCCACGCCGACACATCATCCTCCGGCCCCAGCAGGACGCCCGCCTTGCCCACCACTTCGGGCAAAGAACCGCGATCACTGGCAACAACTGGACAGCCGCAGTGCATCGCCTCTAGCACCGGCAGGCCAAACCCCTCGTAAAATGAAGGCAAGACCAACACTGCCGCGGCCGAATACAATGCAGCCAGTTGCTCATTATTGATCCCATCCAAATGGTAAACGGCGCCGCGCAGGCCCAGCGCTTCGGCCGTAGCAAAGACATCCTCGTACATCCACCCTTTGCTTCCCACGAGCACCAGAGGTGCATCTATGCCCGTCTCATGGCGCATGGCGTGGTAGGCGCGAATCAGGGCAGGCAGATTCTTGCGCGGTTCCAGCGTGCCAACAAAGAGGATAAACCCGCGAGGTAAATTGAATTGGGCACAAACCTGAGTCACGGCCGCATCGGAAGGAGGTTGTGCATACTGTGGGTTGGCCGCCAAAGGGATAGCCGTAATACGTTCGGACGGTACTCCCAGCTCCTCCACCAGGTCTCGCCGTGTCGCCTCACTGTCGGCGATCATGTGGTCCGCTTCCCGTACCGCCCGGCGAATCTGATCGGCATAATACCGCCGGCTTTCGGCCGTCAGCAATTCCGGGAAATAGAGGAAGTTCAGGTCATGGATGGTCACAATGCGACGGCGCGCGCCGCGCACCGGGGGAATAAAATCCGGGCTATGCAAAACATCCAGCCCCCCCCGACGCCAGCCGTAATTCACCAACTCGGCCGACAAAGCCCACCGTTCCCAACGATGGTGACAGGGCGTCCACACATCCCAACGATGAAAATTGGGAGCGCTTTCCGGCAAATAGGAACGGCCGTCGCGGGCGTTATGGAAGATTGTGTATTCATTACCCACATCCAGGTCAGCCAATGCCTGAATCAGGAGGATCGTGTACTGGCTTATTCCCCCCATTCGATAGTACGGCAACCGGCAATCAATTCCAATTCGCATGGCCGATATTGTAGCCCTTTGCCCTGGTTTGGGAAATGCGCCGGTTTCGCCTCGCGGCTTATTGCACGCTATAATGCCGTCTGGCTGCCGCCGGAGATTGAATGGCGCAACGGCCGCAGGAGAATGAATATGGCAAATGAATCTGCACCAGGTTCCGAACAGGAGTTAGAAGAGCTACGCAATCGCCTGGAATGGCTGGACAGCGAGCGACGAAAGTGGTCGCGCAAGCTGACTGAACTCGAACAACGCATGCAGTTACAGGACCGCAATGTGGACAGCCGTGAACAGCGGCTCCAGGCGCTGGAACGGCAGTTCAGCGCAGTCGGCTCACAGCTATCGCGCCTGCCTCAACTTGACACGCAGTTAGATCAATTCAAGGATGAAATCATCCTGATGATCGAACAGTACGACCAGCGCCGGGTCAAGTCACAGGAAGAGATGGACCGCCTAAGACGGCTGGAACACGAAGTAACCTTGCGTGAATTCGCCTCACTACGCAAAGAGTTAGAAAAGATAGGGCAGCTACAGCGTGATCTAGAGCTGCAACAAGCCGAGGACCAACGCCTTGCCAGAGTTTTGGGCGCGCAAAAGAATCAGATCTCCGAGTTAGACAATCAAGGGGAAGCGATCCAATCTTCTCTGGCATTCATGGAAGAGAAGGAAAAGCAAAACGCCCGCAACCTGGCCGAACTGCAAAACATGTTAGTGGAGCTGAACAAACGGCAGCAGTTGACAAATGAGCGGTTGGATGCGTTAAACGCCGACATCAGCCGCGCACAATCTCAACTGCGCTCGCTCTTAGAGGAACAAGAAGAGTTTCGCAAGACGCTCAAAAGCTGGCTGGAGGAAGTGCAATCAGGCGAATACAAACGCAGCCACCAGATGGATCAGTGGCAGCGCGTGTTTGATGAATACGAAGAAACCATGCGCAGCTTCAAAAAACAATGGGTTTCTTTCTCAGACAAGTACCAAGAAGCCAAAATGGCGATTGACACCCTCAGCGGATGGCAAGAGCAGTTGGCCCAACAGCAAAGAGAGTCTTCTGAACTGCTGCGAGTTGAGTTGCACCGGTTTCAAACCCGCTGGGATGACTTTCGCCAGGATAGTGAGAAGAAATGGAAAACCTTCCAAGTAGAATTTGACCAACGGGTCGCTACCATTGACCGGCGCCACAAACAGCTTCAGGAACAGATGATGAACCTGGATGAGCTTACCAACAAACTCCAAATGGACAAAGATATGCTGCTGCGCATTCAGAGTGCGCAGGCAGACGCCATCAAGTCTCTGCCCCGTTTGTGGCTGGAAGAGGTCGAGAAGGCAGTCAACCAGAACCCCAACAGGCGCCGCCAACCTGACCTGGTGCCGGTTCGCGAAGAGTAAGCGCAGGCAGTCCAATGTATGTGATTGGCACGGCCGGGCATGTAGACCACGGCAAGTCAACGCTCGTTGAGGCGCTGACGGGAATTGACCCCGACCGCCTTGCTGAAGAAAAGGCCCGGGAGATGACGATTGACCTCGGCTTCGCCTGGCTTAAGCTTGATGAAGGAAAAGAAGTCGGGGTGGTCGATGTGCCGGGTCACCGCGATTTCATCGAGAATATGCTGGCCGGTATCGGGGGAATTGATCTGGCTTTATTTGTGGTCGCGGCCGATGAAGGGGTGATGCCGCAAACCAAAGAGCATCTGGCGATTCTGGACCTGCTTGAAGTACGCGCCGGTGTCATAGCCCTTACCAAATCAGACCTGATTGATGACCCGGATTGGTTAGAGCTTGTCACGCTCGATGTGAGCGAGGCGATGGCAGGCACAGTTCTAGAGCAGGCCCCCATCCTCCCCGTCTCTGCAAAGACGGGTGAGGGGCTGGCACAGTTAAAAGCAGTGCTGCGAGAACAGCTAAACAAGGCCGCGCCTCGCCCCGACCTGGGACGGCCGCGATTGCCGGTGGATCGTGTGTTTTCTCTGTCCGGCTTCGGTACCATCGTCACCGGCACCCTCATCGACGGCCGCTTGAAAATCGGCGACCCGGTGGAAGTACAGCCCTCTGGGCTAAAGGGGCGTGTCCGAGGGCTTCAGACCCACCGGACGAAGTTAGACACCACCCAACCCGGAACTCGTGTTGCCGTTAACCTGACCGGCGTGGGCCGGGATCAAATCAAGCGGGGAGACATCGTGGCCGCGCCCGGCGTTGCCGGCAGCACGATTCTCATTGACGCCGCTTACCGCCACCTACCCGACGTAACGACTCCTCTCAAGCACAACATGGAAGTGAAGTTATTTGCCGGCGCGGCAGAGGTGTTGGCGCGGACGCGCGTCCTCGGTGCGCGGCAAATTGAGCCGGGAGAGACAGGATGGCTGCAATTGGCCCTCGACCACCCGATTTCAGTGCTGCGGGGGGATCGGTTCATCCTGCGGCGGCCGTCACCAGGGGCGACGCTGGGCGGCGGCCGTGTTCTGGACCCCTTCCCAGGGCGGCGGCATCGCCGTTTCCGGCCGGAGGTCATCGAACGTCTGGAAACGTTGGCACAGGGAACGCCGGCCGAACTGCTACTCGAGGCGGTACGACGACAGGAACCGGCGCTCCGATCTCAAATCCTGGCCGAACCCGGTCTAGATCGAGCCGTGGCAGAACAACTGCTGGCTCAATCGGAAACGGATGGGCAATTGGTGCAAATTGGCCAATATTTGCTCTCCCGGGAGGGCTGGCACCGTCTACAGGAACGGCTGACCACCATCCTGGCAGCATATCACCGAGAGTTTCCCCTGCGGCCGGGCATGCCCAGAGAAGAATTGCGCAGCCGGCTGCGTCTCGAAGCGGCCGTTTTCAACCCACTCATCACCCACGCGGCCGAACACAGACTTCTGGCTGAGGAACGCACCCTACTTCATCTACCAGGTCACCAGGTCACTTTTTCTGCAAAGCAGCAAGCGGCCGTCAACCGACTGTTGCAGCGTATGAAAACAGCAGCTGTTAATTCGCCCAGTGTCAAGGAATGCAAAGCGGCCGTTGGGGAAGATGTGTATTTCGCGCTGGTTGAGTTGGGACAACTGCGGCCGTTGAGCAACGAGGTCGTTTATCGCCCCGAAGATTTCGATCGAATCACCAGGGAAATCATGGCATACCTCCAGGAACACGGCCGTATCAATGTCGGTCAGGTACGCGACTTATTGGCGACCAGCCGCAAGTACGCAATTTCCCTGCTCGAATATCTGGATGAAACCAAAGTTACCCGCCGTGTCGGGGACAACCGCGAACTTCTTCAGCCTGACGGGGGCATCTTAAAACCGCCAGACTGATTCCGCCAGACGGCGACGACAAGGTCATTATCGGCATACCACCGAGGTCCTGGCCTCCAATTATGGCAGTCGGGAATCTACTCCCGCCACTTCGGTGTTTCTACAACTGATATAAATGCAAGGAGAATCTCATGGCATCAAGTAAAAAAAAGAAACCGGAACCGGAAAGTGAAGGCATTATGTATCGCCGCCGCTACGGCGGCTTGATTGGCGTCCGCAGCAAAGTACAGGTCCGAGACAGCACGGCGTTAAGCCTGGTGTACACGCCGGGCGTGGCTGAGCCTTGCCTGGAAATTGCCCGCCAGCCTCACCGCTCTTTTGATGTGACTTGCCGGGGAAATACCATCGCTATTGTTTCCGACGGGTCAGCAGCGTTTGGATTAGGTAACATCGGCCCGGAAGCCATCCTGCCGGTGTTAGAGAGCAAAGCGGTCATTATGAAGGCATTCGCGGGTGTGGATGCGCTTCCGCTGGCCCTCCAAACAGACAGCATTGACGCCTTTGTGGACACCGTGC
>JBHHTQ010000055.1:0-28200 GCA_046753445.1 Anaerolineae bacterium | reverse complement strand
CCGCGTCTGACAAGTTCGTCCAAAGATAATTGGATTTCGGTTCGGACATTATCAAATGGTGCAATTAAGTCATTAGCCTGGATCACAGACCGTGATCCAGGTAGATTCCGGGGATTTTGTTTTATCGAAATGGACGACTCGTCGGCCAATGCAGCTATTCTGAGGCTCAATGGCGCAGATGTTGGCGGGCGCTCATTACGAGTCAATGAAGCCAGGCCGCGTGAGGAACGCGTCAGACCAGGTAGTCACCGCAGAGATAATCGCCAGGACTGGTGGCATTAGTCATAGAGATGATTCCACGAACGAATCATGAATTGCCTCGATTTCAAGGTATGATCGGTCGCCAGAAAATGGCCTTGTGGACCGATTTCCTTTCAGTCCTAAATGGCCGATAGGGGGAATACCGGAGGCGGCGATGGCGGCGATGCGGTCGGCCATTTCGGCGCCGCCTTCGAGTTTGATGGCGTCGCAGGCGGCTTCGGCCATGAACCGACCGGCGTTGCGCACGACCGTTTCCACATTCGTAAAACGTGAAAAAAGTTCTTCACGTTTTACGTTTCACGTTTCATGGAACTATTTGCAACAGTTGCTTCATGTCCACATTGCCGCCGCTGATGACAACGGCGATGTTGTTGCCTCTGTTTTTTACTTTATCGTTTTGCAAGGCGGCGATGCCAACGGCCCCAGCCCCTTCGACAACTAGATGATGTTCACGCAAAGCAAAGGTCATTGCCGCCTCAATCTCTTCTTCAGAAACAAGGATGGTCTCATCCACGTGATTCTGAACCATGTGGAATGTGTGCTGATTGTCCAAGCCGATGCCGCCTTGCAAGCTGTCGGCGAGCGTGGGTTCTTCATGTAGTTGCAACGGCCGTCCCGCCCGCAAACTATGGTACATCACTGCCCCCCGTTCCATCGAAACGCCAATCACCCAAATCACTGGATTTGCCGATTTGAGCGCCAACGCAATCCCGGCAATCAAGCCGCCGCCAGAGAGCGGAACCAATACCGTATCCACCTCCGGCCACTCGGTCAACAGTTCCAGCCCAATCGTGCCCTGTCCGGCGATGATATGGGGATCGTCAAAAGGATGGATCATCGTCAGACCGCGCTCATTTTGCAGTTGGTTGGCGCGTTCTTCCGCCTCATCCTGGCTTTGGCCGACGATGACGACTTCGGCCCCCAACCGTTTGAGTGCATCCACTTTGTTTTGTGGCACAAGCTCCGAAATACAGACGGTGGCAGGGATGTTCAGCTCATTGGCGACATAGGCGACGGCACGGCCGTGATTCCCCGTCGAAGCAGTGACCACGCCCCGCGCCTGAATTTCTGGCGGCAAATGCAAAATCTTATTGGCCGCACCCCGAATCTTAAAAGCGCCAATTTCTTGTACCGTTTCTAGCTTTAGTCGCACTTGAATCCCGGTTTTCTCGGTCAACAAAGGCGACTGTACCAGCGGTGTCTGCTTGGCAATGCTGCGAATACTCTTTTGCGCTAGAAAAATATCTTGTTGGGTAATGGTTGACATAGCTACCTCAAGATTGAATCAATCTAAGCAATTTCCTGCCCAATCATTGCCACACAATCGCCGGTTTCGACATATCCTGGGCCGCGCGTCCCTAGTAGGATGCCGGAACGCTGCGCTAAAATCGCTTCTGGTTCACGTAGGGGATGTTGCGGGAAATGCACCTGACCTATTGGCTGCCCTGTTTCTATCATGTCGCCAATGGTGTAGTACGGCTCGAAAATGCCGCTGGTTGTGACCAGATGGTAATTTTCTGCATCTGGCGCTTCCATCAACTTCATGGGCGGATACCCTTGCGCTTCGCTGGTGACGATTTCGCCTTTGATGATGCCGTAATGTTTGAGGAAGTTGCGGGTTCCGGTTTCGGCAATGGCTAAGGTTTTGGCGGTGAGACGGCCGTTTCCCCCAATCTCCGCGCACAAAAACACCTTACCCATCCCTTCCACGGCATAATCTAGCAGGCCCTCGCCAGTGAACTCTTCCATGATAAGGGCATAGGGAGCCTGGAACGCATCCAGCGCGGCGCGGGTGGCGGCCGTCTGCTCCACATCCGGCAGATAGTGCATACTGATGTATGGGGCTAAGTCCAGCGAGTAACCGCCCGAATGCAAATCTAGCACGGCGCCGCATAAGGGCAGAATCGCTTCATGCACGTAGTGGGCGATGATTTGAGAGATGCTGCCGTTGGGTTGGCCGGGGAAGGAGCGATTCATGTCACGGCCGTCTATCGGCGATATCCTGGTTCCCGCCATCACTGCCGGTAAATTCAGCGCCGGCATGATGATGATGCGGCCTTGCACATCCTCTGGCTCTAGTTCTCGCGCTAATTTCAGCAGCGTCACCACCCCTTCATATTCACCGCCATGATTGCCGCCCACCAAAAAAACAGTCGGCCCGACGCCGTTCTTGATGACCGTGATCGGAACCAACACCTTGCCCCACGCTGAATTATTCCGCGAATGGGGGACGCGCAGGTAAGCTGTCTGCTTTCCATCTTTATCAAAATCAATATCCGTTTGTACGGGTGATAGTTCAATAGACATGAGATTTTTTCGTTGATTGTGTACGTTCTTGTATTTCCAGCGCGAGCGTAGCCAAAATAATGAGGATGGCTCCCAGCCACTGCGCTTGTTTGAGGCGTTCGCCAAAGACAAGTAAGCCCAGGCTTACCGAAAAAAGCGGCTCAAAGTAAAGTAAATTGGCCGTTCGCACCGGGCCAATTATCGAGATAGAGCGGTAAAAAAGGTAGAGGCCCAGGCAAAAAGTAGAAGCGGCGGCCAGGCTCCAACCCATTGCCCCCAAAGAGAAACTCTCCCTGTTAAGGAGGTAGGCGCTCAAAAACGCCATGGCGGGTAGTAAGGATGTGTATCGTACCATCTCCCAACCGGATACAGCAGCTATTTTAGGGGAGATGATGTTGATAATCGCCTGCATAATCGCGGCGAAAAATGCCCAGAAAATACCTATCATATGCCACGTATGGGAGCCATCTTGAACCAAGAGGTAAATGCCTACCAGGGTAATACCCAGGGCAATGAACGGAGCTATCTTAAAGGAACGGCCGTTTACAACCGAACTAATCACAAACGTCAAAATGGGAAACGTGTAAAACAGAATGACCGCAATGCTAACGGGCAAAAAATTGACCGCCGCCATGTAACCGAAAGATTGACCGGCCAGCATCAAACTGGCAAAGAGGAGCAAAACAGCATCACGCCGGGTGATGCTATTATTCAACCATTTCCCACGACGCAGGGAAGACGAGGCAACGGCCGTAAACCCAAAGCGTATAGACATCAACATTAACACCGAAGCTCCAGCCGCATACGCCAACGGAGCCGTATTTACGGTAACGGCAAATAACAAGGCCGCCGCCAGCGCCAGTCCCACGCCAACTTTTGGTTTGCTAAATCCCTGAGCGCTCACTATTTGATAAACAATTTGCGTTCAAAATCGGTGATGAGTTCGCAGCCGTTTTCGGTGACGCGAATGGCTTCCGTCAGACCCAGGCCGCCCCGCCCCGGAATTTGTATCCAGGGGAGCAGGTGGAAGGTCATGTTAGCTTGTAACGGCCGTTTCTCCCCCGGTTGCATACTTAGAATCTGACCCTCACCCCAATCTGGAGGCAAACCAATCCCCACCGAATAAGCGGTACGCGATGCCTGTTCCGCGCCAAAACTCGCCTTTGCAATCATCTGCCGTGCTACTGCATCCACTTCCCCAGCCAGAACCCCAGGCTTAATCATATCAATGCAAGCCGCAATCGCATCTAGCACAATCTTTTCCCCCTCGCGGATTTTGGCATCCGGCTCGCCCGTGTATAAAGTCCGCATCATCGGCGCGTGATACCGTTTTAATGCTCCCGCAATCTCCAAAAAGACAAACTCGTCCTTCTCAATCGTGCGACCGGCCCAGGTCGCATGACCAATCGCCCCACGCGGCCCGGAGGCGATAAACGGCGAAATCGAAGGCCATTCGCTGCCTGCCTTAATCATGGCATAATGAATATCGGCGGCTACATCATTCTCCGTAGCGCCAGCTCGTACAGCGTCAATGCCCGCCTGCATCCCCGCTTGTGTCGCAATCGCCGCTTTCTTCATCATTTCAATCTCGTAATCAGATTTGATGAGGCGGCCTTCTTCAACAATGCCATCGCTGGGAACAAATGTTGTGTTTTTAGCTTGGGCAAAGAGGCGTTCTTGTTGAACGGCCGTAAAAAACCAGCATCCCTTCTCATACCCAATCCGCTTGTCGGCCAGGCCAAATTCCCGCAACGCTTCCCACAACACATCAATCGGATTTTGATCATCATTGTACGGCCGACTTTCCTCAACCCACGTATACGCCGTCACCCCGCTATCTTCCAACAGCCGGGGCGTCATAAACGGCTCACCCTCCAACGGTACAACCACCGAATTAAAGTAATAATGACCCACACTCTCAAAGCCCGTTACATAACAGATATTCTCCGGCGTGGTCACAACCATCACCTCAATATCCCGTTCAACCATCCGTTGGCGTAAATCATCTAACCGACGTTGGTATTCCTCCATGGGAAATGCGATGTCATTTCGTAGGCGCATTGTTTAACTCCTTGTAGTGATACACAATGGAAATTTCGGCTGATTTTATGATGGATTTGACAAAATCCGAAACAAATGATACATTGCGCCCATCAAAAATACAAATTGTATACAATATGTTTTTTTGAGATTCAGTTCAACCTCTAACGAACTTAAATGTACCTTTAATATGCTTTTGATGGAAACAAGTTGTTGTATAGCTTCTTGTAACTTTCTAATTTAGAATAACTTTTGCCTATCTGTCAGCCAGAAGGCGCGGAAATTCTAAAATAAGGAAAGAAAATGACGACAACTGTAAACACAAATCAAAAAACATCAAAGGAACCACGATTCCAAACGCTTTATCGCCAAATGCGCGAGCACATCAGCCTGCTGCAATATCCGCCGGGAACCGTTCTGCGCGAAAGTGCATTGGCTGAAGAATTCGGCGTTAGCCGCACCCCCATTCGCCGCGTATTGCACCGTCTGGAATTTGACGGCCTGGTACACATCAGCCGGGGAACCGGCGCCGTCGTCGCCGCCGTTGACATCAAATCCCTCAAAGAAGTCTATGCTCTGCGATTAAAACTGGCCGAACTCATCGGAGAACTCAATCCATCCCGTTTGCGCCGCGAAAATTTAGCTGTTCTTGAGGAACTCCTCACGCAAACAAAGCAAATGCAAGATGAATACGATCCGGTAGCTTTGGCCCGTTTATACAACGAATTTCACCAGGAAATGCTCAATATCATCGGCAATGAACCGTTAAAACAAATCTCCGATCAGCTCTTTCATCGGACGGCTCGCGTCTGGCTGCAACTATTACCCGATTTAGATTGGGAGGAAGAGGTTCACATCGTTTGCGAGGAGATTGGTGATGTTTTGGCCGGACTTCGAGCTGGTGACATGCAAGCTGTTGCTCGGATACGGCGTAATCATATGGCGAAGTTATTGCAACGCATCAACGATTATCTGGGCAGTGCCAATACAGAGTAGATGTAAGGAGGTGGTGTGGGAAATTAGAAGCGATTATGTTGTACGTTTTAAGACTGTTTAATAGAGTTAAAATAGTTGTTGATTCCACATAGAAATGTAGGAGGAGAGTTATGAATTTTCGCAAAATGTTGACAATGTCAGGCGTATTCACATTGCTGATGTTGCTAATCGTTGCCTGTGGCGGGCAAACGGCCGAACCAGAAGTCGTTGAAGTTACTCGTGTGGTAGAAGTAGAGGGTGAAACAGTGACAGAAGTTGTCGAAGTCACCCGCGTTATTGAGGTAGAAGCCGAAGCGGCTGCTGAAGAAAGCACGTTTGAGCGCGTTAAACGTGAAGGCGTTGTCCGCGTGGGTTTTGCCAATGAAAATCCATATGCGTTTGCCAAACCAGACGGTACGCTTTCAGGCGAAGCAGTTGAAGTTGCTCGTGTAATCTTCGAACGTTTAGGCATCCCTGAAATGGAAGGGGTTTTGACCGATTTTGGTTCGCTTATCCCTGGGTTGCAGGCCGGCCGTTTTGATGTCATTACTGCCGGAATGTACATTAAACCAGAACGCTGCGAACAAGTTCGTTTTGCTGACCCGGAATATACTATTGGTGAGGCACTCATTGTAACCGCAGGCAATCCGTTTAATTTGCACAGCTATGCAGACATCGCTGCTAATCCAGATGTGAAAGTAGGTACGGGCGCGGGCTACTTTGAAGAACAATATATGTTGGATTCAGGCGTTTCGGCCGATCAAATCTCCACCTTCCCCGACGATCCATCGGGCGTTGCCGCCGTACAGGCCGGTCAAATTGACGCATGGACAGGTACGGCACCAACGTTGATGAATATCATTAGCACGGCCGATGATCCCAATCTGGAACTGGTCTCCGGCAGTGATTTTGAGCAGCCTGTTATTGACGGCGCCAGCGTTGCCGGGTTTGGTGGCGCCGGTTTCCGCATGGAAGATGAAGCGTTCCGCGATGCTTTCAACGCTGAGTTGCAAAATTTGAAAGATTCCGGCGAATTGGTAGATATCTTGAGCCAGTTTGAAGGTTTTGGTGAATTCTCATTACCAGGTGCCATTACCACTTATGATGATTTGTGCGCCGGCGTTTATAACAATTAACATTCAGTTCAGTAAGTAATTGGGTAATTGGTAATTGGGTGACTTTTAATTACCAATTACCCAATTTCCTGAGTTATAGATATTATGGACATCTTCAATCAACGAGAATCACAAATTAGAAGTTATATTCGTTCCTTTCCTACCGTATTTGAGAAGGCAAAGGGCGCGATGATGTATGATGAGCAGGGCAATGAATATATTGATTTCTTTGCCGGTGCTGGCGTGATGAATTATGGACACAACAACGAGGCCATCACGCAGGCGATGATCCGCTATCTGCAAAATGATGGCGTTGTGCATGGGCTTGATTTGGGAACCAGTGCTAAGAAACAGTTTTTACAAACCTTCACAGACACGATTTTGGCTCCACGCAATTTGGACTACAAAGTGCAGTTTACAGGCCCAACAGGAACAAATGCCATTGAGACAGCATTGAAATTAGCCCGCAAGGTCACAGGTCGCTCCAATATCATCTCGTTTACCAATGGGTATCATGGATTGACGTTGGGGGCGTTGGCGCATACGGGCAATATCGCTTACCGTAATCCGGCCTATGTGAACCGGATGAACGCATCGTTTATGCCTTTTGATGGGTATTTTGGCCCTAATGTAAACACGATTGATTATTTGCGAAAATTTTTGGAAGATGCCAGCAGCGGCGTGGATTTACCAGCGGCGATCATGCTGGAGACGGTGCAGGCTGAAGGTGGCGTGAATGTTGCCACGGCCGAATGGCTGCGCCAGTTGGAAAAACTATGTCGTGAGTTTGAGATTTTGTTGATCATTGATGATATTCAGGTAGGAAACGGCCGTACCGGTGATTTCTTCAGCTTTGAAGAAGCCGGCATCTCACCCGACATGGTTGCCATTTCCAAAGCGATTGGCGGCGGACTTCCCATGGCCATCATCTTGATCAAGCCAGAATTAGACCAATGGAAACCAGGTGAACATACCGGCACATTCCGTGGCAACAACCTGGCTTTTGTCGCTTCCGTCGCCGCGCTTGACGCTTATTGGCAAAATGATGAATTTAGCCAATCTGTAAAGCATAAATCGGCCGTTTTGAAAACAGAATTAGAGAGCATGGCCCAAGAATTTCCGGCATTAGACGCAAAAGTGCGTGGCCGGGGGCTTATCTACGGTTTAGAAATTCCAGCCAATGGCATCGCCAAAAAAGTGTCACAAACAGCCTTTCAGAAAGGGCTAGTCATTGAATTAGCTGGCGCACGGGGTCAAGTTGTGAAGTTTTTGCCACCGCTAATTATTGAAGAAGATACATTGCTGAAAGGAACCAGTATCATCAATGAAGCCATTGCCGGTGTGCTTTCTTAAATGTATTCAGAGCGCAGACTTGCTGCGCTCTGTTTGTTTCTATTTCCCCTAACTGAACAATTTTGCATATGGACTGACGATGAATTGAAATACGGAATTGTCTCGTCAGTGAGGAGGTTGAGCCATGAAGATGTTATTAAATGGCGAATGGGTGGGTCGCGCCCAAAAAGACGAGGTTCGTAATCCACAGGACAATGCATTAGTAGATACTGTTCCCAGAGCGACGACAGAGGATATGAATGCAGCCATAGAAGCGGCCGTCGCTGGATTTGAACGCGCACGCGCTATGCCCGTACACCAACGGATGGCCGTCTTGAACAAAACGGCCGATATTATGGCCGCCAAACACGAAGCGTATGCCCGAACCATCGCCTCAGAGGGCATCAAGACCATCCGCGAAGCCCGCAAAGAAGTCACCCGTTGTATCGAAACGATTCGCGTCAGCGCCGAAGAAGCGCGTCGCCTGAATGGAGAGACGGTTGCCTTTGATCAAATGCCCGGCAGCGAAAACCGAATGGGCTACTACAGTCGGGAACCCATTGGCATTATTGGCGCGATTACACCGTTTAACGATCCCCTCAACTTGGTGGCACACAAAGTTGGCCCTGCACTAGCCTCTGGCAACGCCATCATCGTAAAACCGGACTCCAAAACGCCGTTAAGCGCATTATGGCTGGCGCGTGCTATTCATGATGCGGGTATACCGCCAGGCGTGTTGCAGGTCATTACCGGGCCGGGGCGCGAAGTGGGCAATATTCTCGTCACTGATCCACGCGTGCGCATGATTTCCTTCACTGGCGGCCTGGAAACCGGCAAAGCGATCATGAATAAAATCGGCTTGAAGAAGGTAGGCATGGAATTGGGCAGCAATTGCCCCGTTATTGTGATGGCTGATGCGGATATGGATTTGGCGATTTCTGCCAATGTGAGTGGTGCATTTTGGGCGGCGGGACAAAATTGTCTACATGTACAACGCCTCATCGTGCAAGACAGCGTTTACGACGAATTCAAACAGCGCTTTGTGGCTGCGGCTGAAGCGTACAATGTGGGCGACAAGCTGGATGAAGCGACTGATATGGGGCCGATGATCAATGAATCGGCCGCCGTCAGTGTGGAAAAAATGGTGAATGAAGCCGTGGCGGCCGGTGCAACCTTGCTGACGGGCGGCCAGCGCGAGGGTACATTTTACGATCCCACCGTACTGGAAAATATGCCTGAATCTGTGTCGCTGTCTTGTGAAGAAATTTACGGGCCAGTAACCATTCTCTATCGTTTCACTGAATTGGAAGAAGCGATTGCCCGCGCCAATGATGTGGATTACGGTTTGCAGGCCGGTATTTTTACACGAGATTTGAATACGGCCTTCAAAGCGGCCGCAAAATTGGATTGTGGCGGCGTGATGATTAATGATAGTACAGATTACCGCATTGATGCTATGCCTTTTGGCGGTGTCAAGGGGTCTGGCCTGGGGCGCGAAGGGATTCAGTTTGCGCTGCAAGAGATGACAGAGCCGAAACTGGTTTGTTTTAACTTGTGATAGCAAGATGGGTTCAATCTTGATGGAGTTAAAAAATTTATTTCGGTAATTGCAGGTGACTACAACGGATTGAGAAATAGGCGGATAGCTCTCTGGAAAATCCGTTTGTTTCTTCATCTGCTGTAGTCTTGAGAATTACCGATTTATTTTCTGAACTTTCATGAAGATTGAACTAATCTCTCTCTAAGAGGAATCATGAATCGGACAGCAGATGTGATCATCATTGGGGCGGGGATCATTGGTTGTGGTACGGCTTTTGAACTGGCCAAGAAAGGATATAAAACGCTGAACATTGACAAGCTGCCGGAGGCAGGATATGGCTCCACCAGCAATTCTTGTGCCCTTACACGTTTCTTCTACTCAACCTGGGAAGGGGTGGCGATGTCCTATGAGGGTCTCTTTTATTGGAAAGATTGGCCCAACTATCTGGGTGTGGAAGATGAACGTGGGCTGGCCTACTATACAGAACGCGGCACGATCATGTTGATGACAGAGGGTCACGATCATGCGGGGGTGGTCCGCCTTTACGACGAGATTGGGGTCAAATACGAGGTTTGGGATGTAGATACGTTGAAGCAAAAGATGCCTCTTTTTGATGTACACGCCTTTTGGCCGCCGCGCCCTATTGATGATCCCACCTTTTGGGACGATCCGGAGCAAAGATTGGAGGGGGCGGTGTTTACGCCACAATCTGGTTACATGAATGATCCGCAGCTGGCAACGCACAATCTCTTTCGGGCGGCCCAGGCAAAGGGGGGCGAATTTTTGTTTAACAATGAGGTGGTGGAAATTCGGCAGGAAAACGGCCGCTTCGGCAAGCTCAGCGCAGGCCGTACGCAAGGCATCACTCTTAAATCCGGCGAAAAAATAGACGCGCCCGTCGTTGTCAACGTGGCCGGCCCCCACTCCTTTGTCATCAATCGTATGGCCGGTGTGGAAGCGGGCATGAAGATCAAGACCCGCGCCTTACGGCATGAAGTTCACCATGTTCCTGCACCCCCCAACTTTAATTATGAGCAAAACGGCCATCCCGTCTCTGATGGCGATGCCGGTACTTATTTCCGGCCGGAGAAGGGCAATAGAATTGCCGTCGGCACGGAAGACCCGGAATGTGATCCGCGAGAATATGTTGAAGACCCGGACAGCTTTGTTTATCAGGTGTCGGCCGACCAGTTTAAACGGCAGGTGTACCGGTTGGCGCGGCGCATCCCCGATTTGCCCATCCCTAATCAGCCACAAGGCGTGGCCGATATGTACGATGTGTCTGATGATTGGATTCCCATTTATGATAAATCGGATCTGCCCGGCTTTTACATGGCGGTAGGCACAAGTGGTAACCAGTTTAAGAATGCGGGCATTGCCGGCTTAATGATGGCGGAGTTGATTGAGGCGTGTGAAAACGGCCGTGATCACGACAATGATCCTGTCAAAATCACCGGCCCCTACACCGGTCTGACGCTCAATGCCGGTTTTTACTCCCGTTTACGGGATGTCAATCCGGACAGCACATTCACGGTGCGGGGCTAAAATGAGTAACTTCCCTTTCTTTTCTGATGAAGAATACGGAGAGCGCCTGCAACAATTGCGTTACCTGATGGCAGAAAGGGATGTGGATGCCTGCCTTATTTCCAGTCCAGAAAACATTTTTTATCTAAGTGGGCTAAGTCATCTTGGCTTTTTTGCTTATCACATCCTCATCGTACCCCGCGACGGGAAAATGGCGCTCATCTGCCGGGCGATGGAAGCAGTGACGGTGGAGAAATTGGTCGTTCAGCCCGGTCGTGCCGATTTTTTTGGCTTTGCCGACAGCGATGATCAGGTGCAGTTCACTTGTGATATTTTGCAAAAGATGGGATTGGGATCGGCGCGGCTGACGGCCGAAAAAAGCAACCTTTTTTTGCCGCCACGAATCACGGAAGGCATTGCCCAACAGCTGCCGCAAGCAGTTATTGAAGATGGGTCTGGGATGGTGGACAGCCTGCGGCAAATCAAATCGGCGCAGGAGTTGGCGTATACGCGGCAAGCAGCAAAGGTATCTGATGCGATGATGCGGGCCGCGATGGATACGGCCGTTGCCGGCATCAGTGAGCGAGAGGTGGCCGCAGAAGTACACCGCGCCATGCTGTTGGCGGGTGGCACGTACCCCGGCTTTGGCCCCTTTATCCGCTCTACTCCCACGCTGGGGGAAGAACACCGCACGTGGAGTGACCGTAAGTTGGAAAAGGGGGATGCGCTTTTTGTGGAACTGGCCGGCTGCATCAGCCGCTATCATGCCCCGATGGGACGGCTCATCTATATTGGTGAGGCACCAGACGGGACGGAAGCGATGGCGAAGGTTTGTCTGGACGCATTTGCGAATGTGGTGCGCACAATCCGGCCGGGTGTGCAGGCTCGTGAAGCGTATCAGGCATGGCAGGATGTGGTTGACGCGGCTGGATATGCCCACTACAGGCGGCATCATTGTGGCTACATGACGGGTATCGGCTTCCCGCCAAGCTGGGTCGGCGGCGCGATGGTCGTCGGCTTGCGCCACGATAGTGAGATGGAGCTGCAAGCTGGTATGGTGTTTCATCTCATGTCATGGTTAATGGGGGCCGGGAAGGGAGATTATTTTGTGTCGGAGACGGCCGTTGTCACGGAAGACGGGTGTGAGGTGGTGACGGCCGTTTCGCAAGGACCAGTTATCAGTAAACAGTAATTAGTAATCAGTAAAGTTACTTCACTGACCACTGACAAGGAGGATTTATGAATTCTGAAGACAGTTTAAGCGGCAAAGTAATGACCTATTTAGCGGTCGTCATCGCCTTACTGCTCACTGGTACTGCTTTTGGTGCGCAGTTAATATCCAAACCGCCGGAGACGCGGCCGTTTGATTTGCTGCCTACAATGGTGCGGGGATTAAGTATCACCATTAACTTAACCATCCTTGGCTCCCTGTTGGCATTGGTCATCGCCGTTATCACCGGTGTCTTACGTTCATCTTCCAACCGGATCATCAGCGGGTTATCCGGGGTTTATGTGGAGATATTTCGGGGCACATCCATTTTAGTGCAGCTTTTCTGGATATTCTTTGTGCTGCCGCTTCCTCCCTTCAATATAACGCTTTCTGCCTTTCAGGCAGGCGTGCTGGCCATGGGGCTAAACGTGGGCGCTTACGGTGCCGAAGTGGTGCGCGGAGCCATCCAATCCATCTCCAAAGGGCAATTTGAAGCGGCGACCGCCTTGAACATGCCCTACACGTTGATGATGCGCCGGATCATTATTCCGCAAGCGTTAGTTCGTATCGTGCCCCCATTTGGTAATTTGCTGATCGAACTGCTCAAGGCAACGTCGGTTGTTTCCCTGATTACGCTGGCCGATATTACTTTTCAGGCCAACACATTACGTCAGTCAGTTGGTGTCGGTCGCGTACCAGAAATCTATGGCATGTTATTAGTGATTTATTTCTTGCTGGCTTACCCCATTACGCTGGGCGTGCGCTGGATAGAACAGCAGCGGCGTTGGGCATAGGAGGTAAGTGATGAATACTGAAGTCTGGGATTGGCAATTTGTCATTGAAATTATTCCTCAGTTATTACAAGGTCTCAAAATAACGATTGCGGCGACGTTGGTCGGATTTGCCGTAGCGGCCGTTCTTGGTCTGCTCATGGCGCTAGGGCGGCGCAGTCGGAATAGATTGATTTCGTGGCCGATGACGGCCGTTATCGAATTCGTCCGTATGACCCCCCTGTTGGTGCAGCTATTCTTTATGTTTTATGTGCTGCCCCGTTATGGCATTCGGTTACCCGCCTTTGTCGTCGGCATAATCGGCCTTGGCCTGCATTATGGCTCCTATAATTCAGAAGTATACCGGGCCGGCATTGATGCCATCGGACGCGGTCAGTGGGAAGCAGCCACGGCCCTCAACTTTTCAACCGTAGATACATGGCGGCGCATCATCCTGCCGCAAGCAATCCCCCCCATGTATCCGGCCTTGGGCAATTATTTTGTGGCTATGTTCAAGGAGTCGGCGCTGCTGTTAGCTATATCCGTACCCGAACTTATGCGAGAGGCCCGTGTTATCGGCACCAATTCTTTCCGTTTTGTAGAACCGATGACAATGGCCGGTTTATTTTATTTTTTAGTCAGTTATCCATCTTCTTTGGTGGTTCGTAAATTGGAGGCGCGTTATGCTCGCAGAGGATAAACAAGAACCGGTTGTCCGTTTTGATAAAGTGACAAAAGCATTTGGTGATCTCGTCGTTTTGGACGAGCTGGATTTAGAGGTAGGCCAGAGCGAGGTCGTTACCATTATTGGCCCCAGTGGTTCCGGTAAAACCACTATTTTACGAGTCCTCATGACGTTGGAAGAGCCGAATAGCGGCGTGATTTATGTGGACGGTGACCCGCTGTGGCATCAAGAGGTAGACGGCAAGCTGGTAAAAGCCAATCAAAAACATATCCGGCAGGTGCGCAGCAAAATCGGCATGGTCTTCCAACATTTCAACCTATTCCCCCACATGACCGCCATGCAAAATGTGACGGAAGCCCCGATTAGTGTGGCTGGCTTGTCGAAAGATGAGGCCTACGAGCGGGCGGAACAACTGCTAGCTAAAGTAGGCTTAAGCGATAAACATGACCATTTTCCATCACAGCTTTCCGGCGGGCAGAAACAGCGAGTGGCTATTGCCCGCGCCTTAGCCATGCGACCAAAGGTGATGTTATTTGATGAGGTAACATCGGCGCTTGACCCGGAACTGGTTGGCGAGGTGCTTACCGTTATCCGGGATTTGGTTGACGAAGGGGAAATGACAATGCTTCTTGTGACTCACGAGATGGGGTTTGCTAAAGAGGTGTCTGACCGGGTGATTTTCTTTAACAAAGGAAAGATTCATGAGCAGGGATCACCCAAGCAGTTATTTGAAAACCCGCAAAGGGGTCGTACACAGACGTTCCTGAAGTCGATCTTAAAACATTAAGAAGGGGTCATTGGAATAAATGAAAATTACGATTTTGACAGAATCAGAGATTCGACAATGTGTACGGGTGGATGAGGAGGCGTTAACGGCCGTTGCCGATGCCTTCACCCGCTTAGCCAACAATCAAGCCGTGATGCCACCCATTATGCGCGTGGACGTGCCTGAAAACAACGGCGAAGTAGATATTAAATCCGCCTATCTCAAAGGATTGGATAGTTTTGCTGTCAAAATGTCCTCCGGCTTTTTCAATAACCGGCAGTTAGGATTGCCCAGCTTGAGCGGCATGATGATTTTACTGAGTTCTGTTACGGGCTTTCCCCAAGCATTGCTGCTGGATAACGGTTATCTGACCGACGTGCGAACCGGCATCGCCGGAGCGATAGCGGCCCAACATCTGGCGCCCAAACAGGTAACCAACGCCGGGGTCATCGGCGCGGGGGCACAGGGGCGTTATCAGATGCGTTCTTTACAGTTGGTACGCAGTTTCGAGAGATTGTTTGTTTATGATCTCGATTCAGAACAAGTTGATAAGTATGTGACCGAGATGTCCGCAGAGTTGGGTGTGGAAGTTGTGAAGGCGGGCAGCGTAGAAGCGGTGGTGCGGCAAAGCGATATTGTGGTCACGACGACACCAGCCAAATCACCTTATCTAAAAGCGGAATGGCTGCATCCAGGCATGCACATCACGGCCATGGGGTCTGATGCGGAAGAAAAGAATGAACTGTTCCCAGAGGTTTTGGGTCGCGCTGATTTGTTGGTGTGCGACCGCAAATCGCAGGTGTTTCGTCTCGGCGAGCACCATCATGCACTGGAAGCTGGTGTTATTTCAGAAGCTGACCCGATTGTGGAATTAGGAGAGATTACGGGAGGAATGCAAAACGGCCGTACCGCCGACAACCAAATCACCTTCTGCGACCTCACCGGAACCGGCGCGCAAGATACCGCCATTGCCCTCCTAGCCTACCGCAAAGCGCAAGAAAAAGAGCTGGGCATGCGTATTGATGCGTGAGCCAACGCTAAAACGCGGATTCCCTACATCTGAGTTTGAAGCGCGATTAAGGCGTGCCCAACGGTTAATGCGCCAGCAGGAGATTGGCGCATTGTGGCTGACGACCGAGCCAGAAGTGCGCTATTTTTCTGGCTTTTTGACGCAATTTTGGCAAAGTCCGACACGGCCGTTTCACCTCATCATCCCCAAAACTGGCAAACCTATCGCCGTCATCCCCGAAATTGGGGCCGATTACATGGCCTCGACCTGGATTGACGATATCCGTACCTGGCCGGCGCCCAGGCCGGAAGATGACGGCGTTTCCTTGCTATCGGCTACCTTGCGCGAGGTTGCCGGGCGCGCGGGGCGGATTGGTATTTTGATGGGGCCGGAAACCCACTTGCGGCTGCCGTTGGCCGATTTTGAGCGGGTGCGGCGTGGGTTAGATGGGATGGAATTGGTGGATGGAACGGCCGTTATACGCACCGTCCGCCTCATCAAATCTCCCGCCGAAATCGAGAAAATAAGTCACATCTGTAACCTTGTTTCTGACTCTTTCAACGCCTTACCGACGCTGATAAAGTCTGGCGACACAGAACGCGACATTTTCCGCACTTTTAAGATAGATATGTTGCAACGCGGCGCCGACGATGTGCCATATCTGGTGGGCGGAGCCGGTCAGGATGGCTACGACGACATCATCTCGCCGCCATCGGATCGCGCCACACAGTCGGGTGATATTTTGGTACTGGACACAGGCTCTGTCTTTGATGGCTATTTTTGCGATTTTGACCGCAATTTTGCGTTTGGCGCCCCATCTGACGCCGCCTGCCGTGCCTATGACACGCTTTATAGGGCGACGGAAGCCGGATTGAGAGCAGTACAGCCGGGAATAACGGCCGCTGACTTGTTCCAAAGTATGTGGCGCGAGTTAGAAAAAGGGGATGCATCGGGTAATGCTGTCGGCCGTATCGGTCACGGCCTGGGGATGCAGCTCACCGAATGGCCCTCACTCACCCCATTCGACCAAACTGTATTGCAGCCGGGCATGGTCATCACCCTTGAACCGGGATTAGAAATCATTCCTGGGCGGATGATGGTGCATGAAGAGAATATCGTTATTGGGGAATCCGGGGCTGAATTGTTGACCCGGCGCGCGCCAGGCGAGTTGCCAATCATTCACTAAGCAGGCTGTGTAAACGGCCGTTTTTATTGCCAACATCTCACCTCATTTTTAGCCTAGAGGATAAACCCATGAATAAAAACTCGCTAATTTCCGCCATCTCTGAGGATTTAATTGTTGATTTGACAACGAAGCTGGTGGCCATCCCGACGCCAAACCCGCCCGGCCAGGAAAAAGCGCTGGCCGAATTTCTCATGTCAACGTTCCAGACATGGGGCATTGAAGCGGAACTGGTTCCTCACCCAGACCCAGAACGTCCTCAGGTGGTCGCCTGGTTACGTGGGACGGGGGATGGTCCTACACTCATAGGGACTTATTACTAAATAAAGACGGTCATACTTTTGCGAGTATGACCGTCTTTATTTCTGTCGGGGTGACCGGACTTGAACCGATGGCCTCGCCGACCCGAACGGCGCGCTCTACCAAGCTGAGCTACACCCCGAAGCATTCAATTTAGCAGCAAAACCGTGGAAAACACAATGGGCGTATTGTGTATTGAGGTTCCACGACCTCACCGACCCGAACGGTGCGCGCTAGCCAAACTGCGCCACCCCCCAAACTGCCGAAATTATAAAGCAAGATTGAGAGTTTGCAAACTGCACCCGCAAGTGTGCGTCAGTTCTGTTGATGGCATATTCTTGGGCCGGCATTGGCTCATCCACAAGGGTAACGCACACCCTACGCTCACGCTCGACTAGACAAACATTCGCTGCATCCGGTACAATCTTCAAAGTACGGCCATTTCACATCACAGTCTCCAGATTCAGGAGTCCCGCATGGAAGACCTCACCGGCAAACAGCTCGGTCCATACCAAATCATAACGCCTCTGGGAAGAGGGGGCATGGCGGCCGTCTACAAAGCGTACCAACCCAGTATGGAGCGGTATGTCGCCCTCAAGATTCTGCCCCGCCATTACGCCAGCGATCCTGAGTTTATCGGCCGTTTCACCCAGGAAGCGCGCGTTATCGCCAATCTGCAGCACCCCCACATCCTGCCCGTGCATGACTTCGGTGAAGCGGACGGCTATACCTACCTCACCATGCGTTTTGTGGAAGGAGGCACGCTGGCTGACTGGCTGGCGGATAAACAACCGCTCTCCTTTGCTCGAATTCGCCGCATCATCGCCCAGGTCGGCAGCGCGCTCGACTACGCCCATACCCAGGGCGTGATCCATCGGGACATCAAGCCCAGCAACATCCTGGTTGACGAATGGGAGAATTACCTCCTGACTGACTTCGGCCTGGCGAAGATGGTGGAAAGCACCAGCCAGTTCACACAGACGGGCGGCATTGTGGGTACGCCCGCCTACATGTCGCCCGAACAAGGGCTGGGCACACCCATTGACAGCCGCAGCGACATCTACTCCCTGGGCGTGGTGCTGTACCAGATGGCGGTAGGGCAGCTGCCGTACCAGGCAGAAACGCCGATGGCCATTGTCATCAAGCACATCCATGATCCGCTGCCGCCGCCGCGTCAGTTCAGGCCGGACTTGCCGGAACCGATTGAAGGGGTGATCTTGAAGAGCCTGGCGAAGGAGCCTGACGACCGGTTTACCAGAGTGAATGACCTGGTTGAGGCATTGCAGAAGGCGATTGATGCGGCCGATACGATGCCGCGTATCGAAATGCCCACCCTGACAGCCGTGCCGGCAGAAGGGAGCGCGCCGGGTAGAACAGAACCGGCTGCAGGCCAGCCCCTCGCTGATTCAGCCCCTCCCATTTTACCGACTTTGGATTCAAGCCCGGCCGTTCCCGAAACAGCCCTTCATCCGCGGCCGCGCAAGCGGAAACGGCGCTGGTTGTTTCCCCTCATCGGGTTGCTTGGCCTTTGCTTATTGGGATTTTTGGCCTTTTCGGTCATTTCCTCGATCAATGATCCAGGCGGCGGGACGAACGGCAGCGGAGCGAACTCGCAGCCTGGGGCCGATCTACCCGATTCTGTCCGCAATCTGGTTCAAGAAGCGAATACCGCCCGGGATGCGGGCGATCCTGCGCGCGCCCTTGCCCTCTTGGATGAAGCGTTTGCCAGCCCGGATGCACCCGGCTGGCTGCGCTGCGAACGGGGTGAGATCGCCCTGGACCTGGATCAGCTGTCGGAAGCTCGTGATGATTTTGAAACCTGCCTGAGCACTGTGGATGATCCATTCTGGCAGGCGCGGGGCGCGGCCGTCATCAACATGGTGGCCGGTCATGAAGCCATGGCAAACGAAGATAATGAGACAGCGCTGGTACATTTCCAGAAATGGGCCGAACTGGAACCAAATGCTGCCTGGCCTCACTGTTCCATGGGCATGGCCAACGACAATCTCGGCCGCTTTGACCCGGCGATTGCTGAGTTTGAACAATGCCTGGCGCTGGCCACCATTGAAGACGTCGCCAACTTCGCCGCCAGCGGCACCTATTTCGCAAAAGCGCATCAAGCCAAAGCGATAGAAGATTGGGCGGCCGCCGAGGATTTGTTCAGCCAGGCTATCGAACGAACCCCGGAAGCATGGCTCTTTTGCGAGCGGGGGGAAGTGCGCCTTCATTTGGGAGTACCCGGCGAAGCGCGGCAAGATTTCCAGGACTGCCTCGACCTGGCCGGCGACGACGCCTCCATTCGGGATTGGGCTGAGCAGTCATTGCGCGATCTTGACGCCTCCACGCCAAACGAAGACGAAATCAGGCTCATTTAACTCACTACTCACGATTTACATACCATTCCCCTACGAAATCCTGAAGCCTCTTTGCGGTTTTGGCCGAATCTAGTAGCATACGCCCTCTTGGTGCTTTTCCCTAACAAAGAAGGCTCTTTAGGATTCCTTGGGAGCACGCTTGAAACGTGATGCGTGAATCGACTTTGGTCACGCTTCACGTTTTACGTTTCACGGTAGAGCTATCCGACGAATTCCGAGAGGCCGACAAAGATTGGTGTGAGGATGATAGAGATAAACGGAAGCAAACAAACCGCTGTAAAACTGGCTGTCAACTACTCGGCCGCGGCTGGGGATTTACTCAAGGAGGGGCTTGTTCACATTGACTGCTTCAAGTGCCCGGCCTGGCCGGACCTGATTACGTCTGTACGGGAGATTCACCCGCTTTACGTGCATTTCCCACTGAAAGTGGGAACAGGCATCGGTGATGCCGTTGACACCGAGACGAAGCAGCTCGCTGACTGGAACAAGGTTGAGCAACTGCTCACGCAAACAGAGACGCCCCTGGTGAATGTACACTTCTCCGCCTCGCAGAGAGATTACCCGGACGTGCCCCCAGAAACCAATGATCCGGCGCACATTGAAATGGTGGTGGAAAAAACGGTCCGGGATGTCGAATCGGTGATCCGGCGTTTTGGGCGCGACCTGGTCATTTTGGAGAACCTCACCGACGACGGGGACCGGAACCTGCGTCTCTCCTACTCACCTGAGGTGATCACGCAGGTGGTAGAAGCAGCGGGATGCGGCTTTCTTTTTGACGTGTCCCATGCCCGCCTGGCGGCAAACCGTCTCGGCGTAGACGCCAAAACATATATGCAGTCGTTGCCCGTGCAATACACGCGCGAAATCCACGTTACCGGCATCCAGCGCTTTAACGGCCGGTGGGCAGACATCGCCCGCTCTGTCGGCCTGGCGGAGGAGGAGATTGAACGCTTTAGCGGCCGTCTGGTAGACCATCTGCCCTTTACTGAGGACGACTGGACATTCATGACCTGGGCGCTGGGAGAAGTTCACGCCGGACGTTGGGGACGGCCGTGGGTGGTTGCGTTTGAGTATGGCGGCGTGGGAGGGGTGTTTGCCGCCGCGACCGACCGGGCGGCGTTGGCGGAGCAGTTACCGCAGCTGAAGGCGCTCGTCCAGGGCAGCGCGATGGCCCACGCCGCCTGACACAGCATCTGCGCATGGTACAATTGCGTCCTGCACACAAAGGGTGTGTATATTGGTTGAAGCCGGTAGAGGAATACAGATTTGAAACGATGGCAATTTTGGCTCGGCGTAGGTGTTAGCGCCGTTTTTCTTTGGTGGACGCTGAACGGACTCCCGCTGCGAACCGTGTGGGAAGATGTGGTGACGGCCGAGTACCTGTGGCTGATCCCCGGCATCGCCGCTTACTTCGTGGCCGTCTGGGCGCGCACCTGGCGCTGGGATTACCTGTTACGGCCCCTCAAGCGAATCTCCCTAAGACGCCTATTCCCTGTTGTGGTCATCGGCTACATGGGTAACAATATCTTCCCTTTCCGCGCGGGCGAGGTGCTGCGCTCCTACGTGTTACGCCGCCGGGAAGAGGTACCCATGAGCGCCAGCCTCTCCACAGTCATCGTGGAGCGTGTGTTTGACGGGTTGGTGATGCTGCTCTTCGTGTTTGCCGCCCTGCCTTTCGCCCCGCTGCCCAGCAGCGGGATTCAGGCGCTGGTCATTGTCGCCAGCGCGGCCTTTTTCACCGCTCTGGCCGCATTCTTCCTCATCGCCGCAATGCCTGACCGCGCCCTGGCCCTGTTGGAGTGGTTGTGCGCCCGCCTGCTTCCCCCACCCACGCGACGGCCGTTGCTGGATGCCGCCGGGCGGTTCCTGCTTGGCCTGGAATCGCTGCGCAGCCTGCGCAATGTGTTCATGATCTTCCTCAGTTCAACCGTGATCTGGCTGCTGGAAGTGGTGAAATACTGGTTTGTGATGCACGCCTTCAACTTCCAGGTCAGCTTTTTTGCCCTGATGTTGATGAATGGGGTCGTCAACCTGGCCACCACCCTGCCCTCCGCCCCAGGATATATCGGCACTTTCGATAAGCCGGGGATCGAGGTGCTGGAACTGTACGGGGTGGCGCGGCAGACGGCTACGGCGTACACATTGGTGCTCCACGCCGCGCTGCTGCTGCCGATCACCTTGCTTGGATTTGTTTATATGCTGCAAGAGGGGCTGGGCTGGGCTGACATCGGCCGGGCAATGCGCGCGGCCGAGACGAATCCGGCGACATGAGGGGCGCGAAGATGAAGATTGGCATCGTCGGTGCGGGGATCGCCGGCCTGTCGGCCGCCTACGACCTGCTCGCCGCCGGGCACGAAGTCCTGCTCTTTGAAGCTGCGGACAGCACCGGGGGGCTGGCCGCCGGTTTCCGGGATGAAAACTGGGCTTGGCCGCTGGAGAAATTTTACCATCACTTGTTCCAATCTGATAAAGCCATCATCCGGTTGGTGGATGAATTGGGCATACGCGACAAGCTGTTTTTCCCCCGGCCCATCACCTCGGTTGTTTTCCAGGGTCAAATCGTGCCCTTTGACTCACCCTGGCGCTGGATCACCTTTCCCGGTTTCAATCTGGTGGATGTGGCCCGCTTTGGGCTGGTGAGCGCCTATCTCCGTTTCACCAAGCCGTGGCGCACCCTGGAACAGGTCACGGCCGATTCCTGGCTGCAACGCTGGTACGGCGACAAAATCTACAAGATGGTGTGGCAGCCGCTGCTCATCGGCAAATTCGGGCCGTATTACAACCAGGTTAACATGGCGTGGATGTGGGCGCGGCTGCACGTGCGCACACCCCGGTTGGGCTATTTTGAGGGCGGGTTCCAGGCGTTTATTGACACGTTGACGGCCGCCGTTAAGGCGCGGGGCGGCCAGATTAAGCTAAATTGTCCAGTGGAGAGAATAGAGGCAGAGACAGAAAAGGATAACCGATTACGGATTACCGCTTGCGGATTACGGGAAACAGTGGACGCCTGCCTGGCAACTACCGCCCCGTCCCATCTCGGCCGGATGGCGCCCGACCTGCCCCCTGCCTATCTGGAGCAGCTGCTTGGTCTGAAAAGCATGGGCGCAGTGGTCATGACCCTGGCCCTGCGGCGCCCGCTAATGGGCGACAGCCACACGTACTGGCTAAACATTCCCGCCTCATCCCCGGACAAACGCCAAAACGAAATTCCGTTCCTGGCGCTGGTTGAACACACCAATTATATTGACCGGCAGCATTACGGCGGGGATCACATTGTTTACTGTGGCGATTACGTCCCCCCGGACCACCATTACCTTTCCATGAGCCAGGTAGCGTTGGAAAGTTTGTTTGTGGGGGCATTGAGCCGATTCAACCCGGCGTTCAAACCGGACTGGGTGCGCAAGCGTTGGCTCTTTCGCGCCCGGTATGCGCAGCCTGTGCCCTTTGTCAACCATTCCCGCCATATCCCTGCGCTGCGCACGCCACTGCGCGGCTTGTACTTCGCTAGCATGAGCCAGGTGTATCCCTGGGATCGGGGCACCAATTACGCGGTGGCCATCGGCCGTCGCGCGGCCCGGCTTATGCTGGATGACGATACGCCAACAGGAGGAACCGAATGAAAATCATCGTCGTCGGAACCGGCTATGTGGGTCTGCCCCACGCGGCCGTTTTATCTGAATACGGTCATGAAGTGTATGCGTACGACATTGACAAAGCCCGGATTGCCGCCTATGAAAGCGGCGACCCGGCCCAAATCGAGCGATATGTGAACGAACCCGGCCTGGCAGCGGCCGTGGCCGACACCATCGGCCGTTACCTCTTCTTCACCACCGACGTAAGCGAAGTCATTGAAGAGGCGCAAATCATCTTTTTCTGCCTGAACACGCCGCCCAAACGGGACGGCTCCACCGATCTCAGCTTCTATCTCAATGCGGCCCACACCATTGCCCGCCTGCTGGCCAAACGCAAGCAGAAGAACAGGGTCGTGTTGGTGAACAAAAGCACCGTCCCGGTGGGCACGGTGCGCGTGCTGCAACAGGTGATGGAGGAACACGGGGTAGAGAATTTCGGGGTGGCCTCCAATCCGGAGTTCCTGTCCCAGGGGAATGCGGTCGAAGGGTCACGCAAGCCTGACCGCGTTGTTGTGGGCGCAGATGACGAGCAAGATTTCCGCATCATGCGCCGCATTTACTCCCAATTCGTCAACCACGTACGCATCCGCTATCTGGAAACGACGCCAGAAACGGCCGAAGCGATCAAGTATCTGGGCAATACCCTTCTGCTTACCTACATCTCCTTCTGGAATGGCGTAGGCGCGCGCCTGGCGGAGACCTTCCCCAACGTGCGCATGGAAGACTTGAAGATCGGCGTCACGGCCGATACCCGCATCAGCACCTGGGGGTCCTATGTGAGCAACGGCGCGGGCGGAAGCTGCTTCGGCAAAGACATCCAGTCACTCATTTACCAACTGAACCGGGCCGGCCGTTCCACAGAGCTGCTTCAAGCCGTCTACAACGTCAATGAGTACCAGAAGACCTATCTGATTGACCGCGCTGTCTACGAATCCGGCTTCAAGTTCAACCACAAGACGGTGGCCCTGCTGGGGCTGGCGTTCAAGAAGCGGACGAATGACATGCGGGATTCGGCCGCGTTGAAAGTGGTCGAATCGCTCCTGTCGCGCGGCGTTCAGGAGATCCGGGCGTATGACCCGCTGGCCATGCCTACCGCCCAGGAGAAATGGTTTAACCCGGAACGCAATCACCTGTTCGGCCGCATCAGTTACCATGACACCGCCAGGGAAGCGATTGAGGGCAGCGACGCGCTTTACATTTGCACCGACTGGGAAGAGTTCCGCGGCCTTTCACGGACGATTGAGACGGCGGTGCAGCCGCCTTATCTCATCATTGACGGCCGTCGTATGGTCCGCGACTTTGAAGACCTGGTGGCCAACGGGTATGAGTATCTGGCGGTGGGAGGAACCCTTCTTGAACCGGAGAACAACCGGAATCCGTAAGCCGTGTTCCGTATTTCGTAAACCGTATGCCGTATCCTGTATCCCGTGACCCGTTCACGGGTTACGGGCAACGGGTTACGGGCAACGGGTTACGGGCAACGGATTACAGAGCACCGAACCGAATCCCCATTTAGTAATGAGCCAGGCTGCCGTCCTTACGGGCGCGTTCGGCGGCGAAGCGAAAAACGACCAGCGACAGCGGGAACAGCACGGCACAGAAGAGGGCCAGCGCCAGCAGGTCCGAGGCCAGCACATCCCATGAGACCCCGTTGAGCAGGGCCATGCGCATCGCGCGCAGGGCGTAGGTGATGGGGAACAGGCGGGCAATCGCTTGCAGCCAGCCAGGCAAAAGCGCGACCGGATAAAAAACGCCGCCGATGAGATTGGCCAGATTGCCGAACAGAGCTGTCACGGGATCGCCCCGCTTAATGATCATGATCACGCTGGCCGCGAGGACGCCGATGCTGGCGAAGGAAATGATGGCCAGCGCCAGGATCACCAGCGCGGCCGCCGTATTGGCCCCGCTCAGGTCCAGCCCCAGAAACGCGACGCCCAGCAACAAATAGACCAGGACGCGAAAGGTGGTGTACGTATAGCTCCACGCGGCCGACCCCACGATGATGAGCGACACCGGCGTCGGCGTCATCATCATCGCTTCCAGCGTGCCCGTCGTCTGCGCCTGGCGGAGCGCGCGGGCAAAGCCGTTCAGTCCCACGCCGAAATATCCCCCCAGGGCAATGCCGATAATGACAAACGAGAAATAGTCCCCGCCATAATCCTGCAAGAGGGGGGCGGCGCTTTCTCCGAACAAGAGCGACAAGAAATAGAAGATGAACGCCCGGATGAGGATGCCGCCAATTCCGGCGAGGAAGGCAAAACGGTAGCTCGTCTCCGTGAAGAAGTCGCGGACGAGGAAAGCGCGCAGCACGCGCAGCGGGGAGGGAGATCGGGAGGCAGGTGCGGGAACCGCCAGGCGCTGCTCCATCACGCCTCCTCTTGATCCCGCGTGTAATGCGCGAACACTTCTTCCAGGGTCGCCGGCTGGCTGTCAATGGCGTGAATTGCGAGGCCATGCCCGCGCAGGTGATCAATCACGGCCGTCAGCCAGCCATCTTGTTCATCAGCGGGAAACGTGAGCCGGCTGTACGACCCGGCGCTGGTATGCTGGAGGCCGGGCAGACCCGCCTGTAAGGGTTGGAGCACGGCCGCTGCCACCGGGGCTGACGTCACCACATAGTAGCGGTGGGGCCGGAGCTGCTGCCTGAGTTCCGAGGGATGGCCGGTGGCCCGAATGCGGCCGCGGTGCATGAGCGCCAGCCGGTGGCATAACGCCTCCGCCTCCGCCAGATCATGCGTGATGAGAAACACCGTGATTTCTTGCCCGGCGACCAATTGGCGCAAGAGGTCGTGCAGTTGCCGCGTCGCCGTCGGATCCAGGCTGCGGCTGGGTTCGTCCAGGAAGAGGATGCGGGGCTGGTGCAGCAGACTGCGAGCGATTGCCAGCCGCTGCTTCATGCCGCTGGAGAAATGGCTGAAGCGTTGTTCCGCCTCCTCCTGCAAGCCTACCTGTTCCAACACAGCATCAATGCGCGCTCGCGCCGCACGGCCGTGCAGCCCGTGCATGGCGGCGAAGAAGTCAAGATTGCGCCGCGCCGACAGCCGCCAGAAAAAGCTGCGTTCATCGGAGACGACCAGGCCCACGGCCGCGCGGATGGCGCCGGTGTCTGCCAGGGCGTGCCCTGCCACCTCAGCCGTGCCGCTGCTGGGCAAAATTAGCGTGCACAACATCTTAACCAGCGTCGTCTTGCCCGCGCCGTTGGGACCCAGCAAGCCAAACAGTTCACCCTGGGGAATGCTCAGGTTAATGTCGGAGACGGCCGTGATCGGCCGCTGGTTGACAATCCTGCGCCATCCCTGGGGCCGGGCGAATACCTTGGTCAATTGGCGGGTACGAATGGCGGTGTCCATGTCCGGCGCAAGTCTACGCGAACCGGAGCAGGAGTCAAGCAAGGCCCACCAGAAAGTTTTGTAGGGTGAATCGGCCGCGGCAAAACCAACATCGCCGCCCCCCGCCATTATCTGTTGCAGCGGGCAGCCACCGCATCCAGCCGCCCCAACTGCCGCGCCAGGGCAAAGAACCCCGGCCCCGGCTGCCCGCTGACGCCCACCGCCACCGCGCTCAATAACGGCCGTCCCCGCTTCATCTCATCCGCAGCAATCTCGCCCAAAATCTGGCCGACCTCCCGCCCCGGTTCGTAGTAACGACTTCAGTCGTTCGGTTCGTAGTAACGAATTCAGTCGTCCAGACCTGCAAAAACAGCTGCTACGAACCTAAACCCTGTAAAATCTTCTCCGCCTCCGCCCGCGCCTGCGCATGCTCCGTTTGCGCGATGAACGCCCGCAGCGCCCCGGCCACCTCCGGCCCGCCAATCCTGCGCAGGGCGGCGCCGGCCTGCCAGCGAATTGTTTCACTGCTATCAGTGAGCGCGGCGACCAGTTCTTGAATGGCGGCGGGCGTGGCTTGTTTGGTCAACGTTTCCAGGCGCGCCCGCTTTTCGCTGAAGCTCCCCTGCGGCGGCCGTCCGGTGAAGATGAGCGGCGGCGCGCTTGCACTCTCGTTTGTAGTAACCGCTTTAGCGGTTGAACGACTAAAGTCGTGACTACGAACTATTCCTACGAACCAAGATGCTCCAAAGCCCATAATACGGCTAACTTTATGGCGCCTAACTCGTGAAAATGACGATTTCGTTTTTCGCTGGACTTAACGGCCGTTAAATATTGTGGTTTCATCCCGATTGCCTCACAAAATGCCTTTTGCGTAATCCCTTTGGCTCGCATCTGTTTCGTTAGCTCGTCGAGGGTGACGCCGTTCAGGTAGGCTTGTAAGCTGTCCAGGTCGGAAACGGCCGTTTTCTCTACCTTCTCCACCACCACGAAACTATCCGGCTTGTCCAGAAACGTCAGCCCCAAAGCCACGCAGTGATGACAGGTGCCATGTTTGCCTTTATAACAACTACATGCAGACCACAGACCGCCTTCTTGGGCTTCGATGGAAACGGTGTAGTCGCCGTGATTGCCTTGGACAACGGCCGTTATCTTCCGCCCCATTCGCTCACGGCCCCAAAACTTGTCCACATATCGCTTCACTTTGGGGCCATCAAAATAAGTTTCCGGCCATCCCTTTTGAATAGCTTGCTGTAGAGCCGTAACATCTTGCTCAGACATTGGTTTCCCCTAATTATGACTTGAATTCAGGTTTCCATGCTTCGTAAACGGCCGTTCGCTCCCCTTCCCAAAACGCCATCTCCGCCGCCTTACCCGCCGCATCCAGCCGCCCCAACTGCCGCGCCAGAGATTTGTCAAATTTGGCTCAGCAAGCACTTGGTCATACTAAAAAATTTGACAAATCTTCTAAATCAAGAGAGCGACTGCAACACCCTCTCCGCCTCCGCCCTGGCCTGCGCATCCTCCGTCTGCGCGATGAACGCCCGCAGCGCCCCGGCCACCTTCGGCCCGCCAATCCTGCGCAGAGCAGCCCCGGCCTGCCAGCGAATTGTTTCACTGCTATCAGTGAGCGCGGCGACCAGTTCTTGAATGGCGGCGGGCGTGGCCTCTTTGGTCAACCTTTCCAGGCGCGCCCGCTTTTCGCTGAAGCTCCCCTGCGGCGGCCGTCCGGAAAACAGCACAGCCTCTGTGGCGCGCGCTTCCAGCGCGCTGACCTCGCCAGAACCAGCTTCCTCCGGCAGCGCAGCCCTGTTTGCTATTGGCGTGCTGGAAGCACCCTCTACTTCCCGCCCTTCTACCAGCGCGATTTC
>JBHHTQ010000054.1:0-28220 GCA_046753445.1 Anaerolineae bacterium | reverse complement strand
CTTTGAATGAGTAACCTTGCCTCTTTTCGGCAAGGATTTAGCGGAAACTAGAGAAAATAGGAGAATATCCTGAATTTACCCAAACATATCCCTTATCTTATCATCGGCGCCGGCGTCCACGGCTTGAGTACAGCGTGGCATTTGGCCAAAGAACTCAAAGCCCGCGGCAAAGGCTCTGGCAAAGACATCATCGTGGTTGACAAAGAATCCATCGCCTCCGGCGCCAGCGGCATTGCCTGCGGCGTTGTGCGTAACTTTTATTATCAACCAGCCATGGGCGCTGTCATGCGTTCCAGTGTAGAAGTATGGGAATCCGATCCAGAAGCGTTTCACTATCACTCCGTAGGCTATCTGGCGGCCGTACCCGAAATGCAGGCGGCCGACATTGAAACCATCTACGAGCGCCAATCAACCAGCGGCTATCGCTCCAGCCTTATTCGCGGCGAACAAGAAGTATTCAATTACATGCGGCAGATGTTCCCTGATTGGAAGGCGCGGGGGCTAACGGCCGTTCTCCACGAACATCAAGGCGGTTTTGCCTTCAACTCCCCATCCATGCACGGTCTGGCTACCAAAGCCGAATCCGAAGGCGTCCGCATCCTGGTCAGCACAGAAGTGACCGGCTTCGACATTCGCGGCGGCAGCGTCCACACCGTTGAAACCAGTCGCGGGCCTGTGACCGTTGATCAAGTCATCATTGCCGTCGGGCCCTGGATAAAATCAGCCTGGACAATGCTGGGCTTATCCAACAAAATTGATGTGCGTACGCCGGGCGGCGAGATGCACAAAGATTTGGAAATGTGGACATATTGGCGACTATTGGAAGGCGAAATCCGCGTCAATCCCAAAGAATTCGTCACCGCCGACGGCAAAATCCCGCCCGTCATTCACGTAGATTCCACCGAACCGCTCATCTCCGATAAAACGGGCAAACTGATTACCGATGAGCAATGGGGCATCTATTTCAAACAAGACAAGCGCGGCATTCAAGGCGGCGCCGTGCCGGACAATATCGGACATGAAGCCCAGGTAGACCCGTATGGCGTGGACAGCCCTTATTACGTCGTCAAAGAAGATTTTGTCGATTACTGGACGGCCGGATTAGCCCACAGCATAGAGCGGTTTGAAGGATGCAGCGCTGCTTACCATTACGTCCCCAGCGGCGGCATTGGCGCCTTTACGGTGGACAATTTCCCCATTTTCGATTACATGCTGCCCAACGCCTACGTCATCGCCGACAGCAATCACGGCTACAAAATGATTGGCGTGGGCAAGGAAGTGGCAAAGGTCGTGATGGGCGATCATAGCTCGATACTGCATCCGTTCCGATACGGCCGTTACGCTACAGGCGACCTCCATCCCACATCCAACAGCCCCTTCCCCTGGTCATGATTACGAATTACGAATTACGAATTACGGATTACGAAATTTATGTGCGGAATTGTTAGTTATTTTGGTCCAAACGATGGCGTTGAGCGCGTACTGAGCACACTGGAGTTACTGACTTATCGCGCGCCGGATTCGTCTGGTTTAGCTGTGTTGGCGGCAGATGGCGAAATGGCGGTGCGGCAGGCGGTGGGCACGGCCGTTCACCTCAAACAAGCCATCGCCGCCAATCCCCTACCCCCTTTGCGTCAATCGGAAATGCAGGTGGTGGTGGGACACGGCCGTTGGGCGATGGTCGGCGCGGTGACGGCAGAAAACACCCACCCCATCAGCGACCGCAGCGGGGCGCGCGTCGTCTGCGAAAATGGCTCTCATAACGCCACGCTGATGTTGGAGAAGATGGCCGAGCAAGCGGAATGGTGGCAAGAGCGCGGCCTCCCCGCCGAGACTGCCCATCGCACCCAAAACACAACCGAAGTGTTGACCTACGAATGGGAGCGCATGGCAACGCTGCTGGCTGAAGCCGCTTTGCCCGCAGGCAGCGCTGAATTTGTGAAGAAATTGGACGAATGGGAAGTGGCCGATGTCGAGGAGCGCGCTTTGCGCCTGGCGATGTGGCGACTGCGGGAGGGCAACGCCCACGCCTGCGCCTTTTACAGCCGCCATCGCCCCGACACGCTTTACGTCACCAGCCACAACAAACCCATCGCCATCATCATCCGCACCGATGAGAACAGCCGTCAAGAAATCATGGTCGCATCCGATGTCAATGCGGCGTTGATGTTATGGCCAAAAGATGTGGTGGAAACGGCCGTTGCCACTGTTGAGGCTTTGCAAGCCAGCCAAGCCGATCAATCCCACATCAACGCCATCCTCGACAAATTCCGCGTGGATGTCATCTACCTGGACAACGACATTTATCAAGGCGAGGAGTTGTTGGCGCGGGTCGCGCATGATGGCGGCGACCAACTCCAAATCGCCGTCACCCGCTACGATGGTACGCCCATCGCCGTCTCTCCCCAATCCATCCGGCTTAATCCCACGATGGTGGGCAAAAAAGGGCATGACACCTACACTGAAAACCACATCGCCGAGATTCCCGACGTGATGGATGCTATTGTCCAGGCGTATATTCAGGACGGGCAGCTTAATTTGGAAAGCGTTTGGGAAGGTGATGAACTGCTGTGGCCCGGACTCAACGGCGCGGCGCTGCACGCCCATTTTGGGGAACATTTGGAAAAACTGGGCCGATTGCTTTTGATTGGCGAAGGCAGTTCCTGGCGCGACGCGCAGGCCGCCGCTCCCCTGTTCCGCGAACTGCTCCCCGGCGTTTTGGTCAACGTTTACAGTCCCATTCAAGTACTCAATTTAGGTCCGGCGATTGATCCGGCCCATGATTTGGCTTTGGAAATCTCTTGGTCAGGCACGACCGATTCCCTGTTGAAAGCGGATCGTTGGCTGGCGCAGATGGGCGTTAAGCGCGTGGCGATTACCGGCCGTCCGCAGAGTGATTTGGGGCGACGCGCCGCCCGCAGCGGCGGCGTTTTGAATGTGCATACTGGCGTCGAGGTATCGGTTGCCACCGTCAAAGGGTACGAGGCCATTTTGATGACGCTGTATTTGTTGGCCTTGCATCTGTCGGAACGGCAATCGGAAACTCAGGAAACGGCCGTTTTATCTGACCTGCTAAATGAATTAACATTTGTCGTACCGCAGCACGTTCGCACTGTTCTTGCTGATGCGGATCGACAACGCCGCATTCGCCAAACGGCCGTTCGCTGCCGTAATTTCAACAAAGTGGCCGTCGTCGGCAACAGCCCGGTAGACATCGAAGCGGAGCTTAAAATCGAAGAGTTGGCCCAAATCGTCGCTCGCACATCCGATTTTCACGACGCCGATTTACGCGCCCTCATCGAGCGCAGCGCTTTGGTCGGGGACGACCGGCGGCGCGTACTATTTGTTATCAACGCCACTGCCGCCGAGGCCCAGTGGGAAGCCCAATTCATCATCAATTATTTGCATGAATTGGACGTTTTCTGCCTCATTCACACAACACCGCATGACCGTCTGGAAGAATGGGAGGCGTTATCTAATACGGCCGTTTTCGTTTCCCCCCACGTCTCTGATTCATTACAATCGCTGGTAGATGCGCCATTCTTCTTTGAATTGGCGGTGGCGCTGGCCTACGCGCGCGGATTGTCGCCCGATGAGATTGACCGGCCGCGCAATTTAGCCAAATCGGTGACGACGACCGGCGCCGAGCGACGCGCTTTGGTGGAAGCCCGCCGCGAATTTCACAATGTCGGTTTGCGGGAATTTAATGACGGCCGTTTAGCTCGCACCGCCTGGGATTTTCTACGTGACCGGCCATCGCGGGCCGCTCTGCAAGCGACCGTCGCCCTGCGGGCCGCCGTTGCCGTCATCGCCGCGCCGCTGCCCGGCCAATTGGCGTTAAATCGTCCGGCTCATCTGGTTGTCGCCGCTGATACCAAAGCCACCGAAAACGCGGCCTACATGGCTGCCGCTGTCTGGTACGAATTGTTAGGGATTGACGTTGTCGTTTATCGTCGTTTCATCAGCGATCTGCCACAGGTAAACCCGAATACGGCTTTAGTGCGCCTGATCCGGGCCGGTTCAGTTTTGGCTGTGCGTGACGAACATACCGTCGCCCTTCCGTCGGATTTATCGCCGCTGCAACAAGAACTGTTGGGGTCGGTTTATTTGATTGGGTTGGCAGTGCGCCTGGCGCGGCAGCGCGGCATGGATACAAGCCTGTGGGAAGCGGGAATAGCTCAATTGCCGTTGGTTGTCGCTGAAATTCTAACTGATAAGCGCCTGAGCCATGATGTGAGCGCAGCACTGACGCCGTTGGTGCAAGCTGGTTACGATAAAGTGCAGCTAATTGGCGGCGGTCAAGATTTTGCTGCGGCCGCCAGCATGGCCCGCTCACTGCGTATGCACGGTTTTATGGCCGAAGCGTTGTACACCGATTCCGCCTGGCACGGGCCGCTGGCCACGGTGGGTGGCCCTGATGCTGAACACGATACGCTCATCGTTATATTGGCTATGGATCCGCTGTTCCAGGCGGCGGCATTAGTTGATGCGCAGGTTTATCGTGCCCGGCACGCAAAGATCATTCTGGTGGTGGCGGAAGGCAACGAGAATCTGCCGGCTGTGCGCGGTGTGGGAGTATCGACTGTCTTGGCGGTAACGGCCGTGCCTCGTCCTTTCCTACCCGTGGTCAATGCCGCCTTTGGCGATGTCCTGGCTCGCCAAATGGCGCAGTTGGGGTAGATACCTATCATTATCATCGAAATTTGTACAGTCAGGGTGCCTAAAGCCAAGACTGTTCGTACATTTACAAGCTTTTGCATCGGTAACTGCTTTTGTTGACCGGTCACCCCGATAACTTTGCCAATCAGGTCAAATAATGGCTCGACACTCGTTTTTCACTTTTTGAAGACTCCGATGAAAAAACGACCGTTTTCAAAAAACAGTCTGTAAATTTAGCGAATATGTAAAAAACGCCGATGGAGGTGCAAAAAGGCGCATTTGGCCCCGAATACGCCCTACCAGACTAAACAGGGAGACTGTTTTCATAAACATCCCCGTTTTTTGCTCATTCTGTGTTCCCAACCGCCTTTGCCCTACCATTCTTTCCGCCTGCTGATAACGCCAAATCCGCCGCGCATTGGCCATCGCCGCTGAAGCCGCCATCGTCATCCCCACGCGGAATTTGCCCCGCACGTGCAACCGCCCATGCCCTAATCGGCAGCTAATCTCCCGCACCGTCGCTTCAACAGCCGACCGTAGATTACGTCCTGACTCCCGCTCCAACTTCATCCGCTGCCGACGACGAGCCAGACTGACTTCTGCCATTGTAAAATAAAGCCGTCGTCCCGCCGTCTTCTTTAACACACGCATCTGGCAGCGAGCTAGTAACGGACAATCCACACAGTCAGCAGCGGGCAAAGCTTCAGCTACGACGCCAACGGCAATATGACGACGCGCAACGACGGGACGGGCAGCTACACCCAGGTGTGGGATGTGGAGAACCGGCTGGTGCAGGTGACGGACAAAGCCGGCGGCGGCGTCACCACGTTCACCTACGACGCCGGCGGCAACCGGGTCTGGTTACTGGACTGATGAAATTTTCTGGAGAGGCGACGACCCTACACTCATTGGCTGGGTTCGTTACAAGCCAATAGCTTCCAGCTCACTTTGACTTTCATACCGGGCTAATCCGGCGCGCACAATATGCCACAACTGGGAAACAACCGGCAGCATCGCGGCCGTCCACCACAGGTAGGCAATCCCGTGCAGTATCCCTTGGGCGGGCGCAATGAAGATGCTGGCCCACAGGAAGACGCCTCCCAGGTTAATCAAGACCAGACTGAGCCAGGTGCCGCCCAACTGAGACGGCTTATCCGGCTGGAACAGGCGCACGAAAAAGAAAGGTATTACGGCAAAGCCAAACTGGAGCAGCCAGCCGTAAATCAACGCTTGGGGTGCGGTGGTTTCAATCGTTCCGGCCGGGATACCCGGTATTTTGAACAAGACAAGGGGTGCAGCTGCCACCGGCGCCAGAATCCAAAAATAGGATAGGAACAGGTGCCAGATGCCGGGCGCCCATGTTCTCCGTTCTCCCCACAGCGGCTTGATGATGTTGACCAACAGCCAGATGGTTGCCGCCAGATGCAGGAGCAGGCCGGGAACGAGCAGCCATTTGAGCTGGAACCAGGGGCCAAAGATAAGGCCAAGCGCGCCGATAACCATGCCCCAAAAGATGAAATTGACGGATTGGGGATTAGCAAACGGCCGTTTCGCCCACACTGGATACATATCCACCAGCAAGCCGGCAAACACCAGCGAGATCAACCCCCAATTATTGGCATGGATATGCACTTCCACCGGCGCAGCAATATGCAGCGTCTCCGCCCAGCCTATCCACATGCCGGTTCCCACGATAATACCCAGCAAGAAATATCCCAGCCCGGCAATATAAAACTTACGCCCGGCATGAGCCGCATTGTCCGCAGACCCCTCTGTCGGCTTCATCCCCGATAACTGGGCTACCAGCAAAGCAGTGGCGATAAACACCAGTGTTCCCCCGCCGAGGATGGGTACGATATTGACCAACGGAATCCCCACCAACAGCGTCAGGATGCCGGCATTCAGCGTCAGCCAGATGCTCCAACGGAAGTGAGGCCGGGGAAGGCGGTGACGAATGGCCACCAGCATAGGCATGAGACTGAAGAGAACTTGTGTCAGCACGCCCAGAGTGATGAGATGGACGCGCAGCCAACGCATCCCGTTAAACCAGGGCAGTAACCTCAAGCTGACAAAAGAGGCATCGAGTGCTTCCAGCACAGCCAGAGATAGATAGAGGATTGCCATTAAAAAGTATGGGAACATTGAGAATCTCCTGAAGAATGGGTACCGGAAAGGCATTCTTTTTGGGTAAAAGCCGTGAATTCACTCTTGATTTGCGCGTTCATCGCGTCAACAACTCTTTGCTTACTAATCATGGTAGCTCCGGCGCTGACAGCAGGCGCTCGCTGTCCACAAGCATCCAGCCATTCCCATCAAGGAAGTGGTACATGGCCTGTGCTTCGGGATGTTCCGGTCAATGCAATTTTCCTCCGCAGATAACAATCTGTTTCACAGTTTGTGAATTTGTGTCTATAGCATACTCAATCAGGGAACGGCCGTCGCCGACTTTTGTCGGGTTTAAGTGTGTCACGGTTTATCATGTAAGAAAGGAAAACCGCGACACCGCCAAGCTCTTAATCAGGCTGGTGAATCGACAGTTCTTCGACAGCGTTGCTTTGAATGTTCAGATGAACCGTTTCCTCGTCTATTTGATCGATCAGATGAATGGGAATCAGGCGGTAAATCGGCGTGACCGGTAAACGGCCGAGTAAAACATGGGTTGCTTCCTGCTTCAGCTCGTCAATCATCACGGCCGCAACGAACCCGACCTCCCGGCCGTCACAAGAGCGCACCCGCATGCACCGCCGCACCTCCACCGATGAGTCATCCACCCGCCTTAAACGCAGCCGGCATTTAATGATCATTCTTTTTGTCCGGGTATTTCGGGTCAGCTTGTTTTTGGGAATCATCCCCGACATTTTCATCTTGTGCTCCCTTCTCAAATACAAATCGCTCAGGCGGCAAATGAAGCATACCATTCCAGCCGCTGAATTTCCCCGACTTTTGTCGGGTTTCGTGGGCACATTCCCGGATCGCATCAATCTTGACATTTAGGATATATCCAGCTAAAATCATGCAATATATGAGCATATATTCAGGTATTCAATAATGAGCATATTGCAAACAACCTCTCAAGCCGCGCTGGACGAGCTGGTAGCCGCTCAGGTGGCTGAACTATTCAGCGCGCTGAGCGATACCAGCCGGATACGAATCATCGCCGCTCTGACACAAGGGGAGATGAATGTGAGCGCATTGGCTGAGATGGTGGGCATCAGTGAATCGGCCGTTTCCCACCACATGCGCCATTTACGCCAGATGCGATTGGTGCGGGGGCGTAAAGACGGCCGCTACGTTTTCTACAGTCTGGATGACGACCATATCGCCGAGCTTTTCCGCTTTGGCCTGGAGCATGTATCGCATGGCTAAACCACGCTGGTTGACCCTATTGGTCACACTGGGCCTCTTTGTCACAACGGTGAGCATTGTGGGGCACTTTGCCGCCGACGCCATTTGCGTGGTGCAAGATGCCGGCGGCTACAAGTGCATGGATGACGGCGCGGTTGACGGCCGTTCTGCTCCCACACCCCAGGTCACGGCCGATCTCCACGGTAATTTCAACCTGCCGCCGGACCTCCCGGCGCTTGTTCTCGCTGCTCTGGCCTTCATCCTGGCACCCATCACATTGACATACCTGCCTTACTCCCCCCCTCCATCTTCTCCACCCCCAAAGCCGCTTTCCTGAAATCAGCAACCGTCTGTAGGGAGTTGGAGACTGAAAGCTGGGGGCTAGAGACTACTCATCTCCAGCCTCCAATCTCCAGTCGCTAATCTCCAATCATCAATCTCATTCAGGAAAACTATGGAAAACACAATTGAATTAGACATCCCGCTGGTAGCGCCAGATATTGACGATGCGCAGGATGGCTGCCTCTGCCACCTGGAAGCCGCCCTGCAAAATCAGAGAGGAATTTTGCGCGCACACGTTAAGTACGACAAAGAACCACCACAGCTTTGCCTCCATTACGACCCCAACCTCATCTCGCTGACGGCCGTCCAGCGCATCGCCCGCGAGGCAGGAGGGGATTTCACCAACCGGTACCGGCACGAGACCATTCCCTTCACCGGCATGGACGCGGCCGACGCCGCCATCGGGTTGGCCCAATCGCTGGGAAAATTGCCGGGTATGTTACACGCCAGCGTCAACTACGCCGCCGGGCTGGCCTTTGTCGCTTACGACACCCAACGCCTGCAACGACCAGCCATCCGGCAGGCGATCCAACAACTTGGTTACAAGCCGCTGACGCCGAAGACTGCACCCCTCGCTCAGCCGGAAACAGCAGGCGAAGAGGAAGAGGAAGCGCACGACCTCGGCGGCGGCGTTCCCGCCTTCCTACCCCGGTGGATGCAAGAACAGTGGGGCCTTATCCTGGTGGCTTTGGCCGGGCTGTTCTTCCTGACTGGCTGGCTGGGCGAAACCTTCTTCAATCTGCCGGGCAGCGTCGCCGTCTACCTTTATATCGTGGCCTACATCGCCGGGGGGTACGATATCGCCACTCACGCCATTCCCGGCCTGTTTAAGGGGAATTTTGATACTGACGTGCTGATGTTGGCGGCCGCGAGCGGCGCTGCTGTGTTAGGCGAATGGCCGGAAGGCGCGTTTCTGCTCTTCCTGTTCAGCCTGGGCCACGCCGGGGAGCACTACGCCCTGGACCGCGCCCGCAATGCGGTGAACGCGTTGGGCGAATTGATGCCCAAGACAGCCCGCGTCAAACGGGGTGACCAAATAGCTGAGGAACCGGTGGCCCGGCTCCAGCTTGGGGATGTGGTCATCGTCCGTCCTGGCGACCGCGTGCCGGTGGACGGCGAAGTCGTCAGCGGCCGCAGCACCATTGACCAGAGTCCCATTACCGGCGAGAGCGTGCCGGTGGAAAAAGTTGTCGGCGATGAGGTGTTTGCGGGCACAATCAACCAGGAAGCGGCGCTAGAAGTGCGCGTCACCCGGCTGGCAAAGGACAATACCCTCAGCCGCGTCATGCAGATGGTGGCCGAAGCCCAAAGCCAACAAAGCCCAACCCAGCAGTTTACCCAAAAATTCACCGCTAAATTTGTGCCGGCGGTGCTGGCGTTGGTGGTGCTGGTGACGGCCGTGCCCCCCATTTTCGGCTGGATGCCTTTGCAGGACAGCTTCTACCGGGCCATGCTGCTGCTGGTAGCCGCTTCTCCCTGCGCCCTGGCGCTGGGCACGCCCGCGTCCGTCCTGGCCGGCATCGCCCAGGCCGCCCGCAACGGCGTCCTCATCAAAGGGGGCGTCCATCTGGAGAATTTGGGCGGCATTAAGGTAATGGCTTTCGACAAGACGGGCACATTAACGGAAGGCAAATTCCAGGTGACGGATATGGTTCCCATGAATGGGGCCGGGCCGGACGATCTGCTGCGGATTACGGCCGCCGTCGAACAGCAGTCAAATCACCCGTTGGCGCTGGCGATTGTGCGTACGGCGCAGGAGCGGGGATTGGCGTTGCCCCCGGCCAATGGGTTAGAGAATGTAACCGGGCGCGGTGTGAGGAGTGAGGTGGATGGGGCACCCGTCCTCATTGGTTCCCTCAAGCTCTTTCACGAAACGGACAATCATGTTTTGGACGACCACGTGATACAAACCATCACCCAATTCGAGGGCGAAGGCAAAACGACCATGGCCGTTAGTCACGGCGGCCGATTCCTGGGCGTGCTGGCGCTGGCCGACGCGCCCCGCCCTGGCGTAAGAGAGACATTGCAGCAGTTGTTGGAGCTGGGCGTGCAAAAGCTGATCATGCTCACCGGTGACAATGCGGCCGTGGCCCGCAACATCGCCCAAGCGGTGGGCGTGACTGATGTGCAGGCGGAACTGCTGCCGGAAGACAAACTGACGACCATCAAGCAGCTTTTGCAGACGCACGGCGCGGTTGCCATGACAGGGGACGGCGTCAATGACGCCCCGGCGCTGGCGACGGCGACGGTGGGCATTGCCATGGGTGGGGCGGGCACGGCCGTGGCCCTGGAAACGGCCGACGTGGCCCTGATGGCCGACGATTTGGGCAAGCTGCCCTTTGCCGTCGGTCTCAGCCGCGCCAGCCGGGCCATCATCAAGCAAAACCTGGGCGTTTCTTTAGGCGTCATTGGCCTGCTACTCGTCACCTCCGTCGCAGGGCTGATGGATTTGAGTTGGGCGGTGGTTTTGCACGAAGGGAGCAGTATTGTGGTGGTATTAAACGCGCTGCGATTGCTGCGGTACCAGCAATAACAGAACAAACCAGGAAGGCTCGCTTCAGCCGCACCCCCAACGATGCCAACTATGTTATACTACTGGCACAGTGGGCATCCTGGGCGGGCTGATCTGCTGGCCCGCCAGGCCATGTATGCCTGGGGTACGCAAATCTACGTGGCCCCCACCTGGGCGCGGGGACCTGTGGATAACGACGCTGCGCCATATTGCCAAAGAGGGGGGCGCATTTGTCATTGGTTGCTGTATGCCCCTGCATCTGGATGATATTCCCGATCAGTATGAATTTAAGCGGTTTTATTCTGAGAAAACGGAGTGGATCAATTCGGGGCAAAGCTGCATCATCGGTCCGGACGGCAACATTATTACCGGCCCCATCGAGGGCAAGGAAGAGATCCTGTACGCGGAAATTGATCTGAAACAGATCACGGCCGCAAAACGGATGTTTGATGTAGCCGGCCATTACTCCAGACCCGATGTGCTCAAATTCTCGGTGAATCAGAAACCTAATCCAGTTTTACAATAGATGGATGCCGCCGTTTTTGCACACACCAACAACAAGAGTGAACCATATGATAACGCACCATCTACCTGAAACAGGGCCGCAAGGATTTTTTACCTCTGACGACGAACGCATCTACTATGAAAGCTACGGCGAAGGGGAGGTGGTGGTCCTCTGCCACGGGCTGGGGGGCAATCACGCCATCTGGTACCAGCAGGTCCCCGTCCTGGCCCAGTCATACCGTGTGGTCACCTGGGATCAGCGAGGGTTTGGACGCTCATCGAACAAAACGGGGCAGGCCGGGCCGGCGACCGCGACCCGGGACCTGAAAGCGCTGTTAGACTGCCTGGGTGTGGATCAAGCCCATCTGGTGGGGCAGTCCATGGGGGGCTGGGCCGTGGCCGGGTTTGCTCTGGCGTATCCTGAGCGTACCCGCAGCCTGATCCTGGCTAACACGGTGGCGGGGATTTTTACCCCCGCCATCAAAAAGGCGTTTGACGCCTTTGCCCGCGCGCTTGCGGCCGCGCCGCCGCCTCACAAACTGCCGTTTGGACATCATCCCGCGATTGGGCAGCAATTGACCCGGCAGAACCTCGCGCAGGCGTTTCTTTACAAGCAAATCGGAAGCACGGCCGAACCGCCGCCCGCCAATATGCCGGCTCTTCTCCAAAAAACCGCCTATCCTCTTGAAGCCGTGAAAAGGCTCGACATCCCCACCTTATTCGTCGTTGGGGCGCATGACCCGATCTTTGGGCCGGAAATGATCAGAGAAGCAGCATCTCTTTTGCCCAACGCGCGCGTCATTGAGATCCCGGATACAGGCCATTCCCCTTATTTCGAGGCCCCGCAGCAGTGGAACGAAGCTGTTCTTGCGTTCCTGAGAGAAACCAATCTAAAGGAGTGAAGTATGTCTGCCAAAGAAATCGTGCCGGGGTTGTATGTGATCCCGTTAGGCCCCGTTAACACTTTTCTGATCGACGATGGGGACGAGTTGACGCTGGTGGATACCGGTTACCCGAAAAGCGCGGAGAAGATAGCGGCGGCCGTGAAATCGATCGGCCGTCAACCCGCGGATATCCGGCATATTCTGGTGACGCATTGCCATCCGGATCACGCCGGCAGCCTCGCTGCGTTGAAGCAGATCACCGGCGCGTCTGCCTACATGCACCCCATAGATGCGGCAGTTGTGCGGACGGGTAAGGTGCCGCCCCATCTTAAACCGGCGCCCGGCCTCCTCAAAAACATGATGTTCCGGGCGTTTATTGGCTTTGGCGCGGCCGAATATGAAGCGGCCGACATTGAGCGCGAGGTCAATGACGGCGATGAGCTTGCCATCGCCGGCGGCATCCGCGCCATTCACGTGCCCGGTCACTGCGACGGGCAGCTTGCCTTTCTTTGGGATAAACACGGTGGGGTCCTCTTTGCCGCCGATACTGCGAGTAATATGTTGGGCTTTGGATACAGCCTGGGGTATGCGGACCTTGAGGAGGGGAAGCGGAGCCTGGCCAAAGTCGCGGTCCTCGACTTCGAGATCGCCTGCTTTGGGCACGGCAAGGCGATCATTCCGGGCGCGTCGCGCCGGTTCAGGCAGAAATGGGCGACCGCATAAACGAATGTATGTGCTTCTACCCGATGTGGGTCATATTGGTTTACTGACAACAGCCAAGATTGAACCGGTGCTGGCCAAAACGATTGAACTGCATTTCGACCAGATCGAGCCGCTTTCCCAGCTTTTTCAGGAGTATGGTGTGCAGGTGCGAACCGTGCGTGACCTGCTGGAAAGCCGATGAGTACGGAATAGACACACCCGGCCCCTTCCCACCTCGCGCCTAACAGCGGTTTGGGCATGAACCGCGCCCAAACCGCCGTTGTGCATTTGGGGGAAAATGGTATACTCGTTCTTGCTATCCGCCACTGGATGCACTGATTAGCAATAGATTGTTTTGAATATTTCGCCTGGATGCCCGACACCATGTGGTCGGGCATTTTTGTGGCCACGGGTAGGCTCTTATTTGTGGGATGAGTCCGCTGTGGGCAAACAAGGGAGGCGCGTGCCCCGCAAGGGGACGTGCCGCACAACGGACAGATCAAAACGCAAATAGGAGCAAAAATGACAAACGAATTTACCGCATTAAACCTGCGCCCGCAGTTGACGCAGGCTATCTCTGAACTCGGCTTTACGGAGCCTACCCCCATTCAAACGGCCGTCATCCCCCCCATGCTCGCCGGTCAAGACATCATCGGGCAGGCACAAACAGGCACAGGCAAAACGGCCGCCTTCGCACTCCCCATGTTGCACAACCTCGTTCCCGGACAAAAGCAGGTGCAAGGACTGATTGTAGCCCCCACCCGCGAACTGGCTTTGCAAGTGGCGCGGGCGGTTCACGATTACGGCCGTCTTCTTGACATGCGCGCCCTCGCCATTTACGGTGGCACCCCCTACGGGCGGCAAAAAAATCGGCTGAAAAAAGGGGTGGACATCGTCGTCGGCACACCGGGCCGTCTGTTAGACCTGATCAAGCAAAAGGCTCTTGACCTGAGCCATGTGCGCACCGTCGTCTTAGATGAAGCGGATGAAATGTTAAGCATGGGCTTCATCGAAGACATCAAAACGATTTTGCAAGAAACTCCGGACGGCCGCCAAACCGCCCTCTTCTCTGCCACCCTACCCCCGGCCATTCGCAGCCTGGCAAAACGGTACCTGCGCGACCCGCAGACCATCACTATCGCCCGTAAACAGCGGACTGTCTCTAGCATTGAGCAGCGGTATTATTTGGTGAATGGGAAGGATAAATTGGCTGCACTGACCCGTTTATTTGAAATAGAAGCGATCAGCAGCGCCCTCATTTTTGCGCAAACGCGGGTGGGAACCGGCGACCTGGCGAATGAATTGTCGGTGCGCGGTTTCCCCGCAGAGGCGTTGAATGGGGATTTGAGTCAGGATGCACGGGAACGGGTCCTCAATCGCTTCCGCAATAAGCAAATATCTGTGCTGGTGGCCACCGATGTGGCGGCTCGCGGTCTGGATATTGACGACATCTCGCACGTTTTCAATTTTGACCTGCCCCGCGACCCGGAAGTGTTTGTGCACCGCGTGGGCCGCACCGGCCGCGCCGGGAAAACGGGCATTGCCATTTCGCTGGTGACGCCGAAAGAACAGTGGCGCCTGCGAAAAATCGAGCAGTATGCCAGGCAGAAGATCGCGAAAACGGCCGTGCCCACCATCGCCGAAATCCAGGCCCACCGCGAAGGGCTGCTGCGGGAAAAAATGGAAGTCTGGCTGCGACGCGGCCGATCCCGCCGCGAGCGTGACATGGCTGAAGAGCTGATCGCCGCCGGATACGATCCCATCGAGGTAGCCGCCGCCGCCCTGAAACTGGCCCGTGCTGAAGAAAAGCAGCGCCCCATCGCCACCATCAGCGACGTAAAGTCCCCCCCTACCCGCAAATCACGGCCGAATGGACGGCGCGGCAAGCGGGAAGCGGGACGCCGTTCCCATGAAAAGGGAATGGTGCGCATGGTACTCAATGCTGGGCGAGTACATGGCGTGCGCCCCAACGATGTCGTGGGTACCATTGCCTATAATGCGAACATCCCCGGCAAAACCATCGGGGCTATTCGCATTCAAAACGATCACACCCTGGTTGATGTGCCGGCACAGTTCAGCGAGCAGGTTTTGGCCGGTACGTACCAAATTCACCGCCAGACCATAACGGTCGAACGCGCCTGATTTTCATGGTTCGGCAGCCCCATTTAATTTAATTTTATGTTGTGGGGGGTTGCGTTAATCACTATGCGAAATTGCGCATTAAATAATGTCTGTTGGGGCGTCATTTAACGCGTTTTTGCTTTATCCGGCACCTCCGGCATCTATGGGGAAAGGATACACCTCGCCGGCAAAGTTCAACATGCACAAAAACAGCCGGGGCGTCTGCCCAATCAGATGCGCCACGGCCGCCCCATACCGCCTCACCTGCCCCATGTAATCCTTCTTCGACAATAACTCCCTGAACTCCGCTTCATGCCGCACCCGATCCGTCTTAAAGTCTACCAACGTCCAACGCCCATCCCGCAAGAACAACACATCAATCACACCTTGCTCGCCCTGCCCATCGTGCAGTAAGCTGTAGGGCACTTCATGCAATCGGCGGTCGGCCTTGTGTACTTCCCGGAATAGCGCATGCCGTCGGAAGCGAGCAAGCAGGCGGGTGGTCTCTGTGACCGCATTTTGCAGCCGGCGACCATCCGCCAGCCCATATGCCTGTGCCCGCGCACGCGCCCATGCATCGAAATCGGCTCCGGGAAAACGCCAGGCGGCCAACGCTTCATGGACCAGCGATCCGATTACCCAGGCGGGGGCGACCGGCCGCTGCGCGGACGATACCACCTGCCAGACCCGCTGAGGTAATGCCGGCTGGTCTTCGGTAACGGCCGTTGGTATTGGGATCGGGGGAAACAAAGGTGGCGGCAACACAACCTCATCTGCTTCCATTGAAGGGGAGGATGAAGGCGCAGCCGGTAAGCCCGCGTATCCCGGTTCGTACACAGTCAACGCCACCGGCGTTTCAGCGACTCGCAGCGCAAAAGTGAGGGCGCGGCTGCCGTTTTCATCATAGTCGTCCAATTCACATTGAGCCAGACCAAGCAGCCCCGCTGTCTGCTTCAGCCAACCCGAGAGACGCATGGGCCGACGGTTCTTCTCGTTTAAGCTGAAGCAGCCGTTAATCAGCAGCTTCTGCTCAGCGCGGGTCGCAACCACGTATAACAGGCGTTTCGCTTCTGCATCGTCCCGGTCTTTGTCCTGCGCCTGACACAATTGGAACAGCGCCGGGGTTAATCCATCCTCGTCAGTTAGCTTGAGCAAGACGCCGCACTCCGGATCAATTAGCGTATCACGGTCGCTTCTAGCGCTGTGCGAAGCATCCCCGATCACCACGATGGGAAACTCCAACCCTTTCGCCGCATGGACGCTCATGATTTGCACCGCGCCATCGACCGTTGCCCGCGCTTCCCCCTCACGACTGCCGCTATCCCGAAGCGCGGCCACATATTCCAAAAAAGCACCTACACTGATTAGCTGGCTGTCGTGAGCATCCGCCAGCAGCTTGGCCACGTTGCGGGCAGCGCGATGCAGCCCCGCCTGGCGCAGCGCAGCCCGGTAACCGGTTTCATCCAGGTATGCCTTGAGCACATCAGCCACGGCCGCGCGCCCCACGAGTTGGTGCAAAGACCGGATCAGGAGCACGGCGCGTGACGCGCGCTCCGCATCAATGCCGTCAAGCGGGACGTTTGCCTGAAGGGTCTGCCACAGTGACGCGCCTGCTTCCCTCGCCCGGCCCAATTGATACAGGGCGATGTCGGAAAGGGCGCAGCCGGGAGAGCGAAGGAAGCCGGCCAGCGCCAGGTCGTCGCTGGGATCAGCGATGGCTTGCAGGGCGTTCAGCAAATCGCGGATTTCGGGCCGCTGGTAGAATCCTTTGCCGGCAACTGTGAGAAAGGGGATGCTCGCCTCATCGAGCGCATCCTCGTAATACCGGAAGGAACCCGAAGCGCGGCAAAGAATGGCGATGTCGCCGAATTGGAGCGAACTGCCGTCAACCAAATCAGCGAGCCGCCCCACCAGAGCACGCGCCGCCCGATCCAGCGCCCCACCCTGCTTGCTGCCCACCGTCAGGTGCAGCTCAATGTAAGGCGGGGTAATCCCTTCCGCAGCCACCTCGCGATGGTGAGTCAGCGGCGCAAATGGAGCCACCCAGGCCGGCGTTTCGGCCGCGGGTTCCCCCAAAATAGGGCGCAGGAGGTCATTTAAGCCCTGCACCAGGCCCCGATGGGCGCGGTACGACTTCTGCAACTGCCGCACGGTACCGCCGGCGGCCTCGATGGTTTTCCCCTCCTGCCGGAACACAGCCACATCTGCGCCACGGAAACGGTAAATGGATTGTTTGGCGTCGCCGACGATAAACAACTTGCCTGGCTGGGGGCAGAGCAGTCGTACCAGGGTCAACTGACGGCCGTTACTGTCCTGGAACTCATCAACCAGCAAAGCCCGGACCACCGACTGCCAGTAACCACGCACGCTTTCATTTTCTTCCAGCAAGCGAATGGCGTCCGCTTCTAAATCGTCGAAATCCAAAACGTGACGCGCTTGTTTGCTGGCCTGGTAATGCGCGCACACCCGCTCGAACATCCCCCGCAACGGGGGGAGGGCTGCCTCCATCAGTTGATCCATCTCGTTGAGGCTGAGCGTGAACAATGCTTGACTGCACCACAGGTCGCGCAACCCTTTGAGGGCTGCCTTGACTTCATCCGCCTGTACTTTGCCTCCCGGCCAGGCCTTCGCGCTGCCCACGCTCAAATTGATCTCGTCCAGAACCGCCAGATGGCGTAGTTGATCCGTCCCACTTCCCCCTTTGGCCACGGCCGCCAGCACCTGCCGCCGCATTTGTTCCCTGCGGTCATCCGGATTATCGGCCGGATTGCGGCGCAAGACAGCCAGATTCGCCTGCCAGTCAGACCGGGCTGTGAGTCGGGCAAGCGCGGCCGCCTGTCTTTGCGCCAGTACCGTTTGCCAATGAGCGCCAATCTCAACCGGCAGTCGGGCTAATGCTGCTTGCGCTGTCAGGCGGGCCTTGAGCAGCCCATCCACGCTCCGTCGCAGCGCCCATTCCGGCAGCAGGCGGAAAAGCACAGCGGCGTCAGGATCATCGGCGGCCCAGGCCAGCGCGGCGTCGACGGCCTCCCGCTGAAGGATACGGCTCTGGGCTTCGTCTAAAACATCAAAACGGGGGTCGATGCCGGCCTCGGCCGGATGCGCCCGCAGGATGTCGATGCACAGGTTGTGAATGGTGCCAACGCGAGCAGCATCCAACGCCTGGTATTGATCCTGCCACCAGACTCGCTCATCCGGGCCTAGATCCGCTTCGTTCAGATAGCGGCCAAGTTCAAGCCGCACCCGGTTGCGCATTTCCCGCGCCGCCTTGCGGGTGAAGGTGATGGCCACGATGTGGCGCAAGGGAACGCCATCCGCCAGGAGGGAAAGGTAGCGGGCGACGAGGGTGCGCGTTTTGCCCGTCCCCGCGCCGGCGGTAACCACCACATCACACCCCCGCGCAGCGGCCGCTTCCCGCTGCGCGTCGCTCAACAGCATTTGATCAAGGAGAGTGCGCGTGGTCATTATCAACCGCTGTGCCCAGGACGATACTGCCAGCAAAAGGCCGCCGCCGGGCAATAATCCGGACACCCTTTCCGGGGGGGGTCCGGCACGAACCACCCGGCCCGCGCGCCGCGTATCGCCGTCCAGGCATGGGTGATCGCCGCCTTAATCGCTGCCTCAACACCCCCTTCGAAGTCGGCCAGACGGAATTTACTGGGAACAGCCTGCGCGAAATGCCAGTAGAACCCGTCGAGCGCCTGTCCCAGCCCCAAGGCATCTTGGGCGGCTCTGGCGTAGAGGGGTAATTGGAGCTTCTTCCCCTCCTCAACCGCTTTCCTGGTAAACCCATAGGAGCCGCCGAGCTTGTAATCAATGATTCGGATACGGCCGTGCTCGTCCCGATCCACCCGATCGATGAATCCATGCAAGCGAAAGCGGTCGTCGCCATCTCGAATCTGAAGCGCGGTTTTCCCCCAAAATCCAGCCTCCGTGCGCACAGGGGTAAACCCCTCGGATAACTCCGCCAGTTTGATAACTGAGCGGGTCACATTGTGGATGATCTCATCCCGCGTCTGGGCCCACCATGCCGTTTCCCGAAATCCATACTTCTCCGGCGCGGCACCGAGAATGGGGGTGGCAACGTCCGTGATGTAGGCGTGGATTTCGTCGTTTTCAGGAGCCGGGAGTTGCTCCGGGTACCGGTACACCGCCTCAAAAATATCGTGGTAGACGCTGCCCAGTTGGCGGCTGTCTACCCCCTCCACTGGTTCCGGGCGCGGCTCCAGCCCGAGTGCAGTGCTGACAAAGAAGAAGTGCCCGCACGTGCGATATTGCTCCAGGCGGCTGGGACTCCATCCATACTCCGGCCCAAACCTGCGGCCGAATTCATCTGCCAGATCGCTCAATTCCCCATTGTAGGGGTCGCGCGTCCGCCGCTGGCGGTCGGCCAGGAGGCGACCGGCAGCTTCCACGGACGCACACCGCTCCGGGGCAGTTCGCTGTGCCCACTCGCGCACGGCCGATTCCGAGGGATACGCGACCACGCTCTCCAGCAGTTCCGGCCAGGAGGCAGCCTGGCGCGGCGGCACCGGTTGTTCGCTGGAGAGCAGCATCGGTTCTGCCTCCACCAGCCGACACACTTCGTCCCAAAAAGGGGACGCCAGCCACTCAGCACCAGACTCTGCCAGACGGGGACGCGTCAGGAGCAGAGCGCGGGAGGGACGGGAGATGGCCTCATAAAAGAACGCCTGCTCAGCGCTCTGCGTCGAGGGGTCCAGGGGCAAGCCCAATTCCTCCCGCAACACCTGCCGGTCGGCATCGCGCAGAAACGGGTCTTCGCGGATTGTGGCGGGAAACACGCCCTCGGCCAGGCCCAGCAAGGCCACGGCCTTAAACGGCAGACCGCGGGCCTGCACACTGTTGGCCACCAGAATATCCGGTTGATTGGCGACGGCAGGCAGGTGGTAGGCGCTGCTCTCAATCGCTCCGGTCAGTTCCGCAAAAAAACGGGGGAAGCTGACCCGGTTGGGCCGGGGTGTAATTGCATCCTCTGCCCACACCAGGCCGCGCAGTACATCCTTGAGCGCCTGCAATGCAGCCAGATCGCGGGCGGCCGTCTCTCCCGCCCGGATGCGGGCCACCATGTTGAGCGACGCGGGGTCAGGCGGCGCGGGAACCTGGCCTGATTGGGATGCGGGATCGGAGCCGATGAGACTTTCCACCCAGCCGACGAAGTCGCGCATCGTGCCCGTCTGCGGCGGCCCCGCTTGCAACGGCTGAATCCGCCGCCAGAAGCGGTCAAATGTGGCGGGGAGGGAGACGTCCTGCGCCGACGCCTCTTCTTGGGCAGCCCATGCCTGCAATGCTGTTTGCCATTGATCCAGGCCACCGGTCACACGGCCGTGACGGGCGGCGCTGTCGAGCCGTTCCGCATCTCCGGGCCGGATATTGATAGGGGGTGCATCCAGCGCAGGGCGGGCAGACCAGTCGAAGTACGGGGAGCGCCATGCTTCCACCACCAGACGGCGCGGCAGCGATGGGGCACCGCTGTCCGGGTCGGGCAGTCCCAGCCGGAGCAAATCCATCAGGGCGGCGATGGCCGGGCTGCTGCCCAAAGGGGCGCCATCTACCAGCCGGATGGGCAGCCCGAACTCAGCCGCAGCCTGTACGATGAAGGGGCGGTATGGTGTGATATCCCGCGCCAACAAAGCGACCTCATCAGGGGAGAGCCTGTCCTCAACCAGGCGTGTTTTAAGCCAGCGCAGCGCCGCCCGCGCTTCGGCCGCCTGATTGGGCGCGGCGACAAGACGAACAGCCGGCTCTCCAGTCACTCTTTCGGCCTTGTCGGCAGAAAACAGATTTGTGGTCAAATGGCGCAGCACGGGCGGGGGGGCATCGCCTGGGCGTGCCAGGTTAGGAAGCGGCGCGGCCGTAACATGGAGTGCCGCTTCCAGCAGTCGCCGCGTTTTTCGGTACCGGTTGGTGCGGGAGGGGGTGCGGTCGTCCGCTTCGTCGTTGAGCGTGATGACCATTTTCCCCACCCGTTGGGCCAGGATGCGCAGCAGCGCCAACTGCGCCGGGGCGAAATCGTCGAAGCCGTCAATGATGAGCAAGGGCCAGTCGCAGGCCACCTGGGGAGCGCGTTGAGCCAGGGCCTCGGCCGCCAGCCAGGTGAGGCCGGCCCGATCCGCCCAGCGCCGGGTTTGCAGCTGTGTCTGGTAGGCCATGTAAATCTGGGCCAGCTCGCGTAGCCGGGGTTCATTGAGTCGGACCTCAACCCCTTGCTGGAGGAGGAGGGGATCGATCTGCGCCGCCTTCAGTTCACTAATGATGGCCTGAAGAGCCTGCGTAAAGCCGGGTTTGCCGACAAGGGGAGCATAATGTTGCAGCGGAAGCCGGATGAGGAGCGCCTGCAGCAAGCGGTATTGTACTGGTTCACTTAACTCCGTGTACGCTTCTCCGGCGGCGTTCAGGCAGGCGGCCGCGAGGCCGTTGATGGTGAATACGCGGACGCCGATGGCCCCACCGGCCTGTGCCAGCCGCTGCCGCCAGGCGTGCACTTGCAGCCGGGTTGACACGCACACATGCACCTCGGCCTGGAGGGCGCGGGCGGTTTGGCGGGCCAGATGAAGCACATACTCGCTTTTGCCGGCGGCCGCGGGGGCGATGTAAAGGTGGATGAGCATGGGCTGGTTATGGGGTCTCTTGCCAGTTGAGCACCATCTGTCGTTGGGCAAAAGTCTCCGGCGATTGACGCCCGCCGTCGGGCGTACCTGCCCGCCATTGGGCGATTTGGGCCAATGCTTCTTCACCACTGAACCCATGTCTCACCAGGTAGCAGCCAACGACCGTGCCGGTACGGCCGATACCTCCATAACAATGCACGTAAACGGTGTGCCCTTCGCTGACAGCCGCATCAATTGCGTCCAGAATGTGCGCCATCCTGCTGAGGGATGGTATCCCCATATCTGGTATGGATAGACGCAGGTGCTGCGCACTCAGGCCTCGCTCAGCGTTGATTTCCTCGACGAAAGGCGTGTACGGTTTCAGACCGTACTCCCCAGCTTCCGTCAAATCCACGAACAAGGTCACGCCGGCATCCCGCAGGCGGCCCACTTTATGCCTCGCCTCTGTGTCATCTTTGGCGCCAGGATATTCGCCCGCAAGCAGCCCGGCCGTTGGTGGTTTGCCGATGGATACCCAATACGAATCTGGGATCGGCCGTTTCTGTGGTTTATTGATCATACTATTTCGCCCACATTCGGGCCAGGGCTTGATTCGCCTCCTCGATCATCTCACGGGTGTCGTCGAATATATCCCACACGGCGTCTGTCGTCCGTGTGATCAACGTTTGGGGGCTACCCGACATTGCCAGCCAGAATTCATCCTCGCGCAAGTCGTACAGTTGGTTATAGCTAATCCAAAATCTAAAGCCACGTCTCTTCAAGCGTGTCTCCAGTTGCTTAAACAGCGACAGTTCCCAGAAAGCAGGCCAATTTTTCTTGTTCCATGACCTGGACACCCCATAGTTGACGTATTTTTCGGATCGTGAAATGGACACGCGAAAGCATGGCGTTTCTCCACCAGATCCGCCAGAGTTCACCCGTTTCTGCAATAGTCTTGTACTAGCATAAACCCGTGTCCACGGCCTATCATATTGTGGTTTTATCTGCCAGCCGTCCCGATAGATACTTGCGCCCAGGCGCTCCTCCAAATCCTTGTTCAACGCAGCGCCGAAAGCAACCAGCAAGCTATTCTTAATGAGCTTGATTCGCTGAACGACAGCGCGTGCGATCTCCAGATTCTCCCGGTTTGACAACAGGCTGGCGACCGGTTCCTTCACGTCTTCCTGAGGTTGGTTGTCCCACGCCGCCAAAACCCGCTCAGCCTCCAGCGCCACCGCCAGGTTGTCTGCGCGGGCGAGGTAATTGAGCACGGGGCGATCGCTTAGATCGTCTGCCGGTGAAAGGTAGTTGGAAGTTGTTTGATCATTCATTTTTCACCCTTTTTGCCCCACCCTGAAATCAGCTGCATGTATTGACGAATGGCCGTAGTTACAAACGGCGCTTCGACCCTGGTAAGCGCGTCTTCCAGCCAGGGGAGAATATCATCAGAGTACGACAGCTTGAAATACGGCGCGCTGCCGGCAGTCTGAGACCCCACGCCGCCGGGCGTCAAGAATATCAACACCTGCTTGGAATGCTTACCTTGCTGAGTCTGCATCCAGCCCCAATATTTCTGAAGTTGCTTCTCGCTTTCTTGCGCCCCAACTTTATTTTCAATAACGCAGAGGAACGAAAGAGGCTCACACCGGATGATAATATCTAACCGTCCATATCCTGGTGCAGTTACTTCCGTCTTCACTTCCCAGTCAAACGCTTCAATCGCTTCCTCAAGTCGGGGAAACGGCTGGGACGGCCGTTTGCTTCCAGAGATAGAAAGCGGCTCCGAATACTTACCTTGACAATGTTTCAGGAACGCTTTCAAAAAAAGGAATTCCTGCTCATGCGAACCAGTTGGATCTGGAAGTTCCGCTAAAAACGCGGAATGGGTTTTGTACTCCTGTCGATCCACCTTAAGAACGCGAAAGATATTGAACCCGGGCGCGTATTTCCGCGATTGACGCTGGGCATCTCGGTACCCTTTTTTCAACCGCTCAAAACGCGCGGGGAAAGATGCACGGCCGAACGAACGAACAAAGTCGGTCGCTTCTATTTCGGTAATCTCGCTCATAAGCGATGACTCCTTGTAGCCCAAAACGTCCTCAATGAGGGGAGCACTTGATGGGGAAAAATGGTATGGATGATGCTCAGGCACTACCTACGCCTTGGGAACAACTAATTGCACACCGGAAACGCGTTTCCCGCCTAATTGTATGCTCTCGAGGTGATGTCATCAAATCGCCGCTTCCCCCTCGAAAATAGCGCATCGCTGCCTCATGCAGTTGCATTACCCGCACAGGCGGGTATAGTTGCAGGGAAATGCAACCTCTCGCCCATTACCGCACACACTGGCGAACAGCACCGCACAAAATCGCACAAACCTGACAGACGGCCGCCCAGAGACAAGCGTATACTACATGGGTCAGCAATGTTGAGTTAGGCGGATCACGGCCGTTGCTATGACTGGCGTGTTTCGCAAACCCTGGAGGGTATCATGATTTTAATTCGGCAGTTGTTGGAAAGAAAAGGGTATCATGTGTGGTCTACCTCCCCCGATGCGTCAGTCTACGAAGCATTACAGCTTCTAGCGGAAAAGAACATCGGCGCGCTGGTAGTGCTTCAGGACGAGAAACTCGTGGGAATCGTTTCTGAACGAGACTATGCGCGCAAGGTAGTTCTGCACGGGAAAACTTCCATGAAGACCCCCGTCAGGAAAATTATGACGGAAGAAGTGATCACGATTGACACCGGAACCACCGTTGAAGAAGCCATGACCCTCATGACAGAAAAGCGCATCCGCCACCTACCCGTCGTCGAAGGGGAAAAGATTATCGGGGTTGTCTCCATCGGCGATCTGGTTAAGGCGATCATCGCGGTTCAGGAATTCACGATCGACCAGCTGGAAAGATACATTACGGGGGTGCGCTCTTAAAAACACAAAAGAGTGGCGACCTCCACCGAAGTTAACTCCGCTGTTTCTCGCCTGCCATGAGCAAGCCCAGTTTTTCGGGAGTGGCATCCGCCCGATCCACAATGCCCATAATCTCCCCATGAAAAATCACGGCAATCCGGTCCGAAAGCGCCAAGATTTCATCCAGATCCTCAGAGATGAGCAGTGTGGCCGTTCCCGCCTGCCGTTGGGAGATAATGCGATCCCGGACATATTCCGTTGCCCCGATATCCAGCCCGCGCGTGGGCTGCGCAGCAACCAGCACGCGGGGAGCGCGTGATAGCTCGCGGGCGAGAATCACTTTCTGGGCATTCCCCCCTGACAGGCTTTTAATGGGTGTGTCAATCGAGGGCGTTTTCACCGTGAAATCGCGAACAAGTTCATTCGATCGGCGGGCGATCGCCTTGAAATCAAGAAAACCCCGGTATGCATAAGGGGGTTTGTTGTTTTCTCGCAAAATGAGATTTTCCGAGATGGAGAACTCTTTGATCATGCCATCCCGATTGCGTTCTTCGGGGATATAGGAAAGGCCGTGAGCGATCATCTGCGCCGGCGGCTGCCCGGTCACATCATTCCCGTCAATAAAGACACGGCCGCCCGTTGCCGGACGCAGCCCGGCGATGACCTCAGCCAATTCAAGCTGGCCGTTGCCGGAAACCCCGGCCAGCCCCACAATCTCCCCCGCCCGGACATCCAGGGACACGCCGCGTAAAGCAGGAACGCCCCGGTCACCTTGTGCTTGCAGATTCTCCAAACGCAAGCGGGAATCGCCGATTTCCACCGGCGGCCGCTCCGGGTTCAGGTTAAGTTCCCGCCCCACCATCATCTCCGCCAGGGCTTTTTTGTCCGTATCTTTGGTGGCAATGGCGCCCACATTACGGCCGTCTCGCAGCACCGTAACCCGATCCGTAAACGTCATCACCTCGTGCAGTTTATGGGAGATGAAAATCAAAGCGTGACCATCATCGGCCATCTGCTTGAGGGTAACAAAGAATTCGTCTACTTCTTGCGGGGTGAGAACGGCCGTTGGCTCATCCAAAATGAGCAGCGCAGCGCCCCGGTACAGCGCCTTCATGATCTCCACCCGCTGCTGCTCCCCCACTGATAACTGCCAGACGTAAGCAGTCGGGTCCACCTGTAACCCATACAATTGGGCCAGTTCCCTGATTCGCTCAGCCACCTTGTCCAGGTCAGTTAGCAAACCTCTGGATGAGGGCAGCCCCAGCGCCACATTTTCTGCCACTGTTAGCGAGTCCACCAGCATAAAGTGCTGGTGAATCATACCGATGCCCAGTTGAATGGCATCGGCCGGGGAATGAATGGCTGCCGGACGGCCGTCAAAGATAATCTGCCCCTCATCCGGGTGATAGAGGCCGTACAATTGCTTCATGAGCGTGCTTTTGCCCGCCCCATTTTCACCAAGCAGCGCATGGATCTCACCTGACCGCACATCAAAATTCACATGGTCATTCGCCAACACGCCTGGAAACCGCTTCACAATTCCCCGCATTTCCATGTGATTGATCCGGGGCCGACCAGAAGGGAGCAACGTTTTATCTGGCATCGTTCCACATTACCTGGGTAGTTACCCATGACCAGTAACCGGCGAGCGGTAAATATCGCTCGCCGGTTACTGAAGATATTGACCGGTTTATTCGCCTAAGTCGATTTGAATGGAGCCGTCAATGATGCCCTGCACGGCCGCATCAGCGGCGGCGCGGGCTTCAGCCGGTAAGTCAAAAGCATCGTTGTATTCCATCACCAGCCCGCCATTGGCCAGCGTGATAGCATAAGATTCCCCGCCCAGGTTTCCTTCCCCAATGTTGCGCAGAATCTGCTTCAATACAACGGTCCAATCATACACCTGATTAGCCACGACAATGCTGGGGGCCAGTTCCGTCTGATTGGCTTGGGTGCCAAACCAGGGGATGCCCGCTTCTTCCGCCACGCCAATCGCACCCACGACCATCTGCGCCGTCCCCGTCAGGGCATCAGCGCCTGCTTCGGCGTGCGTTTGGGCCGCTTCAGACGCCAGAGCGACATCGCTGAAGGAGCCGATGTAGTTAACGTTCACCTGGATGCCAGGATTGGTGGCTCTGGCCCCGGCGATGAAGCCGTTCACGTACAGCTTGGCGTCGCCTACTTCGAGAGGCCCAACCACGCCGATCGTCCCGCTCTCCGACAATGAAGCGGCCAGCACGCCATTCACATACCCCCCTTCATGGGAATTGGCTTCATAGGCGTATACATTAGGCAGGTCAAAGGTATCGCCGGCAGTACCCCAGGCAAAGCTCACGTCGGGGAAGTCCGGCGCGATCTCTTGCAGCGAAGCCCCATACTGGGAGCCGTGGGCGATGATGAGGTCAAATCCCTGGCTGGCCCAGTCGCGAATGGCGGCCGCAGCGTCATCCACCACAAACATGCCGTCGGCGTAGACAAACTCGAAGTTGTCCGCCCCCATCTCATCCTGAATGGCGGTCAACGCATCAAACATGCTCTGGCTGAAGGCCAGGTCGTTGGTCGGGCTGGGCATAACAACCGCCACCCGGAAGGGGCCTAGCCCGGCGAGATCAGAGGCAGGTTCGCTCGCCGCCTCAGGAGCTGCTTCACCGGAAGTGCTGGTGGAGCCGTCAATGATGCCCTGCACGGCCGCATCAGCGGCAGCGCGGGCTTCAGCCGGCAAGTCAAAAGCATCGTTGTATTCCATCACCAGCCCGCCATTGGCCAGCGTGATGGCATAAGATTCACCGCCCAGGACGCCGTTCTTGATGTTGGCGATGATTTGATCCAACACTACCGTCCAGTCGTATACCTGATTAGCCACGACAATGCTGGGGGCCAGTTCCGTCTGGTTGGCTTGGGTGCCAAACCAGGGGATGCCCGCTTCTTCCGCCACGCCAATCGCACCCACGACCATCTGCGCCGTCCCCGTCAGGGCATCAGCGCCTGCTTCGGCGTGCGTTTGGGCCGCTTCAGACGCCAGAGCGACATCGCTGAAGGAGCCGATGTAGTTAACGTTCACCTGGATGCCAGGATTGGTGGCTCTGGCCCCGGCGATGAAGCCGTTCACGTACAGCTTGGCGTCGCCTACTTCGAGAGGCCCAACCACGCCGATCGTCCCGCTCTCCGACAATGAAGCGGCCAGCACGCCATTCACATACCCCCCTTCATGGGAATTGGCTTCATAGGCGTATACATTAGGCAGGTCAAAGGTATCGCCGGCAGTACCCCAGGCAAAGCTCACGTCGGGGAAGTCCGGCGCGATCTCTTGCAGCGAAGCCCCATACTGGGAGCCGTGGGCGATGATGAGGTCAAATCCCTGGCTGGCCCAGTCGCGAATGGCGGCCGCAGCGTCATCCACCACAAACATGCCGTCGGCGTAGACAAACTCGAAGTTGTCCGCCCCCATCTCATCCTGAATGGCGGTCAACGCATCAAACATGCTCTGGCTGAAGGCCAGGTCGTTGGTCGGGCTGGGCATAACAACCGCCACCCGGAAGGGGCCGGTCTCTTCAGCCGCGGCATCTGCCGCAGTATCTGAAGATGCCGCGGTATCTTCGGTCGCGGCCGTGTCACCGGTGCTTTCGGTTGCGCTG
>JBHHTQ010000053.1:0-29105 GCA_046753445.1 Anaerolineae bacterium | reverse complement strand
CCGCGGAAGAATCCGCGGAAGAATCCGCAGCCGAACTTGCCCCAGAACCGGAAGAACCGAAACCAATAGACCTCGACGACCTGTCACGATCACTGGTCGAGACGCCGGTCGAAGTCAAACCAGAAAAGAAGGTCAAGAAAGAGAAGCCCACGGTTATTATCGCCCGTCCCGACCGCGAAGAGAAGAAAGAAGTGCCCGAAAAGCGGAAAAAGCGAAAGGGCAAGCAGCTCATTTACAGCGAAGAAATGGGTGAGGTTGTGGTCAAGCGGAAGCGGAAAGGCAGCCGTCGCCGTCCCGATTGGGAAGAATTTGATATCGAGGACTTTTAGAGAGTTGGCAGGAGATGACCAAGAAGAAGCAACCGCGGCCAAAACGAGTGCCGCAGCGAACCTGCGTCGCCTGCCGCCAAAAAACAGATAAACGACGTCTGACAAGAATAGTGCGTACTCCGGAGCGGGAGATTGTGATCGATCCCACCGGAAAGCAGAACGGGCGCGGCGCGTACGTGTGTGACCGGGAGGCTTGCTGGAACAAAATCCTGAGCAATCGCGCTTTGCTGGGAAAGGCGCTGAAGACAGAGATGACTGATGCAGACCTGGCAACGATTGCTGCTCACAAAGGTCAGGCAGTAACCGCAAGCGCTGAGGGTAAACCAACCCCGTCTTGCACGACGTGACGTCAGGGAGTGGACGCATGGCAGAAACGAAAACATTAATTGAAATATCGGGCTTTGTGACAGTACGCGAGTTAGCCAATCTCATGGACGTGAGCCCCATTGAAGTCATCAAGGAATTGATGAGCAATGGCATCATGGCCAACATTAACCAGGAGATTGACTTCGACACGGCCGCGATTGTGGCGGAGGAATTGGGTTTTGAAGTCGTCACCCATGAGGAAGCTGCCCCGGAAGAGGAAGAAGCTACGGCCGACCAGCCCGCCTGGCGCAGGGTTTTGGCCGGGGAAGAAGAAGCTAGCCTAAAACCGCGCCCGCCGGTGATCACCATGCTTGGTCACGTTGATCACGGCAAGACCTCCTTGCTTGATGTAATACGCCAGACCAATGTGCAATCCGGCGAGGCCGGCGGCATCACCCAGCACATCGGCGCGTATCAGGTCGTCCATAATGACCAGTTGATCACCTTCCTGGATACACCCGGTCATGAGGCGTTTACGGCCATGCGCGCTCGCGGCGCGCAGGCGACAGACATTGCCATTTTGGTGGTCGCCGCCGATGACGGCGTCATGCCCCAAACGCGCGAAGCCATTGACCATGCCCGTGCTGCCCGGGTTCCTATCATCGTCGCCATGAACAAGATTGACCTAGCCACCAGCAATCCCGCGCTGGTGAACCAGCAACTTAGCGAAATCGGGCTGATTCCCGAAGAGTGGGATGGTGACACCATGGTCATCCCAGTATCGGCCAAGGAAAAGCTGGGCATTGAAGACTTACTTGAGGCAATTTTGCTGGTCGCGGAAGAGTTAAACCCGCGAGCCAATCCTCAAGCGGCCGCCAGCGGTACCGTGTTGGAAGCCAGGATTGAGAAAGGACGGGGCGTCATGACTACGCTGCTCGTCCAAAACGGGGCGCTTAAACACGGAGACACCTTGCTGGTGGGCGAGAATTACGGCCGCATCAAGGCGATGTTCGATTTCAACGGCAAGCGGGTTAAAGAAGCCGGGCCATCCACACCTGTTTCTGTGGCCGGGCTGAACGGCATTCCCAAAGCGGGCGACCAGTTCCGCGTCGTCGAAAGCGAGAAAGTAGCGCGCAAAATCATCCAGCAGCAGCAGAATGAACTACGCTCCCCCTCGGCGACCACCCAGCGGGCGGCCATCAGCCTGGATGAATTTTTCAGCCGATTACAAGAAGGTGAGACAAAATCTCTCAACTTGATCATCAAAGCAGATGTTCAAGGCTCTTTGGAACCCATTGTCAATTCTCTAGAAAAATTAAGCACCGATGAAGTCGCCGTTGAAGTTTTACACGCCGCCACCGGAAATATAACCGAGAGCGACGTCATGCTCGCCTCTGCCTCGGACGCCATTATTTTAGGGTTCAACGTCAGTGCAGATCCCGTGGCCAAGGCGGCCGCCAGCAGCGAGCAGGTTGAAATTAAAAGCTACTCCATCATCTACCATTTGATTGAAGATGTGGATAAGGCGCTCAAAGGCTTATTAGAACCAACCTACCAGGATGTCTTGATTGGCCGGGCTGAAGTGCGCCAGGTATTTAAGATTAGCGGCGTAGGCAAGATCGCCGGCTGCTACATGCGCACCGGCGAGGGCCGGCGTAACGCCAACGCCCGCGTGATCCGGGACGGCAAGCTGCTGTACTCCGGAAGCGTGAGCAGCCTAAAGCATCTGCAAGAAAACGTACGCGAAGTGAAAACCGGCTTTGAATTCGGCGTCGGCATCACCGGATGGAGTGCTTTCAAAGAAGGCGACATCATTGAATTCTTTGTAACAGAGCGCGTCAACCGGCAGTAAGGAATAATGAGCAAAATCAGGCAGCAGCGAACTGCCGAGCAAATTCGGCTAATTTTAAGCGAATTGTGCCTCCGCCATGTGCGGGATCCCCGGCTGCAAGATTTAACCATCACTGATGTGGTTGTTGATCGCGAATTGCAGTATGCGGACGTTTATCTCATTGCTCTGGGTGATGAGTCACGTCAGAACGAAGTCATGGCTGCATTGGCGAAGGCTTCCGGTTTTCTGCGCCGCGAATTGGCCGGCAGAATTCGGCTGCGCACCGTGCCTCAGCTTCACTTCCATTGGGATCCGACTCTGGCTCAAGCCGAACAGATTAACCAGATTTTGGACGATCTCGATATTCCTCCAGAATCTGATGATTCATCCGGCGCAGAATGATGTAAGCAATCCCGCAACCGTCGTTGTGGGACACTTTCAAGACAAACAACAAAGCCAGGGCGTGTCACCTGACCAGGCGGCATTCTGGCTTTTTCTTTCCATGTAAAAGGATTAGTGTATTGGTGGCCATTGCAGAAACTATACGAGAGGCAATTGATAAGGCGGAACGAATATTGGTTATCACCCATGTTGGCCCTGATGGAGACGCTCTAGGCTCTCTGACGGCCGTCGGGATTGCCCTGACGCAGCAAGGGAAGGAAGTCACGCTGATTTGCGATGATTTCCTGCCGCACCGCTTTGATTTCCTGCCTATGTGGGATCGGATCCGGCGCACGCCGGAGGATTGCGCCAGACATGACCTCATCATCGTGGTGGATTGCGGTGATGAACTTCGCATGGGCCAGATCTATGTCGATCTCCCCCAACCCCATCCTCGCCTCATCAACATCGATCACCACATCACCAACACCCGCTTTGGTGAGATTAACCACATTGACGCCAATGCGGTTTCCACGACAGAGATTTTGTTCAAGTTATTCGCAGACATGGGCTATCCCCTCACGGTGGAATTGGCAGTCAGCTTGTTAACGGGGTTGGTCACAGACACGCTGGGCTTCCGCACCACTGGCGTTACGGCCGAAACGTTGAAAATCGCCGGCGCGCTCGTGGAAGCCGGCGCAGACCTGCCCACAGTCACCGTGCAAACGCTTAACTTGAAGCCGATGTCCACGCTGCTCCTCTGGCGCATCGGGTTGAGCAATATGAAGTTTGAAGATGGTCTGGTATGGGCCGCTATCAGCAACGAAGAACGAAAGGCCATAGGACATACAAGTTCCAGCTCGTCCGGACTGGTGAACTTGATGTCCAACGTGGACGAGGCGGCTATCGGGGCTGTGCTGTTGGAAATGGAAGATGGGTCTATCCGCGTCGGCTTTCGCTGTCGGCCGCCGTACAGCGTGTCGGAACTGGCGCAAAATCTGGGCGGGGGCGGGCATGCGCTGGCCTCCGGATGCACACTCGAAGGGCCGCTGGACAAAGCGGAAGCGCTTGTCGTTGAGTTAACCAAGCAAACGATCCGGCAGCAAGAAGCTATCATCAGTGACGGCCATCGTTAGTTGATCGCGTGCCGGGCTGTTCCCCCCCGGCTGCCAGAGATTGATCGCCCAAACACCATGTCTATGAAAGAAGGGGTCTTAATCATTGACAAGCCTCCGGGCATGACCTCGCATGACGTGGTGAACCGGGTCCGGCGGGTGAGTGGTATTCGCCGTGTGGGGCACGCAGGTACATTAGATCCCCTGGCCACCGGCGTGCTTCTCCTTTGCCTGGGCCGGGCAACGCGCCTGGTTGAGTATCTGGTAGGCCACACCAAAACTTACGAGGCAACAGTGCGTCTGGGGCAAACCACTGACACCTATGATGCAGACGGTAAAGTTGTGGCGGAACGGCCGTCAGCAGGAATCACGACCGCGGCCATCAACGAAGCGATGTCCAAGTTCCGCGGCCGCATCCGGCAACGGCCGCCAATTTACTCCGCCATCAAACAACAAGGCCAGCCGCTGCATAAACTGGCGCGCCGGGGCGAGGAAGTAGAGGCGCCTGTGCGCGATGTGACGATTTACGAACTAACGCTGCTGGCATGGTCGCCGCCGGAATTGCATTTGCGAATGGTGTGTTCATCGGGTACCTATGTGCGCTCGCTGGCCCATGATCTGGGCGAGGCGCTGGGATGCGGCGGGCATGTGACTGCGCTGCGGCGCACGGCCGTCGGCCCCTTTACCGTTGGGGACGCCCTCCCTCTGGGCAAGCTCACCCCGGATAATCTGGCTGACCATTTACAACCGATGGATGTGGCTGTGTCCCATTTACCCCGCCTGGAATTGACCGCGGCGGCCGCGGCTCAGATGCAGCAAGGCCAGCGACTGGCGCGTGAAGCAAACCAGCCTGTAGGGCCGCTGGCCCGCGCTTATGACCTGGACGGCCGTTTCATGGGCGTGCTGGAATCCACAGAATACGGCTGGCGGCCGCGCAAGGTGATCTTGCCGGCCACAGAGCAGGACAGTTGAGCAAAGTCCCTCAAGTAAGCCAAAACGGACACAAGATTCGATGTCATTTACGCAGGTTCACACGCTGAGTGAAGTTCAAGAGATCACCCCGACCTATCTGGCGGTCGGCTCCTTTGACGGCGTTCACCGGGGACACCAGGTGCTGCTGCAACGCATGGTAGCGGCGGCGCGGGCAGATGGAGCGCGGGCGGCTGTGCTCACCTTTTTCCCGCACCCCAAGCGCGTCCTTAAGAACCTGCGCGGCCGCTACTACATCACAAGCCTGGAAGACCGGGTGGCGCTGCTGGCAGCGCAGGGGATCAACCTGGTTATCACTCATGCGTTCAACGACGAAGTGCGGCGCACGCGCGCAGCCGATTTCATGGCCCAACTGCGCCACAGTCTCGATATGCGCCAGCTATGGGGCGGGAACTTCGCTCTCGGCTACCAGCGGGAAGGGGACGTCCCTTTTTTGCGCCGCCTGGGAGAGGAAATGGGCTACTCCGTGCAATTGGTGGAAGCTATGGTGGAAGAAGGGGAGGAGCTGGTGAGCAGCAGCCGCGTGCGCCGCTGCCTGAGCGCAGGCGATATTGCGCAATTGAACGGCTGCCTGGGACGTCCGTATCATCTGACGGGGACCGTGGTTAAGGGGGATCAGCGCGGCCGCACCATTGGCTTCCCCACAGCCAATTTGCAACTCTGGGAGGAGTTGATTTTGCCGGCTAACGGCGTATATGCCACTTATGCCTGGGTTCGGGAACGGCGTTTCTTGGCAGCGACGAATGTGGGTGTGCGGCCGACCGTAGACGGGCGAGAAGTAATGGTGGAAGCGCACCTGCTCGACTTTGACGGCGATTTGTATGGGGAAACGCTGCGGCTGGAATTTGTAGCCCGAATTCGTTCAGAGAAAAAATTCTCCGACCTGGATGCGCTCCAGGCCCAAATTCAGGCGGATGTGGCCGAGATCAAGCAGCGGCTGAGTTGAAACGTATCTTAACGGGCACGAAAAAGAGAGCGTAGTTTCCGAGCAATAGCCTTCTTCGGCCGCGTCGGCCGTCGCAGCCGTCTTTCCCACCACTCATTCCCTCTAAACCGTAAAAGTTCCCACCCCTCTTTCTGCAAGGCATGCAACAAAATACGCAGTATGCTGTCATGCCCGATATTACTTTGCTGCGGCGCAAAAGTGGAACCGAGGATATTGGCTAGAGGAACCTTGCTCGATTTTCCGGCGATGTAGCTCCCATTGGGGCCGGCAGCGCGCGCCAGAAATTGAACCCACATCAGCTTATTCCCGGCTCGTGCCGGGTCCCGCCCGTCATCAACGACCAGTACCTCAATTTGACAGTAATCCCATTCCGCAGTTTCTTCCGGCACGTGTCACCTTTCCTCTTCCACATTGTAGCGCCTGAGATAAGATATAGTTAATCGCGTCGAAGTTCTCACTGGAAGCATTAAGAATAGCCCCCCGGCAAGACTGAATGATGGGAACATGTTAAAATGTCCATGAAGCTTCATCCACGAGCGCGAGAGGGAGGCTCCTGATGAACGAAAATGTGATAGAGACCCGCGATTTGACCGTCTACTACGGCCGTCACCGGGGGATCATCGACGTAAACTTGACCGTCCGGAAGGGAGAGGTTTTCGGGTTTTTGGGGCCAAACGGAGCCGGCAAAACCACAACCCAGCGTGTCCTGCTGGACATCATCCGGCCGACGCGCGGCTCCGCCGCCATCTTCGGCCTCGATTGCCAGAAACAAGGCGTCGAAATCCGGCAGCGGATCGGCTACATCCCCGGCGAGTTGAGCATGTACCCCAATATGACCGGCCGGCGCTATCTGGACCTGATCGCTTCTCTGCAAGATGGGGATTCGACCGCCTATCGAGACGAGATTTGCCAGCGCCTCAACCTGGATACGGGCCGCCGCATCAAGAACTATTCCCGCGGCAACAAGCAAAAGGTGGGCGTTGTGGCCGCGTTCATGACCAAACCGGCACTGCTTATTCTGGACGAGCCGACCACCGGCCTGGACCCGTTGGTTCAGCAAACGGTGATGGAACTGGTGCTGGAAGCGAAACAAGACGCCCGCACGGTTTTCTTCTCCTCCCACATCCTGTCGGAAGTCCAGACGGTATGTGACCGGGTAGCCATTATTCGGGATGGGCAGATTGCGGCCGTGGAAGACGTGGATGTTTTAACCAGGCAGCAATTTTATCGCATCCGCTTCGCTTTCCAGCAGCCCCCGCCTGAAAATGCCTTTGCTTTTGATGGCGTGACTGAGGTGAGCCGAACAGATAACCATGTAGTGCTGGAGGTGCGCGACAGCCTGCCGGCGCTTATGCGCGCCGCCGCCCAGTACGGGATTTGCGACATCGAAACCCAACCGGTCACGCTGGAAGAAGCCTTCCTCACTTATTATGGAGCCGACAGCCAGTAGCGGCCGTCTGTGGAGGATGTCATGTTCAGTTTACTAAGGCACGAACTACGCTCACGGCGCGCCGCCATCTTGTGGTGGAGCATTGGTCTGGGGTTGTATTCCCTGCTTGTCATGCTCTCGTATCTCCAACTGGCGGAAACGATGAAAGCATTCAACCTGCAAGATATTCCCCTATATCAAGCATTTGGTGATTTCAGCGACCTCGCCACATTTGAGGGATTTTTCGCAGCCCAAATCCTCACCTACTTTCCTATCATGGCCAGTATTTACGGTCTGAGCACCGCAACGAGCACGCTGGCGGGAGAGGAAGATGCCGGTACGTTAGAACTTATCCTGGCGATGCCGCTGAAACGATGGCAGATCGTCACGGCCAAAGCACTCGCCATCGCCACGAGCTTATTCCTCATTGTCTCGCTGTCCTCCATCGGCGTGATCGTCGGGTATGCCCTGGTTCAGGATCAGGTGGATACGGCCGTGGAGGCGGTGGATATGGTGCGGGCCACCATTAATGTCTGGCCCATTTCCCTCCTCTTCGCCATGATAGGGCTGTTCCTCGGCGCTTATCTGCCGAGTCGCCGCCTGGCAACCACCCTGGCCTCCGTTTTCCTGGCGGTCAGTTATCTGGGCAACAACCTGGCTGCCATCATCGAGTCGTTGGAGACGGTGCAGCCGCTGCTGCCGTTCTACTACTTTGGCGGCAAGGAAGTCATCGCGACTGGGGTGGATGTAAGCGATTTGTTGACGTTGCTGGGAGCGGCCGTGGTCTTTTTCGCCCTCGCTTTACTCAGCTTCCAGAGGCGCAATATCACCGTCAGAGCATGGCCCTGGCAATGAGAGGGGTTAGGACGTGTCAAGTGCCATGTGTTCATGTGTCATGTGCATATAAAGCGCAGCCACACTCACTCACGCCTTTTTCTTTCAGCCAGCAAAGATAACATTCGGCGCGTCGCCACCTTCGTGTCTGGCCCAATCTCTCCCGGCGGACCGACGCAGGCGGGGCAGCCGTCATGGCAGCGACAATCCTCCACCAGTTCCAGCCCCGCGGCCATTATCACATCTCGAAGCTCGAACAAACGCTGGCTGAATCCAACCCCCGCGGCTACCCGATCATAAATAACGACGGTTGGCGCCTGCGTCAGCGGGTTGATCGTTTCCGCACTCACCTGAATGTCAGTAGGGTCGCACATCAGGTACAGGGGAGCCAGGTTGCGGAGGACATAGGCCAGGCCGCCCAGGCCGGAGCGCGCCTGTCGCCCTGCCTCTGCATGACGATGACAACTGGGGCAAAGTGTGATCAGATTATCTAATTCGTTGGCCAGGCGGTAAAACTCGTTGAGACCAGGCATGTAGCCGAAGTCACGAAACGGCCGAATATGGTGTACGTGTAATCCCGGCCCGCTTGCGCCGCAAGACCGGCAACGGTTTCCATCGCGAGCCAGAGTTTGCTGCCGCTGCTGCTGCCAGTTGGGACCGTAATCATTCGGCCGCAGCAAGATGCCCAGGTCATATAACCGTTCTGCCAGCCGCTCCCCGAAAATCAGCCAATACCCGCTAGTCTCAAGCGTCTTTGGCGGCAGGTCAATCTCGCCAAATCCCAGGGTCTCGTGCGTATACCGCTTGATCTTGCGGAAGCCGGTGGCCTGCGTCACCACAGAAACATCGCCGTGAGCGTGCAGCAGATCTCCCTCTTGTCGCTCTTCCTCGGTCGCTAACCGGCGAATGGCGCTGCTGATGCTGGCGCGGGTGTAGTAATCTACCAGCACTGGCCGAACCTGCGCTATACGGCCGTCCCAGTCCAACGACTCCACCAGGTAAGTGCGCGCCTGGTGCATATAAATCGCCCCTTCGTATACCTGCAACGGGGCGCTGTCCAGGTCAATTTCGCCGATCGCTACCGGCGCTTCCCCGCTGACATCCTGAATCACCACCGCATCACTGCCGCTGGTGCGCAGCGACACCGTAGATGACGGCGTTCCTTCCCCAACCCAATGGTATTGCTGGCGCGTCTGGTGCAGGATGCCCGCTTCTTCCAGGGCCTCCAGCAGCACATCCACAGGGCCGCCTGCGCCAAAAACCTCCCCCCGCCGGAAAGGGAGCTCATAGGCTGCGCACTGTAAATGGCTGACCATAATTCGTAGATTGTTTGGATTGGTTAACGCATGCTCTGGGGAACGGCCGAAAAGGTATCGCGGATGCTGGCAGATATATTGGTCGAGCGGGCTGTTGCCGGCGATGAGAACCGCGGCCGATTGTGAATTGCGCCGACCGGCCCGACCCACCTGCTGCCAGGTCGAGGCAATGGACCCGGGATACCCGGCGAGAACGGCCGCATCCAGTTCTCCGATGTCAATGCCCAATTCCAATGCATTGGTAGCAACCACGCCGCGCAGACTGCCTGCCCGCAGTCCCTGTTCGATCTCGCGCCGCTCCAGCGGCAGGTAGCCGCCCCGATACCCGGTCACAGACACGCCACCAGCCCCATTACTGCTCAATTCATCCTGCAAGTACGCCAGCAGCAGTTCCACAGTCTGGCGCGCCCGCGCAAAGAGGATGGTCTGGACACCTCCCCGCAAAAACGTGACGGCCGCGTCTTTGGCTGCCAGCACGATGCTCCCCCGCAGGCCCAATGATTCATCAATGAGGGGCGGGTTGTAGAGGATAAAATGCTTCTCCCCAGCGGGCGCGCCGTTTTGCGTCTCATCTATCAGGGTAAACGGCCGTTCCACCAGCCGTTGTGCATGTTCCTTTGGATTGGCGATCGTGGCGGAACAGCAGATGAATTGAGGGTCGCTGCCGTAAAAACGGCAGATGCGCTGCAAGCGGCGCAGTACGTTGGCCACGTGACTGCCAAAGATACCCCGGTAGGCGTGTATTTCATCCAGGACCACATACGCCAGATTGCTAAAGAGGCCGCGCCAATTCGTATGGTAGGGCATGATGCCGGCATGGAACATATCGGGGTTGGTGATGAGGATGCCGTTTGCGCCCCGCACCCGCTGCCTGCGGCTGCGGGGTGTGTCCCCATCGTAGCTGTTCACCTGGATCGGCAGAGCACCTTCCTGGATGATAGCTGCCGTCTCTGCCAGTTGATCATGGGCCAGGGCCTTGGTGGGAAACAGGTAGAGGGCGCGCGCCTGCGGCCGCATAAGCAGGCGCTGCAGAACAGGCGCTGTGTAGCACAGCGATTTTCCGGATGCGGTTGCAGTAGCAACCACCACATTCTCTCCCGCCAGTGCCGCCGAGATGGCGGCCGCCTGGTGGGTGTAGAACTGCTCGAAACCCCGTGCCCGCAAAGCAGCCAGCAATGGCGGGGAAAGCCTCACGGAAACGGCCGAAAATCTGGGAGGGCGTGGAGGCAGTGTTTCCCAGGCAACAACATTACCTAAGAAATCTTGGTTTGTGCGCAAGGCAGTCAAAACTTCGGAAAGATTCATAACGAGAGAATGCGCCAACAACAAATTCCAGCCAATAAGCTAACCAACATCATCCCATTATAGCGTTACGACCCCGTTAACGGCAGAAATCCTGAGAGAAATAGTATCAATGGGCCTTGTCATGCTCTCTAAAACCCTTTATACTGAATTTTATTCAGTAACAAGCAAGCACATATGAACATAATCGGCTGAGGAGCCACATCATGGAAAGCAAAACACAACCGCTCCAGGTATTAAGTACACGCACAGGCAAAGTTGTCGCCACCATTCAACTAAACGGGTACAGCATTTCTTCCGGCGGGCCGCTTGGCTTAAATGGGAATATGCACAGCTTCTGCATTCAACAAGGTAACTTGTGGTCTCCATGGAGTCACCAGGAAGTGCTGGTTTTGCGTGATCGCAACGGTCGGCAGACACGGGTAAAAATTGCGGCGTTGCCCGTCGAAGACGACAGCTTCGGCCTGATTGAATTTTTGTAACCTCCGATTGACCTTAATCAAAACTTTTTTGTGTGTCCAAAAAGCTCAGGCTGGCCTGAGCTTTTTGGAGATGGGTCTAAAGTCAGCGGTACTTTTTTCAGGTAGATAAAGTTTTCCCCATACTTATTACAAAGATTACTTTATAGGTAGTTGTTGTAGTAGGGCCTGTGGATTTGTGGATAACTCATAATATCCAGCACATATGCCAGTATCCCCCTAAACACACCTATATTTAGGACGATGTGTGCCATTCGGCGTTCCGGTCATGTGGATAAAGTAACGTGTATGCCAGAGTTCTTATGACAATCCCCATTGGATATGTTCGGTGAACTATTGTGCACCTGAATATCTTGGCCTTGCTAATGTAATAGCCCCATATATGGTGGGTGAAGCGAAATAAAGAATTCAAACTTTGGGATACTTATCCCCAAAAAGGGCGGGTTTTCCACAGGTTTTGCCTACTTATCCACAGAACGGACGTTTTAATGAGGGCCAGGGATATGGGGATGGGGTGGCTATTAGGGGGTGAAATAACGAATACGGCCGCTTGAAAAAATCAAAAGAGCCGACTCGTTGTAGAATCGGCTCTTCTGATAAACGTCCTGCACCCGGGGTGTTTGCAGGTGTTGGCGGCTAGACTCGAGCTGGTGTATCAGCTGTTTCGTACAATGCGGCTTTGATTTCCAGAATATCGCGCCGCGCAGAAGAATTCGTCTCCATTAAAGAAGCGATCTTTTCATACCCGTACAACACAGTGGTATGGTCACGATTGCCTAATTGTGCTCCGATCTGCGGTAAAGACGCATCCGTTTCTGTACGGGCCAGGTACATGACGACCTGGCGGGGGAAAGCGATGGTGCGGCTGCGGCTGGTGCTGAATAGAGCATCCGGAGATACGCTGTAGTAGTTGCAGACGGCGTCGATCACCTGGGCGACGGATGTTTGCTCCGGTTTGCGCATGAGATCGGCCAATGCCATATTGACCAATTCCCCGTCGATAACGCCCCCGGCCAATTGTGCATAAGCGATGACTTTGTTTAAGGCTCCTTCCAATTCCCGGATATTATTCCGAACGTAATGCGCGATTGAATCCACCACGTGTTCGGAAATTTGAACCCCGCTGTCCTCGGCTTTGGATTGCAGGATTGCTTTTCTCGTTTCGATATCGGGCAGTTGAATGTCGGCCATTAGTCCCCACTCAAACCGGGATTGGAGCCGCTCTTCAAGGGTGACCATGGCCTTGGGCGGCCGATCGCTGGACAGTACGACTTGTTTCCCTTGACTGTGCAGATCGTTGAAGGTGTGAAACATTTCTTCTTGTGTGCTTTCTTTCCCGGCAATGAATTGGACGTCGTCCATAAGCAAGATGTCGGGGGTCCGATATTTCTCGCGGAACTCAGCCATTTTCTTGTTACGGATTGATTGCACAAGATCGTTGGTGAAGGTTTCAGATGAGATATAGCAAACCCGGTAGCCGTTGCCGAGGCACTTGTGGCCAATGGCATGTAACAGGTGGGTTTTGCCCAGACCAACCCCGCCGTAGATGAATAAGGGGTTATAAGTCTGGCCGGGATTCTCGGAAACACTTAAAGCGGCCGCATGTGCCAGCCGGTTACTAGGCCCGACGACGAACGTGGAGAAAGAAAAACGATTATTCAGTCGTCCGTCGAGGGCATCGGATGTATTGGTGTGGATGTTCCCCGCGGCCGTATTCCTTGCATGGTTCTTGCCGTTCTTGAGCACTGGCGGCGGCTGCGCGATCAACTCATCTGACCAGACGACAAATCTCAGACTGACCTCACGGCCGACCATCGCTGATAAGGTGCGCAAAACGGTGTCATGCAGGCGGTTTTCCAGCCAATCCTTGGCATAATCATTCCGTACACCAATGATGAATTCATCGTCCTCACAGGCCAGCAACCGAGTATCCTTCAACCAGGTATTGAAGGTTGCTTTGGTCATCTGCAGTTCCAATTCACCGAGCGTAGCTTTCCATGCAGTTTCAGGAGACATACTTACACACCAATACTTGATAGCCAGCCAATAGGCACACTAAACCCAGGTCAACGACCACGATATTCTTACTTATCTACATTGGGGGCAGTAACACCCATTGCAGCGGGGGCTGCATTTCCATTGAGCCCCTCTACTCAATGGAAGCCCGTCTGTCGGAATCGGCTCCCTGGCCGGACCCTTTGGCGGGAGGGTCTAAACCGACAAAGACATTCGTAAAGTGGCTTACAATGGTTTAGCCATTCTAGCAGAGGCCATAGAGCAGCGCAATGGAAAAAGGGTCTTTTTGCCTTAAAACGTTTGATCTTTTTAGGTTGGCCGTTCTTAAAAAATTTAGATTTTTTAAACAAGGCGTATTGACTCACCGTGCGGATCACCAATTGTAGTGGTATTCTACCGCCCACTCCCCACATATACCGAGTTGTACCTTGCCATAATAAAATTTGTGCACGCGCAATTTCCTTCAAAGTGAGGCAGGTGACTGATTGAATGGCAGCGCCAATGCAAGATTTGGTATCAGGGATGTTTTTGATGTTCTTGACAATCTCGGCTGGTATTCGCTAGAATTTGATGATTATGCATCACTTCTCTCTGGCTTGGTGCGTAGATCGTCGTTGACTACTGGAGGCTCAACATGAATGTTATCAAAGTATCTGCTCGTTCGCGGACGGCAGCGGTGGCCGGAGCAATAGCCGGTGTCATGCGCGAGGCGAATCGAGCAGACGTCCAGGCCATCGGTGCTGGGGCTGTCAACCAGGCTCTGAAGGCTATCGTTATTGCCAAAGGTTACTTGAGCGAAGAGGGGGTTGATATCGTTTGTACACCTTCTTTTGTTGAGGTAATGATAGATGATCAGGAGCGCACAGCCATTCGAATTGTCGTGGAGCCACGCAACAGCAGCAGCGGTTGACGCCGCATCCTTAAACTGAAGTTGTGTTAAGAGCTAAAGAGCCTATGGGGCACGGCCTGACGGCCGTGTCTTTTTTTGTGAAGACGCCTTTTCTCAACTCGCGGCCGCGTTTTGTGCCAGCGTGTCCATTAACCTGTTTCGATCTTTTCCCGCCAATCGCAAATGATTGTTCCTGATTCGATAACCGGCGCGAACGGGCAACGCGATCTTGTCAGGAGGGAGGTCTTCTAACAAGGTAACGCCAGGCCCGACGACGCTGTTAGGGCCAACTTTAATGCCGGGCATGAGGACGCTGTTGCTGCCGGTGCGGCATCCTTCAGCCATGATCACACCAAATTTATCGCTGCCGGTGCTCACCCGCTTCCCTTTCACATTGACAAAAACATTTTGTTCATCAAAGCGAAAATTGGCCGTAATCGTGCCGGCTCCGAATGAGCAGTTGTCAGAGATAATAGAATCCCCGACGTAACTGCGGTGCGTCCAGACCTGACGGCCGAGCACGGCATGTTTGATCTCGGAGCCAAAGCCGATGACGCAGCCCGGTCCTAAAGAGCATCCGCCCCAAATCAATGTGTTGTTGCCGATAACGCTGCCGGCTCCGATATAAGCGGGGCCGCGGATGACCGCGTTTTCAAGTATGCGCACATTCTCCTCGATGATAACCCCCCCTTCAATGATGGCCCGGTCTGAGATGCGGGCGGTGGCGCTGATTTGCGGTCCGTGAACTCGGTGACGAAGAAGCAAATCATTGATCGTCAAAAGGTTCCAGGGATATTTATAAGACTCAAAGAGACCATCATATTCAATATGGGTGGCTTGACCCCGGTCAATCAATTTTTGGTAGGCGCGTTCTAACTGGTCGTCTGTGTCCCCAGCCGGGGTTTCATGGATGCATTGAAAAATCTCGGGGGAGAAGTAATACACGCCAACCACTGCCACACGGCTTGGTTCCTGACCGGCCGGCGGCTTCTCGGTCACGCCGGTGAGCTGCCCATTGTTATTGAAGCGCATCACGCCAAAACGCCATGGTTCGGACACCGTGCGCCCTACAAGGGCCAGATCGGCGGCCGTCGCTGTCGCCTGCTCCAAAACGGCCGTCAACAGCTGGTGATCGAAAATGTCGTTGGCATTGAGCGCAAAGAAGCGGCTGTTCACCAGCGGCTCGGCCGTCTGGATGGCATTGGCCTGTCCCAGCGGCTCCGGCTGGAAGGTGTACTGAATCTTAACCCCAAATTGGCGGCCGTCGCCGAAATGGTCGCGGATTTGCTCTTGATTCGGCCCGGTGACGATGATCAGGTCAGTCACGCCGGCCGCCTTGAGGTTTTCTACCACGATCTGAATGAGCGGCCGTCCCATGATTTCAAACATGGATTTGGGCTTGTTAATGCCAAGGGGATGGATCCGCTTCCCTTCCCCGCCGGCGAGGATTACGGCTTGTGTGGGCATAATTACTCCTTTTCAGCAATGGTGGATTCAACGAGTGACTGCACTTCCGTCCGGATGGCAGTGAGATGTTGGGGGGTGAGCGCTTCAAAGCGCATGGAAATGACCGGCTGCGTATTGGATTGGCGCACCAAAGCCCATCCTTGTGGAAAATGGATGCGTGCGCCATCAACCAGTTCAACTTTGTAGCGGCCGCGGTACTGCTGCTGCACACGGGTCACGACTTCGGGTTTGCGTTCGTCCGGACACGGCAGGCGCACCTCCGGCGAGGCGTGGTACGAAGGGAGGGCCGCCACCAATTGGGACAGCGGCCGTCCTGCCTGAATAACGACATTGAGCAACCGGAGGGTAGCCAGAATCGCATCATCAAAGCGAAAGTCTGGCTCATCAAAGAAGAAATGACCCGACAGCTCGCCCCCCAGCGCCGCGCCGGACTCGTGCATGGCTCGATGAACGAAAGCGTACCCGGAAGGGGTCATGATGGGCGTACCGCCGTGCGCGCGCACATCGTCGGCCAGCGCCTGCGAGCACAAGACTTCGTAAACGACCCTGGCCGGTCTCAGGTGCAGCACATCTCGCGCCAGCAGCATCAGGAGCTGGTCGCCGTAGATTGTGCGGCCCTGCTCATCCACCGCCGCCAGCCGGTCGCCGTCCCCGTCGTAGGCAACGCCGAGGTGGGCGTTCTCCGCCAGCACCGCGGCCGCCAGCGGTTTCGTTGCCCCCGCGGCCGTGGGGTCCGGTTTGCGATTGGGAAAACGGCCGTCTGGTTCGCAAAACAGTTCCACCACCTCACACCCTAACGCTGAGAGGAGTTGGGATACGATGCGGCCGTTGGCGCCGTTGCCGCCATCCACGACGATCTTGAGGGTGCAATCGGCCGCTGCCCACTGCGCGTGTGACCGAAGCCGGTGCAGATAATCGGACAACGGATTGACCGCTCGCCGCGTGCCTGTTTCTGTCGCCGGCGGCAGGTCCCGTTGCGCCAGACGATAGATTTCTTGCAGTGCATCCCCGTGCAACGTCTGTTCCGCCCTGATTTTGAGGCCGTTGTAATTGGGAGGGTTATGGCTGGCGGTGACCATCACTCCGCCGTCAGCGCCATAAAAGTCGGTGCTGAAGTTGAGGACAGGGGTGGGGACGCTTCCCAGATCGATGACGTTGATCCCGCTTTGCAGTAAGCCGTCAATCAGGGCGCGGCCGATACGCGGGGAACTGACGCGAACGTCCCGGCCGATCACCAGCCGGCGGCCGCCGCGTTGGCGGAAAAACGCGCCGATGGCCCGGCCAATGCAGATCACGACCTCGTTGTACAGGTCGTCTTCGGCGACGCCTCGAATGCTGAATTCACGGAAGATGTGGGGATTGATTTGCATGGTGAGTCACCTAACGACTGCCGCGCTGGCCCGTGCGGCGCAGCTCGCTGGAGGAAATGTCCTTGCGAAATAATCTGTCGGGTATTGGCTCAAACAGGCTGGCAAACTGGGCCGGGATGTTGAGGTCTTGTAAGTGACGGAATTCCCCGCTTTCCCCCACCCGGCCGGCGACCAGGAAACGGCAGCCAAGCGCTTGAATCTCTGCCATGGCGGCCGTCAGGTTTTCTTCGCTGCTGCCTGTCCCCAATGAGCCGTAATAACGGGGGTGCAAAATGCGTTCGGCCGTATCCACGCCCACCACAAAAGTGGTTCCCGGAAACAGCCGCGCCTTTTCCACAAATGTAGGCGCGTTGCTAGCGATGACTGGCCAGCGGCCAGCGAACTGAGCCAGACGTTCCAGCACCATTTCCGGGAGGAGCGCCGGCTTGTCCACGTTCACGGCCGCAATCTCGAAGGCAACCGGCCCCCCCAGCATTTCGGCGGCGACCTGGGCCAGACCGAGGTGCCCGTCGTGCAACGGGTTGAAAGCACCCGGCAAGATCGCCCGCGATGGCGTGGCGGCCGTTTGCACGCAGCCGTTGTCCCGGATGCAGAAATAATGGATGTCCCGCCGATACAGCCGTTGCGCCATCTCGTGGAAATCGTTGACTTCCACTTCCAGACGATCGCCTTCCCGAAGAGGGAGAGTCAGTTGCAACTCTAACGAGCATGCCTGCGACAGCGCGTTGAGCATCACGCGGCTGACCATGTTCTCTTCCCCGGGGCGAACGCGCGCTCCCTTTTCCAGGTATAAGCCGTACCAGACTAGCCGTTCCGGCTGCCAGGCAGCGATATGGGCGCGGTGTTCGCCCCGTTTGGGCCGATCAGTGACGATGGTGGCGGTGCAGGCCAGCCCGACCGTCGGCCGGTTCCCCGTTTCCAACCAGCGCGCTCGCGTGAACGCACGGCCGGCCATCAGCCTGGATGTTTCCGCAGTCACATACTTGGCCGGCGGCTGGCCTAAGAATTCATCAAAAGCGGCCTGACTGTAGGGGACAAGCGCCTCCAGTAGAGTGCGTGTGGCGCCGGCGACCCCTAACAAATCAGACAGCGCCTGCGTGCCGGCCCCGGCTGTCACCAGAACCACCTTCGTTGGGTTATCATGGATCGCCTGAACAAGTTGACGTACTGTTGTTTCCACCATCAGCGGGATTGTAGCATGAGTGGGATTGGGAGCTAGTTTTGCTGGTGAACAATTGTTCATCACTTTGTTCTACTCTCTGCGCTTTCGATTTAGGCACGGTAGTTCCTTCGATCGAGGAACTAGCGCAGGAGGGGATGTGAATTGATGTGAATTGAAGTTGAAAGGGTTATGTGTGCCACGGTTTATCATTTAAGAAAGGAAAACCATGATACCGCGAGGTTTGGCGATTTATCCCGCTGATCTTATTTTTGAGAATAAACCGCCAAACACTTAAGAGCCGGAGAGGGGCTTAATATTCACAGCCGAGAACCGGTCCTGCGAACGGCCGATTCTGGTTGCGGGCTTTGCTTTTACTCGTCATAGTCGGATGGCCGCCGCAGCCGGGTGCCAAACATAGGGCTTGGCTTTGAGGTCCACGCTTCATCCGTGGCTCCGCTTTTCAGGTAGTCGAGGAAGCCCTGAATTCGGCTGTCCAGCAAATCGATCTGGTGCAGCAGCAGAGCTTCCAACGTTTTGGGAATGACGGGGCTGCCCCATTCCAGCTTTCCGTGGTGAGAAGCGACGAGGTGAATGAGGTGGCGCAGGTCATCTTCGGGAATGTCTCCCAGTTCGGCCGCAGCCGCCTCAATCATGGTGATGGCGCGCACGATGTGACCAACCAGGCGGCCGTCGTCGGAAAACTCGAACGTTCCTTCCGTTGTGTATTCGTGCACCTTGCCCATGTCGTGCAACAAAACGCCGGTCAGTAACAGGTCTTCATTGACATAAGGATAATGTTGGGCGAGATGCCTGGCGATGGCGGCCATGCTGAGCGTGTGCTCGACGAGTCCGCCGATAAAGGCGTGATGCATGCCGCGTGCGGCCGGCGCCTGAATGAAGCGTGAAAGGAACGACTCATCCAGCAAGAGATGAGAGGTCAAGCGCTGCCACGGGGGAGACAGACGGCCGATATGTTCACGTAGTTCCGCGATCATTTCGGCGCGGCTGCGCCAGCTTGATGGCAGGAATTCGCTCATGTCGGGATCGGGATCGCGGTTGAGGTCGGTGCTACTGATTTGCAGGGCGTCTTTATAGCTGACCACGCGGCCGGTAACGAGCACCGGAACCCCGTTGCGCACCAACTGCTCGATGTAATCCGGCACATCCCAGAATACACCGCTCGCCGACCCGGTTTTATCAGCCAGGGTGAACAGCAGGTAGGGACGGCCGTTCTTAGTCGTTCGCCGAACGACATCCCGGATCAAAAAAGGTTCGTTTTCTAATTCTTCACCGACTCTTAGGTCGGCAATATATGTTGTTTTCACGGGCACCTCGCCACTTAACAATATTCGACTGACACACACCTGGCCGGGGTTTTGTTTTTGACCTGCGGCGATTGTAGTTTGATTTTGGCTTTCTGGCTACATCCTCTACAATGAGAAAATAGAGGGGATGTTAAAGAATGAAGAAACGACTCATTGTTGGGATGTCGGGGGCAAGCGGCGTGATTTACGGCATTCGTTTGCTGGAAATTCTGCGTCAGATTGAAAGTGTGGAAACGCATCTGGTGGTCAGCACGGCCGCCGGGATCACTATTGGCCTGGAAACAACGTACACGCCGGAGGAAGTCTCAGCCCTGGCGGACGTGACCTACTCATTCAAGGACATCGCAGCTGCCATCGCTTCTGGCTCCTTCAAAACCAGCGGCATGATCGTCATTCCTTGCTCTATGAAAACGTTAGCGGGAATCGCCAATTCATTCAGTGACAACCTGCTGCTGCGCGCGGCCGATGTGACCTTGAAGGATCGGCGGCGGCTGGTCATCATGCCCAGGGAAACCCCGCTGCATCTGGGTCACCTGCGTTTGATGACCCAGGTGACGGAGATGGGGGCCATTGTCGCCCCGCCTATGCCCGCTTTCTACCATCGGCCGCAGACAATTGACGACATCATCAACCAGACGGTCAACCGCGCCCTTGATCTGCTGGAGATTGAACTGGCGGCCGATTTATTTACACGCTGGCATGGAGGCGGAGCTGCCCGTGAGTGAGGCGGTGCGCCGGCGCGCGTTGGACTATTTGCAGCAGCATCGGGTGATGACCCTGGCCACGCAAGGCCCGCATGGGATATGGGCCGCCGCCTTGTTTTATGTCAACTACGCGTTTACCCTTTATTTTCTCTCGGCCGGACATACGCGCCACGCCCGGAATCTGGCCGCTGCCCCCAGGGCGGCGGCGACGATTCAGGAAGAGTACGAAGATTGGCCGGAGATTAAGGGCATTCAATTGGAGGGGGTTGTTGAGGTGCTGGCGGACGCGGCGCGTGAAGAAGCCGAGCGCCGCTACCGGGAGAAGTACCCTTTTTTAGCGGCCGCCGACCCCTCGATACAGGAAGCCCTGTCCCGGATGAACTGGTACCGTTTGACGCCGGATCGCTTGTACTTTATTGACAACAGCAGGGGGTTGGGCCATCGTGACGAGGTCGCGTTATTTTCTTGATGGGGCGTTACTCCCCCATGTACCGCTTCATGACAATTTTCAGGTAAGGGGCTTGTGCGGTTGAATCGTAAAGCGCCAGCGCCGCTTCTTCCAGATCAAACGGCTCTGATAGATTGAGGATTTGGCGCAGGTAGGCCGCGTCGCACAGAACAACCGCTTCCTGGAACGGCCGCTCCGCTTTCAGTTGCAGCAACACCGGGGCAGTTGCCAACGATCTCCCCTTCAAGGTGCAGATGACATCCGCCTGGCGCGCTACCAGCATGACGGCATTGATTGCGTTCTTAGAGACCGCCTGTTTCTGGCGGGCGTATGCTTCAGCCAGCGCCTCAACCAGTTCCCGCCACCGGTACTCCTTCCCCTGTTGCAAAGCGTGGATGATATCTTTGAGCACTTTTAGGCGGAGTGAAGCCGGAATCACGCGCAGCCGCTGCTGCTTCAATCCGCTGCGATAACGAAGGTGAAGCGGCCGCTGCTGGCTCTGAGGCGCGGGCCGGCGAACGTAGGTTGTGGTCCCCTCTTGTTCCAGTTCAACCAGGTGCTTGTAGCGCGCCAGGAACTTGCGGAAACTGCCCGCTGCCGACCGGGAGTTGTCAAATGCGCCTCCACTGTGTTTGCTCATATATTGGCGGAGTACACTGGCCCGCACCCGGCTCTCGTTCTGCAACAGGTGGTCCAACGATTGCGCCAACAGTTCCTCGATCTCGGTGCCGGTGAGGCGGCGCGACGGTACCAGGTCTTCATAGAAAACGTATCGGTCACAGAGGGTAACGAGACTGGGGCTGGCTGCAAGCTTGATCCCCACGCCGATGACTTGTTTCCCTCGTTTGTGTAATGATTGGACCAGCGGGGTGAAATCACGATCTCCGGTGATCAGCACATAGGTGCCGTACTGGTGCCCGTCCACCAAGGTATCCATAGCGTCTACGACAATCTGCATGTCGGCCAGATTTTTGCTGAAGCTATTGAGGCGCACAGTGGATTGGGTGGTGAAGCCGGCGCGGGCCAGCTCCTGAAGTAAATTTTGGTTTTGCCGCCAGTCGCCATAGGAGTGGCGCAGGACAATACGGCCGTTGGTGAGTTGTGTGATGTGATCGAGGATCAGGTTAATGTCTACGGGGAGTTTTGCTTGTTTGGCGCCGATGACGAGGTTGTCCAGGTCTAAGAAGACAGCGATATCATGTGTCATTAAATCATGTCCAAAAAAATGTGCTAGGTGCCCCGCGAGTGAGGGTATTCTACTTCAATTAAACGTTCTCGCAATTGTTTCACGGGAAACATGGGGGCGCATTGCCGTACGCCAGCGGGTTGATGTTTCACGGGAAACATCACGGATGCCGCGGCCGTCGGTCGCGGCCCGGAGTCTTGCGTTCCGGGGGAAGCGTGCTACCATACTTGCCCATAATATGTCAACCTGCGGGGCTGTCGGAGGTGAATCATGGGTAGCAACTGGCTGAAGGCGAAAAAACCGTGGCAGGCATTTAAGACGTTCGCCATTATTTTTTCCTTTGTGGTGAACCTGGTGTTGCTGATTGTTGTTTTGATCATCGCGCCGTTGCTCATCCCCGTCGTGGACAGCGTGGCTAAGCCGCTGGTAGGCGGCTTGAGCAGCAGCTTTGTTGATATGAGCGAGGCTACCATCACCCGCACGATTGAGGTAAATGATCAGCTGCCGATTACATTTAATGTACCCTTGTCCACGACCACTGATGTTGTCATTGTTGAAGAGGTGGCGTTGAACGGGGTGCCGGCGCAGTTTATCTTGCCCGGCGGCGGTGGGGCCATCAACGGACAGGTTTCTCTCTCGCTGCCAAAGGGGTTGAAGCTACCCGTGCAGCTTGCGCTGGATGTGCCCGTCAGCCAGACAATCCCGGTAGCCCTGGCAGTGGATGTGCAAATTCCGCTGCGGGAGACGGAGCTGGGCGAGCCGTTTGCGCGGTTGCAAGGCATATTCACCCCGCTCGATCATCTGCTGCGCGGCCTCCCGTCTTCCAATGAAGAACTGTTTAATCGGGTGCTTGGTCAAGTGGGTGGGGATGAACCGGTTGGCGAAGTGGTCGCTCGTTGATTGGTTGCCCATTGATTTTGCCAGGTTCCTATGCTTAGGATTTAAACGCTATGCTGGATACGCCACCGGTTTGTGATTATGAAGGCTCTGACTATCGCACCCGCTTTTGGGAAGGACAGGGGCGCGGGTACGAAGATCGGGTTGAGCGCATCGCCCTGCGCCGGTTGATGCCCGCCGCCGGCTCGACGCTGATTGAAATTGGCGCGGGGTACGGCCGCCTTGCGGATGAGTATTCCGGATACGACAAGGTGGTGCTGTTTGACTACTCAAGCTCCCTCCTGCGCGAGGCTCAGGCGATGTTGGGGGACGATCCCCGATACCTCTACGTCGCCGGCAACTGGTACCACATGCCCTTTGTGGCTGGGCTGTTCGATGCGATCGTTCAGGTTCGCACCTTGCATCACGCGGCCGACGTACCCGCTTTGTTCCGGCAGTTGGTGCGCATTGCGCGCCCTGGCGGATCTTACGTCCTGGAATTTGCCAATAAGCTTAATCTGAAAGCCATTCTGCGCTATCTGGCCCGCCGTCAGGCGTGGTCACCCTTTGACCATAATCCGGTAGAATTCGTGGAGCTTAATTTTGATTTTCACCCGCGCTGGATTCGCCGGCAATTGCGAGCGGCCGGGTTCCGCCCTGGGCGTATGTTGACGGTGTCCCACTACCGCTTCGAGCCGTTGAAGAAGGTTGTGCCGGCAGGTGTGTTGGTGTGGCTGGATAGCGTGGCGCAATGGACGGGGAATTGGTGGCAGTTGTCGCCCAGCGTCTTCGTCCATAACGCGCATCCCGTTACCGGCGTAACGGCCGCGCCCGGCCGCTTCTTCGCCTGCCCCCACTGCCGGACGCCGCTGGGCGACCCGGTAGACGGCCGCCTTGTTTGCTCCAATCCCGCTTGCGGCTGCCAATGGCGGGTCGAGGATGGGCTTTACGACTTCAAAGAACCGGTCTGATCGCGGCAACTCAGCCCGGTTGTGCCTCACTCCTCTGCTTGTTTGGTTTACGGATGAAGCTTCCTCACCCTCTTTCTCCAGATAGAGTAAATTTATTCCGGCGTAAGAAATGGCTGCTTGCCCCGGCCGTCCTGGGCGCAGCCACCGGGCTAAACTATGCGGCCCGCCGCTTCCTGCGCCGCCCCTTACCCCAGACAAGCGGCGAGCAGACGATACAGGGCCTCAGTAAACCGGTTGAGATCATCCGCGATCGTTGGGGCGTGCCCCACATTTACGCCCAGACGGAACAAGACCTCTTCTTCGCCCAGGGATTCGTCCATGCGCAGGATCGGTTGTTCCAGATGGACATCAATCGCCGTGTGGGCGTCGGCCGTCTGAGCGAAATCATCGGCCCGGCCGGGCTGGCCAGCGACCGCCTGGCCCGAATCTTCGGCTGGACGCGGGCCGCGGCGGCTCAGGTTGCGCGGGGCGACAGTGAGTCAAGAGTCGCGGCCGAAGCGTTTGCAGAAGGGGTGAACGCGTTCATCTCGCAGGGGCGATTGCCGGTTGAATTTTCGATCCTGGCGTACAAGCCGGAACCGTGGCACATGGCAGACAGCGCGGCCTGGGGAGCGGTGCTGGCCTGGGGGCTTTCCGTCAATTGGGAGACGGAGCTGATGCGGGCGATGCTGATTGAAAAGCTTGGCCCTGAGAAAACGGCCGATCTCACGCCGGGGTATGATGACAACTACCAGACCATCCTCCCGGAATCACGTGTGGGCGCGCGTCTGGCTCAGGCAATGCTGGAAGCGTATCGCCAGGCGGCCTCCCAGCTGCCGGCCGGTATTGCCCCGCTGGGCCGCGGACAGGGCAGCAACAATTGGGTCGTGCATGGGAGTCTCACCGCCAGCGGACGGCCGATCCTGGCCAATGATCCCCACCTGCCCCCTATTTTCCCCTCCATCTGGTATGAGAACCATCTGGGAGGCGGCCGCTACAATGTCACCGGCTTTACCATGCCCGGAATCCCCGGCGTGATCATCGGCCACAACGAGCACATCGCCTGGGGAGTCACCAACGCCTTTCCCGATGTGCAAGATATCTACGTCGAGCACATGCACCCGGAGGATCCCACCCTGTACGAGGCCAACGGCCGCTGGTATAAGGCTGAGGTTGTTACCGAGACGATCAAAGTGCGCGGCCGTAAACCAGTTATTGAGCAGGTGCGCTACACCCGCCACGGCCCCATTATTTCTGATTTGATTCCCGGCGAGACACAGACGTTGTCGCTGCGGTGGGCCTCTTACGGCCGTAACGACCACATGCAATCCATTTTGGAGATCAACCGGGCTGCCGACTGGGAGCGCTTTCGCGATGGCCTACGCTGCTGGGGTTTTCCCAGCCAGAATGTCGTGTATGCAGACGTAGCCGGCAACATCGGCTACATGATGCCGGGCATGGTACCGAAGCGGCGTAAAGGCGCAGGGCTGGTCCCGGTCCCCGGCTGGAATGATGACCATGAATGGGAGGGGTGGATTCCGTTCGAAGAGCTCCCGGTGTGCACCAATCCCTCCGAAGGCATGATCATCACCGCCAACAACAAGATCGCCGGAGACAGCTATCCGCACCTGTTGACGGGCGAGTGGCTGCCCGATTATCGCGCCCGGCGCATTCGAAAATTACTCACGGAGGCACGGCCGTTGACGTTGGCCGATAACCAGCACATCCAGAGCGACACAGTGTCCTTGCTGGCGCGGCGCTTTCTGACGTCCGCTTTGTCCTTGTTAGAGTTGGGCGAGCAGCCGGATGGTCTCGCTGCCCGCGCCCGGCAGTGGCTGCGGGAATGGGATCATGACATGAGGGCGGATCAGGTCGCGCCCAGCATCTACTTTGGATGGCTGATCAACTTCGCTCGCGCGGTCATTAAGCAGGCGGTAGGTGAAGACCTGGCTGAGGCTTTTTTTGCTCCCGGGGTTGTCGAGGGCCTGACCGGCAATCCATTCCAGGAAATCGCTCCCGAATTGGCAGTGCGTTGGCTGGAAGGGGGAAGTCCTGCCTGGGTAGGCGATATCCGGCCGCTGCTTTTGCCCGCCTTCCTCCGCACGCTCCAGACGCTGCGCCAGCAGTTCGGTCGCCGGCCGGAGACGTGGCAATGGGGCCGGCTGCACCGGCTTGATTTACATAATCACTTCGCCCGCTTGCCCGGATTGGGCCGCATCTGGAAGCCGGTCACGCTGCCCATCGGCGGCAGCGGCTTCACGGTGAACCAATCGGAGGTGTCGCCCCATTTCCCGCCGGGGCCGGTGCAGGTCATCGCCAGTTGCCGCCTGATTCTGGACGTGGGCGAATGGGACAACAGCGTGGCGGCGCTGCCCGGCGGGCAGTCTGGGCACCTGGCCAGCGCCCATTACCAGGATGGCATTGAAGCGTGGCAGCACGGCCGTTACCATCCCTTGCTCTTTAGCCGAGAGCGCGTCGAAGCAGCGGTCGAGGACATGCTGACACTCCGCCCGGCGTGATAGCTCCCCTTCGTTAGGTTATAATCTGATGCATGTCCCAGATGTCTACTGCCCCTATTCAGGTTGCCCCCTTCCTCAAATGGGCTGGGGGCAAGCGGCGGCTCCTGGCCCAGTACCAGGAATATTTCCCCCCTCAGGCGGCCGTCCGGCGGTATTACGAACCGTTCATCGGCAGCGCGGCCGTTTTCTTTCACCTCCAGTACACTCTGGCATATCTCTCTGACCGGAACGAGAGACTGATTGATGTGTACCGGGCGGTGCAGCAAGATGTGGAAGGGGTGATTCATGCCTTGCGCATCCATCGGAATGAGGCGGATCATTATTACGCAGTGCGGGCGCAGGACCCCGCCGGACTCACGCAGGCGGAGCGCGCGGCCCGGCTCATTTACCTGAATAAGACTTGTTACAATGGCCTGTATCGCGAAAACAGCAAGGGGGAGTTCAATGTGCAGTTCGGCCGCTACCGGAATCCCACCATTTGCGACGAAGCGCGGCTGAGAGCGGCCGCGCGCGCCCTCCAGGGTGTCGAACTACGCACGACCGATTTTGCCGGGGCGGTGGCCGACGCCGGGGCCGGCGATTTCGTTTATTTTGATCCCCCGTATGTGCCTCTGAGCCAGACCAGCAACTTCACCAGTTATGAGCGAAATGTTTTTGGCATGGAGGATCACCTCCGCCTGGCTGAAGTGATCGCGCAGTTGACAGGGCAAGGATGTAATGTTATGTTAAGTAACTCTAGCGCGCCGTTGGTGCGCGACCTGTATCACGGCCGCGGCTACCGGCTCATTCCTATCCAGGCAAGGCGAAACATCAACAGCAAGGCGGACCGGCGGGGGCCGGTACCGGAGTTGTTGATCCTCAACTATTAGCAGCGAAACCCCTGATGCGCCCAACCCTGCCCCATCCCTTACCATCGAAGCCGTGGAAGCGTCTCGCCGCTTTCCTGTTTGGCCTGCCGCTGCTGCTGGGGACGGCCGTTCCCTGGCGGGCCGCCGCGGCCCCTGCGGCCGCTCCTGTGGATTGGCGCTTTGGTGTTATTGAGAGTTATGATGCTCCGGCGGACGCGGCCGCGCTGGGGGTCTCCTGGACGCGGGTACAGTTTCATTGGGCGGAAGTGCAGGCCGGCGGGACGGGCAGTTGGACGCCGTCTGTCACCGACGCGCAAATCAATGCGGAACTCAATGCCGGGCGCATGGTGGTGGGCTTGCTCATCGGCATTCCCGGTTGGGCGATGGAGGGGAACGGTCTGCCTCGCGGCCTCTGGCTGCCGCACAACGATCCCGGCAACGCCTGGGCCAATTATGTGCGGGAAGCGGTCTCCCGCTACCAGGGCCGGATCAATCATTGGATCATCTGGAACGAGCCGAACATTCCGGCGACATCAGGCGCCCACACCTGGGATGGGAGCGTGGACGATTTCTTCCAGTTGCAGCGCACAGCCTACCTGGCGGCGAAGGAAGTGAATCCGGCGGCCGTCATTCATCTAGCGGCGTTCAATTTTTGGGATGATGCCAATGCCGGCCGGGAGCAATACATGGGCCTCTTGCTGGATCGCATCCTGGCAGATCCGGCTGCGGCTGAACACAATTACTATTTCGACGTGGCGACCGCGCAATTGTACTTTCAGCCGGCCCAGATTTATGACATCATCCAGTTCTTCCTCGGGTTGATGCGGCAGCGGGGCATGTCGCAGCCCATCTGGCTGATGGAAACCAACCTGCCCCCCTACGACGACCCCGCCTGGCCCGCGCCCCATCTTTTCTTGAAGGCGACCCAGGAGGAGCAGGCGGCGTTCATGCCCCAGGTGCTGGCTTCTGCGCTGGCGGCCGGCGCCCAGCGTATCGCCATCTACAAGCTGAAGGACATTCCCAATGACCTGGTAGCGGCCGATGCGGAACCGTTCGGCCTGGTTCGGCTGGACGGCAGCCGCCGCCCCGCATTTTACAGCTACCAGGTGGCTCTCCGGCAGATGGCGGGCGTGATTGGGGTCAGGCGGGAGCGTTGGGATGAGGTGGGCCAGATACGTCTGGCGCAGCAAGGGCGTACGACGACGGTGCTGTTTGCCCGGCTGCCCGCGCCGCAGGTGGCCTGGGTGCCGGCCACGGCCGATTCGGCCGTCCTGGTGGACATGTGGGGAAATCAGCAGACGATCGCGGCGAAGGATGGCGGGTATGCTGTCAGCCTGCCGGGAGCATTGTGCACGCAGCCTGTCGGCAACTACTGCATGGTGGGCGGCCCCGCGTATTACCTGGTGCAGGGAACCGGCGGGGAGAACGGAGCGGAGGCCACGGCCGCGACGGCGACGCCCACGCCCACGAGTACGCCCTCAGCCACGCCGACTGCTACCCCGACGATGACCCCGACGGCGACCGGAACTCCAACAGCGATTGCCACCCAGACGCCATCCCCGACCCATACACCTACACCGACCTCGACCCGCACTCCGCGGCCGACTGCGACCGATACGGCAACCCCGCTTCCGCCGACGGCCGTCATCCCACCAACACTCCCGCCTGTTCAAAGCCCGCCGCCCGCCGACCAGCCGCCAAACACGGCGCTTTCTTACTGGTTCATCGGCGCAGGAGTGTTGCTGGCGTTGGGTCTGGGGGGCTGGGTGGTGAGAAACGGCCGTGGTAGTCGAAATTTAGACTGACGGAAATCCTTTTTTAAGTCATTTTTCAACCAATCGATTGCCACAGGATGAACTTGCTGGCCGGGTCCACCAACTTGTCTTTCCAGGATAGTTTTTGCTTGCTGCCTGCAAACCTATATCTCTAACCTTGCTGTTCAAATGACGCATTGTCCTGGCATTTACCTTTTAACAGCGCTTTTAATCATCTCCTGAATCCCATTTGATACCCTTGCCGGTAAAAACGAACAGTAACTATACAGGTGTGAGGTCGGGCATGAGAACGTCACCATCAAACAGAGAACC
>JBHHTQ010000052.1:0-29663 GCA_046753445.1 Anaerolineae bacterium | reverse complement strand
TCCACCAGCGAGGTGAAAATGACGGCGCGAGCAGCGGCCAGGGGACGTCGCGCCCACCACAAATGCAGTGTGCTGGGGTGGCCATGCCGGATGGACTTCTCCCGCGCGCTGGCTTTGTTGATGGCTTCCAGGGGGAGGGCGACTTCGATGAGTTTTTTGTGTTGTGTCATACGTCTCTCCGGGAGCGCTGGTATCCCTGCCAGATTTTTTACCGGCTGCCAGCCGGCGCTCCTCCAGTTCTGGCGCCAACTGGCGTTCAAGCTCTTACACGGGCAGAAGGGATGAATTCAGCCTGAAGGAGGCCGATGGTCGAAACTGGCACGGTCACCACAGCGACAGAATCACCCAGGATGTTGAACACCTCCAGTACGGCCCCCTCTTCACCGCCACCTGGATGAGGGACGTAGTCTATAAGCCAGGCCAGATCGCCTGTTTTGAGATTTTCCTCTGGTACATCCCGTTTTAGCATAATTCGCTGATATAGTTCTGGTCTTTTCATTTATTATCTCCAGGATTTCAATGTGATGAAGCGATACTGTTCACTCTGCGCCACCCGCAATCAGATTGTAATCACAGCCAGGTTGCGATCACCGGGTCCGTTTAACTGTCCCCGCACCTGGTAAAAAGTGCCGTATTCATCAATTCGATCAGCAACTGCCTCTTCAATCTTGATCAACTCCCGCAAAGCGACTTCCAAATCATCAGGGTTTTCCTGTGTAAAGCCTGCCTGGGCCAGGAAACGAGACTTATCATCTTCATCCCGGGACGCCAACAAATAGCCCGTGAGTTTTTCAGAAGCGATCAAAGCATCAGGGGGAATTTTCATCTCATCCACGAGAGGCAATAGACCGGGCTTCGGCGATTGCGGCCGCTACGTCAGCGGCTACTTCTTCTTCTGAGTGGGCCTCATTATTGGCAGCAACACGCGCTGCCAGGCGATCAAAACGGTCTAGAATGTCTTGCTCCTGAAGCTCAAGGAGGCGCAGGAAGGTTTCGTAGGGGATCAAGGCCGCTTCGGGACGGCTGCCGCGCGTGAGCACATACGGCGTATGCTCTTTGGCCACTTCATCAAAGATGGCGCGGAATTTGCGCTGCATTTCGGTTACGCCAATTATTTTTTGCATAAAAATCTCCAATTACCTGTAGCTCAGGTTGGTAACCTGAGTTACGGAGAGGATTATAGAATTCCTCTGCATTATCTGCATCAACCGCGCAAATGTTGGCAACTTGGGTACCTGCCACTTGCCACTTGCCACTTGCAAACTTGCGGCTTGCCGCGCTATTTATTTGAGTGCATATCGTACCGCATATTCAGTCGTTTTAGTCAGGTCGTTTGCTTTGCTTTAGCAGTTCTGGCAGGTTGTAGTTGACGCTGGTGACGCCAAAATCGGGTTCTGAGGTAAACGGATTGCGCACATAACGCGGCGGCCTGGCCTGCCCATTTTCCACTTCAACCAGGGCCAGGATGAACTGGTCGGCGCTGTTAATGCCGGTCAAAATCTCATTTTTCGTCACTGTCACTGTGTTGGCCCCGGCGCGGCGGCCTTTGACCTCGATGAAACGAAGACGGCCGGTACGCGGGTCAAGGCTTTCGATATCATAGCCCAGGTCGTGCTGGCTGACATCGTGGGGGTGGTTGCCCAGAGCTGTTTCCGCATCCATCACCGCTTGCATGGCGATGGCTTCGGTAATGCGCGTGTCGAGGATGTCCGGCGGCGTTTTCTCGCCCAATAACAGACCCACGGGAATCACCAAAGCGCCGCCAATTACAACCGGCGGCGCAGCTGAGATTTGCCGTTCCAATGCCAGTTCTGCCTTGCGCGCCTTCAGACGAGCGGCCAAATCATCGGCGCGCTGCTGGGCCAGGGCGGAATTGAGTGCGAACGCAGTTCGCCTGGCGTTGGGTTTGCCTGCTTTTTCCTGGCGGCGTAGTTCAGCGGCACGGCCGTCCCAGTAGTTAATCTCTCGTGTTAACCGTTCCTGGACGGCGGCCAGGGTTTTGTCAATCAGTTCTTCGCGCCGCTGGCGTACTTGTTCCAAATGGCGCGGCACTAATTTTTCGACGGCATAGCTGATGACTTGCTTCTCTATCTGCTCGCCAGAGAGCCACTCAGCAGTCAGATGATCCGCCAGGATAGCCAGTTCGTCTTCCGTGGCTGTCCGGTAGTTTAGATAGGGGGCGTTGCCGCCAGCACGGGTACGGCCGTCTTCGCCAATTTCGACAAAATGGACTTCACGGGAAATCGGCCGTTGTCCTGCGTCGCGGACAGTCTGATCCAGGAACAAGAGCATCCGCGGCGACGTGCCAGGATCGGTGGCGTCAACCAGGACGGCGCCGGCGCGTAATGCTTCTTGATGCCAACTCAGGGTTAAATCAATCACGGTGTCCAGCAAGGGGTGGCCGGGGCAGATGAATTGGGCCAGCGGTTTGCCAGTTAGGCTGATTTGCGCTTTGTCAAAGCAGATGCGTTCATATTGGCGTAGGACGGGAACGGCCGTGTTCATCGCTTTGGCCCGGTTGCGGATAATTGCCGGGACGTGGGTGATGCGATAACGGCCCGGTTCCCGTTCCTGGAGAGAGCCGCCCAGACGAGCAAACGCTTCCAGGAAAAAAGCGCGGATGTAGTGGGGTTGCAGCCGGCGGGCAGCATACCGTTCCATATCGGCCCGGATGCGTTCAATCTGGCTCAAATCCATCGTTTGAGACACGAGGGAACGCGACTCTAACAGTTGGCGCACATGTTCGCGGTCTACGGCGCGGTCTACTTTCTGGTCAAGTTGGGCGCGAACTTCGGGCAAATCGCCATAACGAATGGCCTCTACCAATAATTCACGCAAGGGCGTTTGTTCAAATAGCGCCCCCAGCACATCAAAGACCTGGCCGTTGAGCGCTCTACCCTCCGTTTCCAGCTTACGCAGTAACCGTTCGTAAACGTAGCCTTCCCGCGTTTCCCCGGCCACCAGGTTCCACAAATGACATACTTCCGCTTGCCCGATGCGGTGAATACGGCCGAATCGCTGCTCCAACCGGTTAGGGTTCCAGGGCAGGTCATAGTTAATCATCAAGTGCGCTCGCTGCAAGTTGATACCTTCACCGGCGGCATCGGTTGCCAGAAGAAAATGTACATCGGGGTCATTGCGGAAGCGATCTTCAACGGCGCGTCGTCTCTTCCGGCTGAGGCTGCCGTCAATGTGGACGATATTCTCGTCACGACCGAACAGGGTGATGATGCGCTCCTGAAGATAACGGAGCGTGTCCCGATGCTCGGTAAAGATGACCAGCTTGCGTCGCTGCCCTTCCGATGTCACCATCTGTTTATCATCTTGGATGATGGTCGCCAACTGTTCCCATTTGCGGTCGGTACCGCTCTGTCGCACGCGATAAGCCATCTGCACCAAAATGCGCAGGCTCTCAATTTCCTCTTCCAGTTCGGCAGCGGTGAGGGCGGCGGTGGCTGCATCCATGACCTGGTCTTCGATGAGTTCTGCTTCTTCGGCGGGCGCATCGTCGAACTCTTCCCAAAAGGTTTCGTCATATGAAAAGTCTGGCTCTGCCTGTGATAAGCTCTGATTATCTTGTAGCTGTTCGATTTCCTGGAGACGCTTTTGCAGCCGTTTGCGCCGCCGTTTTAGCGACGTGTAGATGGCTTCCGGCGAGGAGGCCAGCCGCCGTTGTAGCACGGTCAAGGCAAAGCCAATGGTGCCTTTACGCTTGTTGTCCAATACATGCTCGGCCCGGTTAAATTCGTTGCGGACATATTCGGTAACGGCCGTGTACAGCTCTCTTTCGGCTGGGGAAAGTTGGAAGCTGACGGTGTAAGCGCGACGTTCGGGGAAAAGGGGACGGCCGTCAAAGCGACGCAGTTCTTCCTTGACCATGCGGCGCATGATGTCGCTGACATCCACCGGTTCCTCATGCGAGCCAGAGCGATTCTCAAAGCGATCCGGGTCGAGCAGGGAGAGGAAAAACTGAAAATCTTCTTCTTTGCCGTTGTGGGGCGTGGCCGTCATCAACAAAAAGTGCCGCGTTAATTCACGTAACAGCTCGCCCAACCGGTACCGTTTGGTGAATTTGACTTCGCCGCCCCAGGAGGAAGCCGACATCTTATGGGCTTCGTCCACGACCACTAAGTCCCATTCAGTTTGACGCAGTTTCTCTTGTAATTCATCATTGCGGGCTACCTGATCCAGACGGATGATAAGATACTCTTTTTCCAAAAAGGGATTGCCGGTAACCGAAGCATCCAGTGATTCGCGGGTGAGGGTGTCAAAGCGTAGCTGGAACTTGAACCACAATTCATCCTGCCACTGGGCGGCCAGACTTCCGGGGGCGCAAATGAGGCAGCGGCGCACATCCCCGCGCACCATCAACTCTTTGATGAGCAGCCCGGCCATGATGGTTTTGCCGGAGCCGGGATCGTCGGCTAGTAAATATCGCAGCGGTTGGCGGGTGAGCATTTCGGCATAAACGGCCGTGATTTGGTGGGGTAAGGGTTCAATCAGGGAGGTGTGGACGGCTAAAACGGGGTCGAAGAGGTGGGCCAGGTGGATGCGGAACGCTTCGGCCGCCAGGCGGAAGGTGTCGCCGTCGGCGGCAAATGTCCATGCGCTTTGGCTCTGGATGATTTCCAGATTAGGTTCGTCGTTGCGAAATAGTAGTTGCGTGCCGGGACGGCCGTCGGGCCGTTTGTAAAACAGTTCAACGGCGCTGGCGCCGTGCCGCTTGACGTCAACGATGGCGACGGCTTGTTGCGGGATGATGCCCGTGACCTGTAAACCAGGTTTCAGTTCTTCCAGTGCGGCCATATGGAGCACTTGCTGCTAGAAATGGCGTCAAAATTAGAGTAACCGGCAGTTGCAGTCAAGGTTGGTGTCAATCAGCAGGAGACCTTTAATGAACCTCATCAGATTGGCACGCTGACTTCAACACAGCAATTATATCAGGTTCTTTGCGTGATGGCGGCATGAAACTGAGCAGTTCCTTGGGCAGCGAATACGGGACGGGCTGATGGCCGTCACTATGTGCGAGCCGTGCTTCTAGGCAAGGTGGGCGAAATCACAAAGGCCCACTCGTCCCCAGCTTACGCGGCTGACTTTGCCCGACCCCCATCTCACATTATAATCAGCCTAGAATTTCCTGACGCGTATGGAGTGGAACGATGCGATTAGGCAAAGACCTGACAGGAAAACCAATTATCAGCGTCACCGACGGCCGTCTACTGGGCAGCGTTAAGGACGTGTACATCAACGAGGAGCTGTATTGGCTCACCGGCATCCACGTCGGCCATGAGGGCCTGCTAAAGCGCAAGTCGCGTATTATCCCCCGCGATGCAGTGATACTCTTTGGCATAGACGCCATCCTGGTTAAAAACGCGGATGTCATCACCGACGAACAACAGTTGATGGAGGCCGACCACTGGCTGCGGCTGAGCAAACTGCGCGGCCGCGAAGTAGACACGCCGGGCGGCACCAGGGTTGGCACGATTGGGGACATCATTCTGGGGGAAGAAGGACACATCACCGGCTTCTCCCTGGCGCGTGTCTTTATCGAAGGGCCGGTCGCCGAGCGCGGAATTATTCCCCGCGAAGCCTTGATTGATACGGGCAGCGAAGATGAGCGGATGACAGTTGACCTGCCCAAGATTGAGAAACTCCATCAAACGCCGCCGGAAGAAAATGAAGCGTGATCCCGACTGAGCGATTCACGCTTTTTTTGCGGCCGATAGCATCGCATCAGCCGCCATATTGCGGATAAACCGGGCTGGAGAGCGAATAAGCCCACAAGAACCTTGCCCTAACCTGATTGGAGGACGACGATGTTGAACCTGTCTTGCCTGTTGGAGGCCACGACCCGTGAGCGGCCGAACCAGATCGCAGTCATTTTTAATGACACGAAATTACCGTATGCAGCCGTGAATGCGGCCGCCAACCAGGTGGCCAACGGGCTGGCCGCCCTCGGCGTCCAAAAGGGGGACAAGGTCGCGTTGAGTTGCCCCAACCTGCCGTATTTCCCCATTGTGTATTATGGCATTCTGAAAGCGGGTGCAGTCGTTGTCCCATTAAACGTGCTCCTCAAACCACGCGAGATTGCCTACCATTTACAAGATTCCGATGCGGTCGCTTATTTTTGTTTTGAAGGCACGCCGGAACTGCCGATGGGGCAGATGGGGCATGCTGCTTTTCAGGAAGTAGAAAGCTGCCGCCATTTCTTTGTCATCACCGGCAACCCGGCCGCGCCGTCTCCCATTGAGGGAACCAAGACCCTGGGGATGCTGATGCACAACCAGCCCCCCACGTTCGATACCGTGCAAACGAACGCAGATGACACGGCCGTTATCCTCTACACCAGCGGCACAACGGGGCGGCCGAAGGGGGCCGAACTGAGTCATGCCAACATGGTCATGAACGCCCGCCTCAGCGACAATATGTACGAAAAACAAGAGGGGGATGTCCTGATGATCGTTTTGCCCCTCTTCCACTCCTTCGGCCAGACCGTGCTCATGAACTCCGGCTTTTACCGGGGCGGGACATTGACTCTGCTTCCCCGCTTCGACCCCAATGCCGCATTGGCCGTGATGGAACGGGATAATGTCACCATCTTTGCCGGTGTGCCCACCATGTATTGGGCCATGCTCAACCTGCCCGGCGCAGAGGAGAAATACGATCTCGACAAGATCGCCGACAATTTACGTCTGTGCGCCTCTGGCGGGGCGGCTATGCCAGTTGAGGTGATGAAATCGTTTGAGGACAAGTTTAAGGTTTCCATTCTGGAAGGTTACGGTTTGTCGGAAACCAGTCCGGTGGCGACCTTTAATCGCGTGGACCGGGTCAGGAAACCTGGTTCGGTCGGCGTCCCTGTCTGGGGTGTGGAAGTTCGCATTGTGGATGAAGAGGACAACGATGTGCCTGTCGGTGAGTTGGGTGAAATCCTCATTCGCGGCCACAATGTGATGAAAGGATATTACAATAAGCCCGAAGCCACGGCCGAAGCCTTCCGTAATGGCTGGTTCCACACCGGTGACATCGGCAAATATGATGAGGACGGCTATTTGTACATCGTGGATCGGGTCAAGGACATGATCATTCGCGGCGGGTTTAATGTTTACCCGCGTGAGGTCGAGGAGACTTTGATGGCGCATCCGGCGGTCAGTCTGGCGGCCGTCATCGGCATTCCCCACGACCAATACGGCGAAGAAATCAAAGCATTCATCGTCCTCAAGGAAGGGGCGCAGGTCAGCGAGGAAGCACTCATGGCCTGGTCCAAAGAGAATATGGCCGCTTACAAATATCCACGCTACATCGAATTTCGTGATACCCTTCCCATGAATGCCACCGGGAAGATTTTGAAGACAGAGCTGAGGCAAGAGGCCTGAGCTGGAATATTAAGCAGCTAAGAAGGAGGGTCACTCGTAATGAACCCAAACGGCAGCGTGAATTTTGCCCTTACCGATGAACAAAAAGAGATACAGATGCTGGCCCGCGACTTCGCCAGGAATGAGATCGCGCCTGTGGCCGAGCACTTTGACAAGACGCACGAATACCCCTGGCCGGTCATTAAGAAGGCGCAAGAGATGGGGCTGACCTCGTTGAACGTGCCGGAGAAGTATGGCGGCCTCGGTTTGAGCCTGTTTGAAGAAGTGCTTGTCGGCGAGGAGCTGGCCTGGGGGTGCTCCGGGATGAGTACGGCGATTGCCGTGAATGGGCTGGCCATCCTGCCGGTGTTGATTGCCGGTAATGAGGAACAGAAGATGGAGTACGGCGGCCGTCTGGCCGAAGGGCAGATGGCGAGCTACTGCCTGACTGAGCCGGAGGCCGGCTCGGATGTCGCCGGGATCAAGACAACTGCCCGACAGGATGGGGATGTGTACATCCTCAATGGCAGCAAGACCTTTATCACCGGCGCGACGGTGGCGAACTTCTACACAGTCTTTGCCTATACGGACCCCACCCAACGATACAACGGCATGAGCTGCTTCATTGTGGACCGGGATTGGGAAGGGGTCAGCGTGGGCAAGCCTTTCGAGAAGATGGGACAGCACGCCTCAGACACGGCCGAAGTGATCTTCGATAACGTGCGCGTGCCGAAAAGCCATCTGCTGGGGCGTGAAGGAGACGGCTTTCTCATCGCCATGAAGGTATTTGACCGCAGCCGCCCGGGAACGGCCGCTGGCGCTTTGGGTGTGGCCCGCCGCGCGCTGGAAGAGTCCATCAACTATGCCAAGACGCGCATGGCCATGGGCCGTCCCATCTGGCAGCACCAGGCCATTGGCCACAAGATTGCGGACATGGCCATGGAGCTTGAAGCGGCCCGGTTACTGGTCTGGAAATCTGCCTGGGCCGTGGATGCTGGCGTGAAGAACACCACAATTTCGGCGTTCGCAAAAGCGTTTGCCGCCGATACGGCGATGAAGATCACCACAGACGCTGTTCAAGTCTTTGGCGGCTATGGTTACATGTCTGAATATCCGGTCGAGAAGCTCATGCGTGACGCCAAGATATTCCAGATTTACGAAGGAACCAGTCAGATCCAGCGCAATATTGTGGTGCGCGAACTGTTCAAAAAGTGAGAGGACGTTAGTCGCACGTTAGCCACAACGTCCCATTTACAGGACAGGGGAAGGGCTGGTACCTTGTAACCAACGGGCACAGAAGGCTCTTCTCCTTATTGTGAGGCTCCAGGTAACTGAAACCTGGAGCCTTTTTTGGTAAGCTGCAACATTGGCTGCGCACTTTGCCTCTTTAACGGAAGATGGACGGTAATCCCATGCTTGCCCTTTTCTCATTGACTGTTCGTTCTGCTCAAGCGGCAACCTGTGTTATAATCCCGCGCTCGATCTTGGGCCTCCGGGCAAAAGCCCCAACCCAACAATAGGAAGGAATATGGAACTACTAAATACTGTTATTGATCTTTTTCTCCACCTCGACCAACATTTGAGCCTCGTCATCCAGAATTACGGGAGCTGGACTTATGCTTTCTTGTTCCTGGTTCTCTTCATGGAAACCGGCTTTGTCGTAACGCCGTTCTTGCCGGGGGATTCCCTCCTCTTCGCCGCCGGAACCTTTGCTGCGTTGGGGGCTTTGAATGTGGGCTTGTTGTTCGGCATGCTGTTTATTGCGGCCGTGCTTGGCGATACGGTGAACTATTGGGTTGGTCAAACCATCGGCCCGCGCGTGTTTGAACAGGATATGCGCTTCCTCAAGCGGGAGCACCTGGAGCGCACGCAGCGGTTTTATGAAAAACACGGGGGCAAGACGATCGTGTTGGCTCGATTCGTGCCCATCGTTCGCACTTTTGCCCCGTTTGTGGCGGGGGTCGGGACGATGTCCTACGGTCGCTTTATTACCTATAATGTCCTCGGCGGTTTTCTATGGACGAGTTTGTTCATTTTCGGCGGCTTTTTCTTTGGCAATATCCCGGTCGTCAAAGAAAACTTTGAGTTTGTCATCCTGGGCATCATCTTCATTTCAGTGCTGCCGATGATCGTCGAGTACATTCGCGCCAAAAGCCATAAAGAGCAGGCAACAGAAGCTGTCTGAGTCCGGTTTTTTTCCATCGTTGGAGAGACCCATTTTGTCCCGCAAAAACAAACGCATTGAGGCTGTCCTCTTTGACCTGGACGATACGATCCTGGACTGGTCAAACCGCAGTGAAAGCTGGGGGGATGTCGCGCGCGAACATGTAGGTAAGGTGTGCGAATTCCTGGCGACCGAAGGGCATGCAGTGCCTGACAAGGACGCATTCGTGGCCCGGTATCAAGAGATAGTGGTCCAAAGTTGGGATGAAGCGAAGAAAACGTGGGCGGCCGTGCGGTTCCGCGATGTGCTGCACCAAACCTTCGACGCCTTTGGGCTGGATGTGACCCGAATTGACTTCGATGTCGTGATGCGGGTGTATGATTGGCGGCCCGTCCGCGGCGTGGTTCCTTTTGAGGATGCGATCCCCGTCTTGCAATCATTGCGCCGGCAAGGGTACAAGATCGGGTTGGTCACCAATTCGATGACGCCCGTCTGGATTCGGGAAATCGAGTTGAAGGAATTTGGCCTGATGGAATTCTTCGATGTGCGTATCTCGTCGGGCGATACCGGGTACATGAAGCCGCATCCGGCCATCTACCAGCGTGCCCTGGCGCTGCTGAACACATCACCGGAGCGCGCCGTCTTTGTCGGTGACCGCCCAGGGAACGATATTGCCGGGGCGAATAACGCCGGCCTGGTCAGCGTCCTCATGGACCCGCCGCACCTGGCCCATGAGTTGAACGGCGTCCGTCCCGACTTTACCATCACGCGATTGTGCGAATTGCTGCCCATTCTAGAGCAGTTGGAAAGTGACCTTCAGAAGTAAATTGTCCCCCGGTCGGGGGTATCTGACTTCTGGTTGCGGATATTGAGGTTCACATGTCAAAACTCGGCCGTAACGACCCTTGTTATTGTGGCAGCGGGAAGAAGTACAAACAGTGCCACCTGAAAATTGATCAGGCGGCCGAGCGGGAACAACGCGCCTGGCGGGAAGCGGCCCGTTTTCTCCGACGCGACCTGCTTAAATTCGCGCGCGATGATCGCTTTGCCGAGGATTTTTCCAGGGCGCTCCCATTGTACTGGGATAGCTTGTACGAACTGGACAACGCGGAAGAGATGAGCCAGGATGAAGCGCTGCGCTTTTTTGACTGGTTCGTGTTTGACTTCCAGCCGGAGGACGGCCCGCGTTTGATTGAGATTTATCATGCTGAGCAGCGGGAGTCGCTTTCTAAGTTCCAGCAGGTTGTCCTGGATGAGTGGGTGAATGCTCCGCCGGCCGATGCGTATGAGCTGACCGGGTACGAGGGCCAGACGCTGCACCTGCGCAACTTCACTACCGGAGAAACAGTTGAGGTGTATGAGCCGGGCGGCCACGGCAATGTGCAGGTCGGCGAGGTGATCTTGATCCGGTTGGTGCCTGTACAGGAGCGGCTGGAGTTCAGCACGACGGCCGCCTATTTGCCCGCGGCCGAAATCACCGATCTGGCCGACAAACTGGCGGCCGCCAGAACGGCCGACGCCGAAGCGCATCCTGATGCCACCCACGAAGCGTTCATGCGCCGAAACAACACCTTGCTCATCCACCACGCTTTGGCTGAGGCCAAGGAACAAGGCCGCCCGCCTGTGGCCCGACTCAACCCCAATCGCCCCGATAAAAAGACGCAGGCGGTGATGCGGAAGGCGAAACGGCTCCGACGGTAGCATGAAACTCCTGGTTCACCCGCAGAAATCGCCGCTCAACGGCGCCATCACCATCCCTGGCGACAAGTCTATCAGCCACCGGGTTGTGATGCTGGCCGCGATTGCCGACGGCCGTTCTACCATCCGTCAATGGTTGCCTGCCGGCGACACCATCGCCACGCTGGAAGCGGTTCGAGCGATGGGCGTCCACATTGCAGTGGATGAGCATTCCCCGCAGGCGTGGGACCTGGAAATTGAAGGGCGCGGCCTGCACGGACTCTGTCCACCGGACGCGCCGCTTGACTGCCGCAACGCGGGCACCTGCATGCGCTTGCTGGCAGGCATTTTGGCCGGGCAGCGATTCCCGTCTGTGCTGGATGGCAGTTCGCAGCTTCGCAAACGGCCGATGGGCCGTATCATTGAGCCGTTACGGGAAATGGGAGCCAGGATCGCGGCCGCGGACGGCCGTGCTCCCCTGCACATTCAGCCGGGCAAACTGCACAGCGCCGCGTACCGGATGAATGTCGCCAGCGCTCAGGTTAAGAGCGCCATTCTCCTTGCCGGACTTTATGCTGAGGGTGAGACGCGGGTGTTCCAGCCCGGCCCGGCGCGCGATCACACCGAGCGGATGTTAGCGGCGATGGGTGTGAAACTGGCTGCCGAAGAGGCCGCGGATGGGACATGGGTGCTTTTGAAGCGTCTGGGCCGCATGGGATTGAAGTCGTTGGATTTAACCGTGCCCGGCGACATCTCCTCGGCCGCATTTCCGTTGGTGGCGGCGGCCGTCGTGCCCCATTCTGAGGTCACTGTAACCAACGTCGGCCTAAACGAAACTCGCATCGGCATTCTCGATATTTTGCAGACCATGGGGGCTGCATTCTCGGTGACGAACAGACGTACCACCGGTGGCGAACCGGCCGGTGACCTGACCGTTCACTTTGACGAAATGCACGCGACTGAGGTGGGCGGCAGGCGTGTGGTGCGTGCTATTGATGAGTTCCCCGTTTGGGCGGTGGCCGCCACGCAGGCAGCCGGAGACAGCACCGTGCATGACGCGGCCGAATTACGCGTGAAAGAGGTAGACCGCATCAGCCGCCTGGCTGGTGAATTGCGCAAGTTGTCTGTGAACATCACGGAGCACCCTGACGGATTCACCGTTTCTGGTCCTACTCACCTTCGCGGAGCCGAAGTAGACAGTCATGGGGATCATCGTCTGGGGATGGCGCTGGCCGTCGCCGGGTTAGTTGCGCGTGACTCCACCCTTGTCCACAACGCGGATTGCATCGCTGATAGTTTCCCCGGCTTTGTGGAGACGATGCGGGCATTGGGTGCGGAGATGGAATGGGTAGCGTGAAGAATCAGCACATCGCCTGACCATCAATGGAAATCACAGGTAAAACACAGCTCATTGGTCTAATCGGCTGGCCGGTGTCGCACAGCTTCAGCCCGGCGATGCACAATGCAGCTGCCGCGGCCGCGGGGTTGGACTGGCTCTATGTTCCTCTCCCGGTGCACCCTGACGACATCGCAGCGGCTGTGCATGGTCTGCCTGCCCTCGGCTTTCGCGGCGTAAATGTCACCGTTCCCCACAAACAAGCCGTTATCCCTTATCTGAACGAGATTGACCCTGGGGCGAAGGGGATTGGAGCCGTCAACACCATCCTCATCAACAAGTCGCACGCCTTTGCTTTCAAGTTGATTGGCTACAATACGGACTGGTCTGGGTTTTTGGCTGATTTGGAGGCGCTGGGTGTGCCAGTGGCCGGGCGGGATTGTCTGGTTTTGGGCGCAGGCGGTTCAGCGCGGGCAGTGGCGTATGCGCTGGCCTCGGCCGGGGGGCGGGTGCAGGTGTTGGCCCGGCGCGTGGCGCAGGCGCGGCAGTTGGCCGCCGACCTGGAAAAAGGGTTGCCTGCCAATCGTCGCGTTCTCACCGGACGGCCGTTCACTGAGCTGGCAGCGGCCGTGCGCCACATGGACGCCCCGCTGATTGTGAACACGACCCCTCTGGGCATGGTGCCCGCTGTGAATGCCTCTCCCTGGCCTGATGGGCTGCCCTTCCCCCCCGGTACATTTGTGTACGATCTGGTGTATAACCCGCGCCGCACCAGGTTGATGCAGCAAGCCGACGCGGCCGGCTGCCGTGCTGCCAACGGGTTGGGAATGCTCGTCCAACAGGGGGCGCTGGCTTTTCAATTGTGGACGGGAGTGATGCCGGATACGGCCGTGATGCGACAGGCGATTGAATCTGCCCAGGCGTGATGGCGCTTTGGGGCGCGGGGAGGGAGCGCTTCCATCAATTATACGGAACAAACGATAAATGGAGAAAGAAGCGCTGGATCAAGGCCGGTCCAGCGCTTCTTTCACTGAAAGAAATAGAAGGAGGAGTTGTTAAAGAAGACGCGTGTATCTTTTGCGGGTCTCTCTACAAACAGGCGTCGCGTCTTCTTTAGCGTACTTTGACGGCAATGCGCTTCGGTTTCACTTCTTCAGCCTTGGGAATGTTCAGCGTCAAGATGCCGTTCTCATAGGTCGCTTCAATGGCTTCGGCATTAACGGCGACCGGGAAGCGGACGCTGCGGCTGAAGCTGCCATAACGGCGTTCGCGCACATGATATTGCTCGTTGTCAATATTCTCGTCGGCTTTGACTTCGCCCTTGATGGTTAACACGCCATCTTCCAGAGTGATGTCCAGGTCGTCGCTGCTGACGCCGGGCACGGCCGCTTTCACAATGTAGCCTTCTTCGTTCTCAGCGACGTCAATGGCCAGACCCAGGTTGGTGGGAGTGACCCGGCGTGTACGGCGCATCGCGGGGGTATACAGCCGATCAACTTCGTCAAATAAGCTCATAGGGGTATGAATTGGATTCCATCGCACTAACATGGTCATTTTGCCATCTCCTGAAACACGCTTTGGTTGAATATCACTTTTCAATAACAATAATCTGTTGTTCCGAATACGGCCCTTATTGTACGAAGCGGTATTAGAACTATGTATATCGTTTGTTAGAGAAAGGTCTGAGGAATGTTGGAGAAAGGTTAATGGCCCGGCCGTTTCCGGCTGGGGACCTGGGCGTATGCCAAGTAATTGTTAGTTGCTGTTGGGGGGGCGGGATTCCCGCCTTAAGATTTCCCGGATGTAGTAGACGGTCTTGTTCTGTGTTTCATAGTAGATGCGAACCATCAGTTCGGCGATGAGGCCCATTAGCAGGAATTGAACGCCGACGATGACGAGGAGGATGGCTAACAGCAACAACGGCCGTTCGCCGATGCGCATGTTGTGAAACCCAACGATGCCGCCGCGGAAGCCGGCCCAGATTTTCAGCCCTGTCAGGTAGAGGCCCATGAGCAATCCGGCGCCGCTGAACAGGATGCCCAGGCTGCCGAAGAGCCTCATTGGCCGATCGCTGTAGCGGCGCAAATAGAGCACCGTCACCAGGTCAAGCAGAACGCGAAAAGTGCGCGAGAGGCCATACTTCGATTGCCCGGCCACGCGCGGGCGGTGGTTAACCGGTACCTCAGCCAGGCTGAACCCGGCAAAGCTCACCATTTCCGGGATGAAACGATGCAGCTCGCCGTACAGATGCAGCTCGCGTACGACTTCTGCGCGAAGCAGGCGCAGCGAGCACCCCCGGTCGTGTAGGGGAACCCGCGTCAGGCGAGCGATGAGCCAGTTGGCGATACGTGAGGGGACTCTGCGCATGAGAAAGGCGTCCTGCCGGTGGCGACGCCATCCGTTCACGACGTCATACCCTTCTTCCAGCTTGTCCAGCAAGAGGAGGATGTCGGCCGGATCGTTTTGGCGATCGGCGTCCATCGTGACAATCAAACGGCCGCGGGCATGATCGAAACCGGCGGCAAACGCGGCCGTCTGCCCATGATTGCGCCGGAAACGGATGATCACGATCCGGTCGTCTTCATGATGCAGTTCACGCATTCGGGCAAAACTGTCATCTGAACTGCCGTCGTCAATGAAGAGGATTTCGTAATCCAGCCGCCGGGCACTTAACGCGGCCGTGATCTCCTCCACCAACGGTCGAACGTTTTCCGCTTCGTTATAAACTGGGATGACAATGCTCAATGCTTTATCACACATCGTGGGGATTCTATAAGGGAATGGAGGAAAGGTAAAATGCCGGATGTAGTCGAGAGAGATGTAACGACTGCCTGCATCGGGGGTTAGTACAGAACAAGGCACCAAAGCGAGAGGTGAGCAAAACGCCCTGGCCGCTTCTGTGTTTTAACATAACTGAGGGACATCGCATGGCGCACAAAATGAAAGTATCGGTAATTATGACTGTCAAGAACGAGGGCGAAGCGCTGCGGCCGTTGCTTGACTCGCTCATCCATCAGATGCGCTTTCCTGATGAAGTGGTCGTCTGTGATGGGGGGTCGGAAGATAGTACGCTGGCAGTTCTGGCGGAATACGAGCAGTGGCTGCCGTTGAAGGTCATTGTCGAGCCGGGGGCGAATATCAGCCAGGGGCGCAACCGGGCCATCGCCGCGGCCGCCGGGCCGGTGATTGCGGCCACGGATGCCGGCGTTGTCCTCTCTCCATCCTGGTTGGAGGACCTGGTGCGGCCGATTAAGGCAGGAGAGGCGGCCGTCGTCAGCGGTTGGTTTGAGCCGGACCCGTACACGGACTTCGAGGTCATCATGGGGGCCACGGTGCTGCCAGAGCGCCGCGATGTGAACCCGGACGAATTCCTGCCCTCAAGCCGCTCGGTCGCTTTTCTCAAGAGCGCCTGGAAATCGGTGGGAGGGTATCCGGAGTGGTTGGATTACGGCGAAGACCTCGTATTTGATTTCGCGCTGCGCCGGAAATATGGCCCCTTTCCCTTTGCCCACACGGCCGTGGCTTATTTTCGGCCGCGCAGCAGCCTTCGCGCTTACTTCCGCCAATACTTCCGCTATGCCCGCGGCGACGGCAAAGCCAACCTCTGGCCCAAACGGCACGCTGTGCGTTACTTCACATATTTGATTGCACTGCCGGTCATCCTGCGCCTCATCTGGCGGGAGAAGTTGGCCGGCTGGGTGTCGTTGTGCCTGGGCATGGTGGCATACTGTCTGCGCCCGGCCCAGCGATTGTGGACGAGCACCTGGGGATGGCGGCCGCCGTCCCGGCTGCGTGCTCTGGCGCTCATCCCCATCATTCGTCTGGTCGGCGATGTGGCCAAGATGCTGGGCTATCCGGTGGGTCTCTGGTGGCGTTGGCGCAACCGCGATCAGGTGATGAAGTAACGTTTTTGCCTCTGGCGCACGGTTTGGCGTATCTTGACGCGCTGTGTCGTCAATGCTATGATTGCCCCGTTCTGGCCGACGAGTCTCGTCGGCTATTTTATTGGAAGAATGACCATCGGCGGCGGGGAGAATGCTCTCGCCGTATGCTTGGCTGATATGGTAATCGAGAGAAAACAACCACGTTATCCCCGGCGCGGGCCGTCCTGCCTGTTTGTCCTCTTCATCATGTTGGGCATTGCTATGAGCCTGTACGTGATTGTCCGGCCGGACACAGCCCGTGATGTGATTGAAGAAATTATCCCCACACCCACTCCGGAACCGACCCGATCTGCGGCCGAATATGCTTTGCTAGCTGACTTGAGCGAACGGGATGGGGAGTATGAGCAGGCGGTTGATTTTTACAAACAGGCGATCAGCCTGGATGCCACGAAGCCTGAATTCTTTGTCCGCCTGATAAACTTGTTGGTCTTGACCGGCCAGCCGGAGTTGGCATTGGAAGCGGCCGATCAAGCGACCGTGTTGGCTCCGGACAGCGATGCGGTTTGGACGGCGGTGGCGGCCGCGCATCTGGCGAATGGAGACCGGCTCGATAACCTGGGCGATAAGACGGGGGCGGATTTGCAGTATACGCAGGCAGCCCAGGCAGCCGACAAGGCCACAGATTTAAACCCCAATAGCGCCACAGCGTTTGCCTACAAAGCGGGAGGGCTGGTGCTGCAAGAAGACCCGGACTTGTATGAACTGGCGCAAGAGATGGCGGACACGGCCGTATTTCTGGAGCCGGATAACCCGATTGCCCGGCTGTATATGGCCAAGGTGTTCGACTATCAGGGATTCTATACGGCCGCGCGGGAACAGTACCAACTGGGCATCCAATCTAATCCGAGCCTGGTCGATCTCCATATCGGCCTGGCCTACAATTACTTCGGCACCAGCAACATTCCGGAAGCGATCCTCAGTTTTGAGGAGGCAATTGCCGTCGACCCGGACAACGCAATCGCCTACGATGGGCTGGCTTACATGTACCTTCAGTTGGGGGAAGATGCGCTGGCAGAAGAGAAGGCGGTAACTGCTGTCAAACTGGACCCGAATGTAGCACGCGCGCACGGTCGTTTGGGGGAGGCATATTTCCGGCGCAGCAACTACGCTGAAGCAATCAAGGAACTGGAGCTTGCCGTGCAAATGTACGGCGAGCCAACCAGCTTAAACGCCCGTTTCTTCAATCTGTTGGCGACGGCCTACTACTTCATGGACCCGGCTCTTTGCCCGCAGGCTGTACCGCTCTTTGAGCAGGTGCTGACCGTGGCTGTCCCTGAATCATTGGTTGAAATTCGGGCTTCAGAAGGGCTGGAACTGTGTCGCCAGGCTGCATTGGAATCCACCCCTTAATCCTCGCTACTCCGTTAGCACTCGCGGTTTTCAACTGCCAAAATCCTCTTGACATCCAATCGGTCTGTGCTACAATGACAGTCGTTGAGCTAGCACTCAATGACCTTGATTGCTAGTCCCCAAGAACCTAACCATACTTTTTAATAAACAATCATAACGATTTAAGGAGAAGTGGATATGTCCATGAAGCTCAAGCCACTTGGTGACCGCTTGGTCGTGGATCCCAAAGAGCGTGAGGAACTGACGCCTTCGGGCCTGGTTTTGCCGGAAACTGCCAAAGAGAAACCGCAGGAAGGCGAAGTCATCGCTGTCGGGCCGGGTCGTCGTGATGATGACGGCAATCGCATCGCGATGGATGTGACCGTCGGCGATCGTGTACTCTACGCCAAATATGGCGGGACTGAAGTCAAAATTGACGGCAAGAAGTTGTTGATTCTGAAGGAATCAGACGTTCTTGCGATTATTGAGAGTTAACTGAAGGAGAAGCTGGAAGATGGCTAAGCAACTTATATTCTCTGAAGACGCTCGCCGTAAGCTCAAGAAAGGCATTGATGCGGTAGCTACGGCCGTTTCTACTACCTTGGGTCCCAAGGGGCGTAACGTAGCGTTAGACAAGAAATTTGGAGCGCCCACGATCACCCACGATGGTGTGACTGTGGCCAAGGAAATTGAACTGGAAGACCCGTTTGAAAATATGGGCGCCCAGTTGCTCAAAGAAGCTGCTACCAAGACCAACGATATCGCTGGCGATGGTACCACCACGGCTACCGTCCTGGCGCAGATGATTACCCATGAAGGGTTAAAGAACATCGCCGCGGGTGCGAACCCCATGCTCCTCAAGCGGGGTATTGAAGCCGGTACGTCCGCCCTCTCTTCCAAGATTCGCGAGGTGGCGATTAGTATTGACAGCAAAGAAGAGATCGCTTCTGTGGCTGCGATTTCAGCCCAGGATCAGGAGATTGGGAACCTGATCGCCGACGTCATGGACAAAGTGGGCAAAGATGGCGTCATCACGGTCGAAGAGTCACGCGGGCTTGAGTTTGAGACCGAGTATGTCGAAGGTATGCAGTTCGACCGCGGTTATATCAGCCCTTACTTCGTCACCGATCCGGAAGCGATGGAAGCAGTGGTGGAAGGGCCGTACATTCTCATCCACGACAAGAAAATCAGCTCCGCCCAGGACCTGGTGCCCATCCTGGAGAAATTAGTCCAGATCGGGCAGAAGAATCTGGTCGTGATTGCTGAGGATGTGGACGGCGAAGCGCTGGCGACGCTGGTGTTGAATAAACTGCGCGGCATGATCAACGCTTTGGCCGTGAAAGCTCCCGGCTTCGGCGACCGGCGTAAGGCGATGCTGCAAGATATTGCCATCCTCACCGGCGGCCAGGTTATCACCGAGGAAATGGGCCGCAAGCTGGATAGCGTGCAGATCGGCGATCTGGGTCGCGCAGCGAAGGTGGTCTCGACCAAGGACGACACGACGATTGTGGACGGCCAGGGTGAAGAAGCGCAAATCAACGGCCGTGTGGAGCAGATCAAGGTGGAGATCGAGCGCAGCACGTCTGACTATGACCGCGAGAAGTTGCAAGAACGGCTGGCGAAGCTGGCCGGCGGCGTGGCCATCATCCGTGTTGGCGCTGCGACTGAGGTTGAACTGAAAGAGAAGAAGCACCGCGTGGAAGATGCCCTCAGCGCAACGCGCGCGGCCGTCGAGGAAGGTATTGTCCCTGGTGGTGGTGTTGCCCTCCTGAACGCCTTGTCGGCTCTGGATTCGGTCAACGCGCCCGCCGGCGATGAGGCCACTGGCGTAACCATCCTGCGTCAAGCGCTTGAAGCGCCCATGCGTAAGATCGCTGAGAACGCAGGGAAGAACGGCGACGTGATCATTCAGAACGTACTTCGTGCCCAACAGGAGCAGAATGACGATCAGATCGGGTATGATGTGCTCAGCGGCGAATACACCAACATGGTGAAGGCCGGCATCATTGACCCGGCCAAGGTGACGCGGGGTGCGTTGGAGAATGCGGCCAGCATCGCCTCGATGATTTTGACCACTGAAGCGCTCATCACTGACGAGCCGGAGGAAGAACCGCAGATGCCTGCCGGCGGTGGTATGCCCGGCGGGATGGGGTACTAAGCCCCAGGCGTCGCCAAACAATACAGCCAGAATAAAGGCCCCTCATACATGAGGGGCCTTTTCTTTTAGGCGAGGATTTTGTAAACTGTGCATGAGGCGATGGGTGTGGATTTGAACAAGAGAGTGATGATTAGGCCAGATGTCAATCAATGGTAATGTAAAATAGCAAGACTTTTTTCCTCGCGTTCAGGAAACGGGAGCATCGTAATGGGAAAAGCAATGTTAGAGAAACTGCTGCCGATGATCAGTTCCATGGAGTGGCCTACGGGGCCAATTGCAACTGCGCAGGGCCTGCAAACCTATGAGGTTGGTCTGGAAAAGGTCTTCTCATGCAAGGGAGACCCCAAGGAGTTGATGGCAGCATTGCGCGTGTTTCAAACGGGGGATTCCCTGCCATACGCCTACGCCGGTATCGCCTTTACGTTGGTGGTTGCTTCCCAGGAAAAGGATGGCTCGTATGTGCGAAAGGGGCTGGACATCGCGATGGAGTGGCTGGAAAAGGCGCAGGCAAAAGAGCCTGACATCGTGGCCATCAATGTGATTGAAGCGCTGATCTACACGTATAGCGGCCGCTTCCAGGATGCAAGAGTTGTCCTCGATTTTCTTCAGAGACAAGACCCGACAAACTATTACCTGCATCTGGCCGAAATCGCGTACTGGTACAGCCAGAAAGACCTTGAAAATACCGTTCACTGGATTGAACAGGCGGCCATCTCTGCCACTACGGTACCGCAGCGTTTGCGCCTCCGGGCCAGGTTGGGAGACATCTATCTGGAGTTCAAGAAGTATGACGAGGCGCTGAAAGTGTATGAGGAAGCAATACATTTCAGCCGCCAGGATCCGTGGCTGTGGCATAAGGCCAGCATTGTTCATTGGCGGCGGGAGAATTTTGAAGAAGCTGAACGCTGCAATCAGCGGGCCTTGAAGCTGCGTGATTTCCCCGAAGCGCGCAAGATGGAATCACTCTTGAAGAAGAAAAAAGCGGGGACAGGCATGTTGGGGTGGCTCTTGGGCCGCCAATAAGGAATTGTCCAGGATGTACTTTTCGGCGGATTACTCCAGAAAGCTGAATACTTTGGCTTTGACCTGATCCGGCGTCAAGTTGCTGGTATCAAGATACAGGTCGCAATGCTGGCGGGCCAGGGCCAGCCGTTTGCGCTGTTCTTCTAACCATTGGGGAGGCTCATCGCGGTAGGGGCGGCGAGCCTTAGAATTTGCATAGTCGATGTCAAGATAAATCAATACGTCCGGGTTACTCATGCGCCGCCACATATCGGGCACGTAGGAGTGTTCCTGAGCAGGTTGTCGTACCTCATACCCGACAGCCTTAAGGGCATTGGCCAGCGTGGTTTTTCCGGCGGCGCAGGGGCCGACGATGGCAATGCGTAGCGGTTTGCCTGAGTTTGGCATGTGTTAGAGCGGCCAACGGACATCTAGCCGCCGCACAACGTCTCCTTGCCTGGGTGAAACGGCCGCAACCAGCACGCTGATGTCGTCCCGGGGACGGCCGTTGTCCCGTTCAACTGCTTCCTGTAACAGAGTGTCGGCGATCTGGCGCGGGCTGCAAATGTTAGCAGCCAGCAAACGCTCCAAGGCTGCCAGAGGGTCATAAGATGGGTTGCCGCTTAAACTGCCGGCATGACGCAGCCCATCGGTATAGACGACGATGATAGTGCCCATCGTGACAGGGAACTCGGTGATGACAGGTTTTGTGTTCCGGTGGACACCGACGCTTTCCGAAGATTCATCCAGCAGGCAAAGCCCCTTTTCTGGTGTGTAGATGATGACCGGCGCTTCGTTGTTTCGGGAGATGACGAACGTCTTGGTGAAGGTATCCATGGAGAGGATGTTGAGTGTGGCGCTGACCTTGCCTTTGCGATAAGTGTAGAGGTAGTCGTGGGCCGCGCGCGCGGCCGCGCCATCGCGTACTCCTTCAGACAACAACTGGATGGCCTTACGGGCGACGACATTGCTGATGTTCTTGGCTGACCGGCCGCTGCGCTGGCCGTCTACCAAGACCAATGAAACACCCCCGTGCGGCCGTTCCACCATTTCTAATGTATCACCGCTTTCGCTGCTGGCATATTTACTGATTTTGGCAACTGCGAATTGTACTTCCATAACGGCCGTTATTATACACGAGGCAGCCGGTGGGGAAATGACCACTTCCCATGAATTCTTGTTTAGAAAAACGGCTCCTGGCAGGGAACCGGCTTATACTATCAAACAAATCATCTTGCGAGGAAAACGAGCATGAATCAGATCGCAACTATTGGCGGGGGATGTTTTTGGTGTTTGGAAGCCGTTTACCTTGAATTACAAGGCGTTTCGAAAGTCGTGTCCGGTTATGCAGGTGGTCATGTTCCGAACCCGACCTACCGCCAGATTTGCACCGGCCGTACCGGGCATGCGGAGGTGGTTCAGGTCACATACGATCCCAACCAGGTGAGCTTCCGCGACATCCTGGAGGTTTTCTTTACTGTCCACGATCCCACCACGTTAAACCGGCAGGGAGCGGATGTGGGAACCCAATATCGCTCGGTCATTTTGTACCACAACGAAGAACAACGACAGATTGCGGAAGGGATGATTGCCGAATTGAACACGGCCGGCGTCTGGTCTGATCCCATCGTGACTGAGGTGACGCCGCTGGACATCTTTTATCCGGCCGAGGATTATCATCAAGATTATTACCGGCAGAACAGCGCCCAGCCTTACTGCCAGGTGGTCATTTCCCCCAAATTAGCCAAATTTCGCATTAAATTTGCGGCCAGACGCAAGTCACCGGCCTGATCTATGATTGTTGCAGCCGCCAATCCAGCGCCGTGTGCCGATCGGTCTGCTTGTCGTTTTTGACGGCGATGGCGATGGCTTTGCGCGTGCCCACCAGGATGACCAGCCTTTTGGCACGGGTGACGGCCGTATACAGCAAATTCCGCTGCAACATCATATAATGCTGGGTCACGACCGGCATGACAACGCACGGGTACTCTGCCCCCTGGCTCTTGTGGACGCTGATGGCGTAGGCGTGCACCAGCTCATCCGCTTCCAGGAAATCATACACCATCGGCGCGCCGTCAATGCTCACCGTCATCGTCTGCATCACCAGGTCCATGGCCGTGATACGGCCGATGTCCCCGTTGTACACATCCTTGTCGTAATTATTGACCGTCTGCATCACCTTGTCGCCGACGCGAAAGACACGGCCGCCCAGCCGCCGCTCCGGTTTCTTGCCCCTGGCCGGGTTGAGATGGCCTTGCAGCAGCCGGTTCAAATTGGTCACACCCAGCGCCCCGTTGTACATGGGGGACAGCACCTGGATGTCATCCAGCGGGTGCAGGCCGAACTTGTGCGGCACGCGGGTTTTGACGATGTCCACCAGCAGATCGGCTGCTTCGTCCGGGTCTTGCTTCACAAAAATGAAGAAGTCGTCGGCGCCGGGGCGCGTCTCCGGCATGAGGCCCTGGTTGATGCGGTGGGCGTTGTGGATGATGAGGGACCCGGCCGCCTGGCGGAAGATGGTTTGCAGGCGAATAACGGCCGTCACCCCCGACTCAATCAAATCCCCCAGCACATCCCCCGCACCCACGCTGGGCAGCTGGTCAATATCCCCCACCAGTAGCAGGTGGCTGTCCGGCCCGACAGCTTTGAGCAAATTGTTCGCCAGCACCAAATCCAACATGCTGGCCTCGTCAATGATGACCATGTCGGCGTCAATCGGGTTTTGCTCATGGCGGCCGAACCCCTCGCCTGGGTTAAACTCCAACAGCCGGTGAACCGTCTTTGCTTTCCGCCCGGTGGCCTCGGCCAATCGTTTGGCCGCGCGGCCGGTGGGGGAGGCCAGGGCGTAACTGCGCCGGTTGGCGTCCAGCAAATCGAGTAAGGCGCGCAGCGTCGTCGTCTTCCCCGTTCCCGGCCCGCCGGTGAGGATGGTGACTTTGTGGGTGACGGCCGTCCTCACCGCCTCTGCCTGCTCAGGCGTTAACTGAATTGACAATTGCCAATTGACAATTGCCAATTGATAATTAGAAAGTCGGCTCGTCGGATGCTCAATCATCCGCTGCACCCGATTCGTCACCCCGATTTCCGAATAATAGAGCGGCGTCAGATAAACGGCGCGTTCTTCTTTTAGAGCCTGAGAATGGGGGTCTGGGGATGGCTCGCTGTCTACCGAATACCGGATCGTTTCCCGCTTGATGAAGTCGCTCGTTTCTAGCTGGTCAATCGCGGCCGTAACCTTGTCCTGATCGACCGCTAAAATCTCAGCCGCTTCCGGCTCCAGCTTCTCCTGCGGCATATAGACGTGCCCTTCTTCCGCCATGCGGTTGAGCGTGTAGGCGATGCCCGCCTCGATGCGGCCAGGATCGTCCGGGGCCAGGCCCAGGGCCTGCGCGATTTTATCGGCCGTCTTGAACCCGATGCCGCGAATATCCTGTACCAGGCGGTAGGGCGTATTTTGCACCACCACCAGCGAGTCGTCACCGTACTTTTTGTAGATTTTCACCGCTAGGCTGGTTGAGACCCCATGCGATTGCAAGAAAAGCATTACTTCCTTGATGGCCCGCTGCTCGTCCCACGCCTTGATGATTTGCGCCACCCGCTTCTGGCCGATGCCCAGCACTTCCCGTAGCCGCTCCGGCTCGTGATCAATGACGTCCAGCGTGTTATCGCCAAAGCGGTTAACGATGCGCTCGGCCATCACCGGGCCAATGCCGCGAATGAGGCTGGAACCGAGGTATCGCTTAATGCCTTCCTGGGTGGCCGGGCGGGATTTCTCGCACAGTTCTGCCTGGAACTGACGGCCGTGCTTGGCATGAGACACCCACTTCCCCGTGAGCTTCAACCACTCCCCTGGGTTCAGCTCCGGCAGGTTGCCGACGACGGTGATGAGGGCGTCGCGGCCGCCGGCATACTTAAAGGGCAGCATCCCCCGCTGATCCGGCTTCAGCCGGAGGACAGTATACCCATTTTCCTCGTTGTAATAGGTGATGCGCTCAACCGAGCCGGAGATTTGGTCGCGGCCGCTCATGCATGCATTTTACCGCAGAGTTGCCTGGCGCGGCGAGCGGTCATGGAGTGCTTGCAGGCGGGATGGTCTCCCGGTGGCCCCGTTTGACCAGTGTGGCAATGCCTGCGCCCAGGCTGGTGAGCAGGGCGATGGGAGCCAGGATGAACCAGCCCGTTGCCGGAGCCAGGAGGGAGGCGACCAGAATGGCGCATGTTCTTCCCGTGGCTGCCAGCAGTGAGAGTGAGCTTTCCTCGTGTGGCGGGTACAGGCGCGGCCGCAGCAGCGCAGCCAGCCCGCTGAGGCCGATCAGGGCCAATCCCAGTAAGGCCAGCAGAATCACGACTGCAATTAACTGCAATAATTCCCCGTTCTGGCTGAACAGCATCGCCAGCACGCCGAAGAATAGGAAATTAACCAGGCCGACGACGAAGGAACGGCCGGGATGAGTCGCTAGCGTTTGCCGTGCATATTCAACCTGCCGGGGAATCAGGAAAACCAGCAAGGTCAGCAACGCCACCAACGCCACAAAACTGGCCAGAGCCAGGATGATAATGCCGATTAGTTCAACCATGGGGGTCTCCGTAAAGCGTCAGGTGTCGAGTGTCAGGTACCAGGTGTTACGGGTCGTTCTTTGCTCATTGCTCATTACTCATTGCTAAACAACAGCCGGTTCCCGGCGAGCCAGATGACGAGGGCCAGGGTGAGCAGGATGGCCCATTGCCAGGAAACCAGGTTCAGGGCGGGGCGGGCGAGCTGCGTCTGGTGCAGCGCGGCCGTTCCCCATGCGGTCAACCTGTTCCACACGTCTATCTGTGGCAGCGCGACTTCTAGCGTGATAGCGCGCACGGCCGTGCCTGCCTGTCGGAGCCAGCCCCAGACCGTCGGCCACAGCCAGGTTAGCATGCCGGCCGCCCCCAGGAGCTGCGCCAGCAGCAACGGCCGTAACCATTGAACGGGTGCTACTTCCGGCTGCAAATCTGCTAGCACGCGCGCGGAGAGATCAGTCGTCAGCGTGACTTCTTCTACCTCGTCCAGCATGGCGAACAGAGTTTGCAGCTCCTCCATCACCGCCCTGCATTCGGCGCAGGCGGCCAGGTGCGCTTCAACGGCCGACTTATCAGCCTCCCCCAGCATGCCGTCCAGGTATTCGTTTAGTTGGAATTCGTCAAGATGAATCATTATACAGATTGAGGCTTATTGGTCCTCAGGGGACATTCGGAATGACCTCACCACTTTGGTTATCCGTAATCCGTATTTCGTTGTCCGTATTCCGTAATGCGTCACGGAACACAGTTTACGAAGTCCGAGAAGTTGTTTGCGAACGATTCCTTAGCCGTTCAAATATCAACAATCCTTTTTAACATTTTCGCCAGCATCTTCCGCGCCCGAAAGAGATCGCTTTTCACGCTGGAAAGCGGCCGCCCCACTACCTCAGCAATCTCATCATAGCGCATTTCTTGAAAGTGGCGCAGTTCGATCACAGCCCGATAATGGGGCGGGAGCTGCAAAATCGCCGCCCGGATTCGCACACCCTGCTCTTGAGCTAGCAGCACCTGTTCCGGTGTCGGAGCCGCATGGGGCCACGTGTCCATATCGGCCGCTTCCTCTTCCGGTTGGCCCAGATCGGTGGCCAGCACCGTTGGCCGGGCGCGGGCAGCCTCGATCCGGTTCAGGCAGAGATTGGTGGTGATGCGCTTGATCCACGGGGCAAACGGCCGTGACGTATCAAACCGCTCCAGCGCCCGGTAAGCGCGCAAGAATGCTGCCTGAGCAGCATCTTCTGCATCCTGCCGCCGGCCCAGCATCCGGTACGCCACGTTAAAGACGGCCGTTTGGTGACGGTGCACCAACCTGGCAAACGCCATCGTATCGCCTTGCTTGGCTTGCAGCAGCCACTCGCGCTCATCCGCCTGCACCATTGACTTATCCTACAACTTATTACCAATGACGGCGACAGAAGTTGCAATTTGCTTCCCTGATGTTTCCTCGGATGAGCAAATAGGACGAAGATGGGGGCGAAGGCGTAAGAAAATTGGGGCAGATGTTGTCTCAATCCATGCAACAGATGCGCTCCTTGCACGCGCGCTTCACACTTGACATCGGAATTGCCTTTGCTATACTTTCGGCAGATTAATTTTTATCAAGAAATTCGAGTTTAATGATGGGTATTTGGCAAAATTGCAGGTGTATGAAGCGAGGGGGCTAACCACCTTCGTTTCAGCTTAAAGCGGACAAACGGTGGTAGCTACCCTCGCGGAGCAACGATGTTCTGTTGCTGTCGTGGATGCTGTTGCATAGCTGCGACCGTTTTTTTGTTGCCTGTGGAGACGCAGGAACCAAAGACTTTCGCTTTAGGAACACCTGTTTTATGTTGCCACAAATCTATCTTCCAACTCAATTTTCATCCTCCACCGAGGCGGCGCGCCGGGCGGGCGGCCGCGATTTTTCAACGCCAGCTCATTTTGCCTACCATCTGGAAGCCCAAATCGGCAATACCCCTTTGCTGCGGCTAGCCAATACGGCCGCTGCTTTTGGGCTGCCCCCCACTGTCCAATTGTACGCCAAAGCCGAGTGGTTTAACCCCGGCGGCTCCGTTAAAGACCGGGCGGCGCTGAACATCATTCGCACGGCCGAAGAGAATGGGCAGTTGCGGCCGGGCATGACCATCCTGGATTCCACATCCGGTAACACCGGCATTGCGCTGGCGATGCTGGGGGCGGCGCGCGGCTACCGGGTCAAGCTGGCGCTGCCCGAAAATGCCAGCCCGGAACGGATTACCATCCTGCGGGCTTATGGAGTAGACCTCATCCTGACGGACCCTCTGGAAGGGTCCGACGGCGCAATCCTGGCGGCGCGGCAGTTAGCCCAAGAGGACTCCACCCTGTTCTACGCTAACCAGTATGACAATCCGGCCAACTGGCTGGCCCATTATCAGACGACGGCGCTGGAAATCTGGCAGCAAACAGCGGGGACGATCACCCATTTTGTTGCCGGGTTGGGGACAGGGGGCACATTCACCGGGACGACGCGTCGTCTAAAGGAATTAAATCCGGCCATTCGCAGCATCTCAATGCAGCCGGATGGCCCGTTCCATGGCCTGGAGGGGTTGAAGCACATGCCTTCAGCCATCAAGCCGGGCGTCTATGACGAGACGCTGGCAGGTGCCGATCTGTCAGTGCGTACAGAGGACGCCTACGAGATGGCGCGGTTCCTGGCCCGGTGTGAAGGGTTATTCGTGGGCATTTCCGCAGGCGCGGCGGTAAGAGCGGCCGTGGATATGGCTCGCGAATTGGATTGGGGCGTGGTGGTCACGGTCCTGCCCGATGGCGGGTTTAAATACGTTGGTGAATCATTCTGGCTTGAGCAGAAGTAACGAATGAATCGGAAGACATTTGGTTAGATTTCACACTTTACAGATTCCTCAGCTTCTGTTAGGATCATGGGCAACAATTCAATATGGATTGCCCATCTTATCCAGAGAGGTTGAGGGAACGGCCCGATGACGCCTCAGCAACCACTCCGTAAAATCGGTTTACGAACATGATTAACGGAGCAGGTGCTAAGTCCGGCAGGGAAATTGCGAACGCATCGCGTTTGGCAGTTTGAACTGGAAGATAAGACAGGGTTCTGGTGAATCAGACCAGCGCCTTCCTTATCTTTCAGGAAGGCGTTTTTTGTTTTGTCACTCGCTGAGCGGGTGGCGGTCGAGAAAGGTGGTTGAGGCGGTTATGCTGATTATTCCGAAAGCAATACAAGAAGAGATTCGCGCACACGGCGTGGCTTCGTACCCGTATGAAGGGTGTGGTCTGCTGTTGGGCACGGCCGTGAACGACAACAATGTGGTGACGGCCATTCGCCCCATGCGCAATGTCTGGCCGGTGGAAGAAGAGAAGCCGGAGCGCTTTCGGATCGACGAGCAGGAATGGGTCGCGGCTGAATTGGAAGCAATGGCCCAAGGGCTGGATGTGATTGGCGTCTTTCACAGTCACCCCGACCACCCGCCTATTGCCTCCCCCCGCGATCTGGCCTGGGCAGCCTGGCCGGGCTATTCCTACCTGATCACGGAAATCCGTCAGGGAACGCCGCGCGACGGCTGTTCCTGGCAATTACTGGATGATCGATCCGGCTTTGTGGAAGAGAAAATAGAAATTCAAGAGTAAAGATTGGAGATTGTTTGATGGCAACGATTCGTATTCCAACCCCGTTACGACCGTATTCCGGCGGCAACAGCAGCGTGGCTGTGTCCGGCGACAACGTAGGCGCGGCCCTCAACGACCTGACGCAGCAGTACCCCGACCTGCGCCAGCATTTGTTCGAGGGGGATCAGCTGCGCAGCTTCGTCAATGTGTACCTCAACCAGGAAGATGTACGTTACCTGGAAGGGGCGGAAACGGCCGTCGGCGAAAATGATACATTGATGATTATCCCGTCCATTGCGGGCGGGTAACAAAATGACGCATGATGCAAGATAGATGATGTGCGACGCACGAATTCACACTTGATGCGTCACACATCATACCAATTAGGAGAAGTCTGATGACAACAAGGAAAGTGGATCAATCCGCTTTGAAGGTAAACCAGGCATTCATCATCAGCCTGTTAGTGATCGCCTTTGTGATTGACAGCGTGTGGTTGGTGGCGTTTGTGGGGGTGGTGATGCTGGTGGGTACGGCCGTGCCCTCGCTCGCACTCTTC
>JBHHTQ010000051.1:0-30438 GCA_046753445.1 Anaerolineae bacterium | reverse complement strand
CTGACCATGTAGTGAATGTGGGGATGGGGCTGCATCAGTTGCCCCCAGGTGTGCAAGACACCCACCATCCCAATCTGGCCGCCCACGAAACGGGGGTCCTGGGCTAACTGCTGCGTCGCCGCCGCCGCCGCGCGAAAGAGCAGATTGTATACCAGCTTCTGCCGACCAAGCGCCAACGGCCGTAATTCCGCCGGCAGCGTGAAGGTGAGCAAGAAGTAGGGGACAGGCAAAAGCAACGCCTGCTGACGTGCCAGCCAATCCTGACCGGCCTGATGTTGGCATTTGGGGCAATGACGGTTCTGACAAGAGTGATAGCTGTACTGGCCGGTTTGACACTCCGGACAGGTGTAAAGGTGACCGCCGCCAACGGCCGTGCGGCAGCGGACAATATCGGCCAGCGCCCGCCGGTGGCTGGGGAGAAGTTTGTGGGCATAGGTTCGTTGGTAAGCTGGCCCATACTACTGCAAAATTTGCGCCAGTTCTACCATGGCAGTGGCTCCGGCTCCGGCGTCAGGTCAGCCATCAGTTGGTCAATAACAGCTGCCGCCCTCGTTTGCACATCGCGAGTCAGGTGGGTGTAGACGGCCGTCGTCTTGGGCGAACGGTGGCCCAGATAGCTCTGGATGACCCGCAAATTGACCCCCGCCTCCAGCAGATGGGTGGCATAAGAATGGCGCAGGGTGTGAACCGTCGCCTTTTTCTGAATGCCGCTCTCGACCAGCGCCGCTTTGAAGGCCCGCTGCACGCCGCTGGCATGCATAGGCTGTGTCACTTGCAGCCCCGCCCCTTCCCCCAGGCGCAGGCCGCAGCTGTAAATGGTGGTCAGGCAAACCCGGTAGTGAAACCGGCGCAGGCAGCCCAACACCCGCCCCACTTCTTCCCGGCTCAACACAACGGGCAGCTTTTGGCTCTTGGGCGGCCGTACCAGGTCAAACGTACCCCACTCCCGCCCCAGGGTGCGCTCAAAGAAAAACTTGAGACCACACAGATCCATCAGCGAACAAAGCCACCACATGCCGATTGTGCAGGCGGGCTGCCCCATCTGCCAGCAAACGATGAATCAAGGTTTCATCCCGCGCTCCCTGAACATGGGCCAAAATGAACTTGCTTTGTGGGTCCATCAATTCTGCTTCCCAGGCTGGCTGCGCCTTACTACCGGCAAACCCGTGCCGTTCATCGGCTTGCAGTTCTGAGTATCAAATTGCTGTGACCTTTTTTGCCGTACAAGTCGCAGTCCAGGTTAACACATGCTAAACTTTCCAAAGGGGGTCTGGTTGTATTTTTTTCTTTCATGCGGTAATTCTACCGCTTACTCCAGACCTCCGTCTTGTGGGTCGGTGTTAATCTCACCTGACCACTGGAGAGTTTAGGGTATGAATGAAATTCGAGCCACCGGCGTTAAAGCGGATCGAAATGAACGCGTCTTGACGATCACCTGGAGCGATGGGAAAGCGTGCCGTTACCCCTTTGCCGGCCTGCGCGCCATCTGTCCCTGCGTTGAGTGCAAAGGGGGGCACGAGAATATGGGCGCCCCGCCCGACGAGACCCTGCTGCGTAGCGCCCGGAATGACGATCTGAACCTGGATTCGGTGGAGGCGGTCGGCAGCTACGCGCTCCAATTCCTCTGGAGCGACGGCCATTGGACAGGCATCTATACGTGGGAGTACCTGCGGCAGGCATGTGGCGGGGAAGAAAGCGGGGGATAGGGACAGGGACAGAATGAAAGAAGGGGCAGCGGGTAAGGCGAGGCAAATGATTCATTCTGTGAATTGGGCCAGAATTGGGCGGAATGTGCAGACTGTATTCCTGCTGGCGTTAGGCTCTATCCTGGCGGCGCTAGGGTATGTGATCTTCCAGATTCCCCATAACCTCGTCTCCGGCGGGCTATCCGGCCTGAGCATCGTTATCAACCATTTTACCGGATGGCCGTTGGGGTTGATGTATTGGCTGATGAATATCCCGCTGCTGGTCTTGGGCTTTTACCATCTAGGCCGGTGGCGTTTCGTCATGCGTACCTTATTCGCGGCCACATTGTTTGCCACAGCCACGGATTTGTTCAACATTTACCTGCCCCTCCTGATGGCTCGTTTTCCCCTGACCGACGATTTGCTGTTGAGCAGCATTTACAGCGGCCTTGTAGGCGGGATTGGCGCCGGGATCGTGTACCGGTCGGGTAGCACATTTGGTGGAACCGGGATTATCGGCCGTGTGATCCAGCAGAAAACCGGCCTGCCTTTGAGCCAATCGTACTTCTTCACAGATGGGGCCATCCTCATAATCGCCGGCCTGGTGTTTGGCTGGGAGATCGCGCTGTATGGGGTGCTGGTGCTGTTTCTGTATGGGCTGGCGGCCGATTACACGCTGGAAGGGCCAAGCAGCACGCGCACGGCCACAATCATCACCAATCATCCGGTAGAGATGGCCTACGCGTTGATGGCGCAACTACATCGAGGGGTGAGCTATTGGGAGGTCACCGGTGGTTATACGGGGAAGAAGCATGCGATGTTGTTGTGCACGATGTACCGGCCGCAGGTGAATGACGTCAAGCGAATCGTCGCCGAAGTGGACCCGGAGGCGTTCTTGACGATTGGGGTAAGCCACCAGGCTTTGGGCGAGGGGTTCCTGTCGCTGAAGCGGTGAGGGGGAAGGGACGTGGGCCGTCTTGCCAACCAATTATTCTTTGTATGTCTCCTGACGGCCGCGTTGGTGGCCTGCCAACGTTCGGGCGGGAATCCGGCAGATTTGGCCTCACCTGTGTCCGCGACAGCAGCGGTAGCGGCCGCTGCGCCCCCCACAGCCGTGCCCTCGCCGACCCTCTCCCCCGCGGCAACGTTTACACCCATCCCGACGCCTTCCGATACCCCCGCCGGGACGGCCGCGCCTACTCCAATCCCAACCCCAACCGAGACGCCGACGCTTGCGCCCGCGCCATTGGTTTTTCTCACGGCCGCTGATTTCAGCCCTGATCGTAGCCCCTTTACTGGCGAAATCGCGACCGAGCCGTCCAACCTGTTGCGCCGCCCCATCGCCATCAAAATCTCCAACTCGCCCGCCGAATGGGTACGGCCGCAGTCCGGATTGAGCCAGGCGGACCTCGTTTTTGAGCATTATGCCGAGGGCGCAACCCGCTTCACGGCCGTCTTTCACAGCCAGACTCCGCCGAAACTGGGGCCTATTCGCAGCGCCCGGCTCATTGACCTGGAACTGCCCGCCATGTACAACGCTGCGTTTGCTTTTTCCGGGGCGCATGTGTACACGGAACAGCAGCTGCGGGAGTCAGATTTCCGGGCGCGGCTGATCTGGAGCTTTGAGGATGGGTATTATCGCACAGGCGAGGAGAAGCCGTGGGAGCATACGCTGTATGCGGAAACGGCCGCGCTCTGGCGCAGGCTGGATATCAAAGGGCAAAATGCCCCTCCGCAGCTGGCCAATGTCATGCCCTTTGACCAGCGTCCCTTGCCCGGCGGTGACCCGGCGTTCCGCATCGAGATTGGATATTACCTCACCGTCGTAGAGTACCGCTTTGACCCGGAGACAGGCCGATTTTGGCGCTGGGCGGACGGCGAACCGCACCTGGATGCCAATAACGGCGAGCAGCTCAGCGCGGCCAATGTGGTCGTCGTCGTTGTAGAGCATGAAATGGTGGAGGACGTCTGCGTATACGCCCAAGGGGGCGAGTGCCAGGTGAACCCCATGTTGATTAAGCTGTGGGGTGAAGGGGAAGCATTCCTATTTCGGGACGGCCGTGAATATCCGGCGCGATGGCAGCGGCGCGGCCGTCATGACATGTTGACCCTGGTTCGCCCGGACGGCGTCTCACTGCCCTTCCAGCTTGGCAACACCTGGTTCCAAATCCTGCCGGCGGGCAGCACCCTGGCCGGGTATGTGGTCTGGGATTCGGAGTGACAAACAGTCAACAGTCAACAATCAACGAATAACGGGCAACGGTTTACGGAACACGGCTTACGGAACACGGTTTACAGAACACGGCTTACGGAACACGGCTATTGGTAAATAATGACCACCGGCGGCGGCTGGAGTGCCATCACCTCGTCCGGCGTCAGCAGCCGTCGATCGCGCACCGTGAATAGTTTGACGCCCCCATATTCAAATGCGGGTTCGGCGGCGTACTGCTGGTAGCTGGAGATCTTCACCTCAGCGCTGAACGCACCGTCAGAATCAATCACCGTCTCCACGTACGGAAAATCAACGATGGCTTCCTTGTCTGGGAGCATACTATCCTTGAACTGGTGCAGGATCAACACCCGGTTGAGGCCAATTTCGAGCGCAATCTCGTTGAGCAGCGCCTGCACCTCATTGATCTGCTCCGCGCGCATGTTGCCGATGTGGACGCCGGGAATCTGGTCGCTGCCCATTGTCCATTCCGGGTCAAGTGCAAGGTGAACGTGCGGGAGGTATAGGAAGGGCTTGAGCCGCTCAATTTCTTCCATCAGACCGGCCCGCCCCGGCTGTAAATCCAGGATCACTGCCACGCCTTCCGCTTCAGCCGCGTTTACCCATTCTTCAATGGTATCCAGGCCCAGCCGGTAGCTGTAAAGCGGCGGAGATGTGTCGGCGACGGTAGTGACCATGTGGAAGGTCGGCAGGACGGTGTGGTCGGAGAGCGCCTGGTATTGCGCGCTGACCTGGCGCAGTTCGACCAGCATCTGGGGGCGAGGGCTGTTGCCCAAAATGCCCAGCCCCCGCCCAAGCGGCCACCCGTAGTAGGTGACAAGCCGGTACTGTTCCAGGTATGGGCGCGGCGTAGGCGTGGCGGTCGGCGTGGGGATGGGTGTGTTGGTCGGAGTGGTTGTGGGGGTGGCCGTGGGGGAGGGCGTGACCGACGGCAGCCAGGTGGGCGTAGGCGGTGGGGTCGCGGTCGGAGCCGGCTGCGGTGTGTGGGAAGGGGAAGGGGTGATCACGGCCGCAACGGCCGCAGTCGGCAGGGCGGTTGGTGCCGCTCCGCCACAGGCGGCCAGCCAGAAACAGACGGCCGGCAAGATCATGATGAGGGTCAGTGGTCGTTGACGATGTGTGTTGATGGCGCTTGCTCCGTGGTTAAGGGTTTCTTTGGTTTCAGGGAAGCCAGTAACCGGCGACGATCACCGCGCCGCTGGCGAACTCAATGCCCATTTCGGTGAAGCCAAAGCGTTTGATGTTGGCAATCGGCCGCGGCCGTTTTGCGGCCCAGGTGATGCGGGCGGCGAAAAAGAGAAATGGCACGATTGCCGGTGACGGCAATGTCCCCCATGCGCCCATCCCGGCCACGACCGCCAGCCCGGCCAGATGTGCTCCCCAAATGGCCCCCCGTCCGATCGGCCGTCCATGCGTATCGTGAACGCGAAGGCGCACGTAGAGCGCGCCTAGAAGATTCTGCAAAGCCATGGCGCCCCATAGCATCCACGTTTCGTCGGATATCCTCCCGGAAGCAGCGATGAGCGCGGCCGGGGCCATCAAGGAGAGAGCCACCGCGCCTGTCAGTTCCATCCATTGGGAACGCAAGGCCGTTCGCCCGGAGCTACTGGCCAGGAGATAAAGGGCAAAAACCACGACCAGCGGACCGGCCAACCACAACATGGCGGCGCGGCCCAGCCACAGCAGTCCGATCAGGCAAAGCCCGGCCAGGGTGAGCAGACCGGCGATCCAGATGACGGCCGCTTGCCCGTCCTGGCGACGCGCCCGTCCCCGCCTGGCCCTGAGCCACACTGTTGCCGGCTGTCTCAGCAGGAAAACGGAGAGGCCGGCCACTAGGGTCAGGAACAGAGGTGGATTGAGAACGCGGGCGACGCCTGCCCCTACGCTGAACGGGACCAGCAGCCACGCCCACGAGCCGTGCTCTGTGGGCATAATCAGCTGCTTGCGCAGAAAACGGGGTCTGGTTTGAGGAGTAGCGATTTCAGTCAAAGTTAATCCTGTTGCGGCCGCGCCCGTCGGCGTTGCTGCCAAAATCGGCGCGCGCGTTCTTTCAACGTTGGCCTGGACGGCGGCGGTTCCGGTTCCGGGTCCGGGAACGGGGGCAGGTCAAACATCTTGCGCCAGGCATATGTACCGACCAGTTTGATTGTGGCCACAATGGGCGCGGCCAGCACCGCGCCAAGAATGCCGGCCAGGGAGCCGCCCATGAACACACCGACGATCACCAGCAGCGGATGCAAATCGAGCGCTTCACCCACAATTCGCGGCACCAGAATCGTGTTTTCCAGTTGTTGGATGAGAAACATCAGAGCCAGCACTGCCAGGGCAAACTGCCACGGATCCAGGCCCAGGTAATTTTGTGATTGAAAAAAGGCCACAGTGACGGCGACGGCGGCGCTGATTAAAGGCCCCAGCGTGGGGACAAATTCCAGCAGCCCGCCTAACAGCCCCAAAGCGAGCGCGTTTTGAACCCCGAGCAGCGTCAGGCCGATCCAGACGACCAGAAAAATGACCAGGCCCAGGATGACCTGACCCCGTAAATAGGCGCTCCAGATACGGCCGAAATCCCGCATTAATCGTTCTGCGTCTTGCTGGTACCCCGGTTGTTGGGCGAACCGGCTGATGTAGCCCGACATTTGCGGAATTTCGTAAGCCACGTAGATGGAGATCATAAAGATGAAGAACATGGTACCTAACCAGCGCACCGTTGTTGCCGCCAGGTAGCGCACGAACTGCCCCCCGCGGCTCACAATGGGTTCCGCCAGCCCCAGCACCTGGTCTGTGAGCGAATCCCAGGGAATGATGCGTGGGTCAATCATAAAGTTGCCGATCTCAATCGGATCGGTGCGCGCTGTCATTTCTTGAATCAGTTGCACCACATCCGCGATCAATTTTGGTACCTGATCAAGAAAATTGGTGATTTGCTGGAAGGCAGCCACCCCCAGCGCGCCGAGCGCCCAGACAATGCCCACCGCCACGACTAAATAGACGATGACGAGGGCGATCCCGCGGCTTAGCAAGGTGCGCCGGTGCAGCAGTCCGACAATGGGGTTGAGGATGTAGGCCAACATGGCAGCCCCAATGATCTGGCGGATGAGCGTCTGAAAGCGCAAGGTGAGTGCGCCCAGGAGCAGGAGGGCGATCAAAGCGACCACAACCTTGGTGGTCTTATTCCACGGGGGCGACTCATAACTTGAGGGAGGAGGTGAGTCAGGTGGCATATCAAGACCTCACTTCATAGGCATAAAAGAGAGGATTCGCATAGTGACCAGGAAAAGTAATGAGCTGCCCACCCGGATACTGATTTTGCCGGAGCGGAATTTCATTGGCGCGTTCCGGCACAAAAATGAACACAATCGAGCCAGATGGGGTGACCGGAGTATCCGCTTCAGCTGGGTCTACGTCAAACAAGTTGCCGTTCTCCTGGAAATTAGCCGCTAAATAGGAGATGTTGGGAAAGCTGACGTACATAGCAGGCGGGCCATGAAAAAAGGCCGACCATTCGCCATTCAGCGACTCTAAATAGTGGGCCATCCTGTCGGCGATTTCCGTATTTCGGTCGGCGAATTCGTTCTGCTGGCGGTAAGGCCCGAAGTAGAAGGCAACATCGCTGGTGGCGAATAAGAGCACCGCGGGCAGGAGCGCGCGCCACAATCCTTCGCTGATCGGCCTCGCCGAGGGAACATCCTGCCGGTTGGTAAACAGAGTGGCCAGAAGGCGGCCGATTCCCGTCAGACCAACGCCGGCCAGCAAACTCAACGCAGGGGCAGCGATGATCAGTCTGTGGCTGCTGGGCGGGCTTTCCAGCAGGGTTCCGGCAAAGACCATCGTCACGCCGACCCAGGCCACCAACAAGGCGTTCCGGAATTGGCGCAGGCGGATGAGGGTGAATCCCAGGCCGAGGACAAAGAGCACCGCCGGGCCAAACCCAAGCAACGGCCGTCCCGGCCGGTAGTTAGGGCTTTGATCGAGGCCGGAATTGAATGCCAGCAGGCCGCGCCACCATTGCTGCCGCAGGAGTTCAGCGCGGGTGAGGCCGGTGCGCACCGCTTCCCGGCTTAGCCAGCCGCTCCGGCTGTCAAAAATGCCCAGCAGGTTGGCCCTTTCCATGAAAAGACCGGGATGGCTGCGGTAATAAATCATGATGGGTAAGGCGATGGCGAATGCCAGGAGCGACGCCGCTGCGAGGTGACGCCATCGCTGCCGCAGACCGGTCCCATCGAAAATCAGCATGAACAGCAGCACGGTCGCCAGTATGAGCGGCAGCAGGTGGGAGCTGGTGTACCAGTAGGCGCTTAGCCCGGCGGCCGCGCCCGATGCCAGCCAAAGCGGGCGTTCTGGAGGTGTATCGCGTTTCTCCCAGGCGAGTGCGGCCGTGCCCAGGGTCAGCAGCACCAGCAGCGGATCCCAACTGTTGGTGAGGCCAAGGCGGCTGTAATGCAGGTGGAAATGTGAGCCGGCCAGGAGAACGGCCGCCATCAGCCCTACCTCCTGCCCCCATATCCGCCGTCCAAACAGCCAGGTGGCAACGACCGTCAATGATCCAACCAAAGGGGATAAAAGGCGAATCGCCAGTGCCGTGGTTCCTAGCTGCCGAATCGGGAGCGCGAGCAGGAATAAAGGGAGTGTGGGATTGGTCAGCCAGCCGGTGGCGAACGGATTGTGCAACTGGCCGCGGACCACACTCGCTGCATCCAATCCGATATTGGCCTCGCTGCCATTCAAGATGAAGGGGTGCGCCGATAGCGCGACGGCGCGCAAGGCGAGCGCGGCCAGAAACAGGGCGGCCGAGACCCGCAGCGTGGATGGAGGAGGGCGGGGGACAGCCTGGCGCAAAGAATTCATGACGCCGGGGTCCAGCAGCGCATAAGCGGTCACGCCTATGCCGGCCGCCCATAATGCCAGGGCCATTCCCGGCCCGCGCGTTCCGCCCCCAGCGTTGGCGGCGCCATTGGCAGCCAGGACGAGCACCAGACCTGCCAGCACAGCCCATCGCCGCCGGGGTATTTCCCCTAAATTCGGCAGCTTCCAGGAGAGAGACAGCGCCAGGAACTCCTTCTGCCGCCAGGCGAGCAACAAAAGCATACCCATCCCCCAGGCGTACCACTGCAGCCCCTCTGCCGGATGAGCGGGAGCGGTATTTAGAATAGCCTGTCCCAGCGCGGTCGACAAGAGAGCGAGCATTAGCAGCGCCCCTGAGATCAGGCGGTCGGCCGTTCTCCCAAAGGCCGCCTCTTCGGCGGCCGCCGGCTCATCGGCCGCCGTCCCAATGGCCGCCGGCTCATCGGCCGCCGTCCCAATGGTCGCCGTCTCTTCCGCGTGTTGGGCTTCCTCTTCAGGTGCGGCCGCAGGTATGGACGGGGTTGGTTCCTTCACGGCCGTATTGGAGGGGCGAACGACGCCTGCCAGTTCCGCTTTGGAGAAGGGGGCGGGGGGCGGTATCTGAGCGGTGACGGCGTGGTTGGCTTGTTTGCGAGCAACCATGAAAAGATACGCGCCTTGATCGGGAAATACCTCTTCGTAATACGGCCGTACCCACTGTTCGGTTCGTTTCAGATTGTTTTCCCAGGGAGCGACGACCCAATGCCCGGTGAGAAAGTGAAGCACGGCCGACGGCAGGCCCTGGACGTGACCCCATTCCAGTGCCCGCAGTGCGCCGGGGGAGAAATAATACTGCCACCGCACGACGGCAAATCCGGCCTGGCCCAATCGCTCTGCCCAGACAGCCGGGCCATCCGTGCGGGCGTGGCGCGAAATGAAGTTGAAGAAACGGCGATACTGCCGGGCAATCCCCGGCAGGCCCATCCGCTCTAATGCCTGCGCCCCGCCCAGGTATTGGGTGAAGTATTCACTAGGCATGGTGATCACCAGACGGCCGTCCCGCTTCAGCACCCGCCCGGCTTCGTTGAGCACAGCCTGGACGTCGGGGATATGCTCCAAAACCGAATTGCTGATAACCGTGGCGAATGTGTTGTCGGGGAAGGGGAGTTCGTTGCCTAGACTGTGGATGACAGCATGATAAGCGTCGGACGCCTGCGCTTTGGTCAACGGCCCCCACCAGGGATCGACGCCGGCCGTCAATTTGTGGGCAAACGTCATTTGGGCGAAGTGGCCGTCCCCGCAGCCGATGTCGAGGATGGGTTCTTCCAGCGGGGCAGCGATCTCCAGCGCTTGATAGAAACGGGCTTCGGTTGCCCGCAGTAGCGCCCGGAAAGCGGGCACGCTTTTCAGGTGCCGCCACAATAAATCGTCGGTCACAGGGTCTTTCGCGTCGTTCGTCATTTTGCGTCGCGCATTGTTCGCAGGCGCTCGTAGGCGGGCGGCTCGGCCGTCTCGCGGGAAAAGCGGCCGTGTAACAGGTCGGTGAACAGGGCTGCATAATTGGCGGCCGTTTCGTCGGGGGAGAAGCTGTCGGCGATGAGCGATGCCGGCCGGCAGTATTGCCTTCTCTGGTCAAGGACGCGGATGATCGCCGCGGCCAACGCTTCATGATCGCCGACCGGCGTGACCTTACCCATGCCGGTCATAGTTACCGGCTGGCGCACACCCGGCAGGTCGCAGGCCACCACAGGCGTCTCATTCATCATCGCTTCCACCTGCACCAATCCAAAACTTTCCGTGCTGTTCAAACTGCACATGACTAGGCAGTCGAGGTTCTTATAAAAAGCGGTCAGGGCTGGGCCATGCAGATTGCCCAACAAGCGGTACTGCTGTTGGTACTTCTCAAAGAGAGGCGCCAGTCTGGCGGCGTATGCTTCTTCGCCCAGCACGTTTCGATATTGGCCGGCGTGAAGGACGATAGCGTTGGGATATGATTCCAGCACGCGGGGCAATGCTCTGAGCAAGACTTCGACCCCTTTTTCGGTAGCGAGCCGCGCCGCGAAGCCAATTACCTGTTTCCCTTCCAGCTTGTGCTCCCGGTGAAACGCTATAGCGTCCTGGTCAGAACAGGGCGGCAGCGACACAGGCGGCGGGATAACGCGCAGTTTGTCGTCTACGTAGCGGGACAGAAAGGGGGAATGAACGCCGTAATCGCGTGTGTAAGTGACGACGGCATCTGCTAACTCGCCAGCCAGCCGGTTTGCAGTCTGCACCACACGGTCTATCAGGCGATTGAATGTCCCTTCCGGGAGACGGAGGTCGCAGTGGTAAGTCAGGACGACGGGTTTCCCCAATAAACGGCCGCGTAAGGCCACACCCGGCGCATCAAACTGGGGCAGATGCAGGTGCAGTACGTCTGATTCTGAGGCGAGTTTCCACGCCAAAGGGCCGAATGAGGGCATGAGAACGCCTTTGCTGACGCGCAGCGCGACGGGCGCGCGGATGATCTTGACCCCGTCCGACACATCATAGCGAGGGAGCTGGCGGTCGTATTGAGAGGTGAGGACAGTGACCTCGTGCCCTTGCCGCACCAGCGCCTGACTCAAACGCTCGACGTAGATGGTTAGCCCGCTGACCCAGGGGCGGTAATACGTCAGGACTTGCAGTATTTTCATTCGGCCGTTTCCTGCGGTTTTTCAGTTCCGCCCATGAATTGCCGCGTCATGGTGATGACTTGCCCCCATTCTGAGCCGGTGACCATGAAGCCGATGGCGCCCATGAGCACCATGAGGAGGAGGTTGACTGCATGGTAAAGGACGGCAAAGCCGGCGGATTCGGCCGCAGGCTGGCCTGCAACCTGAAGGGCGGCAAAAACGCCCGCATGAAATGGGCCGGCCTGTGCCGGGGTGGAAGGAGCGGCGACGCTGAACGCGGCCGCGCAGACGACGAATGCGGCGACGGTCCAGGTCGGTTGGAGAAAGACTGCTCGCAGGACGGTGAAGTAAGCGGCGACGATGGGTATCCATACCAGGATCGTGAGTCCGATTAAAATCAGACCGTCTTTCAAACGGGTCAGGCTGCTCAACCCGGCGAGCAGTTCATCAATCCGCTGCACCCATTTGTCACGGTTCAGGAAACGGATACGGCCAAAAGCGGACGTGGTGATCTGGCGGGCCAGGGCGCGTTGGTTGGCGGCCGCGATAAGCAGTAGAATTGCAGCAATTGAGGCGATGCCGGAAGCCCTGGCCCCAACCCGCAGCCAGGTGGGCAGGGTTTCAACCTCGGCCAATGTAAACGGGAGCAGGGTCACGATCAGCAGCATATCGAGGACGCGCTCGACCACCATTGTGGAGAACCCGCGCGAGACGGACATGGATGGGGCCTGCCCGATGAGGACGGCGCGGGCGACGTCTCCGGCCCGTAGCGGGAGCAGGCTGGTGAGCATATAGCCGATGTTTTGCACATGGAACACCTGCTTCCACGCCACGCCTGATCCCAACATGAACTGCCAACGCACGGCGCGCAGAACGAGGAAGCCGAGGATGCCGACGCTGCCCAGGGCCAGGTAATCATAACGCACGCTGCTGAGCACGTTCACAAGCTCAGCCGTGTCCACAAAGAAGAAGACGGCCGCAAGAGTGGCCGCGCCAAAAATGAGACCAATCCAGAACTGTTTACGATTTTGGGGTTGTGTTTGTTTCATATGGCGGGATTATAGCAAGAAAGCGACCGATGACGTACGCTTGATTCCGGCTGGAGGCTTGCCCGACGCCTCTCGTCCACGTATCATTAGGCTACCCAACACAAGTTGCTATTCTTTCGGGAGGAAAACCAGGCGATGGCCGACAATATCATACATGTTCGCAGGTGGCAGGAAGCCTACACCCCTACGGAGCAGGAGCTGAGGCAGCGCTTGCTCGATGAAGGACTTCACCCCAGCCGCTGGTCGAACGAACCGGGGGATGTGTACAGCGCGCATACACATGCCTTTCACAAGGTGGTTTATGTGGTGTCCGGGTCCATCACATTTGGTTTCCCGGTGGAGGGAGAGCCGACCACGCTGCGTCCTGGCGACCGGTTGGAGCTGCCTGCCGGTATTAAACACAACGCTGTGGCTGGCCCGGAGGGAGTCGTGTGTCTGGAAGCGTACCGGTCATGACGGCCGTGTCTAGATGTACGGGCTGACAGTGGGGAAAGTGAGAAGAAGATGGAATACGTAAACCTGGGCCGAAGCGGCCTGCACGTTTCCCGAATTTGTCTTGGCACGATGACCTACGGCGCCCCTGCCTGGCGAGAGTGGGTGCTGGATGAAGAAGCGAGCCGGCCGTTCATCCGCAGGGCGCTGGAACTGGGCATCAACTTTTTTGATACGGCCGATATGTACTCCAACGGCGTCAGCGAGGAAGTGGTCGGCCGCGCGCTCCACGATTTCACCCGGCGGGATGAAGTGGTGCTGGCGACCAAGGTGTACTTCCCAACCGGTGACGATCCCAATGCGCGCGGCCTGTCACGAAAGCATATCATGACGGCGATTGATGCTTCTTTGCGCCGTCTTGGAACCGACTACGTGGACCTGTACCAGATTCACCGCTGGGACGAGAACACGCCCATCGAGGAGACAATGGAAGCCCTGCACGACGTGGTCAAATCGGGCAAGGCACGCTACATTGGGGCTTCCAGCATGTACACGTGGCAGTTTGCCAAAGCACAATACACGGCCGATTTGCACGGCTGGACGCGGTTCGTCTCCATGCAGAACCATTTGAACCTGGTGTACCGTGAAGAGGAACGAGAAATGCTGCCCTTTTGCCGGGATCAGGGCGTGGGGGTGATTCCCTGGAGTCCGCTGGCGCGCGGATTCCTGGCCGGCAACCGCCGGCGGGACGGGAAAGCGCCGACCCCACGAGCCAGAAGTGATGGGTTTGCCCATCATATGTATTACCAGCCGGAAGATTATGATGTGGTAGACCGGGTCGTGGAATTAGCAGGCCGGCGCGGCGTTACGCCAGCTCAAATTGCCCTGGCGTGGCTGCTGCACAAGCCGGGCGTGACTGCTCCGATTATCGGCGCCAGCAAGATGCATCACCTGGAAGAGGCAGTCTCCGCAACAGAGATCGAATTGTCAGAAGAAGAAATCACATTTATAGAAGCGTTGTACCGGCCCCATTCAGTCTTGGGGCATGGATGATCCCCAGCCGCCTCCGCCCGGCGTCTCTATCCGGAGTACGTCGCCTGCCTTCAACCGTGTTGTGAACTTCCCCGGCAGCGGTTCGCTTTTTTCACCCCGTTGCACCACATTTTGGCCTGGTTTTCCTGGCCGTCCCCCGCGCACCCCGTAAGGCGGCCGCAAACGTCGTTCGCTGCTCATCGTGACCGTTGCGGGAGAGAGGAACTGAATGCTGCGTACAAGCCCATCTCCGCCTCGAAACCGGCCCAGACCCCCTGAATCGTGGCGCAAGCTGTACTCACGAACATGGAGGGGGAAGCTGTATTCAAGCGCTTCCACCGGTGTGTTGAGCGTGTTGCTCATATGGACATGCACGCCGCTTGCACCGTGGGTGTTTGGGCCTGCGCCTGCGCCGCCGCCAACCGTTTCGTAGTAGGCAAACTGCTTGCGGCCGCCTGTTTTGAACCAGTCAGGGAATGTGCCGCCAAAGGTAAGGTTGTTCATGGTTCCCTGACTGGCCGCCGGAATCACATCCGGCAGCGCTTGCGCCAGCGCGCCGAAGACCACGTCCACAATGCGCTGCGAAGTTTCGACATTGCCGGAGGCAACCGCATGAGGCGGGTGGGGGTCGAGTAGAGAGCCGGAAGGGATGCCTACCGTCAGCGGGGCGAATGCGCCATCATTCATGGGGAGATCAACTTCGAGAAGGGCGAGGGCCACACAACGAAGGCAGTAGGCCACGGCCGAAACGGCAATGGCGGGCACGGCGTTCAGGTTCCCTTCAACGGCGGCGGCCGTTCCGGCAAAGTCTACGCGTATCTGATCGCCGGTAACGGTCACGGCCGCTTGAAGAGGAATCGGACTGTCATCGGGGTCAGGGCTTTCAAGGGTGTCGCGGAATGTGTAACGGCCGTCGGGGATCAGGCGGATCGCAGCCTGAGTCATGCGCTTCGCATAGGCAATAAGAGATTCACCCCAATTCCCCACAACAGCAAAGCCATAGCGAGCGACAATCTCTGCCAATCGCAGTGCGCCGTTTTCATGGGCAGCGAGTTGGGCCGCCAGATCGCCTTCCCGTTCCACCGGCGTGCGTACGTTGCGCAGGATCAGCTGCCACACAGCTTCGTTTCTCTCTCCCTGCGCCACCAGCTTCAATGGGGGGATGATGATGCCCTCCTGGTATAACTCGGTGGACAAGGGCATGGAGCCGGGAGACATACCGCCGACATCTGCATGGTGGGCGCGGCTGGCGACGAGAAACGCGGCCGTTGCGGAATCAGGTTGTCCTTCAACAAAAACAGGGGAAACCAATGTGATGTCGGGCAGGTGATTGCCGCCGAGGTAAGGATCGTTGAGGATGACGACGTCACCGGGCTGTAATGGGGAACAAAGCTGCAGGGCGGCATTTACTGAAGCGGGCATCGCGCCGAGGTGCACGGGAATGTGAGCGGCCTGAGCTAGCATACGGCCGTCACCGAGGAACACGGCGCAGCTGAAATCGAGCCTTTCTTTGATGTTGGGGCTGTACGCCGTTCGCTCCAGCGTCACTCCCATCTCTTCCGCGACGGAGGCAAAAAGATGGCGAAAGATGGAGAGGGTGGCGGCGTTCTGCATGAATGTGAGCGGGGATGCGACCAGGCTAGTCGGTGAATACCGGCAGGTTACCCAGGGCCACGACCTCGGACCAATCACCTTCACCTTCGGTGAACACGGCCGCGACTGCAATGATGCGACCGCCTGCTCCGGCAATGACTTTCTTCATGCCGTTCAACGTGCTTCCGGTGCTGACCACATCATCTACGAGGATGACATTTCGCCCTTGAACCTGGGGCAAATCTTTCTCGTCCAGGTACAACGTCTGCGGTTTTCCCGTGGTAATGGAGACGGTTTCAGCGCTGATGGCATCCCCCATGTACGTCTTGTAAACCTTACGCAGCACGACATAGGGCAGGCCCATGAGGGCGCTCATCTCATAGACAAGCGGCATGCTCTTCGCTTCGGCGGTCACCAGGACATCACCGTGTCTCTCTTTCAGGCGTTCAGCCAGCACGGCCGCGGCCGCCTTGGCAACATATGTGTCACCCAGCATATTAAAAATGGCGATGCGAACGCCAGGGGCAACTTCAAATAAGGGGAGGTGGCGAATTAGCCCGGCAATTTCGACCGTAAAGGTCTGGCGCTTTGTCATCTTGACTCACTCCTGAGATTATTGCGCTTACCGCTCAAGTTTACCCAATCTGCCTTAAAATCGCACATTTCGCTCGAATATTCAACGGAGGTATTGAGGAATGTGCAATGGAGTAATTCATGATTGGTAATTGCCCATTACCAGCAAACTGAAAAGTGAATTATTCTCCAGACCCTATGGAGCGGCCGGCATGAAGCCATCGGCCGTAAAGCGGTCAGCATCGGCGCTGTGGGGGTGACAGGTGATGCAATCTTGCCTGACATAGTTGAATCCATCCAAATGGTTTGCGCCTCCGGGGTGATTGGTCATTGGGTAGCCGGCATTGCGGGCGTCAACGTGACAGGCAACGCAGAGACGGCTGCTTGCTACGCTGCTGCCGTCATCATATGAGTTTATTCCAGTTGTGGCCGTGAAGGAGACAGGCCCAACCGTTTCCGGGGTCTCGCCTTCCTGGACGACAACCTGTTCTTTAACGGCATACAGATTGTTACTGCCGTGCGGGTTATGGCACTGAACGCATCTAAGCCTGAAGCTAGCCTCGACTCCGTTGCTGTAATCCACATTGGCATGCGTCGAGACATACGGCGTAGCGGCCGCGCCCGTGCCGTCGTGACACGCAAAACAGAAGCTGTCATTGGCATCAGCAGAAGTGAGCAGCCTGGCTGACTGGCCTGAATGAACGCGATGACATGTGGCGCAGGCATCCACGGCCGTGTTGTAATCCTGATGAGGTGATGTCGAGCCTCCCCCTTGGGCGAACGCCGCAACTCGAGGCCAGGACAATACCAGAGCGATCAGGAACGCAAGGAATGGGAGAGCGAGTTTGCAGAAGCGGGCTTTCCGTCCGCATGGTGCGGCCGAATTCTGGGCATTGGCTGGCGCCCTCAAGCCCGGCTCAAACCCCCTGGGGGGAGAGCTTTTCTGCAAACTGCTCTCGTCCATTCCATCCACCCTGTTCCCGCATCAGCAGGAATTTCTTCAGGCATCGTTCTCCCGCGCATCTCAAGGCGCTCGTTGGTAGCTCTTGGGATTGTGCGATTTTCCGTGGCAGCTGATCGCGCAAGACCCTTGATTGCCGTTTATCCAGAACGAACTGCTGCCGTCCCCGCCGGCGAGGTAGCTGATATCATACCCGTTTTGAATGGCAAAATCGAAGCTGATCAAGCCTTGTTCGCCAGAATCGTGCGGGGCATGGACATCGTGGCAGACGATGCATGGAGCTTGTTCACCATTGACGTGCTTGTCATGGTAATTTTTGTTGTACACCCCGTTTTTATATTGGCCGAACGTGCTTTGCCCGGTGATGGTTTGCGCTTCGTCGTGGCATGCCCAGCATACGGCATAATCCCCATCTCCCTGCGTCCACGTGTTGTAATCCGCGATTACGTACTGGGCTTTGAGGGTAGATAGATAGGAAGAGCCATGCTTTTCGTGGCAAGATTGGCAACTGTCGTCGCCCCCCTGTTGCGTATCGTGCGTCGATCCCACGAATGTTGACTTGTCATAGCCGGTTCCGGCTGCGACCGCTGGGAATGTCAAGCCGCCCGGCGGGACCCCGTCGTGACACGTCAAGCAGAATGCCTCTTTGGTTCCGCTCCATACGGTGGTTCCGTTCGTCTCCGGACTGGCCAGGACATTGCTTGAGTTGGCCAGATGCGGATTGTGGCAGTTCGTGCATTCGAGATACTCGCCATCCGGATCGGCCGCGCTCACATTGTGATGCGTCGGCAAGGCAAACTCCGCCTGAATGTTGGTGACCGCCGGCCCGTCAACGTCGTGGCAGGTATAGCAGAACCCTTCTTCCTCACGCATCGGATCGCCCGGTATTGTTCCGTCAGGCGCCGCATTCCACGGATCGAGGATGTTCAACTTGTTCGAGCCATGCCCGTTAGTGTGGCAGTCATAGCAACTATACCCGGTCTGATGCGAAGACGTTCCCCAGAGAGGGGGGTCGATTAGCGGTGGAGTGGCTCCATTGCTGAACGGCGGAAATCCTCCGGCCGCATCATTATCGTGGCAGGCCAGGCAGAAGGTTTCCAGCGTGGACGCTGCGCCATCATACAGGATGATCCCGCCCGTATCCGCATGAATCAGATTGACTGCGCCGCTTTGATGTTCGCCGATGTTGTGGCAGGCGATGCAGTCGTCGGTTGTGGCTGTCCCGTTGATGTGGTGAGAGACGCGTGTAAAGTCGCCTCCTGTATCCACAACCTGCCTCCGGATCCCCTGTGGCTGGCTGTGGCAGGAGGTGCAGTCAAACCCGGTTACTGAACCATCGCTGGTCACATGGCAAGCATAACAAACGCGGCGGTTGTCCAGGCGGAGCAAGGAGCTGCGGGCGTTATCGTTGGCGGCCGATGAGCCGTCAGGATACTGCACCGATGTTCCTGCGACTGAAGTCATCGTCGCTGAGGTGCCGTGGGCCACATGGCACTTGACACAAGGCACGCTGCTGGTCGAATGACGATAGGCAAAGACGGGATCGCCTGAGTTCACATGCCCGCTGCCGCCGGAGGCATTGTAGCGCGTGTGGCATTGGCTGCACCAGTTCGTCAATTCAGCGGATTGCACTCCGTAGGTCTCGTCGTAGTAGTTGCCGGCGGCGCTGCCTACCGTGTACTCTTTGTTTGTTTCATCCGTAACGCTGACATCGGCGGCAGCGCCGGAACCGGTCGGTATTGTCCGAAGGCTGCGGTAGTTACCGCTTCCGTGAGGATCGTGGCAGGAAACACATGTCAGCGTTGCGTTGCCGCCGACCCCCGTGTTAATAGCTCCATTTCCCCAGATGGTGAGTACGTTGCCATCGTGACTTGACGTGACCGGTGATCCGGCTAACTGCGCGTCTTCGTCTGTGTCCATGTATGCGTGAGTGAAACCACCTCCTTTCAAACCACGGCCGTTTACCCCTTCTGCGGGCAGTTCAGTCAGGGAGTCTCGTTCGAGGTACAGACCGTCTACCACATTGGTGTCTGCACCGGCTCCCGTTGCCCCGTGGCAGGAGTAACAAAGCGCAGGCACGCTGTTGGTGAGCAGGCGTGGCGCTGCGGCCGTGTGGGAGCGGTGACAGGCGGCGCAGGCATCCGTGCTGGATGTATAGCCGCCATGCGGCCCGTTATCGGCCACAGCCATCCCGGCAGGCATGGCCGCTAATGCCAGCAAGAATAAGACCAGGAAGTGCAATTGGAATGTTTTCATGGTATCCCTATCTCGTGCTGAGATGCATCAGAGTGGGTGTGGCGGGACTTTCCCTCACCGGGTGTGCCGGCCGGCGAGAAGAAAGCCCCGCGCGCATCCATGACAATACGCTCCTTACTGCTTCTGGTGGCACGACTGGCAAACGCCGCGCTCATCAAGCCGCAACAACGCACTGCTGCCCGTGTTGCCGCTTGGTCCCGCGTTTAACGAGTTGCCGGACATCGCTGCATCTGTGCCGTGGGCGAAGTGGCAGGTGGTGCAGACGGCCGCGGTACCGGCCAATGGTATTTCATCGCCGGTTCCCCCTGTGCCATCATACCCTTGCGTTTCGGGATCGTTCGCCCCAAAAGTCGCCCCGGTTGTGCCAGGATCATTCCAGGTCATATCCACCCGGTGGGTATAACCGCCGCCAAAAGATTGAGCCGCTGTATCGCTGCCGACATTGGCCGCCGTTTCATGATAGGCCACGTGGCAGGACGCGCAGAAGTCGCTGATCTTTGTGTTATTCCATGTTTCGGATGTATAGCTCTTAGCCCCGCTGTCGTAGTCATCTGTGGCCAGCGTCGGCCCGGCCCGGAGCAGACGGTAGCCGTCCGTTCCGTGCGGATCGTGGCAGGAGGCGCAATCCAATCCCGTATCCAGCGACGCCATGGTATTGGCGATCCCTCGCGCCGGATTGAGGGCGTCATACCCCCACACGGCCGTGATGGTACTGGATACATCATGGGCTGAAGTGCTGGCGTTGGTAGTTGAACCAAACTTGCCCCCATTCAGACCAGCATTCACCGTGCCTTCGGCCGGGTTTTCCGTGGTCCCGTCTCGGTCCAGGTAAACCCCGTCTTCGACATTGGTATCAGCCCCGGTAGCCGCAGCTCCATGGCAAGTCATGCACAAACTGTAGGTATCGGCCGCGATTAACAATTTAGGGCCGGTTGCGGTGTGCGCCCGATGACATCCTGCGCATGCGTCGGTGGTCGCTGAGTAACCCCCATGCGGCCCCCCGTTTGCCGACGCCATCCCGGCCGTTGCTACCAGAAGAGCCAGCAGCAATCCGCCGATAATCAGATATTTCTTCATTACGTACAATCCTCCTTGAGTCAGAAACAAAAAAACTCATTGCCAGCTTCTTATGCTGGTTTGCAAATAATGGTCTATCAAGTTGCCGGCACCACCTCCCTTTACCACCAGCCCAGGCAGGGCGTGTCGCCTAGTACGACCAAACCTGGACCCGATTGTTTTCACGATCTGCGATGTACAAACGGCCGTGCTCATCTACTGCAATATCGTTGGGGTAGCTAAAGAGGCCGTCGTCAATTCCTAGATCGCCAAAGGCATATAAGAACGCAGGTTCCGGGGCGAAGACGTCATACACTTTGACATTCTGGCCCACGGCGTCTACAACGAACAAGCGATCACGATGATCAATATAAATCCCGCGCGGCAGGCTGAGTGCGCCCTCGCCACTGCCGCTGCCGAAGTGGAAGAGGAAGTTGCCCTGGCCATCCCATACGGAGATACGGCCGTTATTCCCGTCCGACACATAAACGCGGCCCTGGGAATCAGCCACGGCCGAATTTGGATAGAGGAACTCACCGTTGCCCTGTCCTGTACGGCCGTACACCAGAGGCGACAGATTCACATCGTGCCAGGAGATCAGCGTGGCCTCGGCCGGCAAGGTGTATTCGCGGATGGCATTCCGGCTCTCGGTGACATCCGTCACATACATCCTGTCATCTGTGCCGATGCGGACGCCCAACGGAGCCCATGCGGCCGATACCGGAGGAGCCGGCAGCGTCTGCTCCACTGTGCCCGGGTTCCGGTATAAGACGGATGCTTGAAGCAGATTGAAAGAAAAGGTGGTGTCGGGGAGCAGCCCGCCCACATGTTGATCAACATACTCACTCAGGCTCAAGTCAGGTGCAATCAAGGTGTCCAGATAGCCCCCGTTTTGGTCAAACACGATAATGGCGTGTTGTAGCCGATCTGAGACGTACAACCTGCCCAGGCTGTCCGTCGCCATGTACACCGGCGCTCGTTCTCCTGGGCTTGTCCCCGGCGCGGCAAAAGAAGCGATTGGCGTGCCGTCAGTTTCGAAGGATTTAACCAGCCGCTCGCCCCCGCTTTCGGCCACATATAGACGATCCTGTCCTGGGGAAAGCGCAACCCCGACGGGCCTTTCTACGCCGTAAATAGAGAAGAGATAGTGGGGCGGGTAATCAACTCCCTGAGGCACTACCAATTCCGGCAGGGGGGCAGGCCGTCGAATGTAGCGGTAAAACAAACCGCATACGCTGGCTAGTAAGAGGAGCAAGATGAGCAATGCCAACATGAGCAGCTTGCGGCGTCGTTGCTCCTTGTCTCCTTCAGATGAAAGCGAGGTTGATTCCTGATGGGCCATGATATCCTCTGTTAACTGTTTTCGGCCAAAGCGAGCTGCACGCGGCCGAGTGCGTGATTGGCCAGGAAATCGTCCGGCTGAATCTCTAACGCATGCAGCAACTGCGTTTCCGCCAGGCTGAGATCGCCCAACTGTTCGTAAGTCAGACCTAGCCCCACAAACACAGGCGCAAAATCAGGCAGGCTGGCGGCCGCTTCTTCCAAATGCTCTCTGGCGGTATTCATGTCTTTGGTGGAATACGCTTCCATCCCGCGCGCGTAAGCCGCATAAGCTGCCATATCCAGCGCCGAATAACTGGTGATCATACCGCGATACGCTTCAGCGAAATCGGGGACAAAGCGTACTGCGTCGGCATATTGCCGGATTGCCTGTTCATGATCGTCAAGCGCGGCATAAGCGAGGCCAAGCTGATACATGGCATCGGCGTCTGTGCGATTGATTTCAAGCGCGTCTGACAAGACCGTTATCGCCGCTTCCGGCTGCCCGGTTTCCAGATAGCTTTGCCCCAGGAAATAGTAGGCGGCTTCCAATGCAGCATCGGTCTTGGCCATCGGCGACTCTTTGCGTATAGAGGAGAATTGCTCCAGCGGGGAGACGGCCGCCTCCGGCTGCCCGGAGTGAGCCAGTGAGACGCCCTGGATGTACAACGCATTGTCATTGTCAGGGAAAGCGGCCAACACCTGCTCCGCCTGATCAATGGCATCGGCATAGGCCCCATTTTCAAAGTAGAATTGGGCCAAAGCTACCCGCGCATCCACGTCATCGGGATTTTCTCGGATCATCTCCTCCAGATGTTCCACGCCGAGTTCCAGCGGTGATTTGTCGCCAATGTGAACATACCGGTCCCAGTAGTAATAACTGCCGAAGGCAATGGCCACGAGACAGAACAGGGCCAGCGCGGCCAATACCAATCTTCCCAACAGACGGTTGTCTGCCGCCAGATTTGCCAAAATATCACTCATCTTAATTCATACCCTCCTCTCACGGGTTCCGAACGATTCCGCCCGGATGACAACGGCTGCAAAGAATATTTTGGTGGCAGGTGTAGCAGACCTGATCCCCGCGCACACGGTACTCCTCGGCGTGCGTGAACAACATATCCGGCGGGTGCGAGAGATTGTGACATACGCCGTTGTTGCAAAAACCCTGCCCGTGGCATTGATAGCATTCTTGTTTGTCCGCATCGGTGACTGAGCGATGTTCAATTGTCCAGCGAAAGTCAGCGTGAGAGTCCGGCGTCGCCCCCGCGATCACCGGGGATTCCACCAGCAGTTCATCTCCACGGCCGACGATGGGGACGGTGTGGCAGAGGTTGCACTTAACGCTGATCGTCTCAACTTCACGGCCGTTATCATCAACACTTGCATGCTTGCCGTCGTGGCAGCGGAAACAGCCGAGAAATGGCGTGTGTCGCGCATTATTGGGGTTCGTTTCCCAGTTCTGCCCCATTTCCGGAAAGTGCGTCTCATCGTAAATCTGCTTGATCGTATCCAGCGAAGTTGCCAGCATGGCGTTCCGGGAGATGAGCCACTCAGAGGATTGAACCGCCTCCTCGCTCAAATCCTTGACCCCGTAAAATTCAGCTATCTGCTCAATGGCATCATATGCATCCGCTTTGCTGCCGTATGATGCTGACAGCACATCCACTGCTTTGGAGCGGATGAAAGGAAGCTCCCGGCTGATCTGGTTGGCGCTGATCGCCTCGTCTACGGATTCCTGAGGAGACGGCACATAATGGGCGGTGCGATTGTGGCAGTCAATGCAATCCATTTCCCGCACCTCCCCTTTCTCAAATGCCTGCTCCACGAAATCCGTCTGGGCCATATTCAACATGTCGCGGGCAAAATATTCCTTCAACGTCCCGTCCGGCTGCTCTACCCCAACCCACAAAATGACCTGGCGCTGCTCATCGGCTGCGATGTAGTACACCGGCGTGGTTGTATGCCAGTGAATCCCCTGCGAGATGCCGGTGCTTTCCTGCCAGCCCCCCATCTTAAGGATGAGCGTGGATTGGATACGTGTGTTCTCCGCATCATTGTCGTAGTGGATGATGGTCTTAATAATGTTGTCTTTGAACGAAGTGGGGGTATGGCAGGTTTCGCACGTTTCACGGGCCGGCCGTAGGTTGTGTACCGGACTTTTGATCGGGCGGCTGTAACTGTCTGTGAGAACCGCAATGACCTGCCGGAGGCCATCAATTTTGGACTTCACAAAGAATGAAGCGCCGGGGCCGATATGGCACTCTACACAGGCGACATTAGCGTGGGGAGAGCTTTCGTACCGGGCAAACTCTGGCGCCATCGTGTGGCAGGCCGTGCCGCAAAACTCTGAGCTTTCCGTGTATTCGTAAATCCGGTAATTTCCGTACGCAAAGGCGCTACTGGCAATGATCAGCAGAGTGAAGGCAATCAGCACAGCGCGCTGGTGCCGCGGCTGACTTAAATCAATGGTCACATCAGGCCAACGCAGCAGCCGTCGAAGCCCTTTTGGTTTCCTTGTTATCTGCTTGGCATGGGCGGATGATTCCTCAACTTTCCTATCTCTACTTAGCACACTCATGGCACACCATTGTTAGCTGATATAAAACAGCGTATATAGTGAAGATTATCACAAATAGGCGCCGGTACAGTCAGGAGACCTGGACAGTTGGTGTAGGGAGAGTTGGATGTTTAGTTGATAGGGAAGATCAGCTTACGCGGAGACGCCGATCAGGCTGTGATCACCTGAAATCGGCTTTACTTCAGGGAGTAAAGAGGAAGTAAAGCCGGGCATTCTTTCCCTTCGCGGTCTGGATTTGGCCGGTGTTAAAAATGATGCGCCTTACTCCAGAGGGGTCAGGCCATGCTGGATGGCGAATTTGACGAGGGTGGGGATGTCGGTGATGTTCAGCTTTTGCATAAGGCGGCTACGATAGGTTTCGATGGTCTTGGGGGAGAGGAAGAGGATATCGGCAATTTCGGCGCTTGACTTGCCTTCGACAACAAGCTGCAAAATCTCCCGTTCCCGGTGGCTGAGACGGGACAGTGGACTATGATCCTGGCCGGTTCGCTGCTGTAAATAATCCTGAATTACCTTGTCTGATATCTTCTGGCTGAGGTAACGGCCGCCATCGTGGACAGTGCGGGCGGCGTTTACCACTTCGATGCCGGCCGATTCCTTGAGCAGATATCCGCGCGCGCCGGCATTGAGCGCCTGGAAGATGTGCTCGGTGGTGGCATACATGGACAGGATGATGACGTCGGTGGCGGGGCATTCGCTGCGGATTTGGGCGGCCGCCTCTATCCCGTTTAGCTCAGGCATGGCGATATCGAGGATGACGATGTTGGGTTTCAATTCCCGGACCTGGCGCACAGCCTCGCGGCCGTCGGCGGCGTCTCCCACCACTTCAATGTCCGGCTGGGAATTCAGCAGCAGGCGCAGCCCATCCCGGACGATGGTGTGGTCATCTGCCAGAAAAACGGTAATCGTCACCTTTCCACCTCCACAATCACCCGCGTGCCCCCCTCCTGGGGATGGGACTCAATCCAGCAGCGGCCGCCAACCGCTTCGGCCCGTTCAGACATGATGAGATGGCCCCAGCCATGTTCCCCTTCCGGCTCTTGAAGTTGGGTAGCGTCAAACCCGATGCCGTCGTCGGCAATGATCAGACGCACAGTATCCCTATCCTCTTCCACGGAAACCGTGGCTTCGTTGGCCTGCGCATGTTTGGCAATGTTATTCAACGCTTCCTGGGTGATGCGGAACAGGGCGATTTCAACCTGCGTATCAAGGCGGGGGTGCGGCTCATCTCCCTGAACCACAACGCTGATTCCGGTGCGGGATTCGAACTGCCGCCCATACCAGTTTAAGGTAGCCACCAGCCCGTAATCATCCAGGATCGGCGGCCGCAGTACACTCATCACGTCCCGAATTTGCCCGGTTGTTTGTTCCAGCAGCCCCATCGCATCATCCAGCCTCGCCCCAAGTTTGTTGTTGATTCCCTCCGGAAGCTGGGCGCGAATGATGTTCAGGTCAATACCCAGAGCAGTTAGATTCTGGCCGACCTGATCATGAAGTTCACGCGCCAACCGCCGCCGCTCATTTTCTTCGATTTCGGCGACGCGTGCGCTTAAGATGCGCAGCCGCTCCCGGTGCCGCTTAACCGCCTCAAACAATTGGGCGTTTTCAATGGCCACCCCAATTTGATCGGCAATAGCGGTGAGGAGCTGGACTTCACTGTCATCTACCCCTTTCCCATCTTGGGGCAGCCGGAAATTCATGACGCCCAGCAACCTGCTGCGAACCTTCAAGGGCAGACAGACATCCCGGTGCGGTACCATATCTTTCCAAGAGCGGCTGTGCCTGGCATCATCATGGCAGTCAGCCGAGATGACCGCTTCTCCTTGCTGGACAGCCAGCCCGCAAAGACATTCTCCCACGCGAGGGGGATCGGTTAAGCATGGGTGATCCGGGCTGGCCCCACGCTGTGCCGCCGGCCAAAGGGTATTGCTCTCTTCCTCAAGCAGGAAAATCATGCTCTTTGCATCTCGACCGAGTACCTGCAGCCGCTGTACTTCATCCAGGGCGTCATTCAGCACTTGTTTGAGGTCCAGTGACTGGCTCACTGTCGCCGCTATCGCATTCAATGTCGCCAGTTCCCGGTTGCGGCGGCGGTATTCTTCCTCAGCCCATTTGCGTTCCGTGATGTCGGTGGCGATGCCGATAACCGCCTCGATTTCGCCGCTGCTGCCCCGTAATGGCTGCAAGTTCGTCTCGAACCAATACCGCCTTCCATTGAATGAGGTGGGGACTTCTCTGACCAACGGCCGTCCGGTGGCAAACAGTTCTTTGATGTCGGCTAACTGGGCGCTGGCGGCATGGGGGGGGAACAGCTCTTCGATGCGCTTACCGATAAACTCCTGCGGCCGTCCGCCCAGATAGCGGGCGGCGCTGGCGTTCAGGAATTGAAAGACGCCTTCCTGGTCGGCGATGAAAATGGATTGGTTAGCCCCCTCGACCAGCGTGCGGTACTTTTCTTCGCTGGCGGACAAAGCCCTTTCCGCCCGCTCCCGCTTGGTCATGACGATGTGGAAGTGGGTGGCAAAGCCAACATTTAAGATGAATACCAGACCCCGCTGCCAGATTTCATGCGGGGTGGGAGAGAAGATTTGCCCCAGAATGCCGCCCTTGTTGAACATTGCCGACAGGATGAGCGCGTCAGCAACGCCGCAAATGATGCCGGCGGCCACCCCGATGGTCAGGCGGGACACTGCTTTTTCGTTTAGATAAGGCAGGATTCGCTCCCAGAGATTCAGCATGACTCAATTTCTACCCCATTTCCATCTCTGCCCGCCGGTTTTCAGGAAAGGTCGGGCACGGCCGCGGCCCCTCGCGGCCGGCAGCCCCGCTATTCTACTCCACTCCGCGATTTGTGGGGAGTGCGGCGCAAGCTATAATTACCCGCCTGACGTTCGTCTGATGGCGTAAGGGGGCGTGCGTTTACAACTTTGGGTGATGCATAATCCCTTTGACCTGGAATCCGAAACACGAGAAAAAGAGGGTAAGATGAGCAGATTATTTACCATGATGGGGGCCGGTTTCATGTTTCTGGCAGTGGGCGCAGGCGCCTTTGGCGCACATGCGCTGCGCAGTTACTTTGGCCGTTTTCCCAATCTTGAAGCAACCTACGAGACGGCCGTGCGTTACCATATGATCCATGCCCTGGCCCTGCTGGCTGTGGCGTGGGCGGCCGATAAATGGGGGGGCGCGCTGACGCAAAGCGCGGGCGTTCTTTTTATCCTGGGCATCCTTCTCTTCTCCGGCAGCCTGTATTTGCTCGTTTTCACCCGCGTTTCCTGGCTGGGCGTGATTACCCCGTTTGGCGGGCTGGCGTTTCTGGCGGGTTGGGTGAGTCTGCTGCTGGCTGCCTGGCGCAGTTGATGCCTGTAGGAAAACCGTCGGCCGCAGTTTGGCTGGCATGATCGGGGATGAGCCTTGCTTCCGTATTCCCCCACACTGTGCCCGGCGAGTGAGTGTGTTATAGTCTCAGTAGACCCAAATTTCAACATGCATCCAATTTTTGGAAACCCTGCCCGGTTTGACCACACACCTTGCGTCAATGGATGATGTCCTGAAAGTGTACGAAGTCGGCCCCCGCGACGGGCTGCAAAACGAAGCCAGGCCCATCAGCACGGCCGATAAATGCCTGCTGGTCGGGGGGTTAGTGGCGGCCGGACTGCGCCACATCGAGCTCACCAGCTTCGTTCATCCCCAGGCCGTACCGCAGATGGCGGATGCTGATGACCTGGCCGTATGGGCGCACCGGGAATACCCGAATGTGGATTTTGTGGGACTGGTTTTTAACCGGCGGGGGTATGATCGAGCGCTGGCGGCCGGTTGTAAGCGGATGTCCTTCGGCGTTTCCGTCAGCGAAACGTTTAGCCAGCGCAATACGCGCATGTCGGCCCAGAGGGCGCTGGATATCACCCGCGAGCTGGTGGCTGAGGCAAAACGGGATGGCGTCTGGACACGGGTGTATGTGATGACGGCCTGGGTATGCCCGTTTGAAGGCCGGACCAACCCCCTCCAGACCATCGCCACGGCCGAGAAGATTTGGGCGTTAGGCGTGGATGAGCTGGCCATTGCCGACACCATCGGGCACGCGAACCCGCTTGAAGTCGGCCGTCTTATGGAAGAGTTGGGACGGCGGCTGGATATGCGTCGGTTGGCGGTTCATTTGCATGATACCCAGGCGCTGGGCCTGGCGAATGCCACAGTGGCTCTGCAAGCGGGTGTGCGCATCATTGACAGCTCCATCGGCGGCTTAGGTGGGTGCCCTTTTGCGCCAGGGGCGGCTGGCAACCTGGCTACAGAAGATTTGGTATTTGCCGCTTATAAGATGGGGCTGGGGACGGGGGTCGATTTCGAGCGGTTGTGGCAGGTGGTGTATGAAGTGGAGCGGATGGTTGGTCGCCCAATCGGCGGCCGTATCCGGGCATGGTGGGAGAGCACCTGCCTTATTGAGCCAGATCTGGCGTTCAAGTAGGGCAACAGAACACCGACGGTGGGTCTGTTTACGATATTTTTAAAAATGCACCACATAACGGGGGTAAGGAGATGTTGACAGTGAAACAGTGGGAACAAATACGTCGAGCTTACTACGTAGAACAGAAAAGTATTCGAGAAATCGCGCGGGAAACCGGCCGTTTGGCTGCAGCTTAATCGCAAATGGTCCGACTGCATGCGCTTGTTAGAGCGCATAAAGGAATGATTATTGAGGTATTGGTAAATCATGTATTTTTAGGAATGAAAGCTTGTCCCAATAGCCCCTTTGAAATTTAATCTTTCCATTGCGAATTTGGAAAAAGCCACATCCTCTTAACCCAAGTGGGTCCCACCACTCAAGGATCGCCCAATCACCATCTACAAAGATGTTCTCAATCATACAAACCATTTCGGCGGTTACAAATGCATCCGCAAACATTTGCCGAATAGCTGGTTTTCCTTTTACCTCTATTTCCGGCACTTGGTTGTTGATTGCATCATCTTCGTAAAAACTTACAAGGCGTTCGATATCCCTGTTGTTGAATGCCTCCACCCATTTCTCTACTAGCGTTTTCGGGTTCATCGTTGCTTTGATATCTTGCGCTCTAAGGTTATGCTTACGTTGGGCGACCATTAACGTATGTAGTAATCGTCCTCCGCCGGACGTTCCCATATATGTTGAACATCAAGCGGAGGATAGAAATGCTAAATCCTATTTCGTAGCAGATGACCTATTTGCACGACCTACCACGAAGAAGGCAATCGCAAAGAGCAGGTTGATCGTAACAAACACCCAGCCTTCAGGAGCAGCATCAACTATGGTAACAAGTGTATCCCCTATCGTAATCAAGGCAAACGCAACGGTGTTACCTATGAAGATGGCATCGCGCGCGGTGGATGCGCCCGAATTTCGAGCAAACCAATTCAACACGGCAAAAGCTAAGAGTAAACTGGCTGGAACTCTTATATTGGCAATCAACGAAGCTGAAGCATCTGGAGGCAGATGTAAAGGGACGTGTGGTATTGCCTGTAACGCTATTCCGATGAGACCCATAAAGATAGCCGCGAGAGTGAACAGAAATTTAGGTTTCATGAGGGTTTCCCCTGTTTGGTGAACTTGAATACGCCACAGAAATACATCATACAAATCTTGACCTTATTAGTCAACAATGAGATTCTTTTCGCGAAGGAGATGCGAATTGTTCAGAGATTAGCAGAGACAATAATCACAATTTCTTAAACGCCGCCCAACGGTCCGCGCGTCAGCGGCGAGCGGAGCGAGTCCGCTGCACGCGCATGTTGGGCGGCCCCAACATGCTATCGGATTACAACGATCGCGACCCAGACCGCGAGAGACACAAACGGGATCAGCAAGGCCGTTGCGAGCAGAACTGATCTCCTAACGACACCGGCTGCCCCAAGCTGCAAGACGGGCAGGAAGAAGGCCCAGATCTTAAACATGGGGCTAGCGCCCACGTAAAATGCCAACGGGCACGCCAGCACGGCACCCGCGACCAGTAACCACGGCCGACGTGTGAGCACCCCGGCGATCGAGACGCAGATCGAGAGGACTGTGCTTCCCCAAAAGATATAAGGAATGATGGACATCTTTCTCCGCCTCTGAGCTTCTAGGGCCGCCCAACGCCGGCCTCACCTGCCCGCCGGGCGAGCGCGCAGACGTTCAATCACCAGCACCGCCGCCAACGCATGAGCCGCCGAATTACTACCGCC
>JBHHTQ010000050.1:0-30807 GCA_046753445.1 Anaerolineae bacterium | reverse complement strand
CAGGAGGAGAAATCCTCCCTAATTCTAATTGGCGAACTGTCTCACAATGCTTGACACATTGCGAAGCGGCCGCGGAGAAGTTCATCAACTTCCTCTTACGCCCGGATATCGGCGCGATGTTGTCTAATTACACCTACTACGCCACCCCGAATCAGGCGGCCGAAGCGGAACTGGATGAGGAGTTCTTGACGGATCCAGCCGTTTATCCGCCACAAGAAGTGCTGGACCGCCTCAACTACATTAAGCCGCTGGGCGAGTTTGAGTCTACCTACCAGCGTCTTTGGGATGAGGTGAAGGCGGCCACGCCGTAATGGTTTGGCCTGACTGACAACCTGGTTTTGTATCAGCGTAATTCGAAGAAGCCCTGACCTAAAAAGCCAGGGTTTCTTTTTACCGCGTTCTTTTGGTGTGAATAAGCTTTTCAGTTAAAATCCCCTTTGGTACCACGATATTTCGAGGGACCCATAATGTATAATGAATGATCCAATCGTCCAGTTTCAGAATGTAAGCAAGCGGTTTGCTTTTACCCGCGATGAACCGCATACTGTTCTCGAGAAGCTTGTTTCCGTTGTTTCGCGGCGTTCCCGACCACGTGGTGATGATAATTTGTGGGCGCTGCGCGATGTCAGCTTTGATGTGATGCCGGGGCAGTGCCTGGGTATTATCGGCCGCAATGGGAGTGGAAAAAGCACGATCCTGAAGCTGATTACCCGCATCTTGCGCCCGACAAGCGGCCGTATTGTTGTGCGCGGTCGAGTCAGTGCCTTACTGGAGCTGGGGGCCGGTTTTCACCAGGACTTGACGGGGCGGGAAAATATTTACTTGAACGGGGCAGTGCTGGGGTTAGATCGGGAGACGATCCAGTCTCGATTTAATGATATTGTCGCTTTCTCGGAGCTGGGCGATTTTATCAATATGCCGGTGAAGCATTATTCCTCCGGCATGTACATGCGCTTGGGCTTCAGCGTCGCCATTCATGTAAACCCGGACATTCTTATCGTGGACGAGATCCTGGCGGTTGGGGACCGAGCCTTTCAAGCGAAATGTATTGATAGTATTTATGACTTAAAGGAACAAGGCACGACGATTGTGATGGTCAGCCACAACCTCAATATGATGTTGAATCTTTGCTCACATTTGGTATGGGTTGAACATGGCGTGGTGCGTGCGGTCGGGGAAGCGAATAATGTAGCTGGACAGTATGTCGCTTTCTCTCATGGACAGCAGGCGCGTCAATATCGTTTGGAAACTGAACAAGCATCGTTCAAACGCTGGGGGAGTGGAGATATTGAGATTGTTGCTGTTCGATTCTTGGATGAGTGCGGCCGTGAGCAGAAGGCATTCCGCACAGGTGACAGCATGACCGTTGAAATGGCGTATCAAGCACATGCCCCAATTACCAATCCGGAATTTGGTATGGCGATATACCGTCAGGACGGTGTGTACGTGAGTCGGCCGAATAGTCATGCGGCCGGCTTTGACATGGGAGTCGTGCAGGGCCAGGGGGTTGTAAGATACCATATCGATCACCTTCCATTGTTACCGGCGCAGTACAAGATGACTGCGGCCGTGTATAACAGTCGCAATCAACAGGCCTATGATCATCATGATAAGGCATATTCGTTTCACGTTCTCCCTGGAGGAACCCAGGAACTGTATGGAATTGTTGAGTTACCGGCCCGCTGGGAAAGGCAGCCGGTAGACTCTGGCGTCAAGGCAAGATGAGAAGAATGAAGCAACTTCAAATACACGCTGGCGTTGCGCTGGCATTGATCAGTTTAACTGTGCTGTTGCTGCTGATGACCTTTGCTCAACCACAGCCGAGTAATGGGCTAACTGCCCAAACGATTTACGCAGCAGGAGAAGAATCAACTTTAAATCATGTGGCCAATTGCCGCTATGGTGTGTCGCCTTTGGGGGGTGATACAGCTATATCCTGGGTATCCTCGCTTGGAGCTGGTTGGTATTTGACTTTCGGCGCAACGCCACCTAATAACCCACCAATGAATGATGCTGAGTTTGCACATGTGATTAGAACGCAACAGGATCAGCTTCCTGATGGCACTTACTTACCTACGTATACAGTTATACCTGAATTGACGGAAGCAGGGCTTGGAAGCTTAATTAGTTCGGACCCAGGTGCACTATGGCTGGTCGGCAATGAAGTTGATCGGGGCCCTGACCCGGGTGAACTTACAGGTGGACAGGACCACACATTTCCTGATGTGTATGCCACTGCCTATAACGAGGTGTATAACTTCATCACACAAAGGGATCCTTCAGCCCGTGTCGCTATTTCTGGATTGGTAGAGGTTACCCCTGGTCGGCTGCAGTATCTTGATAAAGTTTGGGAAGCATACAAGACGCAGTTTGGTCAAACGATGCCAGTAGACGTTTGGAATATGCACTTATATATTTTACCCGAAACAGAGGCCGATGGAACGCCAAACGGTATTGCCAATGTGGCCTTGGGTACCGATCCTGCTCTTGGGATACGGTATGATCCCACCCAGTGTACATCTGGAGATGTCTATTGCTTCTACGAACATGATGACTTAACTATTTTCGCCGAGCAGATTATTGCCATGCGTACTTGGATGAAGAGTCATGGGCAACAAAATAAACCGCTCATCATATCTGAGTATTCCCAATTGTATCCAGTGAAATATTCTGATGGGGCTCCGTTCTTTGATGAGAACGGCGAACAGTTTCTTCCTCCTCGTGTATCATCATTCATGTTAGGCACTTTTGATTATATGAATAATCAAGCGCAGGATCCAAACTTAGGTTACTCGCTTGACAATGACCGGCTCGTGCAACAATGGTTGTGGTTTTCCACCTATTCTAGTGCGGCTGGTTCAGCCAGCAACTTACTAGATAATAACCTCTCAAATCTCACACAAGTAGGCCAAGCCTTCCAGTCATATGTGCTTAACGAGCCTCTGTACGGCAACCTCATGATTGAGCGTGTTTCAAACTCGGTTACGATGACTAACGGTTCGATGACAGCTGATGTACCTCTGTCAGTTTCTTTTAGGAACAATGGGAACACTAGCATCACTGCGACGATCACTGTTACCTTTTTCTCAGATGCTGCTATGACAACGCCAATAGGAGCATCTATTGTTCAACCACCCATTCGTGGTTGTGCTACAAGTTTGTACTTTGCGACAGTAGTCTGGATCGATCGTGCACCTGGGGTTTACCCTTATTGGGTGAGAATTGATAGTGACGGCAATGTGAACGGGAAGGACAATGTTGGTACCGGGTTCGCTTTTGTTGATCCAGCCCAAATCTTCTTACCAATAATAATTCGGAATTAAGACAAGTGACTTGTTGGTTAGAGTGGTATTTAAGCGAGGTACAAGATCCATAACATTACTGCAATGAGAGTAACTCCTGTGATCGCTGTTAGTAATAGATTTCGACCAGTTGTGGCTGAGTTCCGGAGGCGATGCTGTGTTGCTCTCCTTGCTACAGATAATCCCCCCCCCACCAATATCCCCATTGTTAAAAAAGGAAATATGTGTTGTGCAGGCAGTACATGGCGTGTGATCAGGGCAAACAAAGGTGAACCCGAGAATACCAGGAAATCAAGCGGCCGCTCAATTAAATCGGGTAGATGGTTTGTCAAGGCAAGTGCAAACTCGCGCAAACCTACATCCGTCCAGGTGTAAGTGGGATACATGCTTAATACCTTGCCCCCAATGCGTTCTGTCAAACCATACCGCAAGAGAAGCCACTGGTGTAAAGCAAGCAAAAACCCTAGAGTGCTAAATAAGAATGCTCTTATGTATCGGGGAAGTTGCCGGACAAGATAAGCATAACCAAGAATCCAAATAACTAGTTCACTTGTGTAGCGTCTTGGACCAAACCCGCCTCCCCCAAACCAATCCCTTGTACTACTGTTGACATACGTTTCTAGCAACAACAACAATAGCAAGGGAAGAGCCAGTTGAGCCTTTCCCTTGCCCAGGCTGGCGGCGACTCCTATGACGGATAAAAAGACGACCGGCATCCAGGGAAGTAATCCGCGGAATGTCGAGAACAAAACGGGGATAAAGAACGGAGCCCGCCAATCTACATAAGCTCCTCCTTGGGGGACAGTTGCCCACCTACCATAAAATAGTTGCCAGATCGCCATTTGCACTGAGAAGATTGCCAATGACGCTGTTATAACAAGAGTCACATACTGCAGCGCCCGCCACCAATGTTCCCGCTTCTTTTCTCGCGGTAAAGATAAATACACAATACTGGTGGAAGCCAGTGGAAGGACTAAGTACATTAAGTTCTGCCACCGGGTCAGGCCAGCAAACCCGATTAATGCACCAAGGCTAAGAGCCTGTGTACGGGAGCCAATGACGTGTCGTGTACGATTCCAGTAATAGATGCATAACGTAGCGATCAAGGCAGAAGATGTGTGCGAATACATGGGCTCACGGAATTGATAGTAGAGTAAAGGAGTGGCAAACATCAGAGTCATAGTTGCTATCATAGCTGGGGTCTGACCCACTTCAGAGCGTGCCATCTTGTACGAAAGCCAAAATGCGAGCATGCCACAAATAGCGGAAAAAGAGGCGATGCTAGCCACAAAAGGCCATTCAAAGCCAGTGGCCACAGCATTGGAAGGAAACAATGTAAACAATCGGAGAAGGGCCATTATTGGCAGCCACAGTATAGGAGTACCAATTGCATATGGACTTGCTACCCGACCTGTTCCGGTGAGCGATTCGTGGTAGTTTTTGGCGACAAAGTCTGGGGAGGCTGTGTTGTAAGATAATAGGAGATCGTTTTGTAGCTTGAGGTCGCCATCGAAAATTGGAGATCGGGCCAACACATAATAAAAAGCAGCGTCCCAGGTTGGGCCTTTTATCGACGCTAGCAACAACCACTGGAGCGAAAATAGCCCCCAAAAAAACATCAGTGGTGAGGTATTAAGTTTATCCTTTGCCCGCTTCAGCGTGCTCCGGAAAGTGTACCAGTTTGGGTTATAGTGGTTCACAAGAGAAGTATATCAAAAATGAGAAGCTGGAACAGACCGGTCAAATGTAGCGAGTTTGCAGATTTGAGAATATTAATTGTTTAAAGCTGGATGAAATTTCCTCTCATGGTAATCATGGTAATTGGCATCTACTGATATCAATTCGATTGGTAATATCTGTCAGATCGAGGAGATGGGGTGTGGGCCCAAAGTAGCTTTTGTCTTCTAATAGGTTAAAGTTAGTGTTGAGGTAGGTGTCAAATATGACACGAAACGAATTGACGGGTGTGATGGAAGGGTAGAGCATGTCCGTCCGTCCATCTGGAAAATAGTATGCGTTTAGAATGGCGCTTCGTTCATAGTTGCAACTTTTTTCGACCGATTCAAAGTTAGTATAAGCACCTGGTCCATGATCTCCCTGAAGTATTATTACTGGTGGATTAGCTGAGTTGTCCAGGATGTACTCAATTGTATCCATTACTAAAGAATTCAGGTATTGGAGTTGGTTTTGATATCCTCTCATGTACTCCTCTCGCGTACCAAGAAAATCATTCCCGTCTCGAAGTGTATAGTGTGAGTATGATGGGTTAACTCGTTCACCATTTTGACCAAAGACAAACGGAGGATGCGGCGACAAAATGTGTGCAAAGATGAACCTGGGAGTTGGATTGTTCTCACGAGATAGTTGTTTCAGTTCGTCAAAGGCAAAGAGGACTCTCTGGCGATGGGCTTCATAGGAGAGGAACCGCGCGAACCCGGGTAGTATCCCCAGTGGGGTATTTAGGAGTAGTAGCCGTTCGAACTCGCTGCTGAAGCTAGCTGGCGATACAAGGTAAACATCGGTGTCGTCTACCTCGGTGGCCCAAAATCCGCTTGCGATTGTGACGATTTTGTACCCGGCATTTTCTAACAGATTACGAGATCTACTAGTACTGATCATCTCAGCAAATATTTCGTAATTTGTAGAATCTCTGCCCTCAGATTCTGTTAAGTAATTAATATACTCCAGGTTGGTAGATGACGAGAGAGAGAGCACGGTCCGATTGTAGTTCGTGATACTATTGCTAGCTACAAAGAAACCTTTCTGTTCTAAGTAGGCAATGAATTTGGAATTATCAAAGCCATATATTGAGTTTAGTACATCGGCACGGCCGTATCCATCCAGAATAATGTAATAAATATCTGGAAGATTATCAGTTCTCAACTTTGCGGGAGCTGTGATTTCAGCCCGTTTTATGGTGGTAACTGCATGGTTTGCTCGTTCTCGAAAGTGAAACGCTACGCTGCCTTGAATTGGGAAAGCCAAAAGAGTAAGAATAACAATAATTGCGACATTAGTTATGGATTCTATAACACGCAAGCGCCAGATACCCAGACAACCTGCCACGAGTAAGAATACCCATAATGTCAGGAAAATATAACGTTGTGGCTGGGTTTTTGAAACCAGTCCGATCTTATTAAGTATCCCGAGTATGTGCCCAAACGAAAAGAACATCAAGTAGAAAAATGAGAGTATTAGAGTGCTGCGTCCTTTTTCACTGATGTAACGGGCTATAATCAGGGTAATGATACAGGTAAGAATTAAGATGATAAGACCAGGACGCACCACATCTGCCGGCCTTATCTTTCCTGCATTTGTGGCATACAGGAAGAGGAGAGGGTAGATTCCAAATAAAAACGGGTGAAGATATTTGTGTATGCTCTTTGATTTACGCATTGTGGAATCTGTTAGCCATTTATCCAATGAGAGAAGCAGGATGGGTTAGATATTACTTTTGGCATTTCTATTCTGGTTGAGACAAGTGGCGTTTGACTGTAGATGTACCCAGGTTATGTGTAGCCATGATAGGCGGTACGTTTCTTGGATGTGTCAGGTAGAGCCACCACAAGAGCCCGGCCAACCTATGATAACTTAACGGGAAGACATCAAAGGTTGGTAGGCCGAACATTAAAAATGCGCTTAACCCTACCTGTATTGGTTGAGACCTGCCGTATCTAGCTGCAGCCCAGATGACTAAAGGAATAGCCAATACATAGTGATGTTCCCAAGTAATTGGTGCAGCCGCTAATACGAATACAAATGCGTCCATAGATTGGCCAGTTGGTCTAGAAAAAGCGTTAAGGTGAAGCGCTTCTCGGCGCATAAAGCGGACAAATAAATATATCAATAAAGCGATAGTGCAAATGGCGGTTATTGTGGTGCTGATAGATTGCAATGTGGAAGTTGGCAACCCTGGAAGCAGGCCAGTGGCACGAAGAGTACCTTGAACAATGCTATGTAAACTATTGTTGCGATACCTCAAGAATCGTTGTAGGGGTTGGTCGGCGTAGAAGGAAGAAAATTGCTGCCATGAGCTAATGTCAGAACCCAGACGAGTCTGTATGAACAGTATTAAGATGATGCTGCCTAACGTGCTTGCGATAGCACGCCATTGTTTCATATATAACCAGATTGGTAAGAACACTAACGAAAAGAGTTTGAGATGTGCACTGATGGCGACGGCGATTCCACTGAGAATCGGGTATCGAGAGAGCAGCAGCATGGCAAGAAGCACTAAGTCTAGCATGTAAATGTTGACCTGGTTGTGTCGAATGGTGCGCACCAGTGGGTTGTTGAGGAGAAATAATGCTGTTACCAGCAGTGAACTTGATGTGATAGAGAGACCTAATTTTCGGGCGAGACGCAAGCTTAACAGATAGGCTATCATAACAGCTACGAACTGAGAGCATTGGTACAGATAAAATACAAGATGCCAGACGACGGCTGCAGGTTGTTTGCCAATTAACCCAATTAGTTGCCTCATACCTGCCAACCCTTGGGCAAGCAGTGGGGGGTAGAGATAGCATTGTTCGGGAGAATTAGTATAGATGTTACCGCCTTGGATCAAGATGCGCGCAGCATTTTCATAGCATCGGTAATCCCAGGATTGGAAACTGTATTCCACGAATTGAATCAGGAGGGTAAATGCGGTGAAAAAAAACAGGAAGTCTGGCAATAACTTGACTGTGGCCACAAAATGGGCCTGTCTGGCTCTGGCATACGCGGCCGTAATAAGCGCAATGGATGCGGTAAGGCCAAATAGCTCAAACAACTCATAATTCTTGCCATAAGTGTTGCTAAGGAAAGGGGAATCGGTGACCCATAGAATAACAGGAAACAGGACCGCTATGAGAGTCAGTAGCAAGTAAATGAGAATCAGCCTGGATTCGACAAGTCGTCGTTTATATAACTTGAGTTCCATATAATGTGGGCAAACCATGTTGCCAGTTTATTTTTACTTCCCAGGTCGAATCGGGCCCATCAACCAATTCTCTTGTGGGGTCAGAGGGTAGCTAAAATGCTAACTGTATGCATGGTAAGGAATAATAGCAAACAAGCGATAAGCCGTCATCCTGCCGGAATGTGCCAACGATTTTGAGATACTCATTTTGGGAATTTAGTGAGCAATTTATCGCTCGCCGGGCTTTGCGTATGTGGGGAATGACACAGCCGTTACACACATATACACCGTCCTTACTACGACTATCCCCCTTATCTCTCTGCCAACGGCGGATTAATCCAGACCGCCTCGGGCAAATCCGGTGGCCGGGGAAGCCCTTTAACAAATTGCTGTTGTTACAAGGTGAACTTATTCAAAACGCTTTTCCCCGGCCCGAATCGGAACTGTCAGCCAATTCTCGCGCGGGGGAAGAGGGCAGCTAAAGTGCTCGCTGTAAGCGCAGTAGGGGTTGTATGCAAAGTTGAAGTTGACTTCAAACTGAGTCTCAGAAATTCGCTGTAGTCCAGGCCGGTGATTGTCTAGATAACGGCCAGCCCCATAGGTCTCACGGCCGTTTGTGGCATCCTTGAATGGCAGAAAGAAGTCATGCTCGTGCGGGTCGGTGTAAATCGTGAGCTGCGCTTCCGTCCCCTCCACCTCAAACGTGAAGTACCCCCAACGGCGGTACGGCCGCGTATCCCCCGTGCTCGTTTCCATCTGGATCAACGGCTCGTTCTCCGGGAAGCGTACAACATCTACAGTCAGCAGAAGCCCTTCATCTTCCTTGTAATAATCCAGTCCCTTAAACGCCGCACGCTGGTACGGGTCAAATGGGGACTGCGGGTGATTTCTCATAAACTCATCAACGGCCGCACGAAACTCAGTTAATTGGCTCATCTTTTTACCTGCCTATTGGCTTAAAACACCGTCAATTGCGACTGCGAGATCTTCGAATCCCGGATAGTAGACCGCCTGGCCATTGATATAGAAAGAAGGTGTGCCGCGCGCCCCGTTCGAGAAGGCCGCCTGTTGGTCCCGGGCCACATACTCCCGATATTTACCCGAACTCATGCAGTTGTTAAAGGCATTTGTGTCCAGGCCGATGGCCGCCGCATAGCTCTGCAAGTCAGTCACGCTCAAAGCTCCCTGAGGCGTTTGTTCATAAATATAATCGTGATACTCCCAGAATGCCCCCTGTTCAGCCGCACATTGGCTCGCTTCGGCCGCCTGTGGGGATTGAGGGGTGATCACCGGAAAATGGCGAAACGTAATGCTGATCCGGTCGCCGTATTTTGCCAGAATCTGTTCACGGATGCCAGCATTGTGCCAGGCGCGGCAGGCGGGACAGCCGAGATCGCCGAACTCTACGATCTGCACCGGCGCGTCAGTAGGCCCGATGGTGTTAGCGGCCATAACCTCTGCGGGATTATTCACTGGTTCGGCCGAGGCGCTGCGCCAGTATGCAACGGCGCCAATGGTTAAGACGACCAGGGTTGCAATACCTGCCCATCTAAGCTTTTTATTGCGCGCTGCTCGCGCGCGCTCTGCCTGCCGCCGCTGCTTGAGAGAGGCGCGTTTGCTGATGTTTTTCTTCTTGGCCATGGTGACTCCTTGTGTGTGCGATGTTACCGGAGGCATGGTAGCATGGCCCTTCTAGAACGACCGTAAGGCCACCCACAAACAAGAAAGGGACGCTTCAGCTGAAGCGTCCCTTTTGAGGCGGAGAGGGTGGGATTCGAACCCACGGTGACCGCGAGGCCACAGTGCTTTTCGAGAGCACCCCAATCGTCCACTCTGGCACCTCTCCGAAAACAACTATTCAATTTATCGCCATTCTCTGAACGCCGTCACTTTTTTTCTCTCAAAGAACGAAAGAATTTTTGCAACAACAAGGCAGATTCCAATTCCAGCACGCCGGCCGTCACGTTGATGCGGTGGTTAAAGCCCGGCGCGCGAAGCACTTCCACGATTGAGCCGTCCGCGCCAAAGCGTGTATCCCTGGCGCCATAGACCAGGCGGGATAGCCGGCCCTGGATCATGGCTCCGGCACACATCGGACAAGGCTCCAGAGTACAATACAAAGTTACGCCAAGCAGCCGCCAATTATCCAGGAAGACGGCCGCCTCCCGCAAAGCGATAATTTCTGCATGGGCGGTCGGGTCCTTAGCGCTTTCCTTCCGGTTAAAACCTCTGCCGACGACCAGGCCCCCCAAGACAGCCACCGCGCCTACAGGGACCTCTCCCAGCGCGGCCGCCTGCTCGGCCAGGGTCAACGCCATCCGCATCCACCGCTCGTCTTCAGCTTGCGTCTGGGCATCCTCGTTGTTGGTAAAGTGCGATTCAGTCACGGCCCGATCATTATAACAGCCGGGCGGCCGACTTGCCACATCTACCCGGCTTCAGAATGATGAACAGCACATGATTTCCATACACCCCCTCTCTGGTTGGCCTCGAACGCTTGTCACCAGGGCCGGCAATTTGCTATAGTACCGGCAGTGGGTAGGTTGCCATTTGTCCTACCCCGGATTCTCGTCATAGTTTATCGAGCCTTGGGAACAAGGAAAACCATGGATGCAAAGGTGACAAAGAAACTCGGTCTTGCTCTACTCGTCACGCTGATGGTTCTTGCGGCCTGCCGCAAAGAAGAAGAGGCGCTGCCGACTGCGATCCCCACTGCGGCCGTGCCTGAAGCGCTGCCAACGGCCGCCGGCGCACACACAGCCACGCCTGCGCCGCAGCCGACAGCCACACCCCGCCCGGTGGCGGCCGTGAAACCCGAAGACATTGATTGGCCGCCGCAGGTTATCTACACCAGCCCGGCGCCGGGGGAGGAAGTGCTGCTCAACGGAGCCTTCACCATTCGCTTCGATCAGCCGATGAATCAAGCCTCGGTGGAGTCGGCGTTTGAAGTGCAGGCTTCCAGCGGCGGCCCGGCTGTGAAAGGCGCCTTTAGCTGGCCCCGTGAAGACACCCTTATTTTCACGCCGGACAGCACGCTCAAACGGCGGCAGAGTTACCGCGTCCACCTCGGCGAAACGGCCGCCGGTAAGAACGGATTTACCCTGGGCCAACCGCTCGAACTCTTTCTGCAAACGGTCGGCTACCTGGAAGCGAGTCAGGTCATTCCCGCCGACGAGGTCAGCGACGTTGAAACTGATGCGGCCATCACGGTGCTGTTCAACCGCCCGGTTGTGCCATTGATCAGCACAGGCCAGCAAGCCGGCCTGCCTCAGCCGTTGACCATCGATCCTCCAGTGAGCGGCCGTGGTGAATGGGTGTCCACCAGCATCTATCGTTTTGTCCCCGACGAACCGCTGGCAGGCGCCACCACGTATCGCGTGAGCATCGCGCCCGGGCTGCAAGATGTGGCCGACGGCGTCCTCAAAGATGCGGTCACCTGGAGTTTCTCGACCCTGCCTCCCCGTGTAACCAGCACAATACCGGCCGATGGCAAATTGGATGTGATCCCGACGCGGCCGATAACCATCACCTTCAACATGCCGATGGATCGGGCTGCCACCGAGGCCGCCATTTCCTTGCGCAGTCCCGTCGCGCCCGCCGTCCCCTTCGATTATCAATGGTCGGAAAATGACACCGTCGTGACGCTGCGCCCGCAACGGCCGCTCCGCCTGCAATCGGGTTATCAACTGTTGATTGACCAAAGCGCCCGTTCTGCCGGTGGGGAGGCGACATTGGAGCGGCAGGTAGTGAGCGCGTTTGAGACCGTGCCGTTCCCGGCTGTCGTCGAGACGATCCCTGGCAACAAGGAGCTTGCTGACCGGTGGCAACGGGGTATCCTCATCCGCTTTGCATCGCCGATGGATTGGTCTACCGTAGACGGCCGCCTTCGAATCGATCCCGATCCGGGTGATGTCACATACTTCTTTTATGAAGACAGCCCCAACCTCCAGCTTGATTTTGAGTTTACGCCCAATACCGAGTACGTCGTCACGATCCCTGGCGATGTTGCCGATCCTTACGGCAACATCTTAGGCAAGGCATATACCTGGCGTTTTACCTCGCGCAGCAGCGATCCGCTGGTTTCTTTCAACCTGCCGGAGCGCATCAGCCAGCTCAGCACCAGCTTCCCCTCGCGGGTTGATGTCATGCACCGCAACGTGTCCAGTATGGATGTCGCCATGTATGAGTTGGGGCTTCCTCTCAACCTGATCAACGATCCATACACCGCGCGAGAGTACCGACCCGCCGTCAACCCGCTTCGTACCTGGTCCATCGAGGTGAACACGCCGCGGGAGCAGGTAGGCGCGTATTCCCTGGACCTGGCGGATGGCGGCACATTACCCACCGGCGTGTACTTTCTCGCGATAGAGTCCCCGGAAGTAGACCCGGACATCAATTTCTGGCCGAACCAGAAGCATATTCTCATTGTTGCTGATACCAATATCGTGGTGAAAGAGATGTTCGACCAGATTTATGCCTGGGTGACAGACATTGCAACCGGGCAGCCCGCGCCGGGCAGGGCGTTAACCCTGTACAATCAATATGGGGCTGCATACGGCACGGCCGTTTCCGATGAAAACGGCTTTGCCCGTTTCGATGCCCCGCCCGCAGATTATCTCTCCGGCGTAACCGTGGTCAGCAATCAGCCGGGGGAAAGCGGCTTTGGCGTCGGCCGCAGTTCCTGGAACGAGGGTGTGGATTCGTGGCAGTTTGGGTTGGATACGCGTGGGAACGATGAACCACCCGTCTTCGCCTACATTTACACCGATCGCCCCATCTACCGGCCGGGAGATACCATCCATTACAAAGGGATTGTTCGCGACGCCAATTACGGCCGTTACGCGCTCCCCACCCAGGGACAGGTGACGGTCCGTTTAATGCAAGCCAATTACTTCATAGAAGAAGGGTTGGATGACATCTTCACTGTCCCGCTGGACGAAATGGGCGCGTTTAGCGGCGAGTACACCTTGCCCGATGATGTGGCTCTGGGAAGCTATCAATTCTTACTGGAAGCGCCCAACATCCGCGCCGAGCGCACCTTTACCATCGCTGAATACCGCAAGCCTGAATTTCTGCTCACCTTGACGCCGGCAAAGGAACAGACATTGCGCGGCGAGCCGGTGGAGGTCACGCTGGAAGCTTCCTATTTCTTTGGCGGACCGGCCAGCGATCTGATGGTAGATTGGAGTATCTACCAGGAAAGCTATCGGCCGGACGTGCCCGGCCCATACTATGCGTTTGGCAATGAAGGGGCTTTGTTCTACACGGACTTCGGCCCATTTGGCCCAGGCTTTACTTCTTCCTTTGGCGAATATCTGATTGGCGGGACCGGCCGCACAGATGGCGACGGCCGTCTCACCATCCGGCTGCCTGCGGACCTGCTCGATGAGGTAGAGGCAGGCAGCCGCCGTGTGACCGTGGAAGCCACTGTCAGTGACCTGGCTGATTTTCCCATTTCGGGGCGGACGAGCGTAATCTTCCATGCAGCCGAAACCTATGTGGGCATCATTCCCGCCGAGTTTATCGCCAAAGCAGGCGCCCCCGCCGGCGTGAACCTCCTAACCGTCGACTGGGACGGGCAGGCTGTCTCCGGACAGGATGTGGAAGTGGTCTTCTACCAGCGGGAATGGAAGCGGACGCGGGATGCTGAATTCGGTATCTACGTCACCCGCTGGGAGCCGGTTGACACCGAAGTGGATCGGGTGCGGGTAACAACAAACGATCTGGGTAAGGCGTCGGCCGAGTTCGTTCCCCCTGTGGGCGGCACTTACGTGGCTGTGGCGACGGTCACAGACCGCGGCGGGCGTGAGCACAGCAGCAGCACATCCTTGTGGGCGACTGATGCCCGCTACATTGCCTGGCGCACCGATCGCCGGGAGCGGCGCATGGACCTGGTGCTTGACCAGCAGGAGTACCATCCGGGCGATACGGCGCGCCTTCTGGTGCAGTCTCCCTTTGCCGGGCCGGTGAAGGCGTGGCTGACCATTGAACGAGGAACGCTGCTGGAACAGCGATTGATCACATTACAGAGCACCAGCGATGTCATCGAGATTCCCATTTCTCCTGATTTCGCGCCCAATGTGTTCGTCTCGGTGACGGCCGTCAAGGGTGTGACCCCGAACGATCCCGACGATCCTTACGCCGATATCCGATTAGGCATCACTGAGCTGGTTGTGTCTCCTGAACAACTGGCCTTGAACCTGACCCTGACGCCGCAAAGCGACACGTTAGCCCCCGGCGAGACGGCCGTCTTTGAAATTCAGGCCACAGACTTTGCCGGGCGGCCAATGCAGGCAGAACTCTCGCTGGCGCTGGTGGATCTGGCTGTGCTGACGTTGAAAGAAGACAACGCGCCGCCCATTCTGGAGGCGTTTTATGCGCGGCAGCCATACCGCAGCCGTGTTGGGGCCGGTCTCTTTATTTCAGGCGAAGGGCTGGAGCTGGAAGTTCCGGTGGAAGCGCCTGGTTTTGGCGGGGGGGGCGGCCCTGGGTTTGCCGAAGCTGCTCTGGAGAAGGCGGCCGGCGGCGATGAAGAAGAAACAGTTCGGCGCGACTTCCCGGACACGGCATTCTGGCGCGCGAAAATCACCACAGATGGCAACGGCCGGGCCACGGTGGAGATTCCACTGCCTGACAGCCTGACTACCTGGCGTTTGAGCAGCAAAGCGTTCACCGCCGATACCCTGGTCGGCCAGACCAATGTGGATGTAGTGGTGACGAAACCGTTGCTGGTGCGACCCGTCACGCCCCGTTTCTTCACCGCGGGCGATGTGATCCAGTTGGGTGCAATCGTGAATAACAACACGGACCAGGCCATCGAAGCGGCCGTCAGCCTGGAAGCGGAGGGGCTGGCCTTGCATGCAGCTGCAGAGCAGCGGGTGTCGGTGCCGGCTCACGGCCGTCAGTTGGTGCGCTGGCAGGCGCTCGTGGAAGATGCCGAGGCGGCCGATCTCGTCTTCCGCGTGGAAGGGGGCGGTTACCGCGACGCCACCAGGCCCACATTCGGTGAAGGCCCAGACAACCTGATCCCCATTGTCCGCTACGATGCACAAGACCTGGTGGGCACCTCCGGGGTGCTGGAAGAGGCGGGCCGCCGTGTGGAGGCGGTTCTGTTACCTCCCGGCGTGGACACACGCCAGGGCAGCGTGGACATTACCCTCTCCCCCTCGCTGGCGGCTGCGATCACCGAGGCCCTGAACGCGACGAATGACAGCGAATACTTGCGTCGATGCGCCCATCTCCTGACCGATCACCTGCTGCCCAATGTGGCCACAGCGCGGGCATTGCGTACGCTGGCCATTGACGACGCCGCGTTGTTGAAGGAGTTAAACGACCTTATCGCGGACGAAGTCCAGCAGCTACAAAGCCTGGTGAAGGCGGATGGAGGCTGGGGCTGGTGCTACAGCGCGGACAGCAATCCCTGGCTGACGGCGTACGCGTTGCTGGGATTGATCAAGGCGCGCGAGGCGGGATATGGTTCCCTGGTCAACTCGACCATCATCAACCATGCAGGCGGGTATCTGGCGAACCAATTGAAGGACCCGGCCAGACTGGAGAATGTGTATGAGGTCAATCGGCAGGCGTTTTTCCTCTATGTCCTGGCAGAGCACGGGGTTGATGTGGCCGCGGATGTGGATGGGCTGTTTGATGAGCAGCGCTCTGTCCTGGACCCGTATGCGCGGGCGTGGATGGTGTTGGCCTATGAGCTTTCCGGTGACCGGGGCAACAACCAGCGCGCGCTGTTGGCGGACCTCAATGATGGGGTGGTGGTGAGCGCAACGGGCGCGCATTGGGAAGATGCCAGCCTGGACTTCCGTAATTTGAACAGCGATGTGCGCGGCACGGCTGTCGTCATTGATGCCCTCTCCCGCACCGACCCCGACAACTTACTGCTGCCCCAGGCGGTGAGATGGCTCATGGTCGCGCGCACGGCGCAGCGCTGGTCTACGGGGCATGAAACGGCATGGAGCATCCAGGCGCTGACGAATTGGATGGAAGCAAGCGGCGAACTGGTTGCGGAGTACGAATATTTGCTCAACGTGAACACCGTCCAGATTGCCGCCGGGCGCTTCACGCAGGAGAATATCACCGAGGGCGTGTCCGAGTCTATTCCCATCGGCCGTCTGGCACAGGAAGAGGTGAACTTCATTGATATCCAACGCGGCGAGGGAGACGGCCGATTGTATTACACTGTCCACCTCAACAGTTTTGTGGACGCCGCGTCTGTGAGCGCAGTCAGTCGGGGCGTGACGGTTCAACGCACCTATTACGATGCTGCCTGTGATCCGGAGGCAGAGACATGCCAACCGATTGATCGCATTGAAGCGGGGCAGCAGGTGCGGGTCGAGTTGACCATCGTCGCGCCGAACGACCTGGTTTACGCGATCGTGGAAGACCCGATTCCTTCCGGGGCCGAGGCGATTGATCCCGGCTTGGAAACGTCAGCCATCGGGTTTGCCGCGGACAGCCGCCGCACCGATTTCGATTATCGTTTCGGTTATTGGGGATGGTGGTACTTCAATCGTATTGAGTTCCGTGATGAGAAAGTGGTATTCTTAGCGGAGTTCTTGCCGGCAGGAACTTACCAATACACCTACTTCCTCCAGGCGAACATCCCCGGCGAGTTCCAGGTGATGCCGACGACCGCGCGAGAAGAGTTCTTCCCCGAACGCTTCGGCCGTTCCGATGGGATGCGCTTCACGATTTACGAGTAGCTCTATGGCCCAACCAGCGATTCATTACGCCCCGGAAACGTGCGCCTTCTGCGAGGGGAAGTCGGCCGAATTCTGGCGCGGCGACGAGTTTCACCAGCGATGTCCGGTTTGCAAGGGTTCAGGCTCCCTCCTGGTGGCCCAGCCTGCCCGCCGCTGCGCATTCTGCAACGGAAAGGGCGCTTACTTCTGGCGCAACCAGCATCATCATTACCGCTGTCCTGTCTGTCATGGGGCGGGGTGGGCGCACGCCCAAAACACGAAGAAATGAGAAGCGCTGCACTTTGGCCAATTGTGTATAATGAGAACATGAACGGTGTCGAATCGGTGCAGAAGGAACCCCTGATCTGGTTCAAACGGGAGTCCAGATATGTCTAGAAATGATGAACTTCCCGGCGGCAAGCTGTCTCGATTGAAAGTGCTGATTGCAGACGATGCACAAGAAGCGCGGCGCAGCACCCGGCTCATGATGACGCTGATTCCGGCCGTTGAAGTGGTGGCCGTGGCCAATGACGGCCGTGAAGCGATTGAGCTGGCCCGGAAACACCGGCCCGATGTGGCCCTCATGGATGTGAACATGCCGGAGATTGATGGGCTGGCAGCGATAGAGGCGATGATGCAGGAGCGGCCGGAGATGGCCTGCATCATCATTTCGGCCGAGCGGGACAATGACACATTGCGCCGGGCCATGGCCGTTGGCGCCAGGGGATACCTCACCAAGCCGTTTACTTCCGAGCAGTTAATTGAGGCAATGCGCAATGTCAGCCAGGTGGTGGTGGCCAACCGGCATCACACCAACCTGGCCGACCGGCTGCGCCGGGAACGAGACGCGTATCTGGAAGAACTCGCCGCGGAGTATGCCAGAGCGCGCCGCACCGATGACAAGGCCAGGCAGGTTTTCGAAGAGCTGGCGGCCAAGCCCGACTGCAATCCCTCCTGGCTGATGGCGCTGGCCATGATTTACCTGATGCGGAAGGAGTGGGGGAAACTGAAAACGGTGGCCGGGCGTCTGGAGGAGGGACAGCGATTACAGGTTCCACCTGGCCCGCTACTGGACACGTACTAAACACACGCGGCGTCTGTCTTCTGTTTTTACACGTATGTCACATGACGGGAGTTGCGCAGGACGGCCGCCTGCCACCGCTTGAGCCGTTCGCCAGGGCCGATTGGGAACATCAGGTTTGTCTTATCCCGGCTGTGAAACAACCCGCACGCATGCGCGACTTCATGGGCCAACAAGCGCCGGCTGCCCCTGTTGAGCACGCCCGCTTCCACCGTCACGTAGTCCGCCAACGGCCCTAACGAACATCCCCCCTTGCGAAAGATGCTGCGCACAATGAAGACAGTCACCGGCGCGCCGTAGCCGAAAAGCTTTCCCGCTGTGTGATTGGCCAGCGCTTTGCGAAAATGCGCGCCGCATTCCGAAAAGTCTTCCCGCCACGCAGCTGTTTCACAATGCACGTCCAGCGCGGCCGTCGGAGCGGGAGTAGGTAGGGTGGTGACCAGCGCACCGGCGGGGATGATGCGCACCCCTGCTTCCTGCTCAAAGACGCGGGCGGCTTCCTTCAAGGACGCGGCCAGTTCCGATTCCTGCGCCAGCGGCGTCCCCGCTTCGTTGCGGAGGATGACCACCTGCAGCCGGAGCCATTTGAGCGGCCGCACGCCTGTGAAGTAGAGAGCCAGTTCTGGCATTCCCAGGACCCGATGAACCGATTCCTTAAGGAGGTTACCGCCCTGACTGGTGGCCCCGCCGGCAATTTGCGTAAACCTGCTATTCGATGCCATAATCTTATCTCCAGGGGTCAGTATATCGTTTGCGCCAACGGTGAGCCAGTGGCAGATGAGTGACATGGGCCGATCACAACAGGATTATGCGGCTGAACGGACGCGCATGGTAGCACAGCAGTTGAAAGGGCGAGGCATTCGGGACGCGGCCGTGCTGGCTGCCATGGGGATTGTTCCCCGAGAGGCGTTTATCGAGGAACCGTGCAAGTCCTACGCTTATGATGACACCCCGCTTCCCATCCCCGCCGGCCAAACCATCTCCCAGCCTTATGTGGTTGCCCGCATGATCAGCCTGCTTAACCTGGAACCGGACGAGCGCGTTCTGGAAATCGGCACCGGTTCCGGGTACGGCGCGGCCGTATTAAGCTGCATCGTGCGTGAGGTGTACACTGTTGAGCGGCACCGCAAGCTGGTGGAATATGCGCGCCGGCGGCTGGAAGAGCAGGGGTTCATCAACGTGCGGGTGCATCATGGGGACGGCACCCTGGGTTGGGCGGAGCATGCGCCATACGATGCGATTATCGTTGCTGCGGGGGGGCCGTCGGTACCGTCCAGCCTGGTTCGCCAGTTGAAAATTCGGGGGCGGCTCGTCATGCCCGTCGGCCGGCGCAAGCGTAAGCAGCGGCTGGTGCGCGTCACCCGCGAGGATGAGAACCGGTTCGATAAAAAAGAACTGGACCCGGTTGCTTTCGTCCCCTTGATTGGGACGGAGGGGTGGAAGTAACCGGCGGCCGCGCCAACCGGCTCACCCGGCCGCGCCGAGGAAACGGGCCAGGTCGGCTGTACTTTCCAGGATAATATGCGCCCCGGCCTGTTCCAGCTCTTCCCGTGTGCCGAACCCGCACAAAACGGCCGCGCTCCACGCGCCTGCCCGGCGCGCCGCCGTCACGTCCACGGTGGTATCGCCCACCATCAGGCATCGGGCAACGGGGACGCCCAGGCGCTCGGCCGCCAGCCTGACCGGGCTGGGGTGAGGTTTGAGACGGCGCGTGTCCTGCGCGCCGCATGTCACCTCGATGGCGGCGGCGATAGGGGGAAACTGAGCCAGAAAGGCGTCGATCTGACGGCGGTTGCGCGTCGTCACCAGCCCCAGACGGTACCGGCCTTGCAACGCGGCGATCATCGGCTCCACGCCGGGAACAAGGCGGTAAGGAGAGGGAGGACGCGGCCCGCGCAGCCGTTCGGCCACCTTCATCAGGGGGGCGTCCAATCCCATCTGGTCGAGCAGGGTGAGGGTGTTGTTGATCGGCGTCTCCGCCCACATGGTCAGCCGCCGGCCCAGACGGTCAGCCCGACGCCCCACCAGCGGCCGCAGCCAGGCAGCCAATTGTTCGGCGGCGTGGTCATCCGTGTCAATGAGCGTGCCGTCCAGATCGAAAAAAATGGCTTCCAGGTCAGAAGGGAGCGGGGTCACAATGGAGGCGTAGCCATGGCTAAAACGGCCAGGAGGCGAGTACCAGGCCCGCGGCGGCTGTGATCGTCAAATTATCCAGGCCCCAGATGGTGACGGCCTCGACCAGAGTTCCGACCCCGGCGACGACCAGCGCCGGTAAAAAGGCGGCCGCTGGCGTAACCTGGGGTGTTCCTCCCATCCCCCACAATGCCAGCCAGGTGGCGAGCAGGGCGGCGATGAAGAATCCGGCTGATCCCTCCACGGTGCGCTTGCTGGTATGCACCTGGAACGGATGACGGCCGTAAGCGCGGCCGACAACAGGAGCCAGGCCGTCTCCCCAGGTCAGCGGCATGAGTGCCGCCACCATCAGCGGAGGGTGATCCCAGAAGAGGACGGCCGCCACGCTCATCGCCAGGGGGAAGTACACCGTGCCTAGATTGGCCCGGTCGCTGCTGGCCATGGCCGCGAAAAAGCCGTAGCGCCAGTCGAGGAAGTTCAGGAGCATGAAGGCGGCGCAGGCGGCAACGAAGAACCAGGGCGTATCGAAAAGCAAATGGAGCGCCCAGCTCATCATCCCCACGCTGATGTGGATAACCTTGCGGGTGAAGTCGCTGCTGTATTGCCGCCGGCGACGCAGCGCCTCCGCGCCCCCAATTACGCCGAAAATATAGACGATGCTGATGACCAGCCCGATCCAGTTGTTCATCTTGTTGACATGCTCCTGCTGTTCTTAAACGATCAAATGTTCGTATAACATGTCCAGGCTCAGGTCGGGCACGGCCGTTTCCTCGGTTTGCAGCGTCAGGCTGGCGGCGGCCGCGCCCAGGCGAATGGACTCGATGGTGGAGAGGTTGTTGATCATGCCGAACATCACCGCCGCCGTCACGGCGTCGCCTGTGCCGGTGCTGTCAACCATCTCGCTGTAATTGGCCGGAATATGGCCGGTTTCATCCGTGGTGGCGTAATCCAGGCCAAAGTCTGGCCGGGTGAGGATCACCGTTCCCACGCCAAGCTGGCTGAGCCGCCGGGCCAGGTCCAGGCTGTCGTCCGTTTCGTAATAATCCATCTGGCATAATTCGGCCGCTTCTACCACATTGGGAACGACCAGGTGCAGGGAAGGGAGATACGGCCGCAGCTTGTAAGCCAACCGCGCGGATGAGGGATCGGCGCAGAGGGGTACTCCATACTGGTCTGCCAGACGCACCGCTGTTTTCATCGCCGGCAGCGTCAGGCTGCCGTCAATCATCACCATGTCGGCGTCGCGGAACAGGCGGCGGTGGTCATGAAGAAATTTGGGCGTGACATGTTCCATGACGCTGACATCGTCTAGCGCCACAGCCAGGGAACCGTCGTTTTCGATGATGGCGATGTACGCGCCGGTGTTTTCTCCTTCGATCACCTGGACGCGTTCGATGTCCACTCCGGCCGCGGCCGTTTGCTGCAACAGCCGCTCGCCGGTCAAATCCTGGCCGATAGCGGAAACGAGCTTCACGGAAGCGCCCAATCGCCCCAGGTTCTCGGACACATTACGCGCCGTGCCCCCGCGCGTAAACCGGATTTTGCCGGGGTTGGATGTGCCCGGTTCTAACCCGGAGGTTGGTTTCCCTTTTGTGTCCAGGAGCATGGCTCCAATTACTAAAACATGTTCACCCATACATTCACTCTCTTGGCGACAGCCAATAGCTGAGATCTGCCGTATCAATTGTGTGCAACCAGAACCCCACAACGATGCCGAGGATGTTCACCAGATCGACCGGCACCTGTTCCATGTCTGCGGAAAAGGTCACTTTTTGCGTATCGGTTCCCCGGGTAAATGTGCCCACTGGTTCCAGCCGGGCGAGAAAAATACGGCCGTACGGCCGCCGCTCCCCCCTGGGTTGCACCATCACACTGCCATTCACTGCTTCGTCACTGACAATGAGGATGTCCCCCGGATTGTACTCGTAGTTTTCAACCTGGGTATTTACCAGCACCCAACCGCCGTCCTGGATCCGGGGCAGGAAATCGTCCCGCCGCTCGATCACTTTGTACCATTGATAGTCGTCGTTAATCTTCTTGTGAGCCGGCACAGGGCAGCTGGGCTGGTTGGGATCGGCGTCCAGGTTGGAGATGGGCTGCTGCACAATCGCATCCGCCTGGATTGGCGGCGGTTCTGGTTCGGTGGCCGCGTCGGTGGCCGCGTCCGGTGGGGCGGCCGGGCCTTGCCTGGGGGGCGTCTCTGTGCTGGGGGCGTGCGGCGGTGGGGTCGTCCAGATGTCATGGCGCAGCGCCCGCTGCGCCTCGGTTAGCGCTTCTTGTAAGGCGGTGACGAACCGGCCCAACGCATCCGACGGCGTTGCCGCTGGCAGCCGGGGCAGGAGGTGTTCCACCTTGCCATAGCTGGCCATCGCCATTTCGGGGGAGAAGGCGAGATGCTGGGCCATCCCTTCCGCAAAATGGGTCAGGCAGACGGACGCCGGTTGGTGCACGAAAGCCCACTGCTGCCTGGCCTCGACGAACTGCTGCGCCGCTCCTTGAAGATCTCCCCAATACAGGAAAATCAGGCCGATGTGGAATTCGCATAGGCCGATGCTCTGGTAGTTGCCGATCCGGCGGTTGATGCGTTGTGACTGCCGGATGGCCCGCATGGCGGGGCTGCCAAGCTGTGTCAGGCGGTACCGCCTCAACATGTCATCCAGCGTGAGGATATCGGGACTGACCGGCTCCGGATAGAGGCGTTCCAGCAACGCCGACAAGGTGGTGACGGCGTCGCGTGGGCGCAGGGGATGATTGTTTGTATTGTTGACAGCGGCCGCGGACATCACTCAGCTTTCCTGTCGGCATCCGGCAGCACGATTTGCTGGCGCAGACTGCCTAACCGGGGCATCAATCCGATGGGGAGCGGGTGCGCCTGCTGCGACTGCTTTGCCATCTGTTCCAGCGATTCGATCAGCCGCAAGGCCACGATTTGCCGTATGTCGCCTGCGTTGCCGGACTGCCGCGCTCGCTGGACGCCTTCAACGATGGCCTGAATCATGGTCACTTCTGCTTCGGCGCGGGCGATTTCCATTTCTTCCAATTTGAACGCTTTGCCCTGGGCCAGGCTCTGCCGGTCCCGCCTTTGCCAGTGTGTGCGCCAGAAGTCGAGGTATTGGTCCTTGACTGCTTCGGGCAGATCGAGCCGGGTTAAATGGACGCCGATCAATTCGATGCCGCGCCCCCCTAATATCCTGTCAACTTCCTGGGATAGATTGTTCTGGACGGTACGCCACGGGTTGCGGGTCGGGTTGGGGTGGAGGAGGAGTTCATCTAGATTGAACTGGCTGATGATCCGGGCCAGTCTGCCTCTGGCCACACGAATCGGCCATGAGTCCCAGGTCGTTACCCTTCCGTCGGCGGCCACGGTTTCGGCGTAAGCGGCCGTGCGCACGGCGTCTTCATCGAAGGGGAAGGGCTGTTCCCGGGTGGGGGTTGCGCCGCCCGTGCTGATGCGGTAGGTGATGTGGATGTCGGCCGTTAATTCGATGCCGTCTCTTGTCCTGACCGTAACGTCGGTGGCGGATCGTTCCTGTTCTCGCAGGTCGAGCACCGCGCGCACGTATTCCAGACGGCCGAGACGGTGCGACCCTTTGCCCAGGACGCGGTGAAAACGGCCGTTCAGCTCGGTGACGGCCGTGCTGCTGCTGGACAGCCCCACTTTCCCAGGCCCCCCGACGCGCAGCAAGACGTGCTTTTCCCTGTCCTCTTCCAATGTCTGGTCGTTGAGCGTGACCTGTTTCCCCGGAGCATCGCCGGTTGAACGCAGCCGATCCAGGAATTGCGCGCCGGCTTTCTTGTCCGGCAGGTCGTACAGCGTTTGTACCAGGCTCACGGCCGCGCTGCGGGCCAACTGCCAGCCGATGAAGACGGGGATGACATGCCGCAGCACCCTGGGGTGAAACAGCTCAACCACAAATACCAGCGCGGCCGGCGGGGGGCTGAACAAAGGCCAATATCCGGCAAGCCACTGGCTCAAATCCACCCGTTCCAGGCCGAGTGCAAACAGCCAATACCCGAAAAGAAGCAGCCAGAGCAAATAGCCAAACCAGCCGGCATGCCCCGGGCTGGTCAGGGCGGGGGGAGACTCACGCCTCTGTCTGCGGCCGACGATACTGGTCATGGTTCCTCCGGCCCCGGTTCCACCCATGCCTGAAGCTGGCTCGAAGCATCCATCACCAGGCTGGTCATCACCTGCTGCGGAATGAGCGCCTGGACCGACGCATCCGACATTGCTTCTTCCAGCGCCTCGATCATGCGCAGGGTGATCATCTCGGTCAAATCGGCGTCATCCATGCGGCGCATGGCGGCAATGCTTTGCGTGATATTTTCGATGATTTCAATCTGCGCCCGCGCCCGCGCTGTTTTCAGGCGGCGCACTTCGTCGGCGTCGCTGTTGGCCTCGTTCTCCATAATCCGCCGCTTCCATTCCGCCTGCCAGGAGACGACGCGCTGCTGGTTGACTTTGTCGGACAGGGTCAACTGCCCCACGCCGACGCCTAAAATCTCGATGCCGTCCCCGGTCACCGGGTGCTGCAGCTGTTCCCTGATTCGATCCCTGATTTCTCTAAGCGGGGGGATGTCTTCGTCATCTACCTGGAAAAATTCATCCAGCCGGAAGCGGGCCAGGTGGGTGATGAGCATTGACGCCGCCTGGGGGCACAGCCGTTCCGTCCACGGCAGAAATGTCTTCGCTTCGCCGATGCGGCTCGCCCGGCTCACCTGAAAAATGGCGTCCTTGTCATACGGGAAGGGCAGGTGCGGATCTGTTTGCTGCGGCGCCTGCCGCACCCGGAAGGTGACGCTGACGGTGGTGTCCACCTCAATGCCGTCGCGGGTGAGGGCGTGCACCGGCTGCCGCCGCGTCTGGTTGCGCAGGTCCACGAGTTGGGTGATCTGCTCCCCTTTGAACAGGGTGACAAAGCCAGGCCCGGCCGGCCGGGAGAAGGTGCTGTCCTTGGAGATGGCCAATACCTCGTGGCTGCGCACGATGCCTGCCCGCAGCTTTTTGAAGCTGGCTGGCAACTGCTCCAGGCTGGGGTCCTGGGCCTGTCGGTTTTTGGCTTTCCGTTTTTTGGCCTTCGGGTCAGGACGGGAAGCGAACTTCTTGAGGTATTGCTGTGCCTGGGTGTAATAGTATCGGGCCAGCAGTTGGAAGCCCTCCGTCCACCCCTCGCTGCCCCGCAACGGCAGGACGAATTGGGCATAGTACAGGAATCCGAAGAGGAAGGCGACCACCACCACCGCTCCCCACACTAGCCCGCCAAAGACGCGGTAAGGAACCTGCCGGGAGTCCTTCAAGAACGACCCGACAGCGAATAAAACAACGGTTGCAGTGGCAAGAATCAGTGCGCCTGGTTCTGCTTTTTGCCTGGACTTTGATTTCAACGCAGTTACAACCCGGATTGACGATGGTTTTGCCTGCGGCGCGACACATCCAGCGATGGGCAAGCTTTTCGCCGCCGCGGCCGCCGGCCACCGTGTTGCTTGCTGGCTGCCTGCAACTATACCATAAATAGTGGCGAATCGTGAATTGTCCATGGTGAAGGTGGGGCGGAAAATAGTGGGGAATCTGGGAGGGGTCATGGGGAAACGGCCGCTTGCTGCCGTTGACGAGGCGGGGAAGGTTGGTATAATCTGGCCCTGCTTGAGGAGGGCGGTTAGCTCAGTTGGTTAGAGCGCTACGTTGACATCGTAGAGGTCACAAGTTCGAGTCTTGTACCGCCCACAAAAAGGTCGCCAACGGCGACCTTTTTTGATTCCCTAACCCGCTCAACGCTAGCCAACTTCCCCCAATCCCGGTACAATCACACGACATAAAGACAATGTTGGTCAGTTGTTTTTTGTTTGCCGGTTTTCCAGTACCTCTAAAACCATATGTCTCATTCACAACAATCACATCGACCCTCTGGAATTCGCGATAACCTGAAACGTGGATCCGTGGGTGAATTTCTCCGGGATAAGATTGCAACCGGGTCCTCTTTGTCTATCGTTTCAGCCTACTTCACCATTTACGCCTACGCGGCCTTGCAGCCCCAATTGGACTGCATTGAAAAACTTCGATTTCTGTTTGGTGAACCACGCTTTCTCAAATCGCTTGATCCGGAAATGAGCGACAGCAAAGCATATGAAATTCTTGAGGATGGTTTGAAGCTGCATAACCAGCTCCAGCAAAAGCGCATTGCCAAAGAATGTGCAGATTGGATAAAGGAAAAGGTCCAAATTCGTTCCATTAAACGGGCTAACTTGCTTCATGGCAAACTGTATCACCTCACCGACAGCAGCGGCCGTAACGACGCCATCGTCGGCAGCTCCAACTTCACCATGCGTGGGTTGGGGCTGGGGCCAGACGGAACCAACAACATCGAACTGAACCTGGAAGTGGACAGCCGCCGCGACCGGGAAGACCTCAAGCGCTGGTTTGATGAACTGTGGCAAAACGAAGACCTGGTACAGGATGTCAAAGCCGAAGTCCTGCAATACCTGGAAAAGCTGTACCGGGACAACGCCCCCCAATTCGTGTACTTCAAAACCCTCTTCCACGTCTTTGAACGATTCCTGGCCGACCAGGCGCGGGGCGGCTTGCTGGATGAGGACATTCAATTGACCGATACGGCCGTTTGGCACACCCTCTTTGAATTCCAAAAAGACGGCGTCAAAGGCGCCATCAACAAAATCCTGGCCCACAACGGCTGCATCATCGCCGACAGCGTCGGCCTGGGCAAAACCTACGAAGCGCTGGCCATCATCAAATACTTTGAGCTGCGCAACGACCGGACGCTAGTCTTGTGCCCCAAAAAACTGCGCGAAAACTGGACCATCTACCAGGCGCAAAACAACAGCCCGCTCAACCCCTTCCTCAAAGACCGGTTTGGCTACACCGTCCTGTCTCACACCGACCTGAGCCGGGACAAAGGGTATGCCGGCGACATCAACCTGGAAACGCTCAATTGGGGCAACTACGATTTAGTCGTCATTGACGAATCCCACAACTTTTGCAACAACACCAAAGGCAAGCGAGACGAAGAAGGCAACCGTATCCGCCAAAGCCGTTACGAGCGGCTGATGGAAGACATCATCCAGAGCGGCGTCAAGACAAAGGTGCTGCTGCTTTCGGCGACGCCAGTCAATAACGACCTCAAGGATTTACGCAACCAGTTGTACTTCCTCACCGAAGGCAAAGACGAAGCCTTTACGGCCACCATCGGCATCGCCAGTCTGAAAGACACCCTGGCCAATGCCCAACGCCGCTTCACCGAATGGGCCAAAAAGGGGAACCGGGACACACGCAGGCTGCTAGAATCGCTGGACTCTGCCTTCTTCAAGCTGTTGGATGAACTGACTATCGCCCGTTCGCGCAAGCATATCCACACCTACTACCCGGACACCATCACGGCGCTGGGAGGCTTCCCCAAACGAGAAAAACCGGTTTCCATTTACGCCGACATTGACGCCAAAGGGCGCTTCCTGTCCTATGACCGGCTCAATGACGAAATTTCCAACTACCGCCTCTCCCTCTTCAACCCCACTGCCTACGTGCTGCCGGAATTTGCCGAACGGTATGAGTTGGACCGGGTGGCGCATTTTTCCCAGCGCGCTCGCGAGCATTACCTCATCGGTATGATGAAGGTTAACTTCCTCAAGCGGCTGGAAAGCTCCGTCCACGCTTTTGCCATTACCATGAACCGCACCATTGAGAAAATTGAAAATCTGGAGGAGCGCATCGAACAGTTCCAGGCGCTGCAAGAAGGGAATCCTGACCTGGATTTTGAGGAACTGCAAATGGAAGACCTGGATGATGAGGAGCTGCAAGCGGCGCTGCAAGTGGGCAAGAGTTTGAAATTTAACTTTGCTCATCTGGATGTGGATGCCTGGCTGCAGGATTTGCGCGAGGATAAGCAGCAGTTGTCTCTCTTGTACCATTCGGCGCAGGCAGTGACGCCAGACCAGGATGCCAAGCTGGCGGAACTAAAGAAGCTGATTCAGCGCAAGATGGAACACCCGACGACGGACAAAGACGGCCGTTCCAACCGCGAACTTCTCGTCTTCACCGCATTTGCCGACACGGCCGTATACCTCTACCAAAACCTGCGCGATTGGGCGCGGGACGAACTCGGCATCCACATCGCCCTCGTCACCGGCGGCTCCGGCGACAACAAAACCACCCTGGGCAGCGCCAGCTTCAACCACATCCTCACCAACTTCTCCCCCCGCGCCAAAGGGCGGGCGCACATCCCTAACATGCCCCAGGACGAAGAAATAGACCTCCTCATCGCCACCGACTGCATCTCCGAAGGCCAAAACCTGCAAGATTGCGACACCCTCGTCAACTACGATATCCACTGGAACCCGGTGCGCATCATCCAGCGCTTTGGCCGCATAGACCGCATTGGCAGCCGCAACAAAAGCGTGCGCCTCATCAACTTCTGGCCCACCGACGACCTGAACAAATACATCAAGCTCAAAAGCCGCGTCGAGGCGCGCATGGCCCTGGTAGACATTGCCGCCACCGCCGAAGACAACCTGCTCCGTCCCGAAGAAGTGACAGACCTGGTTGAGGAGGATTTGAAATACCGGGACAAACAGCTCCTGCGCCTGAAAGAAGAAGTACTCGACCTGGAAGATTTCAGCGAAAGCGTCGCCCTCAACGAATTCACCCTCGACGACTTCCGCATGGAACTGGCCAAATACATCGAAAGCAACCGGCGTTTACTGGCCGACGCCCCCCTGGGTTTGTATGCCGTCGTTCCTGCCGACCCCGATGTGCCCCAAATCCAGCCCGGCGTTATCTTTTGCCTGCGCCAAAAAGGGCCGGGAGCGGATTTGGAGACGGTAAACCCGCTCCAGCCTTACTTCCTCGTTTACATGCGCGATGATCGCACCGTGCGTTACACCTTCGCCCAGCCCAAGCAAATTCTCGACATTTACCGCCACCTGTGCGCGGACAAAACCCGGCCCGACGAAGCATTGTGCAAACTTTTCGACCAGGAAACCAATTACGGCAAGCAAATGGACAGTTACAACGACTTGCTGGCCGGCGCGGTTAAATCCATCGAACGCACCTTCAGCAAACGGGCGGCGGCGCAGCTGCAGGCCGGCCGGGGCGGGCTCCTCCCCACCCGGCAAGAGCAGGTGCATGAGCAAACGGATTTTGAACTCATCACCTGGCTGGTGATTAAATGAAAGCGTTTCTTGCCAGCAGCGCAGGCTGCCAGCCGGCAACGCAAACCACCCCTTTGCGCGACCGTAGATTGACCTGCCCGATGGCCGCATGGTATGATGTCCATATTGATGTCTACTTTCATGTCTATAAAAGACGCTTGAACGATGAGGGAAGCTGATGAAAACCGTATCTGTAAGCGAAACCAGGCAGCAGCTCAGCGCGTTTCTCAACTGGATTAAGCAAAACCGGCAGGATGTCATCATCCAAAACCGGGGGCGCGCCGAAGTGGTGATGATTCCCTACGAAGATTACGACCTGCTGCAAGCGGCCAGAGAAAGGCGGCGGCGGCAGGAGGCGGTCGCCGAACTGCAAGAGATTGCCCAGACCGTGCAGGCGGCCAATGCCCAACTGCCGGAAGAAGAAGCAGAGGCCTTGGCTGACGAGGTGGTGCGGGAAGCTGTGGAAAACCTGCAAAAGCAAGGCAAAGTCCAATTTGGGGAATAGCCCATGCGCGTTTTGGCCGACGCCAACATTTTTATCGCCTATTTGCTGAAACCACGTCCGGACAGTTTTGTGACCGTTTTGCTGGAGGCAGTGGCGGACGGGGAGGTGACGCTGCTTATGCCCGCCGCCCTCCTGGAAGAGATTGAACGCACCATCTTGAAAAAACCGCGCCTGCACCAGGTGATTACCGCCGCCCGGCTGCAACGTTTTCTGGCGTTGCTGGCGGTGCTCTGCGAGGAAATACCGGTGATTGAAGCCGCCATCCCCCCCATCACCAGAGACCCCAAGGATGATTACCTCATCGCCTATGCGGTGGTGGGGCGCGCCGATTACCTGGTGTCAGGGGATAATGATTTGCTGGTCTTGCAGCAGGCCGGGCAAGTGCAGATCGTCACGTCGGCACAGTTTCGCCAGATTTTGCGCAAAGGTTCGTAGTAACGGCTTCAGTCGTTCCAACTGCTAAAGCGGTTACTACAAACCATAGAAGTGAAGCATTATGACCAACCAGACCAAACCACACATCCAACAAGCCATCCACCAATTCGCCCAGGGCCGCCTGCGAGACAGCGCCCTGCGCCTGCTGGACACCCTGGGCTACCAGAGCCAGCGCGAACTGGCGCTGGACAACAGCCCGGCCGCCTTCCTGGCCCAGTTTGACCCCACCGGCGACAAACTACGGCCGGACAAAGCCCTCATCGCCGACTGGCAAACGGTTGACCTGCTGCGTCAGATTACCGGCAGCGACATCCACCAGGCCAACCAGATGATCCTGCTGGACAGCGCCGGTCAGGTGGTGGACAACGCCATCATCGAATCCTACCTCTTCATCGCCATCGGTTTACGCGGCCAAAACTACACCCGCACCCAACTGGCGCAAATCACGCGGGAAGTGAACAAACTGTTCTCCATGCCCGCCATGCTCATCTTCCGGCACGGGGAAACGCTGACCCTTTCCATTATCAACCGGCGGCTGCACAAAAAAGACCGGCAAAAGGATGTGCTGGAAAAAGTCACCCTGATTAAAGACATCCGCA
>JBHHTQ010000049.1:0-31432 GCA_046753445.1 Anaerolineae bacterium | reverse complement strand
TCGGCCAGCAGGTGGTCGGCCAGCAGGTGGTCGGCCAGCCGTTTGCCCAGGCTGATGATGGTGAGCACGGTGGGGCGGGCTAGCGCCTCCGGGAAGACGCTGGCATCACAAACGTAGAGATGCGGCACGGCCGTTTCCAGGTCGGGCGTCAACATCTCGCCGATACGCACCGTACCTGAAGGATGCGTTCCCCGGATAGGGGTGGCGAAAATGGTGTCGGGATCGCAACCCGCCTTGCGCAGGATGGAGGCGGCGACCGATTCTGCCTGCTTCATCCTGCGCCGGTCATCCTCTGTGAGACCTTTGCTGATACGGCCGCGGCCGTCAATGCCGCCGCTGATCTCATCCTTGAGCTTGATCATCACACCCAGCGTGCGGCCCCAACGCCGCCAAGTCAGCGAATAGGCCGGCCCTTTCAACGTCATGATGATGGGATACATGAGCCAGGGATCGATCAGCGTCGAGTAGAGAACGCCCAGATCATCGTCGGCAAAACTCCAGGTCATGGGCGGGTCCTGGCCAATCCCTTTGTACGGCGCGTGACCGTAGACCATCATGGTGGTGTCCATCGTCATGCCTCGCCCGGCCTCGGTCAGGCCGCTGCGCTGCAAGATGCGGGGGGAGCCGATGCCGCCGGCGGCAATCACCACCGCGCCGGCATGAATGACAAACGGAGTGCGTCCCCGCCGGCCGGCAACGCCGACGGCCGTCCCGTTTTCGATGAGAACGCGTTCGACCCTGGCCCCCGTCCACAAGTCGCACCCCTCAGCCACGGCTTCGTCCACAAATTCGGCCGCATTCCATTTGGCCCCGCAGCGGCAGCCCAGCATACATTTCGCCCCGCAGTTGAAATGGGAGGTCCTGTCTGGCGACACAAATTTATCCTGTGGCTGCCACGTCATGCCCAGGTCAGCCGCCGCTTCTGCAATGCGCGTGGAGGCCCGGCCGCGCAGTTCCGGCGGCAGAGGGGCGATGCCCAGCTCATCCACGGTCTGCCCGGCGTAGGCGTCCAGCTCGATGCCGTACCGCTCGCGCCACCACGGCAGCGGCCGCGCGGCACAGCCGCAATACATGCTGGTCGCGCCCCCCACCATGAGCGGGCGGATGATGTTCAACCCTTCGCGGGTGAAGAGAAGCGAACCCCTGTCGGTGTACAGCATCCCGCCGGGATAAGTTCCATACAACGGATGGCGGCGCCAATCACGGCCGCGTTCTAACAGGGTGACGCCCAATCCCGCCTCAGACCGCGCCAATTGCCGGGCTACCGTCGCCCCGCCTGGGCCGGAGCCAACAATGACCACATCGGTCTCTTTGTAAACCTTGCCGGTTCTCAACTGGGCCACATTGACCTCCATGCGCATCATGCGCCTATTCTATCACGCCTTGGCGGCGGCAGCGGCAGTCAAAACTGCACCGAACCGACGTGAGACGTGAAACGCGAGCGGAGGGGCTTCCCGCATCACGGGCAAAATCCCACAAAAACCGGAAGTTGCGCTACACTTGGGCCATCATGTCATCAGCCAATGGAATCGGGCGTTCCCCGCGCCGTTTGGCAGGCAGAGCAGCGAGCCATGCGGCCGCCGCCAAGAGTGCGGCGATCTTGTTCATCGCCGTGCGTATTTTGCTGACCGGGTGGGCAGTTGTGGCGCTGCGCGTCAACCCTCTGCCGGAAGAGCCGGATGAAGGGGTTCGGCCATATCTGGGTGAGCCGGCGCTGCGCGAGGGGGCGGCCGGGTTTCTTCTGGGGCCGTGGCAGCGTTTCGATACCCAGCATTACATGCGCATCGCCCGCGACGGGTACGCAAGCGAACAAGATTCGGTCTTTCCTCCGCTCTACCCGCTTGCGGTGCGTGGGCTGAGCGCGCTATTTGGCGGAGACGCCGCCGGGCGGCTGCTGGCTGGTTTGCTGCTCTCCAACCTCGCCGGGCTGGGGCTGCTCATCTTACTGCACCAGATGGCGTCGGCCGTGCTTGGCCCCGGCGCGGCCGCCAGGACGGTGCTGTATATTGCGCTCTTCCCCACCGGATTCTTTCTTTTCGCCCCCTACTCTGAACCCATCTTTATTCTGCTGGCGGCTGGCCCCTTTTGGGCGGCGAGAAAGGGGCGGTTTTGGTTGGCCGGGGGCCTGGGGCTGCTGGCTGCGCTCACGCGTCTAACCGGCGTCGTGCTGGTTGTCCCGCTGCTGTTTGAGTATTGGCGCCAAGCCAGGGAGACGGGGCAGAGCATACGGGCCTGGCTGTTGTCGGGAGCGGCGTCCCTTCTGCCTGTCGCCGGCACGGCCGCCTTCCTGCTCTGGCGCAGGTGGGCCGGGCTTCCCCCATTGCAAACCGTGTACGAGCAGCACTGGTTTCAGACGACCGGCCTGCCGGGCAGCGACCTGATCACGGCCGTCCATTCACTCTTCTTTGGCGGGGCGGCCCGCACCGGCGAATTCACACTGGCCTTCGACTTTGCCTGCGCGCTGTTCCTCATCGTCTCGACTGTCCTCGTCTTCCGCAGGTTTGGCGTCGCCTTTGGCCTGTATAATCTCACCATGCTCCTGTTCATGTTTCTGCCAGTCTCCGAACTAAAGCCGTTGTACTCTTTCTCGCGCTATACGCTGGCGTTTTTCCCCACGTTTATGCTGCTGGGCGCGGCTGGGGGACGGCCGTGGGTCCACCGCCTCATCCTCTATCCCTCGCTGGCGCTATTCCTCTATTTCAGCGGGCAATTCTTCGCCTGGGGCTGGGTGGCGTGAACACAGGGGTCATTGGCCATTGGCAATTGGTCATTGGTCATTGGCAACTGGTAATTACCAATCACTCCATTACCACATCGAGCACATCAGCCACCAGATCGTAGCGGCCGAACGCGGGCATCAGGTACACGCCACGCACGAACGGCCGAATCGCCTGCACGATCTCCCTGGCGATTTGTACGCCCTCTTTCTGGGGATCAGCCGCCTCCCTCATTCGCCGGCGCTGTGCTTCCGGGATGGACATGCCCGGCACTTCATGGTGCAGGAACTCAGCATTACGGCTGTTATACAGCGGCTTGACCCCGGCGATAATCGGCAAAATCGGTTCGTCAAACCGGGTCTCGTACTCAGCCACAAACGCCTGCGCCGTCGCCGGGTCGAAGATGGGCTGCGTGAGGGCAAAATCCGCCCCCGACCTGATCTTCTTCCGCAGCAGCTTCATCTCCCGCTCCGGGTCTTTCGGCGTCAGATTGAGGGCGCAGCCGACGACGAAATTAGTAGCTTGATCGATGGACTGGCCTGATTTATCCAGGCCAGTGTTGAACTGCTGTTTGATGAGGTGAATCAGCCCGGTTGGTACGATGTCATAACTGTCCATCGCTTCCGGATAATCGCCGATGCGCGTGGGATCGCCCATGGTCACAAAGAGGTTGCGAATGCCCATGGCGTACGCGGCCAGCAGGTCACCCTGCACGCGCAGCAAATTACGGCCGCGAGTGGGAAAGTGCAGGATCGTCTCCAGGCCGATTTGCTCCTGAACCAGGTAAGCGGCCGCCCAGGCGCTCATCCGCATCCGGGCCAGGGGACTATCCGCGATATTAAGGAAGTTGGCTCCTGCCTCACGCAGCATGCGCGCCCCTTCAAGCAGTTGGTGGGCCGAGATTCCTTTCGGCGGACTCATCTCTACCGTAGCGACAAACCGCTTCTCGGAGAGGGCTTCAGCTAACTGAGTCGGCTGATCCACGACGGCGGCGGCCGATTCCGCCTGGCGCACAATCATCACTTCGGGCAGAGGACGGGCCAGCGGTTGGGGCGAGTCAAGCGCCTGGCGCATGGACGCGATGTGCGCTTCGGTGGTGCCGCAGCAACCGCCAACCAGGCTGGCCCCGGCGGCGGTGAATGCGGTGGCGTATTCGCCAAAGTAGGCGGGGACGGCCGGATACAGCACACGGCCGCGCTGGGTCTGTTCCGGCCAGCCGGCGTTAGGCACGGCCGAAATGGGCATTTCGGGCACGATCTGGGACATGATGCGAATCAGGCGAAGAATCTGGGCCGGGCCGCCGCTGCAATTGACGCCGATGGCATCCACATCCAGTTGGGCCAGATGGGCAGCCACCGCATCCGGCGTGTGCCCCAACAGGGTGCGGTCATCACGAGTGAAGGTCATGTGAACCAGCACCGGGATATCGTCCGAGATGGCGCGCGCCACGGCGACGGCCGCCTCTACTTCCTTCAAATCAGAGACGGTCTCGATGATCAGCAAATCCACCCCGGCCGGTTCGGTTGCAACCAACGCCTCCATTTGTTCGGCAAACGCAGCCTGCGCCTCCGCGCGGGACACGCGGCCGAGCGGGGCCAGGCGGACGCCAAGCGGCCCTACCGACCCGGCCAGCAGCACCGGCTTGAACGCGCTCTCAATCACGCGCCGGGCGATGTCTACGGCCGCCTGATTCAGCTTTTTTACCTCATCCTGCAACCCATATTCCGCCAGCTTAAATCGATTCGCGCCAAAGCTGTTCGTTTCGATGATGTCCGCGCCAGCCTCAATATACGCCCGGTGAATTTGGGCGACCAGGGCGGGATTGTGCAGGTTGATGGCATCAAACGAGTGATCAATGGGCGTGCCCAGCTCATGGAGGCGGGTCCCCATCGCTCCATCAATGAGCAACGGTCCCTGCTGCAACCGTTGACGAAATTCGGCACGATTCATCTTCACTCCCCGTAAAATAACGAATGGATCATGGGCGCGGCTTTATCATTGATCAGCACCAGCACTTGCGCCCCCGTTTCTGTGGTGTAGCTGGTCACGAAGTTGTAGTCTAGGACCTCCCGGTGGATATTCTCTGCGGGAATGTCGGCGGCCGTGGTTGCCAGCCGCATCATCTGATCCAGGCTTAAATCGGTGCGAATCCCCTGATCCAGTTGCTGGAAGATGAGGGGCGCTTTGGCGATCAGGCTGGTCACTCCCAGCCCCAACACCTTATCCCGAATAGCCATGATGACCTGCTGCTGCCGCTGGGCGCGGCCGAAATCATTGTCCGGGTGCCGCGTCCGCGCATATTTGAGCGCCAACGCCCCATCGAAATGCTGCAAACCGGCAGGAATGTAGAGCGGATCATAGCCGTAGTTCATATCGGGATAGGTGGGATCATTGATAGTAAACGGCACGTTGACATCGATCCCGCCAATGGCGTCAATGCCCTTCACGACTGCGCTAAAGTCCACCAGGACGTAATGGTTGATGGGCACGCCAAGATTGTATTCAACGGTCTGCATGCTCAACAACGCCCCGCCGGCAGGGTTATTACCCGCGGAGCCATACACAAATGCAGTGTTGATCCGGTCACGGCCACGGCCGGGGATCACCACATACAAATCGCGCGGGATGGAAAGAATGGATGCGGACTTTCCGGCGGGATCCACTGAAAGCACCATCATCGTATCTGTCCGGGAAATAAACGGCTCTCCGGGGCGGCGGTCAATGCCCATGACCAGAATGTTCACCCGGTCAGAGCCGGTCCACGGCTCACTAGTGGGAATGGGTGTTGGCGCTGCCTGCCCGGCGGGAACTGCCTGGGCCGGGGCTGGTCCTTCCTGGTCGAGCTGCAGGCCAATACCCGCCACTTCGGCCGCGGCCGCGGCCACCGGCTTGACTGGCCGGTACCAGATCGCCTGGGCCGTGAGAAACGAAAAGAGAATGACCGCCATGCCGGAGAGGACAAAAGCGGCGGAAAGCGCGACATTCAACCATGTCGGCAGGATGGGATGCTTCGATTTCTGCAAGATTGACTCCTTGTTGATGCGAAAGTCCCGTAGATTATACCCGCAATGTGCCGCTCAGCAGGGTGATATTTCGCTGAAACCCCTACTGTGCCCCCACCATTGCGTATAGAGTTTGGAGCTAGAGCGAGAGTCGACCTGTCGGACAACACCTCTTCTCCCTTCTATCTCCCATCCTCCAGCTCTCCCCTCTATCTCCTTTCCTCCAGCTCTCCCCTCCCCCGATACTCGATTCCTAAAACAAGATGAGTCTGCTTTGACAATGAAAGCAAGGCGGGTTAGATTAGGTTTTCATATCACATTGATCACTCCAACCGATGCCCGGAAGGAACGATGACTCTTGACCGATTCGGCCGTAACATAAACTATCTTCGTATCTCACTAACCGACAAGTGCAATCTGCGCTGCGTTTACTGCATGCCGGAGGACATCACATTCCGGCCCAATGCTGAATTGCTTCAGGACGACGAAATCGCCCGGCTGGTGAATATCTTTGCCCAACTCGGCTTTGTCAAGTTCCGGCTGACAGGTGGCGAGCCGACCGTCCGGGCCAACGTGGTCGAAATCGTACGCCGCATCGCCAACACACCCGGCGTCCAGACGGTGGCGATGACCACCAACGGACTGCTTCTGCCTAAACTGGCCCAACCTCTGGCTGACGCCGGCTTACAGCGGGTGAACATCAGCATTGACACGATGAACCCTGAGAAATTCAAAAGGCTGACGCGCTGGGGTAAAGTAGAGGATGTGTGGGAAGGTGTGCATGCGGCCGAAGCGGCCGGACTGGGTGCCAAGCTCAATGCAGTCGTCGTGCGCAACTACAATCACCTTGAAGATGTGGTGGATCTGGCCCGGCTTACCCTGTTCCAGCCGTGGCAGGTGCGCTTTATCGAGATGATGCCCTTTGGCGATGTATCGGACTTTCAGCAGGCGGGCGTGGTGAGCCAGGCAGAGTTGATGGCTACCATCTCGGCCGCGCTCGGCCCGCTGACGGCCGTGAACGAAGGCCGGCTGGACGGCGAGGCGCAATTGTTCCGATTAGACGGCGGTAAGGGAACGATCGGCTTCATCAGCACAGTCACCAAACCATTCTGCGCCAGTTGCACGCGAGCCAGACTGACGGCCGACGGCCGTTTGCGGCTCTGCCTGTTACGCGAGAAGGAAGTTGACTTGATGACGCCGCTGCGCGGCGGGGCCAACGATGACGAACTCAAGGAAATCATCACCGAAGGGATCTGGCGGAAGCCGTGGGGTCACGGGTTGGAAGAAAACGTGATTCCACTCAATCGGGTGATGTCAGAGATTGGCGGGTAACGTCCCCATTCTCCTGCCGCTCATCATCAAACCCCCATTTCTTATTCACCAGGTACAGCGGCCGTCCCTTAACCTCATCATAAATGCGACCGAGATACTCGCCGATAATCCCCAGACTAATCAGCTGGACCCCTCCCAGGAACAAGACAGCCACCAGCGTGGTTGCCTGGCCCAGCAGCGGCGTTTGCGGGCCAAACAAACGCAAGGCAATCACCACGAAAATTGTCACACCGCTGAGGGCGGCGATGGTAAATCCCAGGTAAGTTGCCAACTGCAGCGGGAAATAAGAAAAGCCGGCGATCGCGTCCAGGGCAAAGCGCGTCATCTTCCTGACGGTGAACTTCGTCTCACCGGCAAACCGGGCACGCCGCTTGTATTTCACACCTGTCTGTCGGTAGCCGGCCCAACTCACCATACCGCGCAAGAATCGGTTGCGCTCCGGCATACGCAGCAAGGCTTCTACCACGCGCCGATCCATCAGGCGAAAATCCCCTGTGTCTACCGGGATGTTGATGCCGGTGATGCGAACGATGATTCGGTAGAACATCTTCGCCGTCACCCGTTTGAACCAGGTTTCCCCTTCCCGCTCTGTCCGCACCCCGTATACAACATCATATCCTTCGCGCCATTTGGCGATCATCTCCAAAATCACTTCCGGCGGGTCCTGCAAATCTGCGTCGATGAGGACAATCGCATCGCCGCAGGCATGCTCCAAACCGGCCGTGGCCGCGATCTGGAACATGAAATTACGTGACAGGCTGATTCCGCGCACTCGCTCATCTTGCGCGTGCAATTCAGCGATGATTTCGGCCGAACGATCCCGGCTGCCGTCGTCCACCAGCACCAGCTCCCACGTTTCCCCCGACTGTACCATCACGTCCCGCACACGCCGGTACAACTCATGCAGGACAGCCTCCTCATTATGTACGGGCGATACGATAGAAATCGTCGGTTTCATTCTGCTTTGCCTCACAATCCATTACGAATCCAATTCACTCAACGCCCGGCGCACGGCCGCCAGCGTCGGTTTGACGGTCACTGCACGGCCGGCTGCCTTCATCGCCGCGCCCACATCCTTCAACCCATTGCCGGTCACCAACACGGCCGCGCGATCGGAAGGGCCTACCTGCCCGTCAGCCGCCGCTTTAACCAGGCCGGCATAGGCCGCGGCCGCGGCCGGTTCGGCGAAAACACCGCACCCCTGGGCTAGCGCGGGCATGGCCGCCAGAATCTCCTCGTCCGTCACCCGGACATACGCGCCGCCTGTTTCGCGCACGGCCGCCATCGCCTTAACACGATCCCGCGGAAGCCCGGCATTGATGCTGTCAGCCAGGGAGCCGGCCTCAATGGGCGGTTTGGTCAGCACATCTTCGTCATTGGCCCACGCCTGGTACAGGTAATCAGACGCGGCCGCCTGTACGCCCATGACGCGGGGCAGCGTTTCCAGCGCACCCACCGCCTTCAGGTCTCTCACTCCTTTATACACACCACTGATGATACAACCATCACCAACGGAGACGAAGATATGGGAGATTGGGGGCTGGGCGCGTGCTGTTAACTGATCGTACAACTCAAACACGACCGTCTTCTTCCCTTCGGCCATGTAAGGATTGTAGGCGGTGTTGCGGCAGTACCAGCCGAAAGCGGCCGTCGCCTCCAGGCAGAGGTCGAAGGCATCATTGTAACTACCCTCAACCAGCATGACTGTGGCGCCGTACACCAGCAACTGGGCGATCTTGGCCTGAGGAGCGGTCGCGGGCACAAAAATCACGGTTTTCTGCCCCACGCTGGCAGCCAGTCCGGCCAATGCGGCCGCGGCGTTGCCGGTGCTGGCTGTCGTCACAATTTCAGCCCCGATTTCGTGCGCTTTCATAATGGCTACCGCGCTGGCCCGGTCTTTGAAAGAAGCCGTCGGATTGCGACCGTCATCCTTCACCCAAACCTGCGCGATGCCCAACCGGGCGGCCAGGCGCGGGGCGTCATACAACGGTGTTCCCCCGATCAACAGCGGCGGCTCCGGCGTGTCAGACCTGACCGGCAGGAATGGTCGGTAAGCGAACATCCCGGCGGAAGGGGCGGCGTCTGGCAGTCGGAGAGAACCGGACCTTAACTGCTGCTGGATGGCGGCGTAATCATATTCAACATCCAGGATGCCTTCATTGCCATGCCTGGGGCAAACGTAGCTTACTTCATCAGGCGCGTACCGCTCGCCGCAAATGACGCAGCGAAGGGAAACGACGTGTTTCATACTCACCGAACTTAGACCTCCAACGTGGCAATCACGCCTACATGATCAGATGGATACAACGTGTCGTCATCCTCGGCCGGTTTATCACAAAATAACGCGGCGGAGTGAACCTGGCGCACGGCCGAAGACAAAAAAATGTAGTCCAGGCAGCCCGCCCATCCATCGGCGCGATGGGCGAGCGCTGTAGGAAAGGTCGCCAGCGGCTCACGGCCGTATATCCGCTCATAAGCGGAGCAATATGTTTGTTTCATGGTCTGAATCGCCGGGCCATCGGGCGTTTCGTTAAAATCACCGGCCACCACTTGCAGCGGCGCGCGCCCGACCCCATTGAGCCAGCCCACCAGCTTCATCACCTGCTCCTGGCGCGCCTCCCGATCATGGGGAGCGCTGTGCAAGTGAACGGATACGAAGTCCAACATCTGGCGAGACGGCAGCTCCACGGCCGCGCGCAAGGCAATGCGGCCGCTGTAACCTAATGAAACCACATCGTGATACAAAACCGGCAGCCTGCTTAAAATCCCGATTCCCTCCGCATAACCAGAAACCAGGCTGCGCCTCCGCTTTTGTATCAGCCGGTACGGCCGCCGTGAGGAGCCAGACAGCCGCACATTCACCTGATTGCGGAGCCAGCGCCCCTGGCCGATGGGGAAGTGAAGCTCCTGAAAACTAATCAAATCAGGGGAGCTGTCCAGTAAATGAGCCACAAGCACATGGCGCCGCTTTAGCCAGCGATCGGCTCGATTGCGGACATTGATGGTGGCGACGGTCAACCGGGTCATGGGCAATAAGCGGGGATCATTCCATATCAATGACGCTGACGCCGGCGGGCGCCCGCGTCTGAACACACTGCCGGTCGTCGTTGACTATCATGGTAAAAGGCACGTTGGTCGTCACCTCAACCTGGCGGCGATTGCCGATGAAACTCGCTGTCCCTTCGGAGCCAAGAGGGAAATTGCGTACGCCGTAATTCTTGGCTGTGTCCAGGCGCAGATCCCAGGTGACACGGCGTAAGGGCCAATCTACCGAAATGCCGATTACATCCTCCATCAGCATAGCGATGGGGGTGAGACCGGTCCAGCCAACGTAATCCGGCTTCGCTTCCTTACCGGGCGCATTCGACTCCGCAGCATAATACTCCCAGAGCGTATCCGTCCGCTGGAAAACATCCGATACACTTTGCAAGTGGCGCAATGCTAGCCCGTGCGCCTGCACATGGCGTGCGGCCGCGCGCAGCCCTTTGATCACAATGAAGTTCATCGGTGACCAGACCCCGCCCCGCCACCGTTTTCCACCTTCGGCGTCGTATCCCTCGCTGTCAGCCGACAGGCTGGGTATCGAGTGGGGCCGCCGAAACGCTTTCTCGTCGCGCAAGTGTTGCACAAATCGCAAGAACCGGCTCATCGGCACCAGATCGTTATCCAGCAAAGCCCAATAAGCGCCAATGCTTTTCGCCGGGTTGTGGCGGCCGTGCGCATCTATATCGTGATAGAAACCCGTGGCCCGGTTCCACATCTGGTCGTTAATGAGATGAAGTAACTGAAACCGCTCCTCTGCCAGCTCAGACGCCAACGCGTCTTCCCGCAACAGTGTCGCCATTCGCCCCAACGCCAGGCAGCTCAACGACGCCTGGATGGTCGCGTCAACCCAGGACCAGTGACGGTGGTGGGAACGGCCGCCGGGCACACGCGGCTGGTTGTCCATGCCGCTGCTCAGGCCGGTAGCCCAGTACAAACCATTGGGCCAGCTCCGATTTAAGCGACACCAACGATGATAGGCCATCAACGGCCAAAACACCTGCTTGAAGCGGCTATCGTCTCCGGTGAGGCGAAAGTAACGCCATTCCGCCCAGGCCAGGATGTTGGGACCGGTCGCATTGGGATCAAACGGATCAAAATAGTCACGGCCGTCGTCGGGGTTGATCTCGCTGCAAATGAAGCCGTCACTGTGCTGCCGGGCGTAAAAATTATCCAGCAGGCCCATGAAGTCGAAGAGACGACGGCCGTACAGGCCAAACTGCCCCAGGAAGGCATTCCGCCACATCGAAAGGTTGCATGTCTCCGGTTCTTCCTGGTAGGGGACAATGAGGCCGCTGCCGGGCCGGGGTGCGCGCAGCCTGGACCAGGCGATTTCCCACGCCCGCCAATACATCTCTACGAAATCAGGGTGCTGGGGCAGAATAGGGATGGGGAGTTCGTCTTTAATGTCGTGGAAAGCAGGCGGCAAGCGGCCGTCGAATGTCTGCCGGCGCAATGGATTGCGCTCCACCAAAGGCTCCGCCGGCCGTTCATATCTCCGCCCAACCGTCACAGACATCCCTCCATCGCCAACATGAGGTTTTGGTCTGACTCATTCATCGAGTAAGACCCACATTTCGGCCGTGCCCGCCAGCCTCAGCCCGCTCTCCGTTAGACTGGCGGCGCGAAGCGAGTAACGAATGAGCACGTTCTCCAACAAGCGGCCGCTCCACACCAACGAGTCGCCAATAGCCAGATAAGGATACCCTTCCAGGCCCGTAAGCCGGGCCAACTGGCTGGCCTGATCTCCCTCGCCCACAGTTTGTATGCCCTCATAGCTCAGGGTTGTACCCGGAATCGGCCGTCCTTCCGGGATCAGGTAATTGACGACGATATTGTTGTAGTAAAGGGCACTCTCGTTTTCGACGGTGATGGCTTCCTCGCGCGGCGATGGGTTAAAGACGATGATCTCCACCGGGCCGGCCACCGGAAGCGAGCCAAACAAAGCCGTTGTTATGCGAAGATTGTAATTGGCGTAGACGCCGGGCGCGAGCACGCCGTTCCAGATGAAAGAATCACCGGTTCGCTTTGTGGCCGTCAGCCCGTCAATGGATACCTGATACACATCCCGGCTGCGGCCGATATAGGTCAGCCGGGTCCCGGGCACGGTTTCTCCGGGGCGAAGGTTATGCGTATACGCGGGCATAAAAAACGACAGGGTATCACCCAGGGGCGTGGGCGTAGCCGCCGGTGAGGAGCTTCCCATGCCGGGTACCTCGCAGGCGACAAAGAGTAACGCCAGCAACCAAAAAATCGGGAGCCTTCGCCAGGCAGTCGTTCTCATCTGGGCCAGACCATTGTTGATTGAAATGATCGCCCGCCAGCCGCTGCTGTTACTTTTCCTCAATGATGATACGTGCGATTTTGTCACCGGGCGGCGCTTCAGGATTGGTAGACGGATCGCGCGGGGTAATGCCCTGCACAACATCCATTCCTTCAATCACACGGCCGAAAATCGTGTAGTTGCCGTCTAGCGGGCTGACGTCGTCAAGCGTGATATACCATTGGCTGCCGTTCATATCCGGGCCGGAATTGGCCATTGCCACCATGCCGGGCTTATCATGTGACAGCGCCGGGTCAATCTCATTAGGAATGAAGTAACCGGGGCCACCTGCTCCTGTTCCGGTAGGATCGCCTGTCTGGGCCACAAAGCCAGGAATGACCCGATGGAAAGAGACTCCATCAAACCAGCCCTCATTCGCCAGAAAAATGAAGTTGTTCACCGTCTGGGGCGCAGAGGCAGGATATAACTCGATGACAAACTGCTCCCCCGATTCTAACTCAAGTGTGGCCAGGTAAGTGGCATCTTCATTGATGGTCATTGGTGGAGGGGCGTCATATTGGCGGTCTTCTAACAACACCAACTGCACCAGCGCATCCCAGATGAAATAAGCATTGGGCAGACCGCGGCCGGCCATGATGCGCTCGTTAAAGATCACGGACGGTGTGCCCGGCAATCCCAGGCCGATGGCTTCCTGTTCTAAGGAAGTGACGTATGAGAGGTATTCGCCGCTGTCCAGTTCATCCGTAAACCGGGTCACATCTAAGTTTTGCTGCTCAGCCAGCGTAATGAAGAACTGGCGTGCGCCTTCCGCATCAAGCCCGGCCCACTCAAGCTGGCTCTCAAAGAGAGCGTCGTGGAATTCCCAAAAGGCTCCCTGCGCGCCGGCGGCTTCGGCCGCTTCAGCAGCCATCAACGCATGATCGTGAATACTCTCTAACGGGAAATGGCGGTAACTCAATCGGACAGTATCCGGGTAAGCGTCTACCAGACGCTTGAGCAGGGGCGCTAACCCTGCGCAGCCCGGTCACTGGAAATCGCCATACTCGATAATGGTGACAGCGGGTTCGGCCGCGCCGATCACCCAATCCTGTTCCCGAATGACGGCCGCTTCTCCAACCGCCACTTCAGGGGCTGCCTCAGCCGGGGCAACTGCCTGCTCCGCGGTCGGTTGTGGAACAGCGGTGGCTGTTTCTGTTGGCACGGCCGTTTCTGTTGAGGCGGGTGCTGTCGGTTCGGCTGATGTTGCTTCACTGACGGCTGCCGCCTCGTTCGTTGCTTCTGGCGTCCCAGCCGGGCCGCAGGCGACTGCCAGCACCAGCAGCATCAAAATCAGGGTAAGTTTCTTAATCAATTCAGACCTCCGCTACATGCCCGTAGTAGACGAGCAAGGGGGAGCATTCTACCACGTTCAAGAGGTTAAGGGTAAAATCGCAGGCATCTTGCGTGCATGAAAGTCATGTAGAAGGAGTGAATCACGTGAAACGAAACATCTGGCTGTGTGGAATCTTGTTTGCCCTGGTTATGACAGCCTGTAATGGAGGCGGCGGCGAAACGCCCACGGCCACCTCGATCCCGGCCACGGCCGTGCCCAGCCCCACCCCACAGGCAACGAACACACCGGCAGCGCCCGCCGCAACGCCCACCCCGGACGAATACCCGCCGCCGCCCATTCCCACCTTTACACCAGAGTCATACCCTGACCCGCCACAACCGGCCACCCAGCCCACGGAATCGTACCCCGCCCCGGGGGAGACCTCTGTATGGGTGCTACGCGCGATAGGCGAGCAGTGTGCGGATGCGAGCCAGAACAGTTACGCCGACTTGCAGGAAGCTGTGGCCGCGCTCACGGCGGCAGGCATCCACACCCAGCAGGCTGAGACCGCGCAGCTGGTGGTTTGCCAATCGTGCGGCTGCCCCACCAGCGCCCATTATCGCGTTCAGATTGACGCCGCGGACCTGGACAAGGCGCTGGCGCTTGATTGGACGTTGGAAGAGTAATCAAATGGCGATCCGCTTCCTCACAGCCGGGGAATCTCATGGGCCGCAGTTGACGGCCGTGCTTGAGGGCGTGCCCGCTGGCCTTGAACTTGATCTGGATGAGCTGAACCGGCAGATGGCCCGCCGGCAAAAGGGGTACGGCTCCGGAGGCCGTATGAAAATCGAGAAAGATGCAGTGCGGATCACGTCCGGATTCATGAACGGCCGAACCACCGGCAGCCCCATCGCCATCACTATTTTCAACAAGGATTATGCCAAATGGCGCAACCGGGAAATCCCGCCTATGACCACTCCCCGGCCTGGCCATGCAGACCTGACCGGAGCGGTTAAATATGGGTACCGGGAGCTGCGGTTATCCCTGGAACGAGCGTCGGCGCGGGAGACGGCCGCGCGCGTGGCCGTAGGCGCTGTTTGCAAGCAGCTGCTGGCCCAATTCGGCATCACGATCGGCAGCTACGTCACCAGCATCGGGGAGGTCGAGGCAGTTCTCCCCGATGACCTGCCCCACCCCGACCGCTTCGCCGCTGCTGAAGGGAATGAGGTGCGCTGCCCCCTCCCGGATACGGCCGCGGCCATGCGCGCCCATATCCGCGGCATCATGCAGGCCAAGGACACCGTCGGCGGCGTCTTTGAGATCGTGGCCCTGGGCGTGCCGCCCGGCCTGGGCAGCCATGTTCATTGGGACCGCCGCCTGGACGCCCAGTTGATGGGATCGGTCGGCTCCATTCACGCTGTCAAGGGCGTGGAAATCGGCCCGGCGTTTGCCAACACGAAGCGGCCTGGATCTGAAGTCCATGATGAGATTTTTCTGGCGGAAGACGGCCAGACGCTGACCCGGCAAACGAACAACAGCGGCGGCTTCGAGGGGGGCATCAGCACCGGCGAGCCGATCGTGATTCGGGCAGCGATGAAGCCCATCTCCACCGTCCTTAACCCGCGCCGCTCTGTTGACCTGGCGACGGGAAAACCGGCAGAAACGGTGTACGAACGGTCTGATTTTTGCGCGGTACCGCGCGCGGCCGTGGTGGGCGAAGCGATGGCCGCCATCACGCTGGCGAACGCTCTGCTGGAAAAGCTGGGCGGGGACAGCCTTGAAGAGATGCGCCCCCGTTTCGCAGCGCTGCGCCGCACCTGCCTGGATGACTTGCCAATGGATGACGCCCTCTGGGGCTTTGGATACGGATGAGGAACGGCCGTTCTTCTCTTTTTCCTCACTTCACGGTCACTGACTTGCCAGCCGCTCTCGCACTTCAGCCAGGCTGGCTTCTGCCTGGGCCAGCTTATCCCGCTCTTTGGCCACGATATGCGCTGGGGCCTTTTGGGCGAAGGGGCTGTTCAGCAGACCGGTTAGTCGTTTAATTTCCTTCTCCAACCCGGCCAATTCTTTTTCCAGCCGCGCTCTTTCTTTATCCAGATCAACCATTCCCGCCAGCGGCAAATAGCAAGTGAGGTCGCCGAGGACGATAGTGATGGTCTGGGCTGGAGCATCGGCGGCCGCGGCAATCGTCAACTGCGCCTCGTCCAGCCGGGCCAGAAAGGCGAGGATCGGCTTTTGGGCGGCGAAGAAGCCGGCCAATTCACCGGCGGCGATGACGGCCGCAATCCGTTTCCCCGGTTCCACTTTGTTCTCGGCGCGGGCGGCGCGGATGGCGCGCACCAGCTCCCGCAATCGCTCAAAATCGGCGGCCGCTTCCGGGTAGGTTTCCCCGGCTTCCGGCCATTGGGCAATGATGAGGGCGTCGGCCCACCCTTCTGCCAGCCCAATGCCCAGGTCAGCGGCGATGAAGGCGCGCTTGAGTTGCTGCCACGTCTCCTCGGTGATGAAGGGAATGAAGGGATGCAACAGGCGCAGGCAGTCGTCCAGCACCCGGCGCAAGACGGAAAGGGTCGTCCAGGCGGCCGCGCCGCCCTGCCCAAGCTGCACCTTTGCCAGTTCCACATACCAGTCGGCAAAGTCGCCCCAGAGGAAGTCGTACACCTGCCGCCCCGCCTCGCCGTACTGGTAGTTGTCCATGAGCCGGTCGGCCGTTTCGATGACGGCCGACAGCCGGGTGAGTATCCATTTGTCAGCGTCACTGTACGCTGGTTCCGCCGGTTTATCCGCTTTGGTCGCTTTGTCCAGGCTGCGGGTGACGAAACGGGCGGCGTTCCAGATTTTGTTGGCGAAGTTACGGTTGCTGGCGACGCGATCCAGCGACAGATTCAAATCATTGCCGGGCGTGCCGCCAGTGAGCAGGGTGAAGCGGAGGGCGTCCGTGCCGTACTGCGCCATCACGTCCAGCGGGTCGGTGACGTTGCCGTAGGACTTGGACATCTTTTTGCCGTGTTCGTCGCGCACCAGCCCGTGCAAATAGACGGTGTGGAAAGGAATGTCGTTGGTGAACAGCGCGGCCGTCATCACCATGCGCGCCACCCAGAAGAAAAGGATGTCGTAGCCCGTCTCCATCACGTCGGTAGGGTAGAATTTTTGCAGGTCGGGCGTGTTCTCCGGCCAGCCCAGGGTGGAGAAGGGCCAGAGCGCGCTGCTGAACCAGGTATCCAGCACGTCCGGGTCCTGGTGAATGCGGCGGCTGCCGCACGCTTCGCACGTCTCCGGGTCTTCGATGGGCACGGTCTTATGGCCGCACTCGTCGCAGTACCAGACGGGGATGCGATGCCCCCACCACAACTGGCGGCTGATGCACCAGGGGCGGATATTTTCCAGCCAGTTGTCCCACACTTTGACGAAGCGGTCGGGCACAATGCGGATACGGCCGCTATGCACGGCCGCCAGCGCCAGTTTCGCCATCGGTTCCGCATTCACAAACCATTGGCGGCTGACCAACGGCTCGATGACCTCGCCGCCGCGCTGGCTGCGGGGCACGTTGAGGGTGTAGTTTTCCACGTTGATGGTCAATCCAGCTTCCGCCATGTCGGCCCACAACTTGTGGCGGCACTCGAAGCGATCCAGCCCGGCGTATGGTCCGGCGGCCGCGCTCATAGTGGCGTCTTTGTTCATCACGTTGACGATGGGCAGGCTATGTTTTTGCCCAATCTCGAAGTCGTTGGGGTCATGGCCGGGGGTGATTTTGAGCGCTCCGGTCCCAAAATCGATGTCCACGTACTCGTCGGCGATGATGGGGATTTCCCGGTTGAGGATGGGAACCAGGCAGGTCTGGCCGATGTATTGTTGGTAGCGAGGATCGTCGGGATGGACGGCGACGGCCGTATCCCCCAAAATCGTTTCCGGCCGGGTCGTCGCCACCGGCAGATGGCCGCCCCCCTTGACGGGGTATTTGAAGTAGTAGAGATGGCCCGGCTCTTCGCTGTATTCTACTTCCAGGTCGGAGACGGCCGTTTGCAGCCCCGGCGACCAGTTCACCAGATACTCCGCCTGGTAGATGAGGCCCATGCGATACATGCGCACAAACGCCTCGCGCACCGCCCGCGACAACCCTTCATCCAGCGTAAACCGCTCCCGATCCCAATCGCAGGAAGCTCCCAGGCGGCGCAACTGGCCGGTGATGTAGCTGCCGTGCTTTTCCTTCCAGGCCCAGGTGCGCCTGAGGAACTCCTCACGGCCGATCTCCTGCCGCGTCATCTCCTCCTCGCGCAGGATTTGCTTCTCCACCTGCAACTGGGTGGCGATGCCCGCGTGGTCCGTGCCCGGAACCCAAAGAGCGGCCCGCCCCTGCATCCGCGCCCGGCGAATCATCAAATCTTCCAGAGCCACGAACATGACGTGCCCCATGTGCAGCGCGCCGGTCACATTCGGCGGCGGGATGGAGATGACAAACGGTTTGCCATCAGGGTTAATCTCCGGCTTGAACCACCCCTTTTCCCACCACCAAGCATAAAGTCGCTCTTCGGTGTTTTTAAAATCGTATGCTTTGGGCATTTCGGACATAACAACTACCTCAACTTCACAATTAACCATTGACAATTGACAATTGCCAATTGACAATTAAAAAGCTCTCTCATCCATTCAAGGACGAGAGAGCCAACTCTCACGCGGTACCACCTTGATTCCGAACCACAAAGGCCCGGCGCTCAATGCTGCTGTAACGGGCTTACCCGGCTCCGCTTACTCAATTCAGCGGAGCAACTCCTGGACGACTTCAATGAGGTTTGTCTACTGCGCCGGCTCTCAGCCTGTGGCCTGCGCTCTCTGGGGGACAAACTCCCCATCTACTACTTCCAATCCATGTTGTTCCTGTGTTTAATTGGAGGAGAGTATAGCATGGGGGCGGAACGGCCGTCAAACACGCAGACCATGTGAGTGTGCGTCACTTTTGTGGAAAAGGAAAGCGCAGTTTGAATTGCCTGGCCAAGAACACGCCATCGACAGACTGCTAAATGTGTTTATTTCTCCACAATATCGATACGCTCGATCACATCTCCTCGCTGGCCCGGAGAAACAGGCTGGATGGCGCTTAAGACATCATCTCCCTCAATCAACTCGCCAAAAATGGTGTGGTTGCCATTCAGATGCGGCGTGGGGACAAAAGTGATGAAGAATTGGCTGCCGTTTGTGTTTGGCCCGGCATTGGCCATGGCCAGCAAACCACGCCGATCAAACAACAACCCGTTGGATGTCTCGTCTGCGAACTGATAGCCCGGTCCGCCGGAGCCAACACCGGTGGGATCGCCTCCCTGAGCCATGAAGTCGGGGATCACGCGATGGAAGATCAGCCCGTCGTAAAATCCTTGCGTGGCCAGAAAAACGAAATTGTTAACGGTGAGCGGGGCTTCATCATCAAACAGGCGCAAGCGCATTTCTCCCTTGTCAGTCACTAACACGGCTTCGTACTCTTTGGCCGTGTCAATGATCATGGGAGGATACTCGCTGTAATACCCGTTGCGAGCGGCGGGTTCGACGGCCGCCAACGGCCGTTCCCCATCCAGCGCCACGCCGCCCCCACTGTTTCCCACCAACTGCCATACCAGATAAACTACCACCAGAGCAGCCAGAATCCCGCCCCCAATCATGATCATGCGCCGCTGCTGTGCTTCCTTGCGGCGGCGCTGTGCCTCCCGCCGCTGTTTGACCGACATCTGCCTTCTCGTCTTCTTTGTCATCTCAATGCCTCCTGCCCGCCATTCACCCTACCCGCGCCTGGCTCGCCTATCCAGGCGCCAGATCAGATATAGCCCCGTCAAAACCGCGGCCGTGCCAATGGTATACCCCTCGACCACTGTCGCCTCGGTGATAAAAACGCCAATCAACCCCATCGCTCCCGCCGCTAAATACAAGATGAGCACCGCCTCCCGCTGGCTGAAGCCGAGATTTACCAAACGGTGGCTAATGTGATCCTTCCCCGCCGTAGTGGGGCTGACGCCGCGACGGATCCGCGTCAATACCACCAGGGTTGTGTCGAAAATTGGAAGACCGAGGATAAACACAGGAACCATCCAGGTCACAAAATTGCTGTTTTCGGGAAATCGCAACTGTAAGCCCAACACGGCCAGCAGGAAACCGAGAAACAACGACCCGGCGTCCCCCATGAAGATTTGGGCCGGCTTAAAGTTATAGCGAAGGAAACCGACACACGCCCCGACCACGGCCGCTGCCAAAGCCGACACCAGGAACTGATCGTTTTGCAGACCCAGGAGAAGGATAAAGGCAGCCGAAACCGCGCTTATCCCTGCGCTCAACCCATCCATGTTATCGAGGAAATTGATAGCGTTGCTGATCCCGGCCAGCCAGATGAATGTGATGGCATAGTTCATCACCTCCGGGACTGGTAGACGCACTCTAATCCCTTGTTGAGCCAGAATGAGGAAAGCAACAAACTGACTTACCAGCTTGGCCCAGGCGGGCAGATGGCGGCGATCATCCCACAAGCCGGTACCGGCAACGATGCTTCCGGCCACGATGACCCCTACCACCTTGGAGGAAAGCTGGCTGGAGAAAATCAGCACCGCCACAATGGCCCCGGAAAAAATGGCCACGCCCCCCATCAACGGCATCGGGGTGCTGTGCAGCTTACGCTGCGCCGGCGCATCTACAAACCCCAGCCACACGGCCGCGCGTCGCAGCCACGGCGTACTCAAACCGGTAATGGAAAGCGCGATCAAGAGAATCGCAATAAAAGTTGCCATGTCTAAAACAGGCTGGCTATCGTTCGACAATATCAATCCGTTGAATGATGTCGCCCGGCGTGCCGGGATTGGTTGAAGGGTCGCGCAATGTGAGGGCTGCCAACACATCATCACCTGCGATTAGCTCGCCGAATATCGTATGGTTGCCGTTTAACCAGGGCGTAGGCAATAAAGTGATGAAGAACTGGCTGCCGTTTGTATTTGGCCCGGCATTGGCCATCGCCAACAAACCCCGGCGGTCGAACTCCAGCCCGTTTGCCGTTTCATCCTCAAAAGTGTAGCCTGGGCCGCCTGTCCCCGTTCCGCTCGGATCACCGCCCTGAGCCATGAAATCTTGCAGCACCCGATGGAAGGTAGTCCCATCATAAAAGCCTTGTTGGGCAAGAAAAACAAAGTTGTTCACTGTGAGAGGGGCCTCATCATCAAACAGGCGCAGGCGCATTTCCCCTTTGTTCGTAATCAGTACTGCCTCATACTCTTTGGATGTATCTATCACGAACGGTGGATAAGCCTGATAATATCCGTTGCGTTCTGCCGGGCTCAAGGCAGCCAACGGCCGATCCCCTTCCAGGGCTGCGCTAGAAGGCTGCTCCACCGGTTCCTGTGGAGCAGCATCCCCACCAGATAGCTGGTTGAGAAAATCTTGAATCTGGCCAGTAGCTTCCGCTGGAGCAGCCCCCAGGGCTTTCAAGCCCAGGGTGCGCGCCATTTCCGAATCGCCCTTATCCCGATGTACGGCCGCCATCAAGTAATCCAGATTCCAGCCTGGAATCTGGCCCGTGTTGCTTGTCGCGGCCGCTTCAAACGCCGCTAACGACTCATCATACTGCTTCAGGTCGTGGTAAAGCTGGCCCAGTTGCACCCACGCTCGCACATTCTTGTCGTTGATGGCTAACCCGTCTTCCAGGCTGGCGGCCGCCTTCTGATAATACTCTGTGCGGATATCCGCCGGCTGGCCGGCGGCGCACCCCACATAGACATCAGCACGGGCAAAATAAGTCGTCTCATAAAAGGGATCAATCTGTACTGATTGATCGTACACTTCAAGAGCACGCTCGCAATCTTGTTTGAGGTCATACAACAGCCGGGCATATTCATTACGGATGATGGAGTTTTGCGGGCTGAGAGCCAGCGCATCCAGGTAATACCCCTCTGCCCGATCCAGCCGCTCCTGGCGCTCTGCTTCGGTCTGCGCCAGTTGCACCCAACGGGTGTTGAGCCGGGCCAAGTTGGCTGTGTGGTCAGTATTGAGCGGGTTGAGTTTCTGCGCCTCGATCAAGCGCCTCTCGGCCGTTTGCAGCAGCGCCTCCTGTGCTGCCGGATCGGTGGTAACGGTGGATTGTTCCAGATAGGCACGACCCAGGAAAAGATAGTAAAAGTCTTCCTCGGGGGCCAGATCAACAGCTTTTTCATAAATAGCGACGGCTATGTTCCAATCATCGATTGATCCGGTGCGGCTCGCTTGAATATCGAAGGGCTTGGCCCGCTTATACACGATGTCCGCCTGGATAATGCGCATATTGGTACGGCTGATGCCTACAATTGCCAGGATGAAGAAGATAACCAGCCCGGCGTAGGCGGCCGTGGAGCCGGACACCCGTATCTTCGACATCGGTCCCCAGGAAATCACGCTGGCTCCCAAAAGCATCAACAAAATAACAAACACATAAAAGAGCGTGAGCAATCCGGTAGATTGGCTCGCTTCAGCAACACGCAACTGCTCCACCGCGCCAGCCGCCTGCGCCGCCGGCTGGAACAACAATGAAGAGCGGAACAATGAAACATGCATGAACGTGTAAAGGAGACCAACCCCCCATGATAAAAACGCCAGCAATCCAGCCGGTACCAATGCTTGCTGCCAGCTCTTGTCCCAAAGCAGATACAGGATGGCTGTGCAAGCGGCCGCCATGATGAAGCCGTACAGCCCACCGCCGGCGATCATCACCGGCAGAGAAAAGAGTAAGCCCGCCATGGCAACAGCCCCGGCAAACAAACGGGAAAAGGCATCGCCGATAAACAGACGCACAGCAGCCCAAAGACAAAGCCCCGACCACACCAACAGTAAACTCTGTCCCAGGAGCGTTGTCGAAGTTGGAGGCGTCGTCCCATCGCCAAGAAAACGCAGGCCGGCTCCAGCAACCAACATGGCAACAAAAACGCCCTCTGCCAGCCGGACATTGTTGGATGACAGCCTGCCTGAACTCGCCGGGAATTTCAACTCCCCGCTTTTTGCCATTTCGCTCACCATCACCAACGCCCCCAATGTCCAGGTGAGCATCATCATGAGGTAAATAAATGGCGAGTCCACAAAATCCTTCTGCGCATTTTGAAGAAAGGCTTGCTTAAAGATGTCGCCGGTCGTCAAGTCCGCGGCCGTTTCGATTACTTTGTCCGGCGGCACAGTATAAGTAGTGAACTCATATCCGATAATGCCAATCACCAACGCCAACATCAACGCAGAGAGGAGGACCGGCCCCCATACACCTCCTCGGCGCGCCGCCCGCCTTCGGACTGGGACACGTGCCCGACGCCTGGATGCCTGAGGCGCCGTTTCCATCTCAGCCTTCAGCTTAGGCAGGTGGTGGCCAATCAAGAACATCAGCGCCGCATAGACAAAGAAATGCAAACGGGTAGCCGCAATGGCAATGCCGAAATGAATCTCCACGTAGTGGGCGAGGATTGCGGAGACCAGCCCGATGAGGAGCAGTTGATCCACCTGAAACGGATCGGAAATACGGCTTTCGGACGAACCAACCTGAGTGAAGAGGGAGTAGTAGATGAGATACAACACCAGGCCGCCAATGCTACCCAGGGGCACAGCGACGCCTAGGAATTCCAGGCCTAGTGCTCTAGCGATAACGATGGTCGCCAGCACCGCGCCGCCAATCCAAAACGCGATTAGCAGGTTCCTATCTCGTCGGGAACGGACAACGCCCAACCACTTGAACCCATAGTAAAACACGCTCAAATAAAGCGCCTGCCAGATAATGAAACCGGCCGCACCGGTAATGACCAGTGCGTCAAATGTCTCGTTGTGGGAGCGATCAGGTGACGCGTTCCGCGCTTCCACAGTAGCCAGTTCTGGAGGATAGAAGCGGTTGTAGGCAACGTACATGGATTCCGGGCCATATCCGATGATCGGCCGCAGGAAGTTAAAGGTGTCCTCCCCCCCACCGGGGAACTGGAGTGGGGTGTGCGGCTTGAGCAACTCCAAAGCGCCACGCCAGATTAGAACACGAACTTTGCCCGTGCGGCTGCCTGAATCCAACAAACGGCCGAGACGTCCAATCGCTGGTAATTCTCGCCAGGCAACCAGTGTGTCTGTGACCTGGCCGAGGACGGCCGTTTCCCCAAAGCGCGCATCAAGTTCTTCACCAAAATTGAAAGCCGCCAACCAGACAGCCACCAACAAAGCCAAGGTAAGCCAGCTGAGCCACAACCAGCGCCAGCCACGCCTGAGGGCGATCATGATGAAAAGAAGGAACACATTCGCACCTACGGCCGCGGCAAAGGCGGCAAAGGATGCGGCCGCGCCGGCCAGAGCTTCAATTCGCCCGCTAGCCGAAATTGCTTCAAACACAGGGAGGCTGACAAAAAATACGACGGCCGTCACCACAAGAGACAACCCCAGGGCTTTCGCTGCTTCAATCATCCGGATGTGTTCTTTTTCTGCCGAAACGTTACGCAACGACACCAGGAGAATCAGGATGAAGGCGAAAGAGCCGGCAAGCAAACCCAGCCACGGCCCTCGGCTCCGAGTCCAGTAAATGGCAATTAACTGAATGGCCAGCGTGAAGATATAAACGGACGAGCGGATGACATCCGCGACAGCCAATTCTTCATCACCCAAAATTCGGGTAAATGCCTCAACAATGCGCGCAACCGTCAACGGTACGATCAATATCAGGTATGCGGCTATGAAAATAGCATTACCCATATGACCGGCAATACGGGTCTGGGTATTCCCTCCCCACGGCAACGGATCCAACTCAAAGTGCTGCAACATACCATAAAACGAGATAGGGATACTGGTGATAATAACTACCGTTACCAGCCGCCTTACTTGCGCCCGCGACCGTATTGTTGAGGCAGCGAGAGCAAACACAACAATGTAGGATAATGTGGTGTAAGTTCCTTGCAATCGCTGGTAAGAACCGGCCCAACTTACCTGCCGGGTCACGGACAACAAAGAGGAAACTAGATAAATCAATACCAACAGCACAACTGGCAATAGCAATGGAGTACGCCACACCTCTCGATTCTTGCGTAGTCCCGCCAGGTTCAAATTGCGCCAGGCTTGTTGGTCGAGAAACTTAACCAACCAAGCGCTACTCATCACGAGCACCAGAGACCGGAGCAACGTTAATTTGTCTGGTTCAAAAACCCTGTCAGAGTGTATGTTGAAGAATAGGGGGATTGCGATGACGGCCGCTAACCAACCAGTTTCAATCAGACCATCGCACCAGCTCGTGAGTTTACTGTTCATATTTGCTATCCTGAGTCTACATTGCTAAACAAGATGTTACCGCACGGTAATTCAGTCGACAAACACTACATTAAAATCCCAGGTCGTGCTAACAATTTCCGATAAAGCTGCTCAATCTCTTCAACCATTTTATTGGCGTCAAATTCAACCACCCTCAAACGGCCCTCCTCACCCATTTTTCTCCGAAGGTCAGGAATTCCCAACAATTTTATGATATTGGCAGCCATTTCTTCAGTTCGTCCTCGCTCAACAAGAAATCCATTTTCCCCATTAATGACTGCTTCTGCTGACCCGTCCGCATTCGTACAAACGATAGGCAACCCGGACGCCATCGCCTGAGGCAGCACACGCGGCAACCCCTCCCATAAGCTGGTTAGCACAAACACGTCAAACGCTGCCATCAGTTCCGGCACGTCCCGGCGCAAGCCGGTTAAGATGACCCGGTGTGACAGCCCAGCGGCCGCCAACTGCCGCTCCATTTCGCCGCGCAGAGGGCCATCGCCCACGATGACAAACCAGGTTTGCGGCCGTTCCTGGTAAACGCGGGCAAACAATTCCACCAGCGTCAACGGCGACTTTTGTGGCGACAGCCGGGTGACGCAGCCGACCAACGGTGCGGCGGCAGGCACACCTAATTCTTGCCGCACTTTCGCCGGCGGCCGCTGTGGATGCCCGAATCGATCTAACTCGATGCCACTGCGAATAAGGTGATAATCAGCCGGGGAGCGGCCAATCCCCTGGCCCAACCCCTTCTCAATGTCGCGGGCGGCCACTACGACCGTTGCCTGCCCCAACGCCCACCCCAATTTTTCTAATGCTACGTAAAATCGGCGGCGGCGCGGTGACATCTGGTCATGAAAGCTCCAGCCATGCACAGTATGAACAATGAGAGGGACTCCAGCCAGCCGCGCCGCCAATCGCCCCAGCAAGCCCGCTTTGGAGCTGTGAGTGTGGACGATGTGGTAACGGCCGTGCCGCATCAATCGTGCCAGTTTAACCAAAGCAATCAGATCATGTGCTGGGCTGATCTCTCGCCGCAGGTTGGGCAAAATGGTGAGCGGAATCCCCCGGCGGCGTACTTCTTCGATGAGGGAACCTTCCGGCCCTGTCTGAGGGCCGCTGACGATTGCCACGTGGTAACGGCCCCCATATCGAGGATGATGATTCAGATAATCGGCCGTCAACATGGTATTTTCTTGCGCCCCGCCAATGATCAGGCGCGTGATGGGATGGAGAACGCGAAGTTTCATCGCTCCATGCTCCGTAACTCGTAATCCGCAACCCGTGATCTGTAATCTATCATCCGTGAATTGCTCTACCTTCTTAACAGCTGCCGCCCCAGGCTGCGGATGAACAATCGCCCCCGCTGCCGGGCATATCGGTGCAAGGGCAGGTGCATGGCATCGTAGCCGTACTGCTGCAAGTGGCGGCGGAAAGGTTCACTAAACCGCCAGCGGCGGATGTGCCAGTCAGCCGAAGCAAAGTAGCGACCGACTGAAGTCGGCTGGAGGTGAGCATAAACGGGCGGGTGATGGGCTACGCCGCAATGACGAAACAGCATGGGCGCGTAGCAGGCGGGTGCGGCGACAAAATCTTCGTAGCGGAACAAAGGGATCTCCATCGTTTCCTGTAATCTTTCCAGATGAGCGTACTTGTCTAGCCAGGCGCGCTCGCGACGGCCGGGAGAATCCTCTTTTACCCGCCGGCCCCACAGCTCAAATTGGCTGGTGATCGCGTCACGCGGGTCGCGGATGAAGGCAAAGAGACGCACGTCATCACCCTGCACCATGAAGCGGTGCAGCAAAGCCAACGCAGGCCAATTCCCCAGGTATTGCGGACTTTTATCAAACAGCACTGGTCCTAAACGATCGACAATCTGCCGCCATAAATCAAAAACGGCCGCCTCTGTCCAAACCTTAGGGGAAACGACATCAGGGCACGTGCGCCGCAACCGCTCTACTAACGGCTTCGGCTCTCCCTCCAGCGCCTTCGCAGCCAGATTCCAAAAGTTTGGCTCCCAATTGGAGGTTCCCTGATCATGGTGGCAGATGTGCACATCCGGGTGATTTTGAAACATGCGGAAAACGGCCGTCGAACCGCACCGTTTTGCGCTCAACATGATGATCGTTTTCGGTTTCATAACAGCGAAAGATAAAGCGATTCGATTTGATCCGCCATGCGGCGGACGGTGAAGTGGCGGCAGACACGCTCCCGGCCCGCCTGCCCCATTTGCCGCGCCGCCGCCGGGTCAGCCAGCAGCCGGTTGACGGCAGCTGCCAAAGCTTCCGGATCGGCGGGAGGAACAAGCAAGCCGGTTTCGCCGTCCACCACCAGTTCTGGCGTACCGCCGACGGCCGTGGCTGTCACCGGCAGCCCGGCGGCCATCGCTTCTAGCAGCACAATGGGCAGCCCTTCCCACAACGAAGGCAGCACAAACAGGTCCAGCGCCGCCAAAATCTGCGGCACATCGGCGCGGGTTCCAGTGAAAATCACACGGTCTTCCAAGCCCAGCGCCGCCACCAACGCCATGAGCGGCATCAACAACGCCCCATCGCCCACCAGCAACAGCCGCGCCGCCGGGTGCGTCTGCTGAATCATCAAAAACGCCGCCAACAGATGCTTATGCCCTTTTTGCGGGTGCAGCCGTCCCACCACCCCCAATAACGGTGCGTCGTCAGGTATGCCGAATTCATGGCGCGCGGCCGTATCCGACGCTTGCTGATATGGGGCCAGGTCAATACCGTTGTAGATCGTCGCCACCTTCTCCGGCGGCGCGCCAGTTCGTTCAATCTCGTTTTGCCGCGCCAGTTCACAGATGGCGATCACCCGCTCATCCAGCCGCCGGGTGAGCCGTTTCAGCCGCTCCCGCCCCATGCCGCCGATCTCGGTGTTGTGCCGGTGGGTGATGACGTGGGGCGTGCCCGCCGCCTTACCCGCCAATCGCGCCAACAGATTGCCGTGAAACATCCAGCCATGCAAAATAGACGGCCGTTCCCGCCGCAGCAGCCGAATCAACCGTAAAAAAGCGTCGGCGCGCCAGGGAGCTGTCAGGCGCGTGTCTGCCACCGGCACGCCCAACGCCCGGATGCGCTGCGCCATCAGCTTATCGCCGTTGAAGAGGCAGGCGACGTGATGGGTGAAGCGGGGGCTGCCGCGCTGAAGCAGGTTGAGCAGCACGCTCTGCGCGCCGCCCGCGTCCAGCTCGGTGATGAGGTGAAAAACCTTGATTTTATCCGTCATCCGTTATCCGTAACCTGCAATCCACACGCCGCCAGATGGCGCAAAATCTGGGCGAAACGGGATTCCCAGGAGTGAGCGGCGACCGTTTCTTGCCGCGCGCGCCGTTTTTCCGGGGTATCCGCCGCCAACGCCGCCGCAATCCCGGCGGCAAATTCGGCGGCAGGGGTGATTGTAACCAGATGGCGGAATTCTTCCACCTCCGGGTGGGGAGCGCTAACGATGGGCAGACCAGTCGCCAGGTATTCGTACAGCTTGAGCGGGCTGCGGTAACGAGCCGCCTCGCTCTGCACGTAGGGGAGCAGACAAAGGTCGGCGGCTCTGAGCAGCGCGGGGAGTTGGGCAAACGGCCGTTCCCCCAACAAAATCACATTGGACAGAGCGGCCAACGGCTCAATGTCCACCGCCAACCGATTCACCCGGCCAATGAACAGCAGCGTCCACGACGGCCGTGCCTGGGCCAGCCGCATCAGCCCATCCAGGTCAATGCGCTCATCCACGTTGCCCACGTAAGCCAAAACGGGGCGGGGCAAATGAGCGACTTCTTCCGGCACAAGCAAATTCGGATCGGAGACGGCCTGTAAGTGACGGATGTTGACGCCGCTGGGCAGGCGATAGGTGTGGGGGTTGAACGGCCGTTTGTTCTCAAAGGTGAGCCGGGAATTGGCGAACACCACATCGGCGCGGCGCAGTAGTTCCGCTTCCAGTTGGATAATCACCCGCTTTTTGCGCCCGGCCGTCCCCACCGTCCACTCGTCAATGCAGTGGTACACCGTCCCCACCGCGCCAAACTGCCCGGCCAGGGCCGCCTGTTCTGGTTTGTACAGCCAGAGCAGCGGCGCAGCAAAGCCCAACCGGCGCAAAATGGGGCGCAGCCAGGCGCGCACCCAGGCGGCGTTGAAACGGGCGATGGCGGGCAGGTAGTACCGCCCCGGCAGGAGCGGCGGCGGCGCAGCCAGCCAGACGCCCGGTTCCACTTCCATCACCCCTTCCCGGCGGCGGCGAATGCGGCGGCGGCGCAGGTCGGGGTAGCGGGCCAGATGTTCCCAACCAGCCATCCGCTCCACGTAGAGGACGCGACGGCCGTGCGCCGCCCACAGCCGGGCGATTTGCTGGCGGCTGCCCCAGTTTCCATGCCAATCGGTGGAGGAGAGGATGAGGATGTCTGTCACGTTTCAAGCCTCATGTGTCACGTCTCGCAAGAGGTTTAGTTCCATCTCTAGCACGGCCGTCAGACTAAACTCCCGCTGCGTAAACGTCCGCGCCGCCCGCCCCAATCGCATCCGCAGGGTGGCGTCGCCGCGCAGGGTATGGATAGCATCGCGCAGGGCAACAGCCGTTGGCGGGCAGAGCCAACCCGTCTCCCCGTGCGCGATTACATCCCGAATTCCCTCCACGTCTGCGCCGATGACGGGCAGCCCGCACGCCATCGCCTCAATCAACGCTTTGGGATGCCCTTCAAATTGGGAGGGCAAGACGAACAAGTCCATCTGACGCAGGCGGGCAGGGAGTTCCGGGTTGGGGATGGGGCCAAGCAGATGCAGAGAGACGTCGCGTTCGGCGGCCAGCGCCGCCAACCGCGCCCGCTCCGGGCCGTCGCCGATGAAGATGAGGCGGATGTCAGGCAAATGCGCCGCCGCCAAAATCAGCTCATCCAGGTTCTTGATGGGGTTAAGCCGCCCTATGAAGCCGATGGTGAACGGCCGTGACTCGTCAAGCGCTTCTTCATCCGGACAAAACAGATCAGTATCCACATAGTTGGGAATGACGTGAATGCGCGCCAGATCAAGCGCATAGCGGCGGCTGATGGTCTGGCGCATGGCGGCAGTGGTGACGACGATGCGGCTGGCGCGTCGCAGCGTCCACCGTTCCAGGCGGCGGATGAGACGGGCTTTACGGCCGTCGCCAAATTCACGGGCGAAATTGTCCGCCCAAAGGTAGCCGAAACGGACGATGGCGGGTTTGCGGTGAATTTTTGAGGCGATGACGGCCGTCCACGCTCCGTCTAGCTGGTTGGTCTTGTACAAGTCGGCCCGGCGCAGCGGCCGCCAATGGAGGATGGGAGAGAGCAAGCTGTACAGGTTGGGCGGCAGGCGGCGGCGATTGGTTAGAATCTCGATGCCGGGCAGCCGATCCTGAAAAGCCAATTCCTCTTCGCCGCCGCTGGTGACGATGCTCAGGCCGCTGATTTGTGACGAGAGACGTTGGTAGACGGCCGTTTCCCGTTCAAAAATGCCCATCGCTTGCCAGCGGCGCAAAGGGGTGGCGCGGGAGAGGAAGAAGGCGAGGGAAATTGTGAATTGTGAATTGTGAATTGTGAATTGTGAATGAGTGTTGTCTGTGTTCACAAGGTTTGCTCCAGCCAAAGTAACGGAGCCAATAACCCTTGCCCTATCAACCGCTCCCGCCTGTTTAACTGGGCTGCCCAATGAGGGGACGGGGCGGGAAGGATACGGCCGGTGACTCGTTTTTCTTTGTACATGGAGTTAGCTTGCAGGGGACGGCCGTTGGCGGTGGGCGTAAGCAGCGTCGGCTGCCAGGGAATGTCTAAAAAGTCGGCGATGCGGCGGGTGACGCTGTGCGGGTCTGCCAGCAATGATTCGTAACGGAGGATGAGATAATTTTCCTGCCCTAGACGGCGGCGATTGCGCCAACCCAGCCAGACAGAACGCCACAAGCTGAGAGCGGTGCGAAACGGCCGCCAACGCCAACCGCGATGTTGGTGCAACTTTTTGAGGGAGGCCAGGTTTTGCCGGGGGTCGCGCAGGATGTGGATGAAGCGCGCCTGGGGGAAAAGGCGGCGTAATTCGGCGACGTTTCGTTCATCGCGAGGGGTTTTGGCAGCCCAATAACGGAGGGCTGACGGCCGTTCCTGGTTGGCGCAAAAGTAGGCGAAGACGGCCGTTTGCAGTAAAAAGGCAGCGTCTTGCCCATCCCAACGCGCCAGCCAAAAACGGAACCATCGCAGCAAATTGGCATAAGCGCGGCCGTCCAGCCCCAACATCCAGAATGGGGGCTGGCCGGTGGGGTTGACGAAGCGTTTGAGCCAATAGGCAGCCCATTGCCGCTCCAATTCGGGGCGGGGCAGGGAGCGGAAGCGGGCGAGCAGGGGAAAGGTGTTGGTGTCGCCGGGCAGCGTCACCAGCGCCGGGTGGTTGTCCAGCAGGCCGGTGAGTAGGGTGGTGCCGCTTTTTAGGTAGCCGCAGAGAAAGATGGGATCATCAGCAGATTGGTTTGTTTGACAATCGGCAGG
>JBHHTQ010000048.1:0-31562 GCA_046753445.1 Anaerolineae bacterium | reverse complement strand
GTCCAGACTCGTTGATGACGAGGACTTCGACGAATTTAGCGCAGGTTGCGATGCTGGTAACGGATTTAGCTCATGCACATATTGGTATGAGCAAACCGGACTTGGGAACTTCAATGATATGTGGTGGACAGGAACAATCTCCGCGCCAGAATCAGATTATTGGGCAAAGTGGTCGCCAAATATTCCTTCGTCAGGAATTTACGATGTCGAAGTTTATGTTCCATACAACTATGCAACTACATGGCAAGCTGATTTTCGAGTACGAGGAGCAGATAATATTCTCCACCATACAATCGTTGATCAATATGGGGTAAATCCTGGTCGCTGGCTATCTTTAGGAACACATTACTTTGCTACTGGTGGCAGTAGCCTTCAAAGTGTATGGGTTGATGACAATACGGGAGAAGCCCTTTCAACAGGACGAAAGCTGGGAATAGATGCTGTGCGTTTTCAACGCAAGGAAACATGGCATATTTACCTGCCTACCATTATCCGGTAATGAAAAACGACTCTATCGAATTTTATTAGTCGGGGAATTGGAATCAAAAACATTTGATTCTAATTCTCTGGCTAAATTGAGCACTATGTTTGCACTTTTCGAATAAACCTGGAATTTTGCCGCTGATTCACACGGATTAGCGCAAATTAAACCCTAAAATTCGTAAAAATCAGTGATAATTCGCGACAAAAGTCAAAATCTGCAAAGGTAGTGTTGAGGAAATGCTATGGAAAAGAAAAAAATATCGCCGCTTATCATTAGTAGTATACCGATACTATCGGCACTATTAGCAGTGGTACTACTCTCAATCACACTAAAATCAGCGAAATCTTACGAAACAAATCTTGATTTCAACAGTACAAAGTGGCAAACACCATCAGGGAGTGGTATTACGCAAACATACCCCATCACAATTACTTTATATCCTGATTTGCCGGCCAATCTAGTTTACACAACAACTGATGGGACTTTGATAGAACTTGATTTCCCCCCACATGTTACGGATATTACACGAACGGTAGCGTTCAGCACACACACCAATATAACAAGATCGGGATTTACATCCGGCGGCCTCGCATTTAGTCTTACCTCGTTAGGAGATGGTGTTGCAGATGGCTACTTCGTTCTCTTTCTTGAACCTGTAACTTTGACGATAAAATACAGTGATGATGTTATTCCTCCCCCTGCACTCGAAGCTGAGTCAAGAGTATATTATGTTCAGTGGACACAATGGCGTTTTGCGGAAGAATCGTGTTACCCAACTCAAACATTTGATTATAATGTACAAGATAATACGATAACTGGTTTGATTTGTAGGCCCGCTCTTTATGCTTATTTAGGAACACATCACCAATTTTTACCCGTTATTTCTCGTTGAGAATATGTTCTCTAATGTAGTGTACAAGCATGTCCAGTCATGTTTCGCAACGGGTTGCTTTTTGGTTGTTGGGCGTTGAGTTGGTTGTTATGGGTTCTGTGCTTTCCGCTCTGTCTAGCATTGCGTGCAGCCGACCTGCGAGACTGGTTTTATTTGAAAGGTTCTAGTGAATTCGTTAGTTGTTGGCTGACCCTCGCAGGCGGCTGACGCAGGCGTTAGCCAGCCAGACCTCACATTACATCGTAGTAACATTCGCAGTGGTATCTATTCAAAAGAACAGGAACGGGAGGCGAAATGGACAATTCAAAGCGCATCCGGTTTTTGTGGCTCCTGGGGGTCTTCGCCCCACTCTGGCTCTCCGCGGTTTCGGTCGTGGCCGGCGCGCTTACCCCGGGATATTCACCCGTGTCCGAAGTCGTCAGCGAGTTGGGCGCCAGGGGCATGCCTTATGCGGATCTCATGAATGGCGCCGGCTTCATGCTGACCGGCATCTTCATCATCCTGTTTTCGCTGGGCGCAAAGCGAATGATGGGCAATGGGAAACTCGCCGGGCTGACTTCCCTCTTGATTGCCCTGACAGGCGTGGGGGTGTTCGGCTCCGGCTACTTCCCCTGCGATCCCGGGTGCGCTATTGAAAACATGAGCATTCCCATGCTGAAGCACGCGCTCGCCGGCCTGACGACCTTTGCCTTTTCGGCCGTCACCCCCCTCGTGGTCAGCTTCCACTACTGGCGAAGTCGTCGCTGGGGGTATTTCGCGTACTCCCTACTGACCGGTGTGGCGCTGCTCTCTTTGCTCAGTATCATGTTTTCGCCCATCATTTCGGGGATTGAAGGGCTTCATCAACGGGCCTTCCTGGGGATTTACTTCCTGTGGGTCATCTTCTTCGCTTTATCCATCAAGCCGCGACAAAGTCATCCCCAGGAGCAACCTGCCTGACTTCCTGCTACCTGGGCGAACCCAAGATGTGGTCGTACAAAAGCCGGGTTAAACGGCCGATCAACAGCGTGCCCGGCGCATCAACGCTCCACCGCTCCGGCTCCGGGTGCCCCTCACTCATCACCGTCAGGACGAAGCCGCGCACATCGGGCCAGCGGCCGCGCCAGATGACCCCCGTCTGCGCCCGTGTGCCCACGAGCGAGCCTGTCTTTCCCGCCAGCCGCAGCTTCTCCTCCTCCAGTTCATCCTCCCCAAACGGCGCAAACGGCAGATAACGGCCGAACCGATCTTCCCCCACCTTGTCCATCATGCGCAGCATCTCCTCACAGGCTGATGGAGAAACGAGTTCACGCCGGAAAACGGCCGTCATCAGCCGCGTCAAGCCATGCGGCGTGGCCGCCCCCAGATGGTTTCGATCTTGGGCCAGGGCGTCAAAATCAATCTTATGCCGCAACTGCACATCCGGATAGCCGCTCTGTGCCAGCCATGCCCGTACATTGGCCAGTCCCACATGGTCAATCAACACATTGGTGGCCAGGTTGTCGCTGACGTTCATCATCAGGAATGCCCAATCGCGCACAGGCATGACCAGTCCGGGGGTCAGGTGCTGCAGCAGGCCGCTGCCGCCGATTTTGTCCGCCCGGCGCAGCATGAGCGGTTCATCCAGCGAAGTCTCCCCCGCCTCGCATTGCGCCATGAGCGTGATGAGCACCGGCAGTTTGATGACGCTGGCCGTGGGAAAGGTTTCCTGCGTGTAGAAGTGAATCTCTTCGTTGGTTTGCAGATCCAGGGAGGCGAGGCCGACACGGCCGTCAAATTCGGCGCAAAGATGTTGGATTTGGCGCAAAAGTGTCATAAAAGATTACCGCTATCCTTCGGGGCCTTTACCCCAGCTTATTCTGCCATCACCACCGGCAGATAGTTCTTATACTCAACGACCGTCCCCGCGGCCGCCTGCACGGCAAGGCCGTCATTCGCTCTCGCCGCCACGGCCGTGTTCACCATCAGCTCCCCGCTCGACGCCGACACAACAACCTGGTAAGAAAACCGCCGGGGCTGGCCGCCGCTGACAACAGCTGGATCAAGCATCATGGTCGTTCCGCTGGGAGGAAGCGCTCCCGACTGCGCCGCGGGCACACAAGGCGCGCTGATGCACGGCGCAAACGCATAGGAGAGGCCCACACCGCCCGTGATATTCTCAATGCCGATGGCATACCCGTACCCCGCCAACGCGGCCGCGGCCGATGTGTCGCCGTAGATGTAGTAAATCCGCCCCGCCGGTTCCGATTGACCGTCCAGCACAATGGCAATCGCATGGCTGGTGCGCGTGGACGGATCCCCAAACTGGCCCGCATTGTGCCAGTTTGCATAAAACACCTTATCGGCCGGATTAGGCAGCATGCCCACCAGAATGGCCGCATGCCAGGAACCCGCGCCGCCGCTGGTGTCAATATCCCGCCACAGGCCGGCCATGACCTGGTTCGGCTCCGCGGTGTCGGGCAAGGGTTGGGGGCAGGCGGAACACGCGGTTCCCGACCACCCATTGGGGCCGATCAAGACGCCGTTTGCTGACACCTGCACTAGCGTCGTTATCTCATGGAAGAAGGTGTAGGAATACCGGTTCCCAAAATCGAGCGTCAGATTAAAGGAGGTGACGCCGTCATCACAATTGGCAAACTGGGCGCAGAGGTCCCCAGCTCCCAGATCGCCCAGATTGTAGTAAGCCAGCGGCTGGGCGGGCTTTAACACATACCCCCACGCGCCCGGCGGCAGATCGCCGCTCCAGGTCAGGGCATGGCTGCCCGGATCATACGCCAGCCCGCCAACGGCCGTGCCCGGCACATAGCTGAGGCCGGCTGGCAGCACATCGGTGAGGGTGAAGGTATGCGTCACCAGGTCCAGATTATCCAGCGTGAGTTCGTAGGTGATGGTCTGGCCCGGTTCGGCGAAAGCGGGGCCGGATTTGGTCAGCGTGATGGGGCCGGGACCGGCTTGCTTGCGCAGGGCAATGGGCATGTGCAGCCCCTCTTGTCCCGGGCTGCTCAATCCCAGCGTGGCGAAAACCCACTCGCTGCCGCCGAGATACCCGGTGACATCGGCCGTGATCAACAACGTCTGCGATGCGCCCGGGGCAACGGTGAAACGGGATGGGGCGACAGCGATCTCAATACCTGCGGGGGCGGTGATGACGGCCGTCCAGGTGGCGGGCTGGCTGGTCACATTCGTCACCGTGCGCACCCAGAAACAGGTGTCCAGACAACTGCCATTGGCCAGCGAAGGCAGGTTTAACGCCATCGGGTCTCCGCCCGCAGCCGGATCGGCCGCCAGGTAGTTGGCGCGTGATTCGGACAGCAATAACCCGGCCCGTACCGCCCGGCTGACATCTACCCGGCCAGCCCCGGCATCAAAGGGCGTGACGGCCGTCATCCCATCCGCCAGATACACGCCGTCGGTGACGGCCGTCATCATCAGCGCCGAGCGGATTTGAGCCGGTGTCCAGCCAGGATGGGCCGCCTTCACCAACGCGGCCGCGCCTGCCAAATGAGGTGCCGCCATGGAGGTACCGCTGATAAACCCCAGCTCCGGGCTTGTTGATCCGCCGGTGGAGTTCACGGCCGCGACTATATCCAATCCGGGAGCCACAATATCCGGCTTAATCACATCCACGGCCGAATTCGGGCCGCGCGAGCTAAACGGGGCCATGCGATCCCCGTTCGTCAGGGCGTAATCCGGTGTGGTGCCAGTAATCTGAGCCGTGTGGCCGCTGCCGCTCGCCAGCCAGTTCTTCAACGCCATGCCGTCCGCGAAATTAATATGCACCGCAGGCAGGGCATGCGCATCGCTATTGACCGACTGCCCCTCGGCCGCGTTGGCGAGGATAAGGCCGCCCGCCCCCCCTGCCTGAACATGGCTGCCCTTGCTCACGCGGCTGACAGTTCCTCTGTCGCAAACCACGATTTCCCCATTGCTCCAGGTACCGGCGGGGAACGGGGAGGCGCACAAAGCATCGCCAAAATCGCCAGCATAGACAATGGGGGCCGGGCCATAGCCAGCGGAGAAACTCTTGCCCGTTATAGCAGGCAGCGAAGCGCCGCCGGACTGATTCAGGTTGATCAGGGCATTGGTGAACTTGCGATTGTGGGTGCTGGCTCCCACCGTCGCCACCCACGGTCCCTGGTGAGACAGGGTGCTGCTTCCCGGGCCGCTGTTTCCGGCCGCGGCCGCGACGAACACGCCCGCTTCAGTGGCATCGAGCAAGGCCAGTTCAACCCCACTGTGGTACGGGTCAACCCCGCCGGAAATAGACAGGTTAATGACATCTACCCCATCCGCCACAGCCTGGTTGATTGCCGCCAGCAGCACCGAGTCGGGACAGGTGGTGTCGCAGGCGTCGTAGGCGATGACATTCGCATGGGGGGCCACCCCGGAAATCAGAGCGGGGGCCTCATACCCGGTCGGCGATGTCATGGTGACGACCATTGTGTTGCCCACGGCCGTGCTTGCGGTGTGGCTCCCGTGGCCGGAACTATCTTCCGGGCCGTCTCCCTCACCGAATTGATCGATAAAATCCCAGGCGCCTATTAACTTGTCGTTGCAAGGGAGCGCCAGATCATAGTTGGGATTGGCCGGATCACACCAGCCCAGGTAATGGCCGGAGCCAAACGGATTGGTATGCACATAACCGTCGCCGCCCACGGCCGCAAACGAAGGATGGTCCATATTGATGCCGGTGTCAATCACGCCCACGATGATCCCCTCCCCCTGGTTGGGCAGATGATCCGGCATACCGCTGCCGTCCCACAAGGCAGGCGCGCCAATCCAGGCCGGCCCGGCATCGGTCAAGGGGCGGCGCAATTCTTCGCGGCGAACGGCCGCTACGCCGGGGAACGTGGTCAGGTCAGCCGCTTCCTGCCCTGTGAGCACCACAGCCAGGCCGTTGAAGGCGATGTCATAGCGAAAGGGGATTTGCATCTCGCGGCCGAAGGCGGCCGTCATGGCGTCAACGAGCTGCTTTTGCCTGGCCGCCAGATATTCCCGATAAGCGCCAACGGCCGCGCTGTCCAGGGCCAGCTTGCTCCGGCCGGTCAGACGGAGTGCAGTGGCTGCCAGCCCCGGAATTCCGCCGCGATAAGCTGCCACCGGGTCGTCCACCAGGCGCACAATGTAGGTTGCCGGGCCAGTGGAAAGTTCCAGAGCCTCATTAGCGGGAACCGGGTCACTCAAAGCCGGCTTTCCGGAGGAGGCCTGGGCAGCAGCAACGGCCGCGACAATCACGATTGCCGCCAAGGAAATAAGTGTAAGCGGCTTCACTGGCATAACCGGCTCCAGACGAGCACCTATTGGGACGAATACAGCGTCATTCTACAGTCACCTGACGTTGCGTCAAGCAGTCGCCCAACCGTTTGCTGGCAGACAGCGCCTCTCATATACTCTGCGCGATGCAAACGACATCCTCATTGCCCGCACCGAACGCATTCAATCTGGTCGCGGCCGCGATGCCGCTCTTGATTGTCCTCTACCTGATGGTTGGCCGAAACTGGGGCGGAAGTAAGGCAGGTCCGGCGGGCTGGGCGACGGCGGCCGTCGTGGGCGTGCTGTTTTATGGCGCTGACGGCCGCTTGCTCCTGGTGGCCTGGGAGCGGTCTGTGCTGCTGGCACTGTTTGTCCTCTACGTCATCTGGATGGCTTTGTTGTTCTACCACACCGTCAATGAGGCCGGGGTGATCGCCGCCATCGGCCGGGAAATGCCTGGGCTGGCCCAGGATAAACCGGCCCAGGCGCTGTTGTTGGCCTGGATTTTCGGCTCCTTCCTTCAGGGAGCCACGGGTTTTGGCGTGCCCGCGGCCGTGGTGGCGCCGCTGCTGGTCGGATTGGGCTTCTCTGCTGAGACGGCCGTGGTGATGGCCCTCCTCGGCCATGCCTGGGCCGTCACTTACGGCTCGCTGGGTTCCTCGTTCCTGTCCTTGATGGCAGCTACAGGGCTGCCGGGTGAAGTGCTAGCCGGGCCTGTAGCCGGGCTGCTCGCCGTTTGCTGTTTAGGCTGCGGGCTGGGCGTATTGTGGCTAGCCGGCGGCCAACCTGCGCTGAGACGGCGCGGACTCTTCCTCGTCATCATGACGGCCGTCATGTCAGCCGTGCAATGGGGCCTCGCTCTGGCCGGGCTGTGGACTCTTGCGGCATTCGGCGCAGGGCTGGCCGGATTGATCCTCGCTATCCTCCTGCTCTCCCACCCTGCCGGGGGCAGAAGGAGCGAGCGCCGGGAAGGGGGAAGACGGCCACGCTCCCTTCGCCCACTGGTGAGCGTGTTTCTGCCCTACGCGATTCTGATTGCCGTCATTGTGATGGGCCAGCTTGTGTTCAGAGCGCCGCTGAGCCGCATCAAAATCAATCCGGTATTCCCGGAAGTTGGCACCAGCTTCGGCTGGGTTACGCCGGCTGGGCCGGGGCGCTCCATCAGCCTGTTCGGGCACGCCGGGGCGCTGCTTTTTTACACCAGCCTGATCACCTTCACCTGGTATCGTTGGCGCCGCCGTCTTGGAGATAGCGCGCTCGCTGCCTACAACGGCCGCGCCATCTGGGCGAAAACGGTGCGGGGATGGGTGAAGCCTACCGTAGGCGTGTACAGCCTGGTGGCTATGGCGCTGACGATGCAGCACGCAGGCATGACCCAAATGCTGGCCGAGGCGTTAAGCGCGAACACCGGCCCCGTGTTCCCTTTCCTCAGCCCCCTCATTGGCGCATTAGGCTCCTTCATGACCGGCAGCAATACCAACAGCAATGTCGTGTTTGGCCAGCTTCAGCAACAGACGGCGGCCGTCCTCGGTCTGCCAGTCGCCTTGATTCTGGCGGCGCAAACCGCGGGCGGCGCGATTGGCGGCCTGTTCGCCCCGGCGAAAGTGATCGTGGGGTGCAGCACCGTGCCTGGCGCAGATGACGGCCGCGTGTTAAAGGCGGCCACGGTCTACGGCCTGGCGATAATTGTGGCGGTTGGGTTGTTGGTCTGGGCGCTCGCAGGCTGGTTGTAACCCGCTCAAAGGCGCACGGGCCGCTGCTTCACCCGCAAGTGGGCCGCCTCGATAATGCTCCGAATTTGGCGCACAGCCCGCGCCTGCTCCCCCTCTGAATTGACGACGCAGTAATCGAACCCCGCTTTGCGCTTCATCTCCTGCCGCGCGGTGGCGATGCGCAGATTGAGGCCCTCGGCCGTTTCTGATTTGCGCTCGCGCAGCCGCCGCACCAACTCTTCCTCCGACTCGGTCATCAGGAAAATGAGCACCGCGTTCGGCACCAGCTTACGGATGGTCGCCGCCCCCTGGACATCTACACGCATAATTACGTCACGGCCGCTGTCGAGTGCATCTCTGATTTGCTGCTTGGGGATGCCCTTGTAATCGTTGTACACGATGGCGTATTCCAGCAGTTCATTTTGTTCAATCATGCGCGCAAACTCATCGCTGCTGAAAAAGAAATAGTCGCGGCCGTGTACCTCACCCGGCCGCGGCGGCCGTGTCGTAGCCGTCACCACAAAGTAGAAATCATCGGGCGAACTCGCGATCAGCTTCCGGGCAATGGTGTCTTTCCCCACCCCGGATGGGCCGGAAATGACGATGAGCAATGGGTATGTGTGACGTGTGTATAGATTCTCTTCCGACATGCTTGCACCTGTTTAAGGCGAAAGTATAATGATTCTTCCAAGAAACGAAAACCTTGTTATGGAGTTGAACAGGATTTCCTATGCCGCTGTACGAATACAGATGCCAGGATTGTCATCGTCTAGTGCAGATTTCATTGTCTTTCGCTGAGTTTGATCAGGCAAACCCTGCCTGTCCTCACTGCCAAAGCCACAATCTTAAACGGCGCATCGGCCGTGTTGCTGTGGCCAAATCGGAAGACGCCCGCCTGGAAAACCTGATGGACGACAGCGCATTGGCCGCGCTCGACGAGGAAGACCCCCGTGCGCTCGGCCGTTTCATGCGCAAAATGAGCCAGGAGATGGGCGAAGACCTGGGCGACGAATTCAGCGAAGTCGTCGATCGTCTGGAGAGCGGCGAATCCCCGGATTCTATTGAAGCAGCAATGCCCGAATTAGGAGCCGGGGACGACAGCTCGTTTGCGGGCGATATGCTCTAGGACACGCCCCGGGTCAGGCGCACCAGCGCCGCCTGCCTTAATTCAGCCTGCACCACCTCAACCGGCCGGTCTGCATCCACGACATGCCATCGTTTTGGGTCGGCCGCCGCCAGTTGGAAATACCCCTGCCTGACTTTCTGATGAAAGGCGACCGTTTCCAGGTCCAGCCGATTCATCTCCTGCCCCCCTTCCAGGCGGCGGGCGAGTCCCCGCTCCACGTCAATGTCCAGCAAAAAGGTCAGATCGGGCGTCAGGCCGCCGGTGGCAAATCGGGTGATGCGCATCAACGCATCCAGTTCCAGGCCACGGCCGTATCCCTGGTAAGCGATGGTGCTGTCCGCAAAACGATCGCAAAGCACCACCTTCCCTGCGACCAGCGCCGGGCGGATGACCTCATGCACCAACTGCGCCCGTGACGCCGAATAGAGCAGTATCTCGGCCGCGGCCGTCATTTGCGTATTGGCCACATCATGCAGGCAGGATCGAATTTGGTCCCCAATAGGCGTCCCACCCGGCTCTCGCGTCGCCAGTACGGTATACCCTTCCTGGCGCAGGAATTGCGCCAGCAAAGCGATCTGACTCGATTTGCCGCTCCCTTCCGGGCCTTCAAACGTCAAAAACATGGGCTAGGTGGCAAAATGGTGAGGGGCCGGGTGTACTGGCCCGATTAATTACTTCTCGTTGCGCCGTGCATTGAAAATGCGAACGTACCGCTGTGGCTCTTTTCCATAGCTGTGGGACACCAGGTTGGCCTGCCGCGCCAGTTGGTGCTGGTACCGGCGAATCGCCGAACTTACCGGCGCGAGATTCACCCCCGGCTCTCCTTTGTGCACCCGTTGGATGGCTTTTTCAGTCTCGGCGATGGCCGCTTCAATAGGATCGTTGGCGGGCACTTCCAGGTTCATGGCGCGAATCAGGAAATTTTCCATCTGCGTGACGGTATTGGCGCGCAGCACGTACACGGGCGTTTGCCGCCGCTCTGCATCCAGGATTAACTGCCTCCGCTTGCGGTAATAGCTTTTGAGCGTGACCAGGACATCCGCGCCTGGCAGCCGGTCCACGATTTCAATCCTGACGCCCAACTGCCTAGCAGCGCGATGAAGCCGGTTGCGGGCCACGCCGTAGGCGTAAATCTTCAAAACCCGTGTTTCCTGGGAGGCTGAAACACGCAGGCGCTGTCTCCGGCTGTCTCCTTCGGCAGACGGCCCGGCCGTCTGCCGGCGGCTCCCGTTGCTTGTCGCCCGCGAACGGCCGCTTTCCTTCGCGTCCCGCCCCCCTCGTCTCCCTGTGACGGCCGAGGAAGTCACCACGATTTCCTGCTCTTGCACATGGATTTCACCTGATTCATCCCGGGTGCGGAACCCCACCTTGAACGGTTGCCCCCGCAGCATCGCATCCACCGAAGAGGTCACATCACGATGAACCACCAACTGCTGCCGGTCCTGAATCTCGATGAGCACGTCAAAGGTGGGGGGAGCGCGCCGTTCCAGCACCGTCTTCTGCGTGCCCCGCCGTCGCGCTTCTTCGTCAGAAAGGGTGACGCTTTCGATGCCCCCAACCAGGTCAGACAAGGTGGGGTTGAGCAGTAGATTCTCCAGGGTGTTGCCGTGCGCGGTACCGATAAGCTGTACGCCCCGTTCATTAATGGTGCGCGCCGCGGCCGCTTCCCGCTCTCGGCCGATTTCGTCAATGATGATCACTTCCGGGTTGTGGTTTTCGACTGCCTCGATCATCGTCTCGTGCTGGTGAGACGGCCGCGGCACCTGCATGCGCCGCGCCCTGCCCACAGCCGGATGAGGGATGTCGCCGTCCCCGCCAATTTCGTTGGAAGTGTCCACGATCACCACCCGCCGACTTTCGGCCAGGATGCGCGCCATCTCGCGCAGCATGGTCGTCTTACCCACCCCTGGCCGGCCCAACAGCAGGATGCTCTTCCCCTGCTCCACAATGTCATTAACGATGTCAATGGTGCCATAAACAGCGCGGCCAACCCGGCAGGTGAGGCCCACCACCTGCCCCCGCCGGTTGCGAATCCCGGCGATGCGATGCAAGGTGCGGGCGATACCTGCCCGGTTATCATCGTCAAAATCGCCAATCCCGTTCACCACCAGGTCTATTTCCGCCTGGGTGATTTCTTCCGGGTTCAGCACAACCTCACCGTCGGTATACCGGGCTGTCGGCGGACGGCCGAGGTCCATGACGACCTCCAGCAGCGCCTCCTCGTGGCCCAATTCTTCTATGCAGTGGCGCACGCGCGCCGGCAAAATTGCAAGCAGCGCCTGCAAATCTTCTCTGGCTTGTGATTTCATAACAGTTACTTTTGTCAATGGTTTAATGTGCGGTCCAACTGCGGCCGGTGTATCTGCTGCACAATCGGGGCAGAGGCGGGAATGCCCTGAGTATCAAGCACCGCCGACAGTTCAGAGAGTGATTTCTGCATGTGTTTCACCGTATGCTTGACCATCACGGCCTGGCTTCCCCAATGGACATACCCGGCTCGCTCCAAAGGCGCTTGCAGCCAGCTTTGATAACGGCGCACGCAGCAGTACACAGGCCGCTGCTCCCTGGTCCGAACCACCTGCAGTGCGGCCGCCACGATTTCGTCGGCACGCTCGGCCGCTCTGGGATGAATGGAAAGGCGCATCCAGGTGCCAATAGCGCCAAAACACATATGGACAAAGGCTGTAAGTTCACCATCCTCGCGCATGACCCAGCCGTTGCCGCTTTGCAGAGGCGGCGACGGTTCCACAAGCTGGACCAGACGGGGGACTGTATTGGTGTAAAGCAGCTGGATTTCCCAGTCGTCCACGGAATGGCGCGGGCTTAATAACGCCGGATGCTGGTGGTCGCTGACTTTTTCCAACACCCAGATATCCTGGCGAGTATACACAGCAAAGCCTGCCCGCCGCAGGATGGGCAGTTCGTCGCCGGTTTCGCTCACTTCCGCCACCAGGCTGTGAATTCCCCGCTGCCCCACATCAGCAATCGCCTGTTCCAACAAAGGGAGCCATACCCTTTCATCAACGCTGCTCACCTGACCGTCAGCCGATGCCTGCGCCGGTGTTGCCCCCAGGCACAAGATGTGGGCGTGCGAGTTGTTCCCTTCCTCCAAATAGAGCTGGACGAAGCCGGCTGCACTCGTCTTTTTTTCCTTCCACACATAAGTGGGAAGGTCGCCGCCGACGATGCTCAACAATGCTCCCCGCAGCGGGTGGAGGCTGTTGGTCAGCGCAGGCTCGGTATAGAGTGAGACGCCATGTACCCCCAGACGTCGGACAAGCGCAAGGTCGCGTAAATCAAATGGTCTTACCATCAATCAAGAGTGTAGCAGTCTCAGCAACGAGGGGCAAGCGCCGCCTGCTGACGCAAAACGTTTTCTAATGTACATCCCCCGGGAGAGGATTTTGCCTGCTCACAAACCCAACAATAACCATTGTTTTATGCGTGGAATTGGCTGTTTGATGTGGGCCATATGCTTCATCACGGCAAAATCCTGCGCCAGCTCGCTGGTATTCTCTCCGATCTGGTAAATGCGGTGGGCATTGACTGTGCCGCCAAAACGCATCATGTGCACCAGATAATCAATGCGTTCAGGATACACGCCCATCAGGCGAGCGGCCGTGGCGTCTACGGCCGTCAGGTTTTCTCCCATGACAACATGGCCGCTCTTGGTGACATCGCCGTGCAGCGGACCATCTCCCTCCATCCCCTCAATGCCATCCACGATGGCAAAGCCGGGACGAACTGCGTTGTAAATGTCTACAATACTCTGGGTAATGCCCCGCCAATGCAGTATATTTTTGGGCCAGCCGTATTTCACGCCGGGAACTACGCCAAACATGTTCTTCAGCGACAGCGTAACCCCCGACCAATGGTGAGTCTTAAGCTTGGGCATGGAGACAATCAGGTCAGCTCCCAAAATGGTGCGGGGGAAAAACATACGCTTCAGCCCTGTGTAGTCTGCGGACAAGGAAACGGGGCTGACGGCATCCAGGTTCAGGTCAACATAGGGAAGCTTTGCGGCGCGCAGCACGTCATCAAATCCGGACAGCTCCAGCAGCATTTCGCTGTCCCGGCGGTGGCCCGGCCCCTCAGCCACAATCACTTCGGCCGCGCCCAAACGGTAAAATGCGGCCGCAACGGCGGCCACTATGAGCGGATGTGTATTGACCGGGTGAGCGGCATAATGGTCCACGATGTTGGGCTTGAGCACTACTCGCCCACCCCGCGCCCGCTTTACGATCTGCGGATATTGGCTGATTCCGCGGAGCAGCAGATCAGCCAGTTCCTGTTCGTACGACTCCGCTTTAAGAACCATGACATTGGCTCGGGGTTGGTCAACACGGCGCACCCAGGGGAGCGTCACGCCGCCGATCAACGCACCGCCGGCGGCTGCGCCGCCCAGTTTGAGGAAAGTGCGCCGGGTGAGTTTGCTAGAGCTTGAAGACATTGACCCCTTCCGTGACGCTCCGCAATGCCAAAATCGACAGGGCTGTCAGATGAACCATCTGACGCCAACTGCCGTCCGGCTGCTGGCGCTGCCGCAGCAGGTGAACAAACGACCCTGTGGGACGGCCGTACGCGTCCATACAAAGGATGGTCAATGCCAATGATAGCGTCGAATATGCCTGGTTCGCATCATCCTCAAGCAGGGTTAATCCCTGCTCAACCAACGCCGCAGCCGCGTCCACATCTTGCAAGGCGAGGAGCGCCAGTGCGGTTGTGGGCAAGAAGGCTTCAAGCGGCCGTCCCAATACTACCGGGTTGCCCACGTTCCACCCCCCGCCCACGCAGGCGCGATCGCATAATAACTGCTCGGCTTCCCGGATGCGGCCGTGACTGCGGATACCAGCCTGTTTCAGGGCCAGCAAGGTCAAACTGGTCGGCTCCACCCAGCTAAACGTGTCGCTGATCCAGGGCCAGCCAATGAGCTGCCCGTTGAGAGGGATGCCTTCAAATGGGGCCGCCGGATTCCCTTTCCATGACAGCAGCCAGGCCACACAGCGATCGCGCAGGTTGGTATCCAGCTGCAGATGTGTGAGGGTTAATACCAAATGGGCTGTAGACCAATGCGGCTGGTCATCTCCCTCCAGCGTCACAGCCCCTTCCCCATTCACTTGCCGCGCCAGCCACGCCCCGGTTCGCGACACCATCGGGTCTTCACTGATCCGGTCTGCATTTGCCAGAGCCAGCAGGCAAAAACAGGTAGGTTCCGGTGATCCCTGCCCCGAAGCAGGACGGTACGGCCAACTGCCATCGAGGCGTTGGGCATTGGCGAGAAAGCGTTTTGCGGCCGTTATTTCCATTTCCATATCGAAGGCGCCGGGCGCAGTTCCATTCTACTCGAACTCCTCAAACGTGCTATAATCCGCCCGACTTTTCGCTGCATCCGGTGCAGCGTTTCCGTACTCAAATCCTCGGAGGACAGCTTTCTATGTCTACTCTAATCCTTACGCTGCGGGAAAGTGTTCGCTACCGCGGTCGTAGCGGACATTGGAGCTGGGTGGCACACAGACTCTCGGGGCTGGCAATTCTCAGCTTCCTGGTGCTTCATGTGTGGGACACGGCCAATGCCTTCTTTTATCCAGGTCTCTATAAATGGTCAATTGAAGTGTTCAAGCATCCATTGTTTGGCGTGGGAGAAATCGGCCTGATGGCGGCCGTGCTCTACCACGCTTTCAACGGTATCCGCATTTCTTTGCTCGATTTCAAGCCAGAATGGTGGAAGCACCAACGCCGGAGCGCGGCCGTGGTGTGGGTCTTGTTCCTCGTTGTTTTTATCCCCATCGGGATTTATATGCTGAGCGGGATCATCGGCTACTGCTCCGAACTAACTGCGAAAGGCTTGAGCTGCTTCACCTTGCCGGCGCTCGGCGATTACTTGAACTGAGAAGGGAGTCATCCTGATGACAACAATTGATAACACCTTAACGCGGCGCACCGTACAGGTGCAAAGCAATTTCGAACGCTACGCCTTTCTCTTTATGCGCTTGTCCGGCGTCGCGCTCCTCGTTCTCGCTGTGGGGCATATGATCCTTCAGCACGTGTTCAACAGTTCGCACAGTCTGACGCTCCGCTTTGTGGCCGAACAATGGAACTCTTGGGGGTGGAAAGCGTACGACATGCTGCTGCTTATATTCGCTTTCTCCCACGGCATCAACGGGCTTCGCAACGTTTTAGAAGATTACATTCACAATCGACGCACGGTTAAAGTCATCAATACATTTCTGGCTATTTTTGTCGTGGTCACCATCCTTTGGGCTGGCTTTGCCATTGCACGATTTGATGCAGCACCGATTCTTGCGAACTAGGCTGTGCGGGGTGGAGCGTTCAGCTTTTGGCGCAAGACGACTCCCACCGCACCGCTTCAAACAGGGGAATAACTAAGATGGCAAATGTACAAACACACACTTTTGACGCCGTAATCGTTGGCGCAGGAGGCGCGGGACTGATGGCAGCCCTTTATGCCGGCCGCGATGTCAACGTAGCGGTGCTTTCTAAACTGTACCCAACACGCTCACACACAGGAGCGGCCCAAGGCGGCATTGGCGCGGCCTTAGGCAATGCAGAAGAAGATCATTGGAAATGGCATGCTTACGACACGGTCAAAGGCTCGGATTATCTGGCTGACCAGGATGCCGTGGATGTGCTGTGCCAGGAAGCAATCAGCACAGTGGTCGAGTTGGAACACATGGGCCTTCCCTTTGACCGCTTCCCTAACGGCAAGATTTCCCAGCGCCGCTTTGGCGGGCACACAAACAATGAAACAGGCAAACCGGTCATGCGCGCCTGCCACGCGGCCGACCGCACCGGGCATATGATTTTGCAAACGCTTTACCAGCAGTGCATCAAGAACAACGTCAACTTCTTCGACGAGTTCCACGTTGTGGATTTGATTCGCGTGGACGACACGATCCGCGGCGTTGTCGCGGTGAATATCGCCACCGGGGAATTTCATATCTTCCACAGCAAAGCGGTACTGTTTGCAACCGGCGGGTGGGGCCGCTGCTGGGAGGTCACCTCGAACGCCCACTCCCTCACCGGGGATGGCGCGGCCATTTGTCTGCGCCGGGGCGTTCCCCTGCAGGATATGGAGTTCTTCCAATTCCATCCCACAGGCATTTACAAGCTGGGAATTTTGATCACGGAAGGCGTAAGGGGGGAAGGCGGGGTGCTCATCAATAATGAAGGGGAGCGCTTCATGGCCCGGTATGCGCCTACCATCAAAGACCTGGCCAGCCGTGATGTTGTCAGCCGGGCGATTTACCTGGAAGTGAAGGCGGGACGAGGCATCAACGGCCAGAATTACGTGCATCTGGACATACGGCCGGAAACGGTGAACAAGTACTTTGCGGAGGAAGGGTCGGATCGGCGCATTGACCGCGCCTACATCGAGGCCAAACTGCCCGACATCGCAGACTTTACGCGGACCTATCTGGGCGTGGATCCGGTCACGGAACCGATGCCGGTTCAACCAACGGCACATTACGCCATGGGGGGCATTCCCACCGATGTGGACGGCCGTGTCGTGGTTGACGCCCAGAAAACAGTGCTGCCCGGACTGTATGCTGCCGGTGAAGCCGCTTGTGTTTCGGTTCATGGCGCGAACCGGTTGGGGACAAACTCGCTGGTAGACCTGGTCGTTTTCGGCCGTCGCTCCGGCAAACATATGGCCTCATTCTGTAAGGATGCAGACTTGCTTCCCTTGCCTGGCAACGCAGCCGAAGAAGTTATGGCGGAATTTGAGCGAATCCGCAATGGGAACGGCGGGGTCAAAGCAAATGTTGTGCGCCAGCGTATGCGAAGCACGATGACTGAAAATGTGAGCGTTTTCCGCACCGCAGAAACCATAGGCAATGCTCTGAAAGAGTTGAAAGAGTTGCGCGCCGAATATCATAACATCCAGATTGATGACAAAGGCAAGCGGTTTAACACCGATTTGTTGGAGACGTGGGAATTAGGGTGCCTGTTGGAACTGGCGCAGGTGACGGCCGTGTCGGCTGAAGCCCGCACCGAGAGCCGCGGCGGTCATGCCCGTGATGATTACCCAGAACGAGACGACGCCAACTGGCTGCGCCACACGTTGTGCCACAAAGAAGGCGATTCTTACCGCCTGGATTATAAACCGGTTACACTCGGCCGTTACGAACCAAAGAAACGCATTTATTAAGGAGATTCCGATGCAAGTTAAGCTACGCATTCGTCGCTATAATCCGGAAGCGAGGAAACAGGCCTGGTGGGGAGAATATACCCTGGATAATGTTAGCCCTAACGACTCCGTTCTCGATCTGCTCCATCGCGTGAAGTGGGAAATTGACGGCACGCTCACCTTGCGGCGCTCCTGTGCTCATGGCGTCTGTGGTTCTGATGCGTTGCGCATTAACGGGGCCAATTCTCTAGCGTGTAAAATGCTGGTAGCTCGCCTGGCCGGGGACAACGACGATGGGCCGGTCAAGATTCAAGTGGAACCCATCCTGGGCCTGTCCGTGGTAAAAGACCTGGTGGTTGACATGGAACCGTTCATGGACCACTACAAGTCGGTAATGCCCTATTTCGTAAGCAATTCGCCGCCCCCGGAAAACGGCCGGGAACGGCTCCAATCTCAGGCCGACCGGGCGCGTTTTGACGATACGACCAAATGCATTCTGTGCGCCGCCTGCACCACATCATGCCCCAGCTTCTGGGCCAATGATAATTACATCGGCCCGGCTGCAATCGTCCAGGCGCACCGGTTCATCTTCGACAGCCGGGACGAGGCATACGCAGAACGGCTGAAAGTCGCCGGGGACACGTTTGGCGTCTGGCGCTGCCGCACCGTCTTCAACTGCACCAATGCGTGCCCGCGTGAAATCGAAGTAACCAAAGCAATTGCCGAGGTCAAGAGGGCCTTAACCACCGGCGTTATCTAAGTAACCGTTCGTTTTCGACTTAGCGAGTCAACCAGAGATTGGAGACTGGAGATATAAATTTGAACCGGTCTCCGGTTTCCAATCTCTAATCTCAAAATCGTTGGCTGATTATCTTCCCCCTCCTCATGCCTGCCAAAACCTGAAATCCTCCAGGATCGACCCGCCAATGAACTCCCTCAGGATGGAGTCACTGGCGATGCTGTCCAGCTCTTCAGGCGACAAGGGGTCAAACCATTGCAGGAAGGCCAGCAACCGGTTCGCCTCCACCCGCTCCGGCGTCCCCGGCTCAACTGTCAACAACAGCGGTTGAGCCAATGTTTTCAACACTGCCAGCTCGTAAACCAATGCTGAATTAAAGAACATATCAGCATTGTTCTGGTGTGGAAAGATGTACCGCTTCTCGCCCCGCCGAACGCTGGGCCAGCGGGCAATGGTATCGGCGGCCGAATACCCGCGGTGCGCCGCGTCGCGGACAATCCGGCGAAGCAAGCGCGTATCTGTTGTAGGAACGCGGTTATGACGATCGAGGTTAAGCTGGGTGAATGCGGAGATGAAGATGCGATAGACGGATTCGGGCGGAATTCCCTCGATCAGCGCCGGATTCAGCCCATGTATCCCTTCCACAATAATGACGTGGTCGGAGCCAATACGCAGTTCCTTGCCCCATTGGCGCTTCCCGGTGCGGAAATTAAAAATCGGCTGCACAATCATCTCGCCGGTCAACAACTGGCGCAGGTGCTGCCGGAAGAGCGGCACGTCTACCGCTTCCAACGCCTCGAAATCATAATCACCGTTTTCATCTCGCGGGGTTTGATCGCGATTGACAAAGTAATCATCCATGCCGATGGCCACTGGCCGGATGCCCTGAGCCATGAGCTGAATCGCCAGCCGTTTGCTGAATGTGGTCTTGCCGGCCGAAGTCGGCCCAGAAATCAGCACCAATTTCAACGCGGGGCGGCCGGCGGCAATTTGGGCCGCAATATTGGCTAACTGACGCTCGTGCAGCGCTTCAGCAACCAGGATCACCTCTTGGGCACGGCCGTCACGAATCGCGGCATTGAGTGATGCCACACTGGGGACACCAATGACACTCAACCAGTCATCATACTCTCGGAAGACCTGAGCCAGCCGCGGCTCATCTTCAAACGGCTGCAAAACATCCGGCTGCTGGCGCCGTGGAAATTGCAGGATGAAGCCGTCTTTGTAATGACGCAATTCAAACAGGTCTAGATAGCTCGTCCGCGGCACCATGAAGCCGTGGAAGTAGTCGCGGACGCCGTTCAATTCGTACAGCGTCAGATAATCCTTGCGCCGTTTGGCGAATAGCTCCGCCTTTTCCTGGTCGCCGTCAGCCCGAAACAGACCCAACGCTTCCTCCAAAGGAACTTGCACCTGAGTGATAGGGAGGTCCGCAGCAACCAATTCCCGCATACGGCCGCGCAGCTGGGCGAGTTCTTCGTCTGTCAATTGGTGGCGGTCATCCCGCTCGCAATAATAACCGCCGAAGGGCATGGAATGGTGAACAGTGATGGTACGCTTCGGAAACACCTCAGCCGCGGCCGCGATCAGCAGGAAGCTCAAAGAGCGGCGATAGATACGCATCCCATCGGAGTCGGCCGTCGTCACAGGGACAAGATCGGCGTCTTCCAGGAGCGGCCGGCACAGCTCTCGCAGGCGGCCGTTGACCAATGCGGCCACAATTCTCCCTTCAACCTCGGGCTGGGCAGCCTCGATGAACTCTTCGATAGGGGTACCTTTCGGCGCTTCAAAAGCGCGGCCGTCGCCAAACCTGGCCTGAACGCTTTGACGCACGGAAGCAGGAAGAACACTCATAATGACTCCGGTAGGATTGTCAGCGGAATCGCCGCTGCTCATTGGTAATTGGTCATTGGCCGCGCACTATCTGTGCCACGAGGGGCATTGTGAGGGGGCAAACCAGCGCGTGCTGGCGCGGCCACGCAACCGGCTCAGACTAGGCAAGCAGGTGATCAAAACGCGGGGATTGCTGCTGGCAACCTTGACACTGGCCAGACCCAGGCGTGCCTGTAACTGCGGCTCGACGGCGTCGCTGCTGCCAAATAACGCACCGTCCCCACCAACCGGGATTACCAGAGCCACAGGCACCGCATAGGCCACGATGTAGTGAGAACGGTTGGACAGGTCTATGTAATCGTACATGACATGCCTGCCGAACGTGAACAGGCCGGATACCGGTTGATCGCCCAGAACCAACAATGCTTCATGGGGCACATACCCTCGCTGCATCTCTACCGCAATCGTCCATTGGGTAGCAATATCCGGGGAACCTCCGTTACGGACGACAACAGCACGGCCGTAATGGTCGAGCACGCTGGCCGCATACTGCTGGGGCACGCGGCTGCCTACCTGACTCCAACCGCCGCTGTATGCGGCGAGCGCAGCATACAAGTCTCCGCCGGATTGGCGAATGATCTCCGCCAGAATGGCAACGCCCCAACGAAGGTTGGTTGCCGGATTCATCAATGCTTCCGTGGACGGCCGCCACTCCAGCCCAGGACTGGCCGGCATGACACCCATCAGGCCGACTGCGCCAACGCGGCTGACCGCCCGCGCGTTTCCATTTGATTCTTCGTTGACTACGGCGGCAATGAAGTCAGGGTCCAGGCTAAACGTCTCAGCAACCTCCCCAATTTGTGGCTCCCAACGCCGAATCGCTGCCCCCCAATACGGAGACAAGATGGAGTGCGTCTCCTCAGTTCTGGTGAGTCCGGCCGCTTCCGCAGCAACAGGCTTCGACGGCCGCAAGAGAGCCATCCACCCAGCCAGCAGCAGTAAGACGAACAGAAAGAAAATTTGCCGGTTCCGCATCAATGAACGATTTAACCACTCCCTTTGGTTGACACCGCGCTCCATCGCGCCATGTGCAGGCAGGCATTCTAGCACAAGCCCGGAAACAGTGTCAATTGGGTTATGTCAAGATTCTGTCGAGTCGAGCAGCTTTATATCGAAATGGGCCAATGCGGGCGGGACACGCCACCAGCTTGCTCTGACAGAGCGCAGCGGCCGTTGAAGGCCGGACGGCCGTCGTTCCCGCCGGGGGAATTCAGCCGTTTTATCCGGCAGCAGAACCGCCTCCACCAACACACCGCCGGCTACTGGCGCGTCAGCCTCCCGGTAAGCGTAACAAGGCAACCGGGCAAAATGCTCAAGCTCGCGCAAAAAACATTGCACCTCGCGGCCGCCCACATCAAACCCAAACATTTCTGCCCGCGGGAATTGATCCCCATATTCGTACACCCATTGATACAGCTCAGCAGAGGCGCTCTCTCTCCCCCAATCATCCAGCAATAACGCGGGAAAGATGTGCTCTTCGACTCCCGTCGTCACAAAGGCAAAACGCAGAAACAGTGACTCGGCCGCCGGTTCCGTCGGCTCCGGGTCCAACAGGAGCAAAACTGAGCGGCCGCCATCTGCCAGCAAACGGCCGTGCACATGCACTGTCAATGGTCTCATACATTCCTCACAACAAACTCACTCATCGCAACACTGTTTGTGACGATACCAAAGGTTGAGGTTCGGGACAAGGCTGCCACCAACTCTTGCGCTTTCCGCGGCCGCCTTCTATCATTTGTGTTGGACTTTCATTCTAGATTCGGTGTTTGGTCATTGGGAGGAAACGTGAAGGCAGTCGTTTTTCATAAACACGGAAGCATAGATAAGGTGATGGTTGACGAGGTGCCCCGCCCCGAAATCGGCCCGAACGAGGTGTTGTTGGAGGTCAAGGCGGCCGCGCTCAACCGCCTCGACTTATGGGTGCTGACGGGCTGGCCCGGCCTTAAACTTAAACTCCCCCACATACTGGGCGCGGACGGGGCCGGGATCATCGCCGAAATCGGTTCGAACGTGACCGGGTTCCAGGCCGGCGACAGCGTGGCGGTCAATCCGACACTTAGCTGCGGCCAGTGCCATTTCTGCCTTACCGGCCGTGACAATCTATGCCGCCATTTTGTCCTGATGGGAGAGCATGTGGATGGCTGCCTGGCCGAGTATGCGGCCGTTCCTGCTCGGAGCCTGCTCAAGATACCGGAGGATGCCCTCACCCGGCCAGATATATACGAAGCGGCCGCTGCTGCGTCATTGGTATTTGTGACCGCCTGGCACTCTTTGATCACCAGGGGTGGTCTACAAGCTGGGGAATCCGTTCTGATCGTCGGCGCGGGAGGCGGCGTCAACACGGCCGCCATCCAGATAGCCAAACTGGCAGGGGCGCGTCCCATTTACGTCGTTGGCTCCTCTGCGGAGAAGCTGGACAAGGCGCGCGCGCTGGGCGCCGACTTCACCATCAACCGGCAGGAAGAGGATTGGGGAAAGGCCGTCTACCGGGCGACCCGCAAGGCAGGCGTAGACATCGTGGTAGATAATGTGGGAGCAGCTACCTTCCCCACATCGCTGCGGGCGCTCAAGAAGGGCGGCCGCTTGCTCACGGTGGGCAACACCAGCGGCCCCCGGTTTGAAATAGACAATCGCTTCATTTTCGGCAAACATCTAAGCGTCATCGGCAGCACCATGGGACCTATTAGTGACTATGAGAAGGTTATGGGATTGCTGTTTGACGGCCGTCTCCAGCCGGTTATTGACACAATATACCCGTTGTCCGAGGGGCCGCTTGCACTCAGCCGGCTGGCAAATGGGGATGTGGCGGGCAAGCTGGTGCTGAAGCCCTGAGCACAGTCACCGAGCCACGATGAAACCGACCCTCGTCGTTACCGCCTACAATCGGCCTCACGCCCTGCGGCGGCTGCTCCATTCGCTATGCAAGGCTGAATACCCTCCAGGCGTGAGGTTGGTCATTTCCATTGACACAGGCGGTGAGCACACGGCGAAAGTCCGCCGGCTTGCGGCCGACTTTCGCTGGCCTCACGGCGACAAGCAGGTCATTCAACACGAAAAGAAGCTGGGCCTTATCGGCAATGTGTTTTTCGGCGGAGGGCTGTCACAAACATACGGGGCTGTCATCTTACTGGAAGACGATCTGTTCGTCTCCCCCATGTTTTATCATTATGCGCAACAGGCTCTCGACTTTTATGCCGACGATTCGCGCATTGCCGGGATTTCGCTCAACGCGCTTTGGTTCAATGGGTTTACCCACCATCCCTTTACCCCCTATCTGGATGACGCGGATGTTTTTTTTATGCAGGTGGCCTGGTATCAGGGGCAGGCATATACAGGAACGCAATGGGCGGCGTTCACTCAATGGCGGGAGAAAAGCGCGGAATCAGAAACGGCCGTTCCCCTGCACGAACTCTTCTCTTCCTTCCCCGATACCGATTGGTTTCCCTTGAAGACCCGGTACCTGGCGGAGACCGACCGCTTTTACGTCTTCCCCCGCCAATCTCTGACGACCAATTTCGGTGACATCGGTACCCATTTCGACCATACCACCCGCTTTTTCCAGGTACCCCTCCAGACTTTCCGGCGTCAATTCCGGCTCAGCTCGCTGGACGATTCTGTGGCTGTCTTTGACTCCTTCCAGGAATTGCTGCCCCGCTGCCTGAACCAATTGACAGACAGATTTCGCGGCTATGATTACGCCGTGGACTTGAACGGCGCCAAATCGCCGGCGAATCTGCGCGCTGAATATGTCCTGACCACCCGTCGGTGCCGTTCGCCGTTGTTCACTTTCGGCAAGGTAATGCGGCCGCTGGCGGCCAATGTGGTAGAGGGGGTGCCCGGTAACGGGATTTACTTCGGCAAGACGGCCGATTTGGAAAAAGGCCGGCTGGCGTCATTAATCCAGCAACAAAGCAACGACGATTACTTCATGCGCGGCCGCCGTTTAGGCCGGCGTAAGCGGATGCTGTTCTGGCTGGCACGGCTGTTACAGCGGGCTGGCGTCCGGTGAATGTCAAACTCCCTTCAAAAGCAACGGTAGAACAGGTGGGCATTCTCGCCCTGTTCTGGCTGTTGACAGTTACTTCCCTATCCTGGTTGACGGCCGTTGTGCCCGGCAAAAGTGGCTGGGATTTCGGTATTTACCTCACTGCCTATGCGAAGGCGGCGGCGGGTCGAGACCCTTATCTCCCTTTCCACATCGGCTCCGGTTTTCTTAACCATCCATTCTTACTCAGCGTCGCCGCTCCCTTCGCCTGGCTGCCTGACTCAACTGGGCGGGTGCTGGCCTGGGCCACGGCCGTCTTCCTCGCCTGGATCGGAGCCATTCTCGCCATGCTGCGGCTGGCGGCGCATGTGTACGGGCCGCTCTCCCGGCGCAGACAGGGTTTTATCCTGCTGCTTTTCCTCGGGTTTGCCCCCATTGTCGAAGCGCTTTATGTGGGCCAGATCAGCCCCGTTGTGGCGCTATTGCTCTGTCTTTGCCTCCTGCTCGCCGTTGAAGGTCGAGAAGCGCTTTCCGGCCTGAGCCTGGCGCTGGCGATCCTGTTTAAGACTTCACCCGTCTTGCTGCTGGTTTACTTCACGGCCATCCGGCGGTGGCGGGTCGTGGTCAGCACGGCCGTTTCTCTGTTCGTGTTGAGCGGGGTTTCGGCCGTCCAATTCTCTCCGCACAGCCTGGCTGATTTCGCTGCCATCTTGCCCCGGTTAGGCTTACAGATGCACGCTTCTCCCTTTAACTTGAGCGGGGCAAGCCTGGTCTCGCGCGCGTTGATCGATCTGAACTGGCAAAACCTGCTCCTCCCGCTGCGTCAGGCGCATATTCTGCTTGTGCTGGCTGCGACCCTGTTCCTCTTTCGGATCGGCTTGCGCCTGTCGCCACATTTCGACCAGCAGCACTTCTGGCTGTTCGCCGCGTTCCTGGCATTGATGGTGGCCGCCTCACCACTCGTCTGGTACCATCATCTGCTGTTCTTGCTGCTGCCATTGGCTGGCCTGGTTCTGCACCCATCTCGCGTCGTCGCCGCCTCAGGCCTGGGCTTAACGCTGCTCATCCAATTGGAGCGGCCGTTTGACGCCGCTGTGGGCATGATCGCGCTTCCCGTCCTCCTGGCTCAGGCGGCCGTCTTGGGCGCGTCTCTCACCTTGTGCATCAGTAAGGGACAAGCGAATGGCAAATGATTCGACACGAGCAAGCGCCTTCTCCCGGGACAGGCTGGCGGACATATTGGTTTCAGTGGCGCGGCTGGCGTTGGCATTGACCATTGTCACGCTGCCCTGGCGGCAGCGCCTGATGCTGGTCACACGGCCGTCTCCCCCCATTTACGCTGATTTCACCAATATTCTACTGCACACCCATACGATTATCCTGGCTACGACCCTTCTGTTTTGGGGCGCCAGCCTGGCGGCGCGGCCACGGCCGATCAACACCGGCCCGTTTTTCCTCTTCTGGCCGATCATGGGCGTCACGGCGACGGCCGTGATCAGTGCTGCGGCGTCAGCCAGCCTCCTCCTGGCCGCCGCTCACGCCGTTCAGGTAGCGCTGCTGGCCTTGTTGTACCTTTTCCTGGTGAACGAAATTAAAGGGCTGCGGGCAATCATCTGGGCGGTAGGTTTGCAACTCGGTATCCAGGCCATGATCGGCTTTGCCCAGAGTTGGCAGCAACATGACCTGGGCCTGGGGTGGCTGGGAGAAAGGATGCTTGATCCCGCTGGAGGCAGCAGCTTTGTGTGGGCGGAAGGGGGCTTGCGCGCGCTGCGCGCCTACGGCCTGAGCGACCACCCCAATATCCTGGCTGCCGGGCTGGCTTTTGGGCTGCTGCTGTTGACAACCTGGCTTGCCACATCCAATAGCCGGTGGCGCATGGCGGGGGTCGCCTTGTTTGGGCTTACCTGTGGCGCGCTGTTCCTGACTTTCTCCAGGCCCGCCTGGATCGCTGCGGCCGTGGGGATGCTGGTCGCGGGGTGGCTTTGGCAGCATGCGCGGCCGCGGCCTGTGGAGAGGAGTGTCATCATCGCCGCTGCCCTGGCCACAACCCTTTTCTTGCTGCCGCTCTTGTTCGCCCACCTGCCCTACCTTCGTCTTGGGAGCAACCCGCCGGTGATCGCGGCGAGAATTGAGGAAAAAAGGCAAGCTCGTGCGGCACGGCATGCCCTGAACACGGCCGCCAATCAACTGTTCAGCCATCACGCCGTGACCGGAGTAGGCATCGGCGTGATGCCGCTGGCCGCGCTGCAGATGGCCCCTGACCTGGGCGTCGATTTTCAGCCGGCCCGCAACACCGTATTAACGGCCGCGGCCGAGGTCGGGCTTTTCGGTGTGATGTTCTATGTGGCAGCGCTGCTCAGCCCGTGGGCAGCGCTCGCTCTCAGGCGGGAGCGGCTGCGCACATCCCCCACGCTCATCGGCCTTTCCGGGGCATTGGCGGCCGTTACCGTGTTGAATGCATTTGACGCCTATGCGTGGTATTATCCTTCTGGCCGCGTTTGGCAGTGGCTGATCTGGGGGTTATGGGCCGCATCGTTTTATCAACCAGTATCGGATACGCTTGATCGTTCGTTTGCGGATACCCCATGATTGACTTTTTACTTGTACCGTTAGCTCTGGCATACCTGCTTGTCGTCGGCGCCCTGTTTGCATTTGGCATCAACTTCTTTTACCTCACCTTGCTCGCCTGGCGAGGCCGCCGGAAACATGAAAGCGGCCAGGTTGAGACTCGCCCGGACACATTAGAAATAGAGGGTGAGTGGCCTCTGGTCACTGTTCAACTCCCGATTTACAACGAATTATATGTCGCCGAGCGCGTCATTGAAGCGGCCGCCCGCCTTGATTACCCTCCGGATCGGCTCCAGATTCAAGTCCTCGATGATTCTACGGACGAAACGCGCACCATTGTGGCCGCGGCCGTCAAGCGGCTGCAGGCGTCCGGCGCCCCCATTGAGCATGTAACCCGTCCCGCGCGGGCGGGTTACAAGGCAGGCGCGCTCAAAGCCGGCCTGATGGGGGCGAAAGGGAAGTTTATCGCCGTATTTGACGCCGATTTCGTGCCCCCGCCCGACTTCCTCCACCGCACACTCCCGTACTTTGGCGAGCACACCGCCTTCGTCCAGGCGCGGTGGGGACACCTCAACCGGAACTACTCGCTGCTGACCTCCCTGCAATCGGTGGCCATTGACGCCCATTTCGTGGTGGAACAACACGCACGTTGGGTGGGCGGGCTGTGGTTCAATTTCAACGGAACGGCCGGGGTGTGGCGAAAGACCGCCATCGAGGATGCGGGGGGATGGACGGCTGAGACGCTGACCGAAGACCTCGACCTATCGTACAGGGCGTTGCTGCGCGGCTGGCACGGCCGTTACCTGCGAAGCATGGAGGTTCCGGCTGAACTCCCCGTCAGTATCAGCGCCTTTCGCCGCCAACAGCACCGTTGGGCGCGGGGCAGCCTGGAATGCGCGCTCAAGCTAGGCCCCCAGGTGTGGAATTCCGATGCGCCCCTGCGTGTGAAGCTGGCCGCCACATTTCACCTCGGCGGGTATGGCGTGCATCTCCTGTTGTTTATCCTGTCGCTCATGTACCCGGCCGTCCTGCTGCTCTCACAGCGTTATCCCCAACTCATCACATTATTCGGCATCGCCTACGTCTTCAACTTTACCGCGCTGGCCCCCACCTGCTTCTTTATCGTGGGCCAACAGCATCTTGGGCGCAACTGGCTGCGCGTGCTGCCTAAAATCCTGTTCATCACCGCTGTCGGCTCTGGGCTGATGATGAACACTGTCCGGGCAGCATTGCAAATCATGACCAGGAAGCCCAACCGGTTTGAACGCACCGCCAAGTTCGGCATCGTGCGGGCGAAGCAATCCTGGACCGGCAAGCGGTATCAACTGAAGCTGGACGGCATTGTCTTCTGGGAACTTGGGGTCGCCGCGCTGAACCTGGGGACAGTGCTGTACGCTATCCGATTGGGGAACTGGGCCGTCGCCTTCTACGCGGCCGTCTTCGCGGTCGGTCTGTTGTATGTGTCCGGCCTGACCATCGCGCAAACGATAGCCGTCTACCGGCAGCACCGGGCTGCAAACCGTCTGCGGCCGTTGCCCCTCCAGCTCTCGCTGGAAACAGACCAGTTGGAAAGCGGCGATTAAACAACAACGAATAAAGTAGGGGGACAGTGCACTGCCCCTATGCCTAAGGATCCACGGCCGCTCCCCAAAGACCCCAGAGCATCCACCGCAACGGGCGTCCGGCCATCCACCCCCAAGCCAGGTATTGACTTTCTTATATCTCCCTCGATATACTGCTCCTGAGATAGACGTAGGTCGCGTTTATCTGCCAGTCACAATGAAAATCAAACTTGTTCCCACACTAATAAAATTCCACTTTGGTTCCACTTTTGCCTTAAGTTTGACCAAAGATTTCTTGAGAAATCTTTAGTAAGACCATCTACCTCAACCAACCTGATGCTTTTCTAGCCAGGATAATTATCTGTTAAAAATCGGTAGGTTCCAAAGGAGGCGTTATGTCGGAGTATCTATTGCTTATTCACATCGGCCCCATGCAGGTGTTCATTGCCGCTGCCCGGCGCACCCGCGACCTCTGGTTTGGCTCCTGGTTGATGAGCGAGCTGAGCAAGGCGGCGGCGCGGGCGGTGGCCGAGACTGCCGGGGAGCAAAATCTCATTTTCCCCGCTGCTTCTCTGGCAGAATTGGAGGCGGGCAGCGACCTGGCCGTTGCCAACAAAATTGTCGCCATCGTGGCAGAGCCGCAAAAAGTGGCTAAAGATGCAGAGACGGCCATGCGAGCGCGGCTGAAGGAACTAGGTGAAATTGCCCTGGATGCGGCGGAACCAGATAATTCGTCACAAGAAAGAAAGCTACAGACCAAAGATGACGCCGAAAAACAAATCAAAGACCTGCCCGAATTCTACTGGGTCGCCGTGCCCCTGCCCGACGAAAACGATTACCTCAACGTCCGCAAAAAGGCGGAAAATCTGCTGGCCGCCCGCAAAAACCTGCGCGACTTCAACCAGCCCACCTGGGGCAGCAACAAACCCAAATCCTCGCTGGACGGCAATCGGGAAAGCGTCATCCCCAAAGATGTCTCCGGCGACGCGGAGAAAATGTACAAGTGGTACAAGGCCAAAGCAGGCGAACAGTTGTCCGGCGTAGACTTGCTCAAACGACTGGGCAAAGCTGGCGAAGAGCAAAACTTTTCCAGCACGTCCCACATGGCCGCCATGCCTCTCAAAACACATTTGCAGGCCAAAGCCAGCGACACGGCCGTTCAACAAAAATGGGCAGATTATTTGGCTGTGCTACGCACCATAAACTCCGAAATCGAAAAACAGGAAGTTATCCGCCATCGTTTGCAGCTACCAATAATAGGAAATCTCGATGGCGGTCTTCTGTTTAAATCCCGGCTGTTAGATTACATGGATAAAGCAGACACACGAAAGGCAGAGGACAAACTCAATGATTTTTTGAAGGCGCTGCTACGTGACGCGAAGGTGAAGGAGCTTATCCCTTACTATGCCTTGCTGGTTGGCGATGGCGATTTTATGGGACGTACCATTAACAGCCTTGAAAAGCCGGAAGAGCACCGGAATTTCTCGGCGGCGCTGGCCGGGTTTGCAAGCAAAGCCAAAGGAATTGTGGCTGAACATGATGGGGCGGCCGTTTTCACCGGCGGGGATGATGTGCTGGCGCTGCTGCCCGTGCATCAGGCCATCCAATGCGCCGCTGAACTAGCGGCAACTTTCCAAAAAACCATGGCGGCAACTTTCCAAAAGACCATGAAGGAAGCCGTTAAGGTCGGCGATCCTCCCACTTTCTCCGCCGGTATCGCCATCTTCCACCACACGGAGCCGCTGGAAGACGCGCTGCAAACGGCGCGCGAAGCGGAGCAGACAGCAAAGGGCATCAAGGACAAAAACGCCCTGGCAGTGACGGAAGCGAAACGCAGCGGCGCGCCCCGCACGGTGCAAGGGAAGTGGGGCAAACTGGACAAACGGCTGTTGGATTTGGCGGCTTTTTTCCAGGCGGGCGCGCTGCCATCCGGCCTGGCCTACCAACTGCGGGATATGTACCTGCATCTGGGCGGCGAGGAAGCGATGAAAGCTGGCCTGAAAGATGTGCTGGCTGCAGAGGCAGGACGCATTATTAAAAGGAAGGAAGGCACAACAGCAGCCCAAGCGTATGTGGAAAAAAGGGTTGAGCAGTTGGGCGAGGGGTACACCATCTCGCAAATTGCCCATGAATTGATTATCGCTGCCAATCTGGCCAAGGCGGCGGAGCAGGCTGGCATGGATTTGGAAAAGGAGCGTGCATGATGGATTGGTGGCTGATTGAACCTCATGACCCGTTGATTGTGCGGGACGGCCGTCCCTTTAACGCAACGCCCGGCGCGCGGGCACGGCCGTTAGATTTCCCCTTCCCCTCCACCATCGCCGGCGGGGTGCGCACCCGCGCCGGGCAGAAAAACGGCGCGTTTGATACCACCCTGATTAACCAGGTGAAGGCGGTGGGCATTCGCGGGCCGCTGCTGGTGGAACTGGGCGATGGTGACCAACTGACCTTTCTGGTTCCGGCGCCGGGGGATGCGCTGTTGATTGAGGATGCGGAAAAGGGGGTGGTGCGTCACCGGTTACGGCCGTTAGACCCCGAAGACGCCCTTTCCGACATGCCCAACCACATGCCGCCCGTCGGCCTGGTGAAGCCCGACCTGCGCAAGCCGTACAAAAAAGCGCCCCGCTTCTGGAAATGGGACAAATTTGAGGACTGGTTGGCTAACCCGCCAGATGAGGAAGAAGTGGTGGCCCCGGCCGAACTGGGGCACAGCGGCCCTGGCAAGGAGTGGCGGATGCATGTGAAGATGGACCCGAACACCTTTACCGGCGAGGAAGGGATGTTGTTTGCCACCGGAGGGCTGGAATTTTTCCACAAGCCGGAGGGGGAGGAGAAGCGTTTGTCTGAGGTGAAGCGGCTGGCATTGGCAACGGCCGTTGTCGAAAATCCACATAACCTGACCATCGCCGAAACCTTTGCCCCGCTGGGCGGCGAGCGGCGCATCATGCGCTGGCGCAAGGCGCAGAAAAAGCTGGAAATGCCCAACGGCCTGGTAGAACAAATCGCCAAAAGCGGTTTTTGCCGTCTGGTTTTGTTGACGCCGGCCCATTTCACCAATGGTTGGCAGCCGGAATGGTTGTTGGAAACGCGAAAAGGGGTGACGCCAAAACTGGAAACGGCCGTGATTGGCAAGTACCAGACTGTCTCCGGCTGGGACTTTGAAAATCGCAGCCCCAAACCCACGCGGCGATTGGTTCCGGCGGGGTCGGTGTTTTACCTG
>JBHHTQ010000047.1:0-32000 GCA_046753445.1 Anaerolineae bacterium | reverse complement strand
CTACCGATGGACGCCGCCCTCGAATCGGCGATCCACAACATTTGACAATATCTCGGTAAATACGCCGATATTGCATCATCATAAAGAAGAGAATCATTTCTCGGTATTGGTAAGTGCAGAGGTTTTGATACTTCAGCACTACGGGGTTTGTTTTGACAAATTTATCAAACAAGGTGATGATTAGGTGAGCATAGTCGGTTAGAGTTGGTTGATCCATTGGGTTCTCCTGTAACAAATTGGTCTTTATTACAAGTGAACCCGCTTAGATCGACTATGCCAACTCTTTTTTCAAAATCTATGCACACCCCTCAGATTATATCAACTCCAATTCTCAACGGCTTGTTTCATAGTTGCAGTTATGCTCACCACCTGCATTAACTGACTCCTCTTTGAACCACAAATAGCACGATTCGACGCCAACGGCCGTTGCGTGTCTGATTCAGGCTGCTTGATTGTGCTTTCATTCGCGCGAATAAGGATCAATTGACGGCCGTCTTCTCTTTTTTGTCTGTCAGTTCAATCAAATTTAAGTTGTTTTTTGCCATTTTACTGCCCAACCAGTTGCCCATGACTGACTTCAGGCTCTTAAATTTGATCGGATGAGTTAAGTCGCCCTCACAGGTTGATTCCGCTGATTTTGTGTATGAGATAAACCGCCAAACACTTTGACTGCCAGAGATCAAAAAAGCGGCGTCGAGTGGTCTCGATGCCGCTTCAAACAGGAAGTCAATCCCAGACGATCGCTTAAATATGAATCGGTTGCCCTTCCACGCTGTGAGCCGCTTCCATCAGCGCCTCACTCAGGGTGGGATGGGCGTGGACATTGCGGGCAATTTCGGCCGCGGTCAGTTCGGCCGTTTGCGCCAATGTCAATTCCGGCAGCAGTTCGGTGACGTCGGGGCCGATCATGTGCGCGCCCAGCAGTTCCCCGTACTTGGCGTCAGCGATAATCTTCACAAAGCCGTCCCGTTCGCCCAGGCCAAGCGCCTTGCCATTGGCCTGGAAGGGAAAACGGCCGACATTGATTTCATAGCCCGCTTCTTTGGCCTGAGACTCGGTGTAGCCAAAGCTGGCCACCTGGGGAATGGCGTAGGTCGCGCGCGGCATCATCCGGTAATCGAGCGTCGGGGTTGGATGCCCGGCGATTGCTTCGGCCGCGATTAGCCCCATCGCCGAGCCAACGTGTGCCAGCATCAGCTTGGCGGTAACGTCGCCGATGGCGTAAATGTTGGGGACATTGGTGCGCATTGAATCGTCAATCTCTATTGCCCCTCGCTCAGACACCCGGACGCCGGCCGCTTCCAGGCCGATGTGTTCCACATTGGGGGCGAAGCTGATGGCCACCAGGACTTTGTCGGCTTGCAGCTCGACGCCGTCCTGAAGCTTGACGTTGGCGCCGTCGGCCGTTGCTTCTACTGTGCTGACGGCCACGCCGGTATGAGAGTTGACGCCCAGCTTCTTGTATGCCTTTTCCAATACCTCGCTGACTTCCGGCTCCTCGTTGGGAAGCAGGCGGGGCAGCATTTCCACGATGGTCACATCCACCCCGTAATTGGCCCACACATAGGCGAACTCGATCCCAATCGGCCCGCCGCCGATGATGACCGCTTTCTCCGGCAGCGAATCGGCCAGAATGGCTTCTTTGTACGTGATGATTTTCTCGCCGTCCGCTTCGACGCCCGGGAACATACGCGGCCGTGCGCCGGTGGCGATGATGATGTGGCGCGCCGCCAGGTCTGCTTCGCCCCCATCTTTCAGGGAAACATGAAGCGATTCCCGGCCAGTCAGCGTGCCCGTCCCTTCATACACATCAATTTGGTTCTTCTTCATCAGGAAGCCGATGCCTTTGACAAGGCGGCTCGAAACCTGCCGGCTTCGTTTGAACGCGGTACCGTAGTCAAGAGACAGGTTGTCGAAGGTGAAGCCGAATTCACGGCCGCGCTTCTGCAAAAGGTGGGCGATTTCCGCACTTTTGAGGAGCGCTTTGGAAGGGACGCAGCCCACATTCAAGCAGACGCCGCCCAGCGCTTCCTTCTCAATAATCGCCGTCTTTAAGCCGAGTTGTGAAGCCCGGATCGCAGCTACGTACCCGCCCGGACCGGCGCCTAGAACGACAACTTCGTATTGATTCGCCATATAGCTCTCCGATAAATAAGGTATCAAAGATCACGTGAGGCTTCGCGTGAAAGGTTGAGACAATATGGCGCGATTATACCCTTGTTACACCCGTAGAGCACGGTCGCTTCAGCCTGCCCCGGCTGGAATTAACACCTTGAATTCAAAGCCGCTATAATTTGGCCCATGGGTTTTCCAGAGTGGACATTATGGGGAATGGGCTTGTCCGTTGGTGGGGCGTTGATCATGATTGCCCTGGCTTACGCAGCCCAGTCTCCTCGTTTTCTGGCCCGATTAGGCCTGACGGCCGCGCGCCTCGATTTGCGCGTGCGCCTGTTTACCGGGTATGCGCTTGCGTTACTCTTGCTGGCCGTTGGCTTTTTCCTCGCCGGCGTGCCCCTGGGGCCGCAGCCGCAGCCGATTGCCGGTACGGCCGTTCCCGGCGTAGCTGAAGCGGCGGGGGAGATAGCAGTGACCGGGACGACCGACCTGTCGGATCAAGCATCAGCGGAGGAAGCGACAGCAACACTGACTGCCACGCGCAGGCTGAGCCTGGCCTCTTCCACCCCGCAAACGGGTGCGTTTGCCGGGCCTCCGGGAGAGACGCCGCCGGCTCCCGCACCGGAAGCGGATACAACTACGGCCGTTGCTACCGGCGCAGCCCCCACGGCCGCGCCGCCCACCGTCACCGCCACCCCGACGCCGACTGAGACGCCCACACCCTCTCCCAGCCCGACGGTGACCCCGACGCCGATTGAGGCAGACACGGCCCTTATCAGCACGCAGGGCAGCACACTTTGGGTCAGGCGTTCGCCCGGCGGGCAGACGCTGGCTCTCGTTCACGACGGTGACACCGTTATCCTGTTACCCGGCCACGCTAATCGTGCCGGCCTGCTCTGGCGCGAAGTCAGCACGGTGGATGGCGTCGTCGGCTGGGTGCAGGAACAATATCTCGACTACGGAGGCTGAAAACACCCTGTTCTCCGCCCCTATAATCTGAGGGCGCGTTTCATTAAAAGTTCGTATTCCGTAGTCCGTGGCCCGTATTTCCCCCCACATGGTTCTTACGCACACGCTCTACGCCATACGATTCAGACAACTGAGACGCGCTCACCATCAAATTGGAGTAAAAAAATGGCACTTGGACCCACGTTTGCTGAAATGCGTTACCCGGAGACGATTGATCCTGCTGTTCGAGTCAGAGCGCTGAACGCGCACGAGGCTGATCCCCTTGATCCGGTCAATCTTTACAACATTTCCTGGCGCGGACCTGACAACGAAATCTCCCATTTTGTGGTTCCGCCGCCGGTGACGGGCGTTGAGGCCCCGATCGTGGTCATTTACGGCCGCGAATTTCCCACAGGCAGTCACAAGGTAGGAGCCGCCTACTCCGTTCTGGCGGAACTCATTGTGACGGGCCAGGTAGACCCGGCGAAGCATACGCTGGTGTGGCCCAGCACCGGCAACTACGGCGTGGGCGGAGCCTGGGTGGGCGGTCGGGCCGGCTGCCAGAGCATCGTCGTTTTACCCCAAGGCATGAGCCAGGAGCGGTTCGATCTCATTGAGAGTTTCGGGGCGCAGGTGATTAAGACCCCCGGCAGCGAGAGCAACGTCAAGGAGATTTACGACAAGACGTGGGAGCTGAAGCAGAACCCGGACATTCGCATCCTGAACCAGTTTGAGGTGATGGGCAATTATCGCTTTCACTATGAGGTCACGGGCAACACGGTGGCCGATCTGGCGCAGCAGCTGCAGGCGCAGGGCGTGGGTGACGGCCGTGTGGCGGCGTACGTCTCAGCGATGGGTAGCGCGGGCACAATTGCCGCCGGCGACCGGCTGAAACAGCTCTGGCCGGAACACAAAATCATCGGTCTGGAGCCGGTGCAATGCCCCACGCTGTTCAATAACGGGTACGGCGCACATGAGATTCAGGGCATTGGGGATAAGCACGTCACCTGGATTCATAATGTCAACAACATGGACGCCCTGATGTGCATTGATGACATGGATTGCTTGAAGGGGTTACAGCTTTTCACCGATGAAGTCGGGTGGGGGGTAATGGAGCGGCGCTTTGGCGTGCCGGCTGAGGCAATGGGTATGCTCGGCTCCATCTTCGGCATCAGCGGCATTTGCAACCTGCTGGGGGCGATCAAGACGGCCAAATATTACGGCATGGGCCGGGATGACCTCATCATCACGGTGTGCACCGACGATATCACCCGCTACCACAGCGTCATGAACTGGCTGACTGAGTCGGAAGGCGTCATGGATGAGGCAGAGGCAACGGCGCGCATGACGGGGATTTTCCACGGCGCCGGGTTGGACTGGATTCAGGAAGGCACGGTCCACAACCGCAGCCGCTGGCACAATCTAAAGTATTACACCTGGGTGGAGCAGCAAGGTAAGTCGGTCGAAGAACTGGATGCGCAGAAGGACCCGGCGTGGTGGCTGGCGCACCAGGAGAAAGTGGGGGAAATTGACCGGCTGATTCGTGAGAATTGCTAGTTCTGATCCAGGTAGGATTCCAGAGCCTCGATGGTGGCCGGCAGCGTTTGCGGCGAGGCGGCCTGGTTGACGGCCGTGCCCGGGTCCTTTAGCCCGTGTCCGGTTAACACGCAGACGGCCGTTTTGCCCGCCGGGTCAATTGCACCCTGCGCAATTTGCTGCTTCAGCGCGGCGACGCCTGCGGCCGAAGCCGGTTCGACAAAGACGCCTTCTTCCCGGGCCAGGAGCTTCCAGCCCTCCAGAATCTCCTCGTCCGTGATGGCAGTGATGATGCCGCCCGATTCGTCCAGCGCTTCTAACGCCTGCCGCCATCGGGCCGGGTTGCCGATGCGAATGGCAGTGGCGACCGTCTCCGGCTTCTCGATGACCTTGCCCTGCACGATGGGGGCTGAACCTGCCGCCTGGCCACCGAGTAGACGCGGTCGCCCCCGGTCATACTGTTTGTACCCCATCCAATACGCCGTGATGTTGCCTGCGTTGCCCACCGGCAGACAGTGCCAATCAGGCGCACGGTCGTCAAGCTGATCGCAAATCTCAAACGCGCCCGTTTTTTGCCCTTCTAACCGCCAGGGGTTGATGGAGTTGACCAGGGCGATGGGCTGGCGCTGCACGATGTCGCGCACCATGGCCAGGCCGTCATCAAACGAGCCGTCAATGCTCAACACCTCGGCCCCGTAGGCGAGTGAGGCGGCCAGTTTACCCAGGGCGATCTTCCCTTCCGGAACCAATACCAGGCAGCGAAGCCCGGCCCGGGCCGCGTAAGCAGCCGCGCTGGCGGCCGTATTGCCGGTGCTGGCGCAGATCACCGTCTTCGCTCCTTCGTGCACTGCTTGGGTCATCGCGGCCGTCATCCCCCTGTCCTTGAAAGAGCCGGTCGGATTCAATCCTTCATACTTCAAAAACAGCTTCAGCTCGGCTCCCGGCGCGATTAGTTCTGCCAGCCGGTCGGCGCGGATGAGGGGCGTGTTGCCCTCATTCAGGGTGATAAAGCGGGTGTTGTCCTCAAATGGGAGGTACTTTTGGTAGCGGTGTAAAACTCCTTGCCAGGCCATAATCCTTGTCCATACGTACATGAGGGCGCAATCACGGTTGCGCCCTCGAAATGAAGATTTAAGTGTTTGGTGGTTTATCGTGAAAAAAATCAACGAAATAAGCCGCCAAACCTCGCGGTGTCGCGGTTTTCCTCTCATAAATTATAGACCGTGACACACTTAATCTCAGTGAAACTGCGTAAATTGTACCCGAACTCCCGCTGATGTGCCTTAATTAGAGGCTTCGCTAACCACCGGGGATGGTGAGGGTCTGGCCTGAATAGATGACATACGGAGAGTTGAGATTATTCGCCTCAGCCACCACCGGCCAGGGAAGCCCATATTGCAGCGAGATGCGGAACAACGTTTCGCCCGGCTGGACGATGTGAGTAAATTGGGGTGCGGGGCCGGGAGTATCTTTCGGAATTTTAAGGGCCTGCCCCACTGTCAGTTGGTTGGGACTTACAATCCCGTTGGCTTCGGCGATTTGTACCCAACTTATGCCGAAGGACAGCCCAATGCGGAACAGGTTGTCGCCGGCTTTAACTGTGTAGGTGGTCTCAGTTTGCGGCGATGGGGTGGGAGCGACCTTGACGGCCGTTTCTGTGCCGGGAATCGTCAACGTCTGGCCAACGGTCAATTTGTTCGGATTGGAAAGGCCGTTGGCATCGGCAATCGCCACCCAGGATTTGCCGTACTGAAGCCCGATGCGGTACAGATTTTCCCCGGCGGCGACTGTGTGGGTGGTAGCCGGGGTGGCGGCTGCGTCTGCCTCGGTCACTGCCTCGCTATCGGGTGCGGCCGTGTCTGCCGGGGCGCTGGTTTCCTCACTGACTTCGGCCGTCTTGTCCGGCGTTTTCTCAGGTGTGGTGGCTGTTACCTCTTCATTGGCTGCGGCATCTCCCTCGCTGGCGGCCGTGCTTTCTGCTGAATCCGTACGGGGCGTTTCTGCCTCTGCGGCGTCGGTCGGGGGTGGGGTCGATTCTTCTGTGCCGGCGCCGGCCGCGTCTCCCTCCGGTTGTGCCTGTTCGGCAATGGTCGCATCATTCAATTGGGAAGCGAGGTCTTCGATGTTGCTTGTGCCGGCGATCGGCCGCTCACACGCGACAGCAAACATGCTCACCACCAGGAACAAAGCCGCCAATTTCATCAAACGCTGTTCATTGGGTTGCTTGCTGTGCCGCTTTTTGGACATGATTCCACCTCCGTCGGGACGCGTTCCCCCAGTTACCCCCCATTCATTTAAGAAAGGGTGATCATTGACATAAGCAACCTCAATAATATAGCATGAATTTGCCTTTACGTAAAGTTGTATTCCTCGCCTAGTCGAGCATAGGAATCCTGACGCCGCGTGCTTTGGCGACTTCGATAGCTCTAGGATAGCCGGCATCCACATGGCGAACCACGCCCATGCCGGGGTCTACAGTCAAGACGCGTTCCAGGCGGGCGGCCGCTTCCGGCGTGCCGTCGGCGACGATGACCTGACCTGCATGGAGGCTGTAGCCGATGCCGACGCCTCCCCCGTGATGGAAACTGACCCAGGTTGCCCCGGAGACGGCGTTAATGAGCGCATTGAGGATGGGCCAGTCGCCGATTGCGTCTGAGCCGTCCCGCATATCTTCCGTCTCCCGGTTGGGGCTGGCGACGGATCCGGCATCCAGATGATCACGGCCGATAACAATGGGCGCCTTCACCTCGCCGCTGGCGACCATCTCATTAAACTTCAGCCCCGCACGTGCCCGCTCTCCGTAGCCCAGCCAGCAAATTCGCGCGGGCAATCCCTGAAAATGCACCTTTTCCTGGGCCAGCTTGATCCAGCGGTGCAGGCTTTCATCTTCCGGGAACAACTCCAGGATGGCCCGATCCGTGGTGTAAATGTCTTCCGGGTCACCGCTCAGTGCCACCCAACGGAACGGTCCCTTTCCCTCGCAGAAGAGCGGCCGAATATAGGCAGGGACAAAGCCGGGATAGCTGAAGGCTTCTTCCACACCTTCGTCATATGCTCGCTGGCGCAAATTGTTGCCATAATCAAAGACAATCGCGCCTCGCTTCTGGAATTCAACCATGGCGGCGCATTGCTGGGCCATAGATTGGGCAGATAGCCGGGCGAATTCCTCCGGATCTTCCTCGCGCAGACGCTGGCCTTCCTCAAAGCTGAGATGGTGCGGATAATAAGCGAGAAAGTCATGGGCAGAGGTCTGGTCCGTCACCATGTCCGGGATCAGGTTTCGCCGCAGCAGTTCGGGGAACACGGTAGCCGCATTGCCGATCAAGCCGATCGATCGGGGTTCCTGCCTTTCGACATAGTATTGCACCCGCTTGAGCGCATCTTCCATGTCTTCGGCTACTTCGTCAATGTAACGATGCTCCAGCCGCCGTTTAGCCCGCCATTCATCCACTTCCACTAGCAGGCCGACCCCTTCGTTCATGGTCACTGCCAGAGGCTGCGCCCCTCCCATCTCGCCCAAACCGGCCGTCAGCACCCATTTACCTTTTAGCGAAGGCCAGCCGGCCTGCCGGGCGGCGGCGGCAAATGTTTCGTACGTGCCCTGCAAAATGCCCTGCGTGCCGATGTAAATCCAACTGCCGGCGGTCATCTGGCCGTACATGATGAGACCTTCCGCTTCCCACCGGTTGAAATTTTCCTGGGTGGCCCAGTGGGGGACGATGTTGGAGTTGGCGATCAAGACGCGCGGGGCGTCCTGGTGGGTGCGAAAAACCGCGACCGGCTTCCCGCTTTGCACGAGTAGGGTCTCATCATCTTCCAGCTCGCGCAGGCTGGCCAGGATCGCATCAAAGGCATCCCAATTTCGCGCTGCTTTGCCGCGGCCGCCATAGACAATGAGGTGTTCCGGATCACCGGCGACCTCGGGGTCCAGGTTATTCTGAAGCATGCGGTAAGCGGCCTCTTGCAGCCATCCTTTACAATGCAGTGTTGTGCCGGTTGGGGCATGAATCGTTCGTGTCATCTTCCGTTCCATTTTCAGGGGTATGATCCGCGGGAGCGCCTCGTTGTGGCGCACGATGCTTGCATTATATGCTTCGCTAATGAGGTGTCAAGATGCCCTGCCGTATGCTATAATCCTCCGTAGGCGGATATTCCTGCCGGGGTCATGACAATGGCTGTGCCTGGGGCGCGATGGCATAATGAGCATCAAGACGTTGCCATAAAGGTACGAGGAGCTAACCGGGTACGCATTATTTTGCCCGGCGACATCCGGTGATGTGATCGTCACTGGGCCTGAGAGCATGGGTTAGAGGGGGAGGGCTTCCCCCCCACAGAGCTAACTATAAAAATGGATGCTTCACCGCGAGATTGAACTTGGCCATGCCTGGAACTCACGCCTTCCCTTGTTGAGTACAAATTATGAGTACTGAACTCATTCTGGTCATTGATGACAGCCGTGAGATGGTGAAACATCTCACGGAATTCGTGTTGCCCACTTTCGGGTATAAAACGCTCTACGCCTACGACGGCCGTACCGGTCTTCAAATGATACGCGAGCATAAGCCTGATCTGGTGATGCTGGATTACAACCTGCCGGAGATGACCGGTATTGACGTGTTGCAGCAGATGGCGCGGGAGTCGTTGAGCACGCCGGTGATCTTAATGACCGGCTACGGCTCAGAATTGAGCGCGGTTGAAGCCTTTCGCTTAGGGGCCAAAGATTACATCATCAAGCCGTTCACGGTGGATGAAATCGAAGAAACGATTGACCGGGCCATGTTAGAGGTGCGCCTGGCCCACGACAAGGAAGAGCTTGCCGAGCAGCTTCGCCGGGTCAAGGTGGAGTTGAGCCGCCAGACGCATGAGATGAACACCCTCTCTAATATCGGCAAAGCGATTACTTCATTACAGAGCGTAGATAAAGTGCTGGGACGGGTGTTAGAAGCTGCCACCTATCTCACAAATGCTGAAGAAAGTACGATATGGCTGCCGGAAAGTGACGAGACTCAACTGCACGTTTACCGGGAAGGAACAAAATCCAGCTATACGATCGCCCTGCCTAAAAAACCGGGGAAGGATTCCCTGGCACATGAGGTGATGGGTTCCGGGCGGACCCTGCGCCAGACAAAATTTTCCGGCGCCGGAATCCGGCTGGAAAGCGGGGAGTTCGCCCGGGCGGTGCTGTATGCGCCCCTCAAGCTGCGCGGGTTGTGTATGGGCGTGCTCGCCGTCAATAATCGGGTGGCGCTGCGTGCGTTCAGCAAACGGGATGATTTCCTCTTGTCTGTGCTGGCCGATTATGCGGCCATTGCATTGGAAAATGCGCGCGTCTTTCAGGCGGCCGATCGTGCGCTGGCTGCCCGACTGGATGACCTCAATACGCTGATTGAGATTACGCGTTCCATTACCGCATCCCTGGAGTTAGAGGAGGTGCTGCGCCGGACGATACAACAGGTGCATAACAGTTGGAATATCGAGGCGTCCTCGTTATGGCTCCTGGATGAAAAGCGGCGCATCTTGCGTGTATTGGCCAATGTCGGCACACCCTCAGACGCCTTGCAAGATTTTGAGATACCGGTGGGCAAGGGGTTCGTGGGGCATGTGGTAAAGACGGGGAAGCCGATTTACACCAATGATGTCACCTCACATCCGGCTCACTTCGGTGAAGTGGATGTGAGTACCGGGTTCAAGACGGAGTTACTGCTTTGTGTTCCGCTGGTTGCCGGGGGCAAGATCATCGGCGCGATGGAATTACTCAACAAGCAGGATGGCCTCTTCGATGATCAGGATGTGGAACGGGCCAAGGCGATTGCTGCGGCCGTGGCCATTGCCGTGTCTAACGCCCTCTTGTTCGAAGAGGCAGAGGCGCAGCGACAGCATCTGGAGGCCACCTTAGAGCAAGTCAACAGCCCAATGCTGATTGTGGATGCGGATGGGCAATTGCTTTTGTTGAACCAGGACGCACGCAGCCGGTTGGGTCTGAGCACCTCTGCCATTGGCCGGTCGTTGCAGGATGTGATCCAGTCGGAGGATCTGATTCGCTTGCTGACATGTCCTGAAGATCAGCTCGACGAGAATTTTCTGGAATTAACTCTGCAAGATGACTCGACCTGGCTGCCGCGTGTGGCGCACATTCCCGGACACGGCCGTATTCTTATTTTGCAGGATGCAACCGGTCTGGAAGAGTTAGAGAAGGCAAAGGAACATTTTGTGGCGACAGTTTCGCACGATATGCGCGCACCGCTGAACACAATTGCCGGATTTGTCGCCGGGTTGAGCAGCATCGGTCCGCTCAACGAGCAGCAGCATCTATTTGTGCAGCGCATTCTTGATGCCACTGATCACATGATGGGGTTGGTCAACGGTCTGTTGGAATTGGCCAAGGTGAACTCCCACATAGAGGAACAGCAAGTATTATGTAACATGCGCGAAATCGTCACCGATGTTGTCAACCAGTTGCAGGGCCAGGCACTGGCCCGGCGGATCAGCCTGGTCCTGGCCACCGAAGACGGCTCCAGCATGGTCAAGGGAAATGCGATGCTGTTGCGACGCGCGGTCAGCAATCTGGTGGACAATGCGATCAAGTTCTCGCCGGAGGCGCGCCCTGTGCAGATTTCGGTGTATCCTCAGAACGATGATGTGATTGTCAAAGTCCAAGATCAGGGAAGGGGTATTAGCGAAGCAGACCTTTCCCATATCTTTGAGAAGTTCTATCGGGGCGAAAGCAGCCAGGGGACAAGAGGAAGCGGCCTGGGCCTGGCGCTAGTGCAAACAGTGGCCGAGGCGCACGGGGGCCAGGTGTGGGTTGAGAGCACGAGCGAAAGAGGAAGCATATTTTATTTTCGCCTGCCCATTGCTGATTCTGCCTGACGGCCGTCCCGCACGGCGTTGTCTTTACTGACTTATTGGCGCGGCGCAAAAGGAATTGAATGTATGCTGGCTAAAGCAATGAGCTGTGCCATTATCGGGCTAGATGCCGAGATCGTCGAAGTGGAAGTTGACATCATTCGAGGCGCGCCCGCTTTCAATTTGGTAGGATTGCCCGATGCGGCCGTGCGCGAGAGTCGGGACCGGGTCCATTCCGCCATCAAAAACAGCGGGTTCAAGTTCCCGGCGGACAGACGCATCACGGTAAATCTGGCCCCAGCCGATGTCCGCAAGGAAGGCCCCGCATATGACCTGCCAATTGCGGTCGGGATATTGGCTGCATCGCAGCAGGTTTGGCCCGACAAACTTCAGGCGGGCATGTTTATCGGCGAACTCTCCCTGGACGGCACAACCCGGCATACAAAAGGCATCTTGCCGATGACAGCGTTGGCCCGCACTTCGGGCTATGAGCGTGTCTTCGTGCCTGCGCCCGATGCCGGGGAAGCGGCCTTGCTGCCTGATGTGGAGGTGATTCCCGTCCGCTGTCTTAGTGAACTGGTGGGGCACCTGACAGGGCTGGCTCCGATCGCCCCCCTCTCGGTTGATCTGGCACAGGCGTTTGATGGCGAGGTCCCTTACGCGGCCGATTTTGCCGATATTATGGGCCAGGAACATGTCAAGCGGGCGATGGAAGTGGCGGCCGCCGGCGGGCATAATGCCCTGATGAGCGGCCCGCCTGGTGCAGGGAAGACGTTGATCGCCAAGTCGCTGCCCGGCATCCTGCCGCGCATGTCGGTAGAAGAAGCGTTGGAGGTGACTAAGATTTACAGCGTCGCCGGGCTGCTTCCCGCCGACACACCCTTAATTCGCCATCGGCCGTTTCGTTCGCCGCACCATACCATCAGCTACGCCGGACTGGTCGGTGGGGGGGCGTGGCCCCGCCCTGGCGAGATTTCACTGGCTCATCGGGGCGTTCTCTTCCTGGACGAACTACCGGAGTTCGGCGAGCGGCTCATCGAAGTGCTGCGCCAGCCGCTGGAAGGGATGCCGCGCGAGGTCTCGATTTCCCGCGCCAGCGGTACGATCACCTATCCCGCCAACTTCATGTTAATTGCTGCGCAGAATCCATGCCCCTGCGGCTATTTCGGCGATCCCACTCACGCCTGTTCTTGTTCCAACGCTATGATCACCCGCTACCAGAAGCGTATTTCCGGGCCGTTGATGGACCGGATTGATATTCATGTAGATGTGCCGCGAGTCGATTTTGAGAAATTAACGGCGCTGAAACGAGGCGAACCATCTGCTACAATACGTGAGCGTGTGGAAGCCGCCCGCGCCCGCCAGAGGCAGCGCTTTGACGGCAGTGACCTGTACTGTAACGCTGATATGGGGCCAAGTGAGGTGCGTGAATATTGCCCGCTTGACGATACGGGCAAACGGCTGATGAAGAGCGCAATGGCCCAGATGAGCTTGAGCGCCCGCGCTTTTCACCGGGTCTTGAAGGTAAGCTGCACCATTGCCGATCTGGCGGGCGAGGACCGCATTCGGCCGGCGCATCTGGCAGAGGCGCTGCAATACCGGCCGCGCACATGAGTCAGTGCGTGCCCCCGATTCAAAATACGCGTAAAGGAAGTGAAGTGCAGCCAACCAAGCGTCATGTCATCCCCGCCCTGACAGGCATCCGTGCAGTGGCCGCCGGCATGGTGTTTTTTTACCATTGGTTTTTCTCCTACGTGGAAACGCTGCCCCGGCTCATTCGCGCGCCGTTTGAAGTCGGCTATGTGGGCGTCCCCATTTTCTTCGCCCTGTCCGGGTTTCTCATCACTATCCGCTACTACGAGGCGTTAAAGCAGGAGCGAATTGGCTACGGACGGTATTTGTCCAAGCGTTTCATCCGCATCTATCCCCTTTACTTTGTGATCCTGACGCTGTTTGTTGTTGCTTTCCAACGGCCGGAAAGTATGGTGCCTAAGGACGCCAGATCATTCTTCGCCACTTACACGCTGACTCAGGCGCTGTTTCCCAGCCTGCTGTTGATCGGGACCACGACGGGATGGACGTTGACGGTGGAAGGGATGTATTATCTCCTCGCGCCGGGCCTGATGAAGTGGCTGCATAAGGAGCAGCGTCTCCGCGCGCTCCTGCTGCGTGCTGCTGTCCTCAGTTTAGCGGCAGCCGGCCTGGGTGTGGGGATGGCGCGGCTACCGCTTGCGGAGATGATGCCTGATACGTTGTTCGGCGCGCCGGACACCTATATCATGCACTATACCATCTTCGGGCACCTGGCTGATTTCCTGGTGGGCATGGTGGGGGGGATCTTGTACCTGCGGCGTGATGAACTGCCCTGGCTCGGGCGCTATGCCAGGGGGCTGGCGTGGCTGAACACCTTTGGTATGTATGCTATGGTGGTTGCCCTGGATATGATTGACGCCGAGGCTGGTTCCCCGCTGAATCGCACTGTGGCGTTTCTGGTGGCGCTGTTCAGCGCCTCCCTGATCCTCAGCCTTTCGTTGGACAACGGCCGTCGCACTCTGTTGGGGCGCGGGTTGGGCTCACGGGTCATGGTATACTTAGGGGCGATATCATATGCGTTGTACCTGATACAATTAACCGAACCCTGCCAATGGCTGTATTGGATATTCCTGGGAGAAACGGCCGGTGTGGAGAACAGAATCTGGCAGGCAATTCTCCTGTATGTCCTGGCGACGCTGTTGGCGGCGCTGATGTACGAGCTGATTGAGCGGCCGGCCCACCGGCAGTTGACCCGATGGTTGAACAAAGTCCGGGTGAGACAGACGGCCGTCAGCGTGCGAGGGTGATCGGTTTTGATCCATCCGAATGTGGTTTGTTGAGGTGATCCCGTGGCACGAAATCGCCAGCGGTATGAGAGCGCAGTCAACAAAGGCTTCAACCTCCTGGAAAGCGAGCAGTGGCGGGAAGCGATTGGCGTCTTTGGCGTCGCAATCAATGAATTTACACGCGAACCACTTCCTTATGCCGGGCTGGGTGAGGCGTGTTTCCGGTTAAACCGGCTGGATAAGGCCCTGGACTGCTTCAAGCTGGCGGCGCGCTACTCCCAGGGAGAGATCGCCTATTTGAAGCGTGTGGCCGACATTCAGGAGCGGCTGGGGCAGCTCCATGAAGCGGCTCGAACCTACACGGCCGCCGGTGAAATCTTTTTACGCCAGCGAAAACTCGACGAGGCCGTGAGCCATTGGCAGTTGGCCGTGCGTCTGGACCCCACGCTTCTGGGCACGCATAAGCGGCTGGCAATGGTGTTCCAACGCCAGCACAAGACCAGAGAGGCGGTGCGTGAGTACCTGGCTATCGCCCGCATATTGCAAGCGCGGGGGGATAAGCGCAAGGCGCTGGCCATGTGCCAGGCAGCCCTGAGGTTGGACCCGGACAGCCAGGATGTGCTGACCGCCATGGAGTTGATCCGGCATGGGGAGGAAGCGTTAGCGCAGCAGGAACCGGAACTGGAACCGGTCGAGACGGCCGCGGCGCACACTGACCCTGCCCGGCCCATCACAGACATGGTACGCCAGATGGCCACCATCTTCGAAGCAGAACGGCACAGCCGGCAGACACAGCAGCCGAAGCAAGAGATCATTGACCCGGTAGAGGCGGCGCGGCGCGTGGCCCAGGATCAGCTTGCGGAAGAAATCTTTCGTGAGGAGGACGAAGGCCAGGCTGATGGGGGTGACACCGGCCTGAGCAAGCTGGAGCGAGATGCGCTGATTGGCCAGGCCATTGATTTTGAGTCCAGAGGTCAGGCGCCGGAGGCGGTCAGTTGTTACGAGAGGGCGATTGGAGGCGGGCTGCGATTGCCGGCCGCGTTTTATGTTCTCGGCCTGCTCTACCGTCAGCAAGGACAGATGGAAAAAGCGCGGCGCGCGCTGATTATTGCGTCCAGGAATGCAACTTTCCGCGAGGCAGGGCGCATGGTCCTGAACGAATTGGGTCACTCCGGACCAGGCAGCGCCTGAAACTGTACCACCCCCCAGCGGCCGTCTGTTAACCAATCTGGGTCTTGCGTGTCCAGCCAGCTGATCTTATCCGGCGTCAGCCCGGCGGCCACTTCCGATTTTAGCGTGCGCAGAGCGACAAGCGGGGCAGGCGTGTAGCATAAAATATCGGCAAACGGCGTGGTGTACGGCCAATGCCGATCCCCCAATAACCGCCGGTAGTTGGCGTCTCCTTTGCTGATGATCAGATAAGAGCGCGACAATTCCTGACGCAGTGATGGGGGCATCTCCCACAAACTGAGCGGTGAGGTCCAAAAAGGGTGGGGGCGCAGTTGCAGACGGCCGCTCGCCAGATGGGTCTGGAGACGGCCGCCCAGCGCCTGAACCTGTGAGTCTTTTGCTGCTGACAGGGTTGCCACGGTTTGTTCAACATCCGTAGTGATGGCATCTGAAACGAAAGTAGGGTGGGTTTTAAGGTGGAATCTCACGGTGGCGGCCGTGTGGCTGCTCAATAAGTAGTCTGCCAGACATAGATCGCACACCAATTCGAAGCCAGCGTTGTCGGCCAGGATGTCGAAGCGGGCGGTGGGACAGGCCGCGGCCGCGTGTCGGGTCACGGCTTCCGTGTCATCGGCAATCACATGGCGCCGGGCGGCAACGAGCCGCTCCTCTGCCTGATGCTTCGCTTGGTCTGCGGGCCACAGACTCAGATCGGCCCGGTTTCCCCAGAGGGAGATGGCGACCAAATCAGCTACGGCCGTCTCGCGATCGCTGTCATCTTCCAGCCAGGCGCTTTGTCGTGCAGCCAGGGCGCGTACGGTCGCCCAGGAGGTCTCCAACCCAAGCTGCTTTTGGCGTCGGTAGGGATCGACCCCGTGGGTTTCTCCCGGTTGAAAATATCCCGTTGCCTCCAATATGCGGCGATAGAAATAGGTTTCGGCGAAGAACCAGGGGATGTCAAGCCAATTGAGACCGGCGTATGCCTTGACATAGCTGAGCCATGCGACCGTATCTGGGGAAGCGCTGTCTGACAACGGCCGGATTGGACTTTCTGGGATTTCCCGGATCAATGCTTGCAGTTGAGCGGCGATGTGAGCGGGAAACCTGTTCTCCGCCAGCACCCGGCGGGCGATGCCGGGCATGCGCACGATGACGCTGTGTTGTGCGAATGAACCGGGGTCACGTCCTTTAAGCGGCGGGGGGAGAGGGCGACGAGGTTGGTAGGTTGAGTTTGTAGTCAAGAGAATACCGTCCGTAAGTTGCATCTTAACAATACTCAATTATGATAAGTGCGGAACACATTCCAACTTGCTGTTATTGAAGAAAAGGATTGTATCATGAAGACCCGGCAAATGAAGCCTCTCACCGCAGTTGGTTCCCTTATCTTCATGCTCGCATTGGTTTTGCTTGTCCCCCATCCGGCTTACGCGCACAGCCGCACCGAGTTTGGCCCTTATACGGTCATCATTGGCTGGGAGAATGAACCCCCCATCGTAGGGGAACGGAACGGCATCTTGCTGGAGTTTACCCAGAATGATGAGCCAGTCGAGGGGTTGGAAGGGGTTTTAAGCGCATCCGTTCTGTATGAAGATCAGGTCTTTGGTGGCAACTTGCAGCCCACAGAGAAAGCGGGCGTGTATCGGGTGACGGTTTTTCCGACGGTGCGCGGCCATTACAAGGTGCAGTTACAGGGTACCATTGACGGAACGGCCGTGGACGCGACGTTAGAACCGGAGCTTGTCCTGCCAGCCAAGGTGTTGGAATTCCCGGAAGCATCCCCCGATCCTTTCCAGATGGAGCAAACCATCGCTGATCTGACGGCGCAAATACAGACGCTGCGCATCGTCGCCGTCGCGGGCGTTATTTCAGGTCTGTTGGGATTAGGTTTATCGGCCGTTTTGTTTGCCCGCAGCCGCAAGCGTTAGCGCGTTACCTCTGAGACGGCCGTGGGACATTGTATTGTGAGCGTATTGTCACTGAAGTTTTTCCCGCAACAGCAAAGAATTCAGCATCTGGTTGTGCTGCTTATGCTGCACGCTTTGTTGCTGCCGCTTTACGCACCGTGGATCAATACTCAGTTTGCGGCCAATATCCCCTCTCACAAACACCTCTACCTGGGCAAGTACAATCCCAACCATCACCACCACCAGCATCCAAGCAATAGCGGTGAGAAGGCCCAGGGAATTGCTTTCCTCCCCAACTTTGACGCCACTCAACACAGTCTGATTGACCTGGCGCTGCACCTGTACGACACGTTGATTGTGCCAGGCCCAGACTCCAGCCTGAGTTTCCCGCACCCCAACCAGTACACCCAGTTTAAGCCGGTGTACCTTTCCCCAGAGACTCCCCCTCCTCGCTGACGTTTTCTGAAAACACGCACCAACCCGAATCACTGAAAATTAAACAGAAAGTAACTATTTTAGTACAGTGTCACGGAAATAATTTGAGGTAATTTGCGCTTTATGATGCAAAATACTTCAGTGACAGAGTATTTAGCCCAGAGGTGACAGTCACTTAAAACATACCACACCATGACTGCTCCCTCCGGGAAAAGTGACTGTCACCTGAAAAGTGATTGTCACCTGAATAGTGATTGTCACCTGAATAGTTACAACAGAAAACAAGTAAACCTTGGAGGTTATCATGACGCTTTTGAAAAAATGCCGGGCGCCCCGGTATGGCCTGGGTGCATTGTTACTCGCACTGTTGCTAATGACGGCCGCTTGCACAGCCAATAATAATGATGGAGGCAGTGACTCTGCCTCAGATGCACAGGATATGTCTTCCTCAGATATGAGTGATGGCGGTATGGATTCCATGGATAATGGCAGCATGGATATGGAAGGCATGGACCACGATCATGCTGATGGCGATCACGCCAACCGTGTACCTAATAACGGGGCTGTGATTCAGATCATTTCACCCGCAGACGGCTCGACTTTCGCCAACGGAGAGGAAATCAAGGTTGAAGTCCAGGTAGAAAACTTTAGCCTGGGAGAAAACGGCAATCATTGGCATGTGTACATTGACGGAGAACCACGTAACATGGTAATGGGCAATGACACGGATGACATCATTCGCGGCCTGGACCCGGGAGAACATGAACTGGGAGTATTCCTGGCTAATGGTGACCATTTCGATCTGGAGGAGGGGGACAGCATCCACGTGACTGTTCAGGAGTAGTCAGGCACTGTCACAAAGCCCAACATATCCCGCAAACGGAGGGGCACGGTCTGCTGTGTCCCTCCGTTCATGTTAGAGCGGTGGTTGGGCCTAGTCGCGGCGGAGCCTACGATAAGTAATGCGATGCGGCCGTTCCACGGCCGCGCCCAGCCGTTCCCGCCGCGCCGCCTCATAATCACTGTAATTGCCAATATGCCACACAGCCTGACTCTCCCCTTCAAAAGCGAGGATATGCGTTACCACGCGATCCAGGAACCAGCGGTCGTGCGAAATGATAATCGCCGAGCCGCCGAAATTCAGCAGCGCTTCCTCCAGCGCCCGCAGTGTGTTCACATCCAGGTCATTCGTCGGCTCATCCAGCAGCAACAGATTGGCTCCAGACCGCAGCACCTTCGCCAGATGGACCCGGTTTCGCTCCCCGCCGGACAGCGTCCCTACTTTCTTCTGCTGGTCGCCCCCGGTGAAATTGAATCGGGCCACATATGCCCGTGAATTGGCGCGCCGGCTGCCCAACAAAATGGTATCTTCTCCCCCGGAGATCTCCTCCCACACGGTCTTGTCCGGGTTAAGCGTTTCCCGGCTCTGATCCACATAAGCCAACTGAACCGTCTGCCCGACGGTCAACGTGCCTAAATCCGGCCGTTCCTGCCCCACGATCATGCGAAAGAGCGTCGTCTTCCCCGCTCCATTGGGTCCAATCACGCCCACAATCGCCCCCGGCGGTATGTTAAAGGTGAGGTCCTCAACCAGAAGCTTATCCTCATACCCCTTGTTGACTCCTTCAGCTCTAACCACCACATCTCCCAAACGAGGCCCTGGCGGGATGTATATCTCCAGTTCTTGAACACGCTTCTCCACTGCTTGAGACAACAACTCGTTGTACTGGTGGAGACGCGCTTTGGACTTTGTTTGCTTGGCGCGCGGCGTCATCCGAATCCATTCCAATTCTCGCTGAAGTGTGCGCTGGCGCGCCGACTCCGCCTTTTCTTCCTGCCGCAGCCGCTCCTGCTTTTGTTCCAGCCAGGAAGAGTAATTCCCTTCCCAGGGGATGCCGTGCCCTCGATCCAGCTCTAGAATCCATCCGGCTACGTTATCGAGGAAATAGCGGTCGTGGGTGACGGCAATAACCGTGCCTTTGTACTGCTGCAAATGCCGTTCCAGCCAGGCCACCGATTCGGCGTCCAGGTGATTGGTCGGTTCGTCCAGCAGCAGGATGTCTGGTTCTTGCAGCAGTAGGCGGCAGAGGGCCACACGCCGCCGTTCGCCGCCGGAAAGGATGGCGACCGGCGTATCTCCCGGCGGGCAGCGCAGGGCGTCCATGGCCAGTTCCAGGCGGCTGTCTAAATCCCAGGCGTTGAGGTGATCCAGTTTGTCTTGCAGCTTGCCCTGTTTTTCGATGAGGGCATTCATTTCGTCATCCGTCATCGGTTCGGCGAAGCGGGCGTTGATTTCGTCAAATTGGCGCAGCGCGTCCACGACTTCCTGCACTCCTTCTTCGACCACTTCGCGCACCGTTTTGTCGCTGTCCAGCAACGGTTCCTGCTCCAGGTAACCGATGGTATAGCCGGGGGCGATGGCAGTTTCGCCCAGGTGCTCTTGATCCACCCCGGCCATGATTTTGAGGAGGGTGCTTTTGCCCGCGCCATTGAGGCCGAGGACGCCGATTTTGGCCCCGTAGAAGTAGGAGAGGGAAATGTCGCGCAGGATGGTTTTGTTGGGTGGGACGATTTTGCCCACCCGGATCATAGAGTAAATGACTTTTTTGTCGTCGGTCATGGGTCTCCTGATTTTCGTATTTCGTGTTCCGTATTCCATCACGGATTACGGACTACGGATATCCAAATCGCTAAGTTAATTACGAACGTCACCTTCTTTTGTAGATTAAACTCGTCAGGCGTTGTTTTGGCAAATACCTGGCGGCCGTCCCAGATGTATTGATGACAGTATTGTATATGGCCGTCACTGGTAAAGCATCACATATTCACCTGACACCCTGGTAAAGCGCCCCTATTTTTTGATAAAATGAGAACCTGAGCTAACCCATCATAGACAGGTTGAGGTGCATTGATGTCAACTGGCAAACGGCCGTACCCTCCCATCCTCTTCCTCATCGGCTCCTTCCTCAAATGGACGGCCGGGTTGTTCCTCATTGGTCCATAACCATGACCACGACGCCGTACACCCGCCAGCCCTGGTTTCCGCAGACCAAACTGCACCCGCCCCAAATCGGCCGGGACATTTTGTTACGGCCGTCCCTCCTCGCCCGCCTGGACGACGCCATCACCAACCATCCCTTCACCCTGGTCTCCGCACCCGCCGGTTCCGGCAAAACCACCCTCGTTTCCGCCTGGTTTCACCAATCCGAAATCGTAAATCGCGTCTGGCTGCGGCTGGATGAGGAAGATAATGATCCGACAACTTTTTTCACGGCGCTGGTGGCGGCCGTACGCCGGGCTGACCCTGGTTTCGGCGCGGATGTGCAGACGCTGCTGGCGACGCTGCCTGATCCGGGCGGGGAAGTGCGACATTTGGTCGGGGCGCTGGTCAATGAGGTGATGGCGTCGGCGTTACGGCCGCTGGCCATGGTGCTGGATGATTTGCACCTGATTGAGGAAACGGCCGTCCTCACTGCCCTCGATTACCTGCTGGAAAACCTGCCGCCCGCTACGCATCTTGTTGCAACCACCCGGTACGATCCGCCTTTGTCGCTGGGCCGGCTGCGCGCCCAGGGGCAGCTGGCCGAATTCCGGCTGGATGATTTGCGCTTCAGCGACGACGAAACCAAAATCCTGCTCAACGACCGTCTGCACCTCAACCTGGCCGAGGTCGACCTGTCGGCATTGCAGACGCGCACCGAAGGCTGGGCAGCCGGGCTGCGCCTGCTAGGGTTGTCGCTCAACCGGCTGGCATCCCCGGCGCGACGGGCTGCTTTCATCCGCCACCTGGCCCAATCTAACCGCCATATCTTTGAATTTCTGGCGGATGAGGTTTTGAATGACCAGCCGTTTGAGATGCGCCAGTTTTTGCTGGAAACGGCCGTTTTGGACGAACTGACGCCGGAACTGTGTACGGCCGTCACCCGGCGGCGCGAAGCGGCGCAAATGCTGGACGACCTCTACCGGCGCAACCTTTTCCTTACTCTAGTGGAAAGCGAAAGCGGCGACCTGGCCTACCGCACCCACGACCTGTTCCGCGACTTCCTGCGCCAACGGCTGGCCCGCGAACTGTCCCGCGACCATATCCAGACCTTACGCCGCCGCGCCGCCGCTGCCGCTCCCACCCCCGATCAGGCCATCCGCCACTACCTGGCCGCCGAACTGTGGGGGGAAGCGGCCGAAGCCATCGAGCGCGTCGGCCGGGCGGAGCTGGCCCAGGGATTTGTGCGCGGGCAGGTGGGCAAATGGATTGAGCAGCTTCCCAGGGAAATGACCGCCCGGCCGGGCTTGGCTCACATTTTAGGCAGTCTGGCCCACCAATGCGGCCAGATGGAGGAGGCCAGAGCGCACCTGGAAACGGCCGTTCCCGGCCTGAAAACCGCCGGCGACGAAACCATTCTGGCCGAGGCGATGTTCCGGCTGGCTGGCGCCCGGCTGGAACTAGAAGGCCCCGAAGCCAGCTTGGAACTGCTGAACGACGTGCTGGCTCGCCCCTTGCCCATTGCCATGAGAGTGGCCGCCCACATTGACCTGGCCTGGTCGCTGCTCCCCCTTTACGATTGGCCGCAGGTGGATGAACATCTGACCCAGGCGATTAATCTGGCCCTGGCCTCCGGCAACAAGGGCGCGTTTCAAATACTGGCCCAACATCTGGGGATCACCATTTACTTTGGCGACCTGGGGCTGATCCCCTTCCGGCAATTTTGCCGCCAGGCGTTGGCCCGCTTTGGCGATGGGGATGGGATCATTCAGATGGGCGCGTATTTGCATCTGAGCCTCATCGCCGCGCTGGAAGGGCGGCTGGCAGAAGGATTACAGTTGGCCGCCAAAGCCGCCCAAATTAGCGACCGGTTGGGCGGCTTTGCCTATGTGGATCAGAACATCGTCTTCAGCCAGGCGGTGGCGGGGCTGGCCCAGGGCAATAAGCAGGCTGCGGCTTATGCCCTGGACGACGCGTTGCGCCGCGCCGATGAGCGGGGGCAGTACCGGGCGGCGCTGGGGGCGTTGTGTTATTCCAACGGCCGTTTCGCCTGGCTGGATGGGGACGCGGGGCGCATCCGGGAAATGCGCGTTTTGCTTGATTCGATTGACCACCGCCTGCAATCGTTGGAGGCGGAAGCGGCGCGGGCGCTGCTGGATGGATATCTGGCGGATTTAGACGGCCGTTACCCCGACGCTGAACGCTCCCTGCGTCATGCTATTCAGCTGCAACACCGTTTCCGCCACCCGGCCATCATCGGCTGCGCCCGGCTGACGCTGGCGGAATTGTATTGGAAATGGAAACGGACGTCGGACGCCCTCGCCACCCTGGAACCGGCCCTGGCTGAATGGGAGCGGCGCGGGATGCCCGGCGTGCCGTTGATGCAGGGGCCGTCGCTCATTCCGGCGCTGGAAGCGGTCGTCAAAGAAGGCGTTCAGGCTGACTTTGCCCGGCGGGTGCTTGATCTCTTCCCAGGCCGCGCCGCACCCCGCGCCTTCACTGTACCGGACACGGGTGAATCGCTCACCCCGCGTGAAGTCGAAGTCCTGCGCCTCATCATGGACGGAGCCAGCAACCGGACCATCGCCGAAAGGCTGGTCATCAGTGAGCGCACGGTTAAATCCCACGTCACCAAAATCCTGGCCAAGTTGAACGTCTCCTCGCGCACAGAAGCGGCAGCGCGGGCGCGGGCGTTTCTGTCGTAGTTCGTGTTCCGTAGACCGTAGTCCGTAATCCGTGACCCGTAGTCCGTAATCCGTAATCCGTGACGCGGAACGCGGATCATACCCCTCCTCCCCCCAAATCATACTTTAGTACGACGAAAACGGCCGTCTTTCTTGCTACCGTTAACGCATGACGCATGACGCATGACGCGTGACGCATGACGCATGACGTATTGCGTATTGCGTGACGAGACGATACGCAATGCGCAATAAACGGAGGTAATCATGTTGCAAGAAATGAAAGACACGGCCGTCTCTCTCACCCAACTCAGCGCCAGCGAACTGGCGACCGGAATTCGGGAAGGGCGGTTTAGCGCGTTGGAAGTGGTGGAAGCCCACATCCGGCGCATCGAAGCAGTGAACGGCGACCTGAACGCCGTCGTCATCCCCCTGTTTGAGCAGGCGCGGCAGGAAGCGCAAGCCGCCGACGAGGCCCGGCGGCGCGGCGAACCCCTCGGCCGTCTACACGGTGTCCCCGTCACCATCAAGGAGCAGTACCGGGTGGCTGGCACGCAAACGACGCTGGGCGCGACGAACAAAATCGGCAACATCTACCACGACGAAGGGCCGCTGGTGACGAAGCTGCGGGCGGAAGGGGCCATCATCCTGGGCAAGACGAATATCATCCAAACGTTGGCCGGGCTGGAATGTGATAATCGGGTGTACGGCCGTTCGCAAAACCCCTACAACCACGCCCGCACCCCCGGAGGCAGTAGCGGTGGCGAGGGAGCCATCATTGCCGCCTACGGTTCCCCGTTGGGATTGGCCGGGGATTACGCCGGCAGTATCCGCATTCCGGCCCATTTCTGCGGCGTGAATGGGTTCAAACCGACAAGCGGCCGTCTCTCCAACGCCGACTTTCCGCCCGCCCTGCTCAGCGGCGGGCAGGAAACTGTCATCCCCCAACCCGGCCCCATCGCCCGCACCGTCGCCGACTTGCAACTGGCGATGGCCGTTTTTGCTGAGACCTCGTTGGCAACCACCCCCGACATGGTTCCCCCGGTTCCCTGGCCCGACCCGGCAAAGGTGGACGTGGCCGGGCTGCGCATCGGCTACTACACCGACAATGGCTATTTCCCCGCCTCGCCCGCCCTGCGCCGCGCCGTTCGAGAAGCGGCCGAGTCTCTACAAGCGCTGGGCGCGTCTGTAGCTCCCTTCGCATCGCCCGACGCGGCCGAAGCGACCCGCATTTTCCTGGGATCGGCCACGGCCGGCGGTGGCAAGGATTATCATCGGCTTCTGGGAGACGAGAAACCGATTCCCCAGGTGGCCGGACTTTTCCAGGGTTTCTCCATGCCGCCCGCGTTTATAAAATCACTTCTGGTAAGAAGGATGCGCGCCCGCGGACAAGGCTATCTGGCTTATCTGATGAATTGTATGGGCGCTGTTTCGGCCGAAAAGTATTGGGAAATCGTGGAGGCGCGGGCTGCTTACCGGGCGCAGTTCATCCGGTCGCTGGAAGAGGGGGACTTTGACGCCATCCTTTGCCCGCCTTACGCCCTGCCGGCCGTCACGCATGGCAGCAGCGCCCACCTATTCCCGGCGATGACGTATGGATTGGTTTACAACGTGCTGGGCGCGCCGGCGGGCGTTGTCGCCGCCACCACCGTGCAGCCGGGCGAGGAGAGCGACCGTAAAGTCAGCCGTGACCTGGCTGACATTGTTGCCCAACGGGTGGAGCAGGGCAGCGCAGGACTGCCGGTGGGGGTGCAGGTGGTCGCCCGCCACTGGCGGGAGGACGTGGCCCTGGCGGTGATGGCCGCGCTGGAAGCCCACTTTCGGGAACTACCGGATTATCCGGCGTTGCTGGTTGGTTAGAGATTGGGGGCTGGACTTTTCTCTAAGTTCCAGCTCCCAGTAGGATGCTCGCGGTTTAACTCGAATGAGGATGTGTCCTGGAAGCATTGAGGTGAGAAATGAAGAAAGTGTTGAAGTGGATTGGTATTGGGCTGGGGAGTGTTGTGGGGGTATTGGTGATTGGGGTATTGGTTGTCAGTTTCATGGGGGCGCGGCGGTTGAACCGGACGTATGCGGTGACGGTGGAGGCAATCTCGATTCCGACCGATGAGGTGGCGGTGGCGCGGGGGGAACATCTGGCGACGGCCGTTTCTGGCTGTAACGATTGTCATGCAAAGGATTACAGCGGTCAATTGTTTTTCGATGACCCGACTATCGGCCAGATTTACGCGACGAATCTAACGGCCGGACAGGGAGGCATTGGCGCGGCGTACACGGACGAGGATTGGGTGCGGGCGTTGACGCATGGGGTGGCCCCAGACGGCCGGATGCTCATGTTTATGCCTGCCCAACATTTCCGTCATTACAGCGACGCCGAAGTGGGGGCGATCATCGCCTACATGAAAACGGCGCCGCCGGTGGATAATGAAACGCCGCTGCCTGATTTTACTTTCATGGGACGCATTCTCTTCGCCCTGAATGCGCTTGGCCAGATGCCGGCGGAGATGATTGACCACAAGGCGAAACGGCCGTCCCCGCCGCCGCTGGGCGTGACTGCTGAGTATGGCGAACTGCTGGTCACGGTGGGCATATGCAAAGATTGCCACGGCGCCAATCTGGCGGGAGGACGGCCCGGTCCCAACGAACCCTGGGCGCCTAACCTGACGCCGGGCGGCCGGTTAGGCCATTGGGCAGAAGCGGATTTTGTGAGGGTTATTCGAGAGGGAAAGGCGCCGGACCGTCAGTTGAGCGAGGCCATGCCCTGGCAATCGTACAAGGGCATGACCGACGAAGAGTTGCAGGCGATCTGGTTGTATTTGAGCGGGTTGGATGCGCTGGCGGCTAATGAGCAGTGAGGTCTAATAAGTCTGTTTCATGTGGGCTACGGATTGCTGGATTAATTCCTGAAGCACGTTCAGGTTAACGTCTTCCAGTTTCTTGACGTAGAGGCAGGACTTGCCGGTTTTGAATTTGCCCAGCCGGCCGAGCAGTTCATCATATTGGTCGAAACCGGACATGATGTAGAGGGTGAGGGCTTGCTTACGCGGCGCGAATCCGGTGAGGAACCACTCACCCTCACGGCCGCTGGCGTATTTGTAATGGTAACGGCCGTAGCCCACCATACTATCCCCCCACATCCGAGGCGCTTCGCCCGTCACCGTCCGCATCAACTCCAAAATCTGGAAACAATCCGCCCGTTTTTTCTCGTCGGGGACGCTGTGCAAAAAATCAGTGACGCTCTGGTCAGTTGGTTGGGTCTTGTTAGACATCTTTTAGCCCTTTCACGGTAGGATACCGCGGCTACGCTGGCCGGGGGCCGAGACGGGCCAGTTCGTCGGCGACGACGCTGTCATCCAGTTTCTTGAAGAGGGGCTTTGGCTTGGGCAGCTCACGGCCGACGGGAATCTCCGCCCGTTTCCACCGGCCTACCGCCCCAGCCGGGTCGTAGGTGAGGGCGGTGTGGCGGCGGCTGGCTTCCTGGTAGGTCTCTATTTTCTGATGGCCGAAGAGACGGCCGTCTTCCCCCAACATCTCGTGTAACCGCTGGCTGGTGAAGGGCAGTGTGGGCGCCCACAGGATTTTAAGGCCGTTGATAGCCTGCACGGCCGTGTACAACGAACGCGCCGTCGCCGCCAGGTCTGTTTTCGCCGTCTTCCAGGGGCTAGTCTCCTCCAGATATTGGTTTACCTGCGTGGAGAGGCGCAGCGTTTCCTGGACGGCGGCGCGGAATTTGCAGGCGTCGTAAAGCTGGCTGACGCGCTCAAAACCGGCGTCAATGGCGGCCAGCAGGGCGGTGTCTTTGGCCGTTAACGCGCCCGGATCGGGCACTTTGCCGTCAAAGTAACGGCGGGTCATGTTCAGAACGCGGTTGACCAGGTTGCCCCAGTTGCCGACGAGTTCCGTGTTGTTGCGCTCCACGTACCCCTGCCAGCTCCAATCGGAGTCGCGGGTTTCGGGCATGACGGCCGTCAAATAATAACGCAGCGGGTCCGGGTCGTGCCGTTGCAGCGCCTCCAGCATCCACACGCCCCAATGCTGGCTGCCGCTGATTTTTCGCCCTTCCATGTTCATGAATTCGTTGGCGGGCACGTCGTAAGGCAGGTTAAGCCGCTTGCTCTCGTCCTCCTCGTACAGCCGCTTGACGCCCAGCAGTTGCGCTGGCCAGATGACGGCGTGGAAGGGGATGTTATCCTTGCCCACGAAGTAGACGGTGCGCGCCTGCGGGTTGTACCACCAATTCTTCCACGCTTCCGGCTGCCCCTGGTTCTTTGCCCACTCAATGGAGGCGGAAAGGTAGCCGATGACGGCCTCAAACCAGACGTACAGCACCTTGCCTTCCCAGCCGTCCACCGGCACAGGGATGCCCCAATCCATGTCGCGGGTGACGGCGCGGCCGATCAGCCCTTCCTTGAGGATGAGGTTGAGGGCGAAGTTGATGACTTGCGGCCGCCAATGTTCCTTGCCCGCCTGAATCCACGCCGCCAGACCATCCTCGGCGATGGCTGGCAGGTCGAGAAAGAAATGCTCCGTGTCCCGCAGTTCCAGAGCGCTGTCGTCCAGCTTGCTGCGCGGGTTGATGAGTTCGCTGGCGCTCTCAAACAGGGTGTTGCAATTGTCGCACTGGTCGCCGCGCGCCCGCGTATAGCCGCAGTTGGGACAGGTTCCCTCCACGTAGCGGTCGGGCAGGAAACGGCCGGACGCGGGCGAGTACATCTGCTTGGTCACTTTGCGGTACAGGTAGCCGTTGTTGAGCAGCGCCAGAAAGATGTCCTGGGAGACGCGGTGATGGTTTTCGGTGTCGGTGTGGGTGAAAAGGTCGTAAGCCAGGCCCAATTCCTGGAAGAGTTGCAGAAAACGGCCGTGATAAATGTCCAAAATTTCCAGCGGCGGCTTCCCTTCCTCCTCCGCCTTCACCGTCACCGGCGTGCCGTGGCCGTCGGAGCCGGAGACCATGAGGACGTGGTTCCCTTTCAGACGATGGAAGCGGGCATAAATGTCGGCCGGCAGGTAAGAGCCGGTGACATTGCCCTGGTGGATGTCCGCGCTGGCGTACGGCCAGGCAACGCTCACGAGAATATATTCATTTGCCATGGGTGGGTTTACTCGTCTTCCTCGAAATCCTCGTCTTCCACGAGCGTTTCAGTTTCGTCTTCGGTCACTTCGGTCAGTAGTTCGGCCAGCAGTTCAAACTCATCTTCGGTAATGGGGAGAAAAGATTCCGGTTCAGGCTCAAGTATTTGAAAGTCCGGATGGCTTTCCAATTCCACTGATTCGCGCGGCAGGGCCAGTTCCAGGGTGGGGGCGCTGGCGTCCATATCCACCGGAAAGAAACGGGCGCTGGTTTTGTCTGTGGGATAGAAATAGTCAATGGGATTTGCTTCAAACGCTTTTCCCGTAATGGTGGCGACCGCGAAAAAAACCTGCGCTTCGATAGCGTAATGGATGAGCCGATCGCCCGCCTTGATCTGGACGGCCGGATCATAACCCGGATCCATCACTACCCGTTCTTGCCAGCCAGGGAACATAAACTCATCCTCGCTGGGGATGCTGATCATTTTGATGAAATGGCGGGCGCTTTGAAGTCCCTTGCGGCGCTTAGACTCTTCTTTGGCAGTTTGTGCTTGTTGCTCGACTAAGATATTTTCCCAAATACGCTCCTGCACATTGATGTTCAATTCAGCGAGCGTGCCGTCTTCGTAACGAACGCTCATTTTAGGTGGGTTGATTGCCAGAACTTTGTATTTTCCCTTGCGGTTGGCATACACACCGTCAACTTCAAACATCCTTTAATCTCCAAACCCGAAATTTTGGCGTGCATAGTACCGTTTTCGATGCCTCTTGACAAGTGTAGTCTTGGCCGGCCGGTTGATGACGGCCGATTCCAGTGCGCGGCCGTATTAAAACGAGAGGCAAAGACAGGGGGCAGGGGCTTACTGGCCGGTGAGAGAAAATCCACGGCCGTCCCAGGCGGCGCTGACGCGTCCTGCCTGATCACAGCCATCGCGCACGATTTCCAGCGGGCGGCCTTTGTCTGTATCTAACAGGGCAAGGCTGCCGTGGCACCGTTCCGGGACGGGGTACAGGGCGAACTGGCCGTCATGGCCGGCGATCACAAAAAGCTGGTCTGTGCTGGCGTCGGTGAGCAGCAGGTCATTGTGGCCGTCACCGGTGAGGTCGGCCGTTTTCAGGAGTTCCAGACGGTTTACTGGGAAGGCGCGCGTAGACGGCCGTTCGCCCAGCAGCAGGATAGGCCGGCTGTTCCGGTCCTTACCAATCACGGCCAACTGCGTCAATTCTGGCGTATCCCGGCGGCTGTGCCATAAAACCACCAATTCGGCACGGCCGTCGCCGGTCAGGTCCACGTTGTGCCATTCCGTGATGTGTGGCGGAGATTGGGCGAGCCAACGGCTGCGAAGCTGGGCCAGCGTCGCTTGATCGGGACCTTGCAACGATGTCAGCAGTTCGGCCGTGAGGCCTTTGGCCGCGGCCGATGCGGGTAGCGTAGCCTCGCGAGAGATGACGGTTCGTTGGCCGATATCGGAATTAGGTCTGGCTGGAGCCGGGAAGCGAATGCCGCTGGCGTTGGCCACGACTGACTGATCGCAGCCGTATTGCAGCGCGATCCCCTGGGCCCCGCTTTGCAGCCCAATGGTCGCATTGCGGCCGTTATGCGCGGCCAATGTCCCTGCATCCTGATATAGGATCACGATGTCGTTGCTTCCCTCGAATAGCTGCACCTCAAAGGTGACACGATCTTCCGGATCATCGCCGAATCGGGGCACCTCGTCCCATTCCACTACGAAGATACGCTCCGGGGCCGTGCCAACCACTTCGGTTTCCAGGAACCCGGAAAAGCTCAAGTCAAGATCATCCCAGTAGGCAGCGATCATGTCCCCCATACCAGCGGCTGGGGCGGTGTCTAGACAACTGTTGAGAAACATTGGGTTGCGGTTGCCAAACTGTAAGTTGCCATTGACGCTGGCCTCAAGTTCGGTGTACGTGGTGCCGTAAAAGGTGAAAGGAAACGGGAGTTCCAATGTGACAAGGCCGTCATCCTGGTAAAGCTGCGTGTCCTGAGTGGCCTCGATATAGGCGTATCCGGCGCCGCTCTCACAGGTGTAGCCATACAGGTCAGGGCCAGGGCAGAGAGCAACGGGCGGGCCGAAGGCGGCCTGGGTGGTCCGGCGAACGAAGAAGAACAACGCCAAGACGGCCGCGATCAGCACGACTAGGAAGAGTGGCAGCCTGCTGCGGGAGCGCATGGGCGAAGTGTAACGCAAGCAGGGGGGCATGACAAGACAGCGATCGGCGTACGCAGCCGATCACGCAATTTAACCCACGTAATCTTTGGAGCCGGTGTTATGGGGGCGTTACGATTTCTGTTGCGCGGCCGCGCCCTCGCCCAGGCGGCCCCATAAGTAGAGGCTGACGAGCATGACCACCAGTGAGATGATTTGCAGCACGTGAAACCCGCTGCTGGTGAGCCAGGCGTTATCCCGGAACGGATCCACCAGCAAACGGCCGCCGCTGTACAGGCTGATGGTCATCAAGAATAACTGGCCGGGAAATCTGCGCCACGATAATGCGCGCCACCAAGCCGCCAGCACGGCCGCGCCCACCAGGAGTTCGTAAATTTGCACCGGGTGACGGCGCACGCTGAATTGAGTAATCGCCCAGGGAGCACGCGTCAGCGTGCCGAACCCAGGGCCAGCGAGAAAGTCGGCCAGGCTGACAAACATCAGGCCGGCAATCAGGCCGGGGGCTAGCACATCCAACATCGGCGCCGGTTGAGCCTGCTTGGCCCGGCCATAAAAGAAGGCGCCCGCCAGAGCCACAATCAGCCCGGCCCAGGCGATGTAGCCGCTGTTGAGCGGCCAGACGATGGCCAGCAAATTCTCCTTGAAGCCAGACCAATATTGGGCCACGAATGCCAGGCGCGCGCCGACCAGCCCGGCAAACAGCGCCGTTGCGCCAATACCGTATGCTACCTCAGGGTCCTGGCGCAGCCGCTTGGCCGCCCATTCCACAAGGCTCAAGCTCAGCCAGGCGCCCACAATATAGATCAGCCCGGCGGTAGGGAAGGAAAAGGGTCCGATGTTGAGAACAGGGTACATATCACGCTCGCTCTAATTAACTGGACTCTAGCGAAAAATTGTCAGAGCCTCTTTAACAACTGAATTACTTCAAAATCGGAATTAGAGTGAAAAAGTGGGCATAGGACGACTCCTGAGTAGGAAAATTGCAGGACAATTAACCCACCGGTTCCAACAGGAGAACGTCCCATGCTTACCCGTATTTTACACAATTCCGACCAACTGTATTCCTTTTTTAACAAACTGGACTCTGGCGAAAAATTGTCAGAGCCTCTTTACGAGGTATTATCAAAAGTTGTGGATTGGCTGTAGCAAAGAAAACAGCGTATCCTCCAAGGTAACAAACCAACAATCGGGAAAACCCGAAAGGAGAATACACCTTGGAACATCTTATCACATCCACAACAGAAATCGAATCGTAACTATACAGGTGTGAGGTCGGGCATGAGAACGTCACCATCAAACAGAGAACC
>JBHHTQ010000046.1:0-32054 GCA_046753445.1 Anaerolineae bacterium | reverse complement strand
AATCCTCCCTAATTCTAATTGGCGATCTGTCTCACAATGCTTGACACATTGCGCCTCATCGCTGCCCAGCCGCGTCGAATTTCTTCATCATCAAAGCCGCTGGCTTTCATTGCAGGAAAGATCGCGCCACGGCTGATTAGAAAGGAGCCATTGAGCATACTCCAGAGTAATTGTAACAGTGCGAGGTTCGTTCCTACTGGAACGCCTTGTAAAACAACCTGTAATGCTTGTATAGTTTGTTCGATGGCGATTGACATGATGCCCTCCATGCAGTTTTCTTGGTCGATCACTGCAATTATGGGCTAGTTGGTCGCCATCGTCATCTACCTCTTAGCGGAAACGAAAGTAGTAGTTCATCAAAGTTATTTTAACGGGTTCGTAGTAGCGGCTTTAGCCGGTTTCCCGCTGAAGCGGTCACTACAAACTATCCGACAAAGCTTGTTTGATACACTACTAGCCACCTGTGGTCCCGAAGTTGCCAACGGCCGTTTGGATTAACCCGCAGGCAAAGAACTTTCTGGGTAACCGTTCAGTTGGGTAAATGACAATATGTGGCGGTTAAACAATTGTCAAAACCCATATATGGCGGTGGAAAATTCCGATCATGTCAGAATTCGTGAATTTGGTTAAGACATGACCGCCATATTTTGGCATTATCTTTTGATAACCACCATATATGTGCATAAAAACCAACTGAACGCTTACTTTCTGGAAAAGAATGGCGAGTCGTCGTAGGGGCTGTGGGAAAGTGGGAAACGCGGAGCTGGCGGAGCGTTTTCCACTTTCCCACCAGCCCGGTGAGCGCGGTATTGCTCACTAATTTATCGGTTTTGGTGTCTCAAAACTATTGACACATTCCGCTATGCGCCAATATTTTGTTGACAAGGTGCTGTTCGGTTATATCATTTCATTCGTCGAAAAAGTGCAAAGATAGTGTTACTTGTTCGTTATGGCAAAGCAAGTAGAATTTAGACAGCATTGCGCAAGGCAATGCTGTTTTGTATTAACCTGAATCGTAATGTTATTGAGTGACAATCATAGAAGGGCAAGGTAGGGGGCAGGAACTACCCATCACCCTCATATAAGCTACTTGGCAAGAGAAGGATTTGTTTGATGACAAATAGCATACCCACAGATACTATCGCCCCCCATGGGGGGCAGCTTGTAAACCGGATGCTGCGCGGCGAAATGCGCCAGGCCGTTCGCGAGCGCGCACAAAAGCTGTTGAAACTAAATCTAAACCGAATGAATCTGTCTGACCTGGAACTGATCGCCAGCGGGGCCATGAGCCCGCTGACCGGGTTCATGGGGCGGGCGGATTATGAGCGCGTCGTCACAGAGATGCGCCTGAGTAATGGGATGGTGTGGCCTCTTCCGGTGACGCTGTCTGTGAACGAACAAACGGCCGCTTCCATCGACCTCGAACAGGAAATCGCCCTTTGCGAAAACGGCCGCGTTCTGGCCGTTATGGAAGTCGTGGAGAAATACGAATACGACAAGAAGCGTGAAGCCGAACTCGTCTACCAGACCACCGAGGACAAACACCCTGGCATCGCACGCCTGTACCGCCAGGGAAATATCCTGCTAGCGGGCGAGATATGGGTCGTTGATTTGCCTGAAGCGGCCGAAACCGAGTTCCCAGAATTACGGCACACCCCAGCCCAGACGCGGCGCATGTTCGCTCGCCGCGGTTGGCGCCGCGTGGTTGGCTTCCAGACCCGCAACCCGATCCACCGCGCCCACGAATATATCCAGAAGACCGCGCTCGAAATTGTGGACGGGCTGTTCATCCACCCCTTGGTGGGCGAAACGAAAAAAGACGACATTCCGGCTGACGTGCGCATTGCCAGTTATCAGGCCATTCTACGTGATTACTACCCGGTCGACAGCGTCCTGCTGGGCGTTTTCCCGGCCGCTATGCGTTACGCCGGCCCGCGCGAAGCGATCTTCCATGCTCTCATCCGCAAGAACTACGGCTGCACCCACTTCATCGTCGGCCGCGATCACGCCGGCGTAGGCGGGTACTACGGTACCTACGATGCCCAGCGCATCTTCGACAACTTCGCCAAAGGCGAGATCGGCGTTGAGATTCTGCCGTTCGACTACACTTTCTACTGCAAAAAATGCGGGATGGTCGTCAGTGCGAAAACGTGCCCCCATGACAAAGAAAACTGGGTATACCTCAGCGGGACCCAGGTGCGCGAGATGTTAGAGCGGGGCGAAATGCTGCCGCCCGAATTCACGCGCCCAGAAGTCTCTAAAGTCCTCATTGACGGCATGAAAGCCAAACGCAAGCAGTCATCTGACCAGTGATGGTTGCTCCGATGATGAGGGAAGGGTGCTAAAAAAACTCCTTTCGCGCAAAGCGAAATCTCCCAGGGTCTTTGTCATTGGGTTAGACTGTGCGCCGCCTGAATTACTGTTTGAGGAGTGGCGAGATGAACTGCCAAACCTCAAGCAGCTGATCGAAAATGGGGCGTATGGCCAGCTCATGAGTTCCACCCCCGCTATTACTGTGCCCGCGTGGAGCAGTATGACCAGCGGAAAAGACCCCGGTGTCTTAGGCTTCTATGGCTTTCGCAACCGGCTTGATTACAGTTACGACAATCGCTACATCGCCACGGCCGCAGTCGTCAAGGAGAAACGGGTCTGGGAACTGCTCAGTGAAGCTGGTAAACAATGCATCGTCGTGGGCGTGCCCCAGACCTACCCCGTACGGCCGCTAAACGGCTGCCTCATCTCCAGTTTCCTCACGCCGACTACGACCAATCCCCGCATTCAATGGACGCACCCTGCTTCATTACGCGCCGAGATTGAGAAACTGCTGGCCCCGGAAGCATATGATGTAGACGTGCCCCAATTCCGCACGGATGACAAAGCGTTCCTGCTGAAGCAGATTTACGACATGACCCGCAAGCGGTTCGAAGTCTTGCGCTATTTACTGGACAACAAACCCTGGGATTTTTTCATGTTTGTGGAGATGGGTGTGGATCGAATTCATCACGGGCTGTGGGCGCACCATGATCCTACGCACCGCAGGCACGATCCGGACAGCCCCTTTGTGAATGCCATCAAAGATTACTACATTTACCTGGACCAGGAAATCGGCACACTGCTAGAACGCCTGCCGACAGGCACCCATGTGATCGTCGTTTCCGACCACGGCGTCAAGCCGATGCAGGGGGGCGTCTGCATCAACGAATGGCTGCGGCGAGAAGGGTATCTAACGCTGTTTGATGAGCCTTCCCCCCGGTACCTGTCCTCCTTTGAGAAGGTGGAGGTGGATTGGTCACAGACAATGGCCTGGGGAGATGGAGGATATTACGGCCGTATCTTCCTCAACGTGCAGGGACGCGAACCGAACGGCGTCATCCCTCGTGGGGAGTATGAGAAGGTGCGCGACCAATTGGCCGAGGCCATTGCCGCTATCCCTGATCCGGGCGGCAAGCCGATGGGCACGGTTGTCTTCAAGCCGGAAGAGATTTACCGCAAGGTCAACAACGTCGCCCCGGACCTCATTGTTTACTTCGGGAACTTGAGCTGGCGTTCCGTAGGCAGCTTCGGCCACGGCGATATTTACACCCTGGAGAATGATACCGGGCCTGACGACGCCAACCATGCTGAGAACGGCATCTGGATTTACTCCCGAATCGGGGGAACCCTGGACGGCCGTCAGTTACCGAATACACAGTTAATGGACTTCGCCCCCACCGTCTTAGACCTCTTTGGTCTGCCGATTCCGGCCGATATACAAGGGCGAGTGATTGAGCATTAGATGAACAAAACACACCGCGCAATCCGTTGCGTGATAACAATCGTGAGAAACACAACCTTATGAACGAACAACAAGGATTTGTACTCTGGATGACCGGGCTGTCCGGCTCAGGGAAGACAACAATTGCACTCATTCTAGAAGAAGAACTGCGCGGCCGCGGCGTGAAAGTCGAGCGTCTGGACGGCGACATCGTGCGCCAGAGCCTGACACGCGACCTCGGTTTCACCAAGGAAGATCGGGAGAAAAACATCGAGCGCGTCACATTTGTGGCCAAGCTGCTGTCACGCAACGGCGTCGGCTGCATCTGCTCCTTCATTTCCCCGTACCAATCCATTCGGGATCGGGTGCGGGCCAACACCACCAACTTCCTGGAAGTCTTTGTAGACGCTCCCCTCGACGTGGTGATCGGCCGGGATGTAAAAGGGCTGTATCAAAAGGCCATTGCCGGGGAAATCCCCAACTTCACCGGCATTTCCGACCCTTTTGAAGCGCCGCAGCACCCCGACATCCATGTGCGCACAGACCTGCAGTCGCCCGAAGAAAGCGCCCGCTTCATTCTCGGCGAGCTGGAGGAGATGGGACTGATTCCCAGGGCTGAGTTGGCCTGAACTGCCCATGAGCATAACTCCGGTCACATGAACATTGACCAGGCTTGGGCCTTCGGCCGCCGCCAGTTAAGCGATTCCCCCACGCCGGACCTGGATGCAAGACTGCTGCTTCAGCATGTGTTACAGGTTGGTCACAGCGCCCTGATAGCGCATGGGGACAGGGCGCTTTCCCCGGCACAGGAACAACAGTACCGCCGCCTGATTGAGGAAGCGAAGCGGAAAACCCCGCTCCCCTACCTCATCGGCACAGCCCCGTTTATGGGGCAGACTTTCAAAGTCACGCCGGGCGTCCTCATCCCGCGCCCAGAAACGGAACAGCTCGTTGAAGCCGCGTGTAGGTGGGCGGGAACTTGCACATCGCTGCATGTGGTTGATGTGGGAACCGGCAGCGGCTGCATCGCCGTTTCTCTGGCGCGCCTGCTGCCCAATGCCATCATTGACGCCGTGGACATCTCAGCCGATGCGCTGGCGGTGGCCCGGTCAAATGTGGCTCGACTTGCGCCGGGACGCATCCAATTTCACCGCGGACATCTCCTGGAACCCCTGTCCCATCCCCCCGATCTGGTCATTGCCAACCTCCCCTATATTGCCAACGGCGAGTGGACGATGCTTGATGATGGGGTAAAATGGTACGAGCCAGCCGTTGCCCTTCGAGGCGGGGCCGACGGCCTTGACTTGATTCGGCAGCTATTACAGCAAGCCGCGTCCCGTTTAAGCCCTGGTGGGGCAGTTTTTCTGGAAATCGGTTGGCAGCAAGGCCCGCTCATTCGACCTTTAGCCCAGAAACAGTTTCCCGCAGCGCGAATCAACGTCCTCCAGGACTACGCGGGTCGCGACCGGATCGTTGCCATTGAAACAGGGCGAGCCTGATCGGGTTATCTGACATTGTCGAGACGAGGAGAATCGAATTTGGAATTGGAAGGGGAAGCCCGGCAACAAATAACGACGCGCTATCTGGAAGCGCGCACGCCGGCGGCGATTGCGGAAGCGGCCGAATGGCTGAAACAAGGCCAGCTGGTTGTGTTTCCCACAGACACGCTGTATGGGATTGGCGCGGACGCATTCAACCCCGCGGCCGTCTTGCGCCTGTACCAGGTGAAACAACGGCCGCGCGCCAAGGGCATCCCCATCTTGTTGGCTGACCCTGAGGATCTGACGCAGGTAGTTGAGCGCGTCCCTGCTTTTGCACGGACGCTCATCGCGCAATTTTGGCCCGGCCCGCTCACGTTGGTTCTGCCCAGAAGCGCTCGTCTGCCGGGCATCATTTCCCCGGACGACAGCGTTGCCGTGCGCATTCCGGGCAGCGAGACCACCAGGGCCTTGATCCGGGCGGCCGGCGGTGCGGTGGCTACCAGCAGCGCCAACCGGTCCGGGCAGCCGCCGGCCCGCGATGGAACGCAGGCGCTGCGGGAATTGGGCGGGCTGGTTGCGGCCGTGTTAGACGATGGCCCCTCTCCCGGCCAACTAGCTTCAACCATCGTGGACTGCACTGGTGATCTGCCCCGGATTTTGCGCCGCGGCCCTATTCCGGCGGAAGCTTTGCAATGGACGGCGGCTAAACGATGAACGGACTTTTTCTCCCCATTACATTTACCGTCCTGGGCCTGATCGTCGCCCTCTCCGCCTATCGCGGCATGCGCCGCGGCGGCGCCCGTTTTTACACATTGGAGCGCGAGGCATTACTGCGCCGGGCCGGCTTTAGCTTGATGGCTAGCGTCGTGCTGTTCCTGGCGGCCGTTAGCCTGCTGATCTATCAGCGGCAACAAAGCGCGCCTGTGGGTGCGGCCGGCGCCGGGGAAACAGAGGCTGGCGTCATTGACGGAACGCCTACCCCAGAACTGGATCAATTCCCGCCTCTGGATACCCTGACGCCTACCCCCGACTTTACCATCCCCACGCCCACTGCGACGCCGGTTATTTGCCGGGCAGTGGTCGAAGGCACCAGCGGCAACGGCCTCACTCTACGTGATGCGCCGGGTGGAGGGGAAGTGGCGATCCTGGCCGAAGGGTCCATACTCACGATGATGGAAGAGGCGCCGGTCAACGCCAATGGGCTTGAGTGGCGCAAGGTACGCTCCATTTTTGGGGAAGAGGGCTGGGTAGCCGCCCAGTACCTGAAGATCGGCGCGACTTGCGAGTAGAGCCAGCATCATGCTTCTCGGCATTGACGCCAGCCGGGCCGCACCCGCACAGCGTACGGGCACTGAGGCGTATGCGTTCCACCTCATCCGGGCGCTGATCCCACTGGCGGCCGCCCAGGGACACCGGCTCCGTCTTTATTTCAACCAATCTCCGCCGGATACCCTGTTTCCGCCGGACACCCTGTTTCCGCCAGCTGCTCACGTAGAGACGGTGGTTATGCCCTTCCCTCGCCTGTGGACGCATTTGCGGCTGGGTTGGGAGCTGGCCCGCCGCCCGCCAGATGTATTCTTCACCCCTGCCCACGTCATCCCCATCACCTATTACGGCCGCAGCGTGGCCACGATCCATGACTTGGGCTACCATCACTTTCCTCAGGCCCACACGCGCAGCCAGTTGGCGTATCTGCGCTGGAGCACGCGCCATAACGGCCGTCGCGCCCGCCGCATCCTCGCCGATTCAGCCACCACCCGGTCAGACCTCATCCGCTTTGACGGGGTCGATCCGGGCCGGATTGCGGTTGTCTATCCCGGCATTGACCCGGCGCTGGCTCCAGTTACTGAGCCGGGCAGGCTGGCGACCGTGCAGCAAAAATACAGCGTCCAGGCCCCGTATCTGCTTTACCTGGGCACGCTTCAGCCGCGCAAGAATCTGACCCGGCTGGTAGAAGCATACGCGGCCAGCGGCGTTTCCCATCAACTGGTGCTGGCCGGCAAGCAAGGCTGGCTGGCCCAACCTATTCTCAACCAAATCGAAGCTTATCGAAGCGCCAATGCCCTCCGCCAAGCGTCGTTGACTGTGCCCGGGTTCATTGATGATGAGGACAAGGCCGCCTTAATTTCTGGGGCGACCGCGCTGTTGTTTCCATCGCTGTACGAGGGGTTTGGCTTTCCCGCGTTAGAAGCACAAGCATGCGGCACGGCCGTGCTTTGCGCCAAGACCAGCTCCCTGCCCGAAATCGTGGGCGATGGGGCGTTGCTGGTGGATCCCCTCGATACGGCCGGATTGGCGGCCGCCATTCGCCGTCTGGCGAACGAGCCGCAGCTGCGGCAGCAACTAGTTGAACGGGGCTTTGTCAACGTACGCCGGTTTTCCTGGAAGACGGCCGCTGAACAGGCCCTGGCAGTGCTTGTTGATGCGGCTGCTGTGTAAAATACCTTCGCCCGGCAGCTATACCTGCCATTGTCAAATCAGCCTGCCGTTGATTCGCCTTTACCCGGAATTTGACGCGGCCGCAGCCTCATGCTAAGATGCTGCACATGGAGACATTCACGGTTTTCAGCGACTATGATTATTGCCAGGACATACAAACGCCGCGGCCTGTGGAGGTCTCATCTGTCTGGGAGTAAGATAGATCATTGAAGCAACTGCTTCAGACCAAACAAACACACGAGAAGCGCGGCGTTTTCCGCGCTTTTTTATTGCGTTGACAGACCGGGAGGGGATCGTTACGATCCCGCCTGGATTCAAAAAAACAGCCCAACCCGGCAGGAGAACAGAGGCAGTCCTGTCGCACAAATAGGAGCGGATATGACCAACGTTTTCGAGGAACTCAAGTGGCGCGGCCTGGTATACGACCACACCGAGGGTGTGCCTGAAATTTTGGCGAAAGAGAAGATCACCCTGTACAACGGCTTTGACCCCACGGCCGCTTCCTTGCATATCGGCAACCTGGTGCCCATGATGGGATTGGCTCACATGCAGCGATTCGGGCACACACCCATCGTCATCGCTGGCGGCGGCACTGGCATGATTGGCGACCCCAGCGGGAAGTCAACCGAGCGCCAACTACTCACCCGCGAGGTCATTGACGCCAATGTGGAAGCACAGAAGGTACAACTGGCCCAACTGCTCGACTTTGAAGCGAAAAGCAATCCAGCGCGTATCGTCAACAACGCAGATTGGCTGATTCCTCTGTCCATGATGGAATTCCTGCGCGATGTGGGCAAACATTTCACCGTCAACTACATGACAGCCAAAGACTCCGTTCGTTCCCGGCTGGAACGGGAAGACGGTATTTCTTTCACTGAGTTCAGCTACATGATCCTGCAAGCCTACGATTTTCTGCACCTGTTCGACCATTACGGGTGTGTGATGCAGGCGGGCGGCAGCGACCAATGGGGCAACATCACCGCCGGCGTGGAGCTGATCCGGCGCAAGCGGGGAAAGAAGGCATATGGCCTGGTCTACCCGCTGATCACCCGCGCAGACGGCACCAAGTTCGGCAAGACGGCCGAAGGGGAGAGCGTGTGGCTGGACCCGAAGCTGACCTCGCCGTACCGTTTCTACCAGTTTTGGCTGAACACGGACGACGCCGACGCCATCAATTACCTCAAATACTTCACCTGGCTCACCCAGGCGGAAATCCGGTCGCTGGAAGACGCTTTGTTTGAACGACCGGAACAGCGGGAAGCGCAGCGCACCCTGGCGCGGGAAGTGACGCGCATGATCCACGGCGAAACGGCCGTGGCCCGGGCGGAGCAGGCAGCCCGTGTCTTGTTCGGCGGCGAGCTGGAGGGGCTGGGCGCGGCCGACATCCGGGAGATTTTCGCAGACGTGCCTTCCAGCCAGATGGCGAAATCAAACTTTGAAGGAGAGGGGCTGTCTGTGGTGGATCTGCTCGCCAGCAGCGGGTTGGTTACCTCCAAAGGGGACGCCCGCCGCTCGATCAAGGGAGGCGGCATTTACCTTAACAACCAGCGCGTCCCCGAACAGGGCCTGCATGTGACCCTGGAGCACAGCATTGAGGGGCAGTTCCTGGTGCTGCGTAAAGGGCGCAAGCAGTATCACCTGGTGCAGGTCGTCTCCTGACTCCGACAGATCACGGCCGCCACCGTTCATACGCTTCCGGTCGATCCAGGTCTCGCAAAATTGAATCACTCTCAACCGGGACCAGGTGCAGCTCATCCGCGTGTCGCCGGAGCAGCGTGCGGGGGGCGTCTCCAGGCGGCAGAACCAGCAGTTCCTCGAAATACGGCCGCCCGATCAACACCGGATTCCCCCGCCGCCCGCCGTACACCGGAGCGATCAACTCCCCCTGTCCCCCCCAGTACGCCTCCAGCAGGTGATCTATTGTGCCCGGCTCAATCATCGGCTGGTCGGCCAGCATCACCAGCACGGCGGCGCAGTTTTCCGGCAATTGGCGAACGGCCGTTTGTAAGGAGGAGAGCATCTCCCCGGCCGCGTAGTCCGGGTTGTGGACGACCCGGCACTTATGCGCGGCGGCAATGGCAGCCACGGCTTCAGCTTCGTGGCCGGTGATGACGAGGGTATCGTGGACGGCCGCGGCTCTCACATGGCGCAGCGTTTGTCCCAGCACGGTCGTCTCCCCCCAGGGAAGGAGCTGCTTGGGCCGGCCCATTCGCCTGGACTGCCCCGCCGCCAGCACCACGGCCGTCACCCGGCGATGCACCTCGCGGATCGGCCGTTCCGTCTTGACCGCGCCGATCACTACATGGGCAATGCGCGAGGCGTGAAGCGCGCGCCGGGCGATCTGGCGGGCCGCCCCCAACTGCGAAGGCGTCTCCACTTTATTGATGAACGGGATCACCCGCGCTCCCGGCGGCGCTCCCTTCAGCCCCCCTTCAGGATGGGTCAGCAACGCCGCCACATCTGCCGGCGTTAATTGGTAATTGTTAATTGATAATTGATAATTGATAATTGAGGCTACTCTTTCCGGCCGGTGAGCCACGTCGACCAGACGGCCGTCGAGCGCGTCAATCCCCACTACCGGCACGACCAGCGTTGTTTCCGGCGGAATGACCGGCTCATGATCGGCCGGGGCCTTGATCGGCCGCATGCGCGAGCCATCCGCCTCAACCAGCACCAAATCTACATCGGGCCGCGCCAGAAGGTGGCCGGGCAGCGCCGGCGGCACGCCATGCGCCTTCTCCCCGGCCACCTCGCCTACCACCAGACACTCGCCAAACCGGTCTAAAGCGGCAGAAAGATGAACCGCAAAGGGCGCAAAGTTCTTTTTCTTTGCGTTCTTCGCGTCCTTTGCGGTAAAAAAAACAACCTCCGGCGACAACTTCATCTGTGCCGTAAAAATTCGAGTCGTCGTCGTTGTCACCACCCGTCCCGGCCAGGCGTGCGCCAGCGCAAACAGCAGCGTCGTCTTCCCGCCACCACCCACGATGGAAACCAGGGATGAAGGCTGAAGGATGAAGGCTGAAATGATGTCCCACTCAGCCGGCATCGCGCTCTCTTTCGTTAAGCCATTTCAGTACGGCTTCCAAGACACCGCCGCCGACGGCCAGCGCTTTGTCGGAAATGGTGAAACAGGCTTCCCGGTCGGCGCGGGCATCCACATCTCCGATTTTGAGATTGGCAGGCACGGCCGTACCCCCCGCAATCAACCCCCGCACCACACCAGCAAACGGAGCCCGCACCGGCTCACCAGCCACATCCCCCATTACCTCACCAGCCGCAACCCAATCGCCAATCTCCAGTCTCCAATCCACAATTCCCGCCACCGGCGCCCGCAGCACCCGCTCCGCCCCCTTGCCGGCCACAATGCCCGGCGTGCCCGTGTTAGGCAGCGCCGCTCCCTGCCAGATGACGCGCCCCAGCGTGTGCCCGCGCATCGTCTCGATGACCGCGTGGCAGTCCACCCCGGCGCAGTACCCCGGCCCCAGGGCGATGACCAGTTCCGCCTGCTCGATGGTGGTGTCAATGTTGCGTTTGGCGACGCGGGCGTCAACCAGGATGGGGAAGGATGAAGGATGAAGGATGAAGGATGAAAGGTCGGGGGCGATGAGGACAGGAATAATGCCAGTGGAAGCGAGTTTGAGGGCTTCTGCGGGCGTTTGAACCCGTTGGCCGTGCAAGTTTTCGATTTGGATTTCGCCCTGGAGGACGGCCGTCGCCAATGCCACCGTCCGCCGCACCACTAACGGCCGTGCCAGTTCGGTGACGATGATCGGGAATCCAGCCTGGTGCAGCCGGTAAGCGACGCCGGTTGCCAGGTCGCCGCCACCGCGGATGAGGACGAGATGATTGGGAAAAAGCATGGAGAGATGATACTTTGCGGCTCGATGCCTGACAACTCGTTTAACCGCTTAAAGACGGCCGTTCTCGCCCTACACCCCAAAATGCTTGAGTACCCGCAGCGCCCGCAGCGTGTTCCACCGGCTGGGGCCGCCCGTTTTCTCCATGTCGAAATGAGTCTGGCCGGGATGTTTGGCATGCACCGGCCATGTGCCATCTTTGCGCCGTTTTTTGAGCAGCACATCCAAAGCGGGCTGCATGCGCGAATCATAGCCAATGCCCGCCGCCCGGAAATAATCCAACGCCCGCAAAATATCGTACTTCCAGCGTGACGGATAAGAGAGCATCAACATTTTCTTGTCGATGATTTCGCCAGTCCTGTCCGAGAGGAATAGCTGGTGCTGAAGGATGAACTCGAGGGCAGCAGCGGCCATCGCCTGCATCTCCGGCAGCCGGTAGGTGTAGCCGTTGGCGGCGTACTCCTGAATCCCCTCCAGCACCGAGAGGGTTGAATGAAGCGAACTGTGTACCGCCCCCTGCATGTTTTTGCGGCAGTTAAAGCCGCCATCCGGCATGTGCTGCACGACGAGATAATCAACGATGGAATGTAAAGCCGCTTCGTCCGCGCCAAAGTAGCAAGCGTAAGTGAGGAACATGCCGTTGACGCAGATATCGCTCTGCTTGATGAAGTAGGACGGGTTGACGCCGCCATCTTCGCCCTTCCGGGTGCTGAGAATCAGGTTAATTGTTTCTCGCACCTGTGGCTGTGTTGGCGGCAAACAAAGATGCCGCAAATCAAGCAGCGAGTAGTGGGAAGAAATCCATTTAGGCTGGTAAAACCCCCGCCCCCAATGGCCATTTGTCTGACGCGCTTGCAAGAACTGCGCCCCCCAGCCCTCAGTGGCGATGCGCTGTTGCAAGTCTGGCCGTTCCTCACTCAGCAAGTCTCGATGCGCCTGATACTGGACGGATACATCTCCTTCAAGAAGCCAGAGCACCAATGAGTCTTTTTCCATCACAATTCAAGCGCCAATCCCGTGCTGGCGCAGTTTGGCCACCACGCGGTATGGAGTGAGCGGGATTTCGTCAAACCAGACGCCGGTGGCGTCGTGGATGGCGGCGACGATGGCCGGGGCCAGGGGCAAAAACGGCATTTCCGCCATGCCCCGCGCCCCCCAGGGGCCGATGGGGTCGGGGATTTCCACGATCACCGAGTCCACCCGTTCCGGGATATCCTTGATGCCGGGGATGAGGTATTGGCTGAAGTAGGGGTTGCGGATACGGCCGTCCTGCACCTGCAAGTTTTCCATCACCGCATAGCCAAGCGCCTGGGCCACGGCTCCCTCAATTTGTCCCTCAACCAGGTTGCGATTGATCGCCTTGCCCACGTCATCGGCGCAAACCACCCGCTCGACGTGAATGTGCCCTGTCTCCACATCCACCGTCACATCCACCGCCTCCGCCACGTACCCGTAAGAAAAGTTGGGCATGCACGCCCCCGTCTCCGGGTCATAGGGCGAGGTTTCCGGCGGCGTGTAGCGCACATGACCGACGGCCGGGCGCTCTTCATTTTGCCACGCCTCCAACGCCTTCTCTCCCGCCCGCCGGATGGCATTCCCGGCCATGAAGGTCATGCGCGAAGCGGACACAGAGCCGGAATCGCCGCTGGTGGCTGTATCCGCCATGTCCAGTTCTACCCGGCTTACATCCACGCCGGTGGCGGCGGCGGCCATCTGCTTCAGCGCGGTGTGGGAACCCTGCCCTACTTCGGCGGCGGCGTGGCGCAGGATGACCTTTTCGATCTCGACGCGGCCGTGCAGCTCAATCGTCGCCTCGCACCGCTCTGGAAAGCCGAAAGAAAACCCGACGTTCTTGAAAGCGCAGGCAAAGCCGCGGCCGCGGCGCAAGGATTGGGGATCAGGGGCGAGAGATTGGAAGCTGTTGAAGGAAGGCGACGGCGGTGGAGCCGCGGGCGTCCATTCCGCCTCAGCTGCACATCGCTCAACCACCTGCGGTAGGCTCACGCCGGGAGGCATGGGGGTTTGAACGGCGAGGTGGCTCCCTTCCCGCAGAACGTTCTTGAGCCGGATTTCGACCGGGTCCATGCCCAACGCTTTCGCCAGTTTATTCATCTGATTTTCGGCGGCAAAGGCGCCCTGCGGCCCGCCAAAGCCGCGAAATGCGCCGCCGGGCACATTGTTGGTAGTGACGGCGTAACTGTCCACATGGGCGTTGGGGATCTCGTAGGGGCCGGTGACCATGAGGTGAAAATTGCCCAACACTTTTGTGCTGGTATACGCATACGCGCCGCTGTCCATGATCACTTCGGCGGACACGGCCGTGATCTTGCCCGCTTTCGTCGCTCCCCATTTCGTCTTTACAAACGCCTCATGCCGCTTGTGGTGGCCGATGATGCTCTCTTCCCGCGACCAGATGATGCGCACCGGCCGATCGATCCCCCGTTCATGCAGGCGCATCGCCGCTAGCCCTAACACAATCTGGATGGACATATCCTCGCGGCCGCCAAACGCGCCACCGGTGGCCGGGTAAATGATGCGCACCTGATCGGCGGGCAGGCCCAGGGCATGCGCCACCTGCTCCTGATCCTCATGCGCCCACTGGCCGCCGACCGCCACGGTCACCCGCCCCTGCTCGTCAATGTAGCCCAGCCCCGCTTCCGGCTGCAGGTAGGCGTGCTCCTGATGCGGCAGGTGATATTCCCCCTCAATCACCACATCGGCCGCAGCCCAGCCTGCTTCCAGGTCGCCCTTGCGAATCTGGTAATGTTGGACGATGTTGCTGGGGTAGAAGCGGTTCAAAATAATCTTGTCCCGCATCGCCTGGCGGGCGTCAGTGACGATTGGCAGCGGCTCCCACTCAATCCGGATGAGATCGCGCGCTTTGGCCGCCGCCAGCTCTGTTTCCGCCACGATGAAGGCCACCTGATCCCCTTCCCAACGGCTGATGTCGCTGTCCAGTTTGTCGCTGCCCAACCCGACCAAAACCGGTTGATCCGGATGTATCAACCCGTACTCGTTGACGGGCACATCTGCGGCCGTGAAAATAGCCACCACCCCGGGCACGGCCGTCGCTTCGCTCAAATCCATGGAAAGCATGCGGGCGTGCGGCTGCCGGCTGAAGAGCACCTTGGCGTGCAGCAGGTTCTCCGGGGCGAGGTCGCCGGGGTAGCGCGTCTCGCCGGTCACTTTGCCGTACGCATCTACCCGGTGTCGTATCTCGGGGATCTTAGCGGTAATGTTCTTCGTCATAAATGGCCTTCCTGCGGGAATGGAGCGATGGGGTTCCGGTTCTGCGCCGCCCTTCGGGGCTGGCAATGGCAAAACCGACAAATAGGACGAACTGCATGATAATCACAAATACCAGGATCAATGCTGCCATGATCTCCCAGTTCTCAACCTGGGGGGGGAGGGTCAGCAGTGCACGAATCCGGGGATATGAAAGCAGGCCCTGAGTTTCTGCAAGCTGGATGATAAAGTAAGCAATGCCGGTGGTGATGAGCAGCCAGATTGTCTGGATGATGGTCTTGACCGCCAACCCTTTACGTTCGGCCAGTTCTTCTTCTCGCTTCTTGTCCAGATGCATCTTTACCTCTCCTCGCCGGCTGACCTGCGGCTGCCGGCCGCCAGCTCCACCGCTTCGATGATCTTGTAATATCCCGTGCAGCGGCATAGATTTCCAGTAAACGCCTGTTGAATCTGAGACGGGTCGGGATTAGATGTCTCATGCAGCAGCATCGCCCCTGACATAAGGAAGCCGGGAATGCAATAGCCGCACTGCACGGCTCCCGTTTCAATGAATGCTTGCTGCAAGGGATGGAGATCCTCCCCATGCTCGTGCCAATCCGCCAGCCCTTCAATGGTAACGATGTCTGCCCCCTGGGCGCGAGGGGCGGGGACAAGGCAGGCCATCACCGCCATGCCGTCCAGTAGGATTGTACACGCCCCGCACTCCCCTTCCGCACACCCTTCTTTAGCCCCGGAGAGAGCGCCTTCTTCGCGCAGCCATCGCAGCAGGCTCTTGTAATTGCCGCCGGCGGCCGTGATCCGCTTCCCATTCACGGTAGCCGTGATGGGCGTGTCCGGGCCATGGCTGGCGCGGAAGTCCGGGCCGGTCGGGGCCGCGCCGCCGGAATCGCTCCAGAGCATGACCGGCTGCTGAGGCCATGACGCCCGTTCCTGGCCGCCCCGTAACGCGGTCAGGGCGCGCCTGACCATAACGCGCACCATCTCTTTGCGGTAGTCGGCCGGGCCGCGTATATCGTCAATGGGGCTGGCGGCCGCGGCCGCTAATCGGGCTGCCTCTCCAATGACTGTGTCATCCAACGGCTTGCCGGCCAGGTATGCTTCTGCTTCCGGGGTGGAGATGATCGTGGGGGCGACGCTGCCCTGCGTGATGCGCGCGGCCGTGACCCGCTCGCCGTCGAATTCAGCAATGACCGTGACATGAACCACGGAGATGGCCTGGGCGCGGCGTAGGCCCAGCTTGACAAAGACGCCGCGCGCGTTCGGCGGCAGGGGCGGGAAACTGATGTCCACCAGCATCTCGTCCGGGCGCATGACTGTGCGGCGCACGCCGGTGTAGAAAGCAGGCAAAGGTACCGTGCGGCGGCCGTCAATGGAGGCCAGGGTCACGCTGGCGCCCAGCGCCCACAGCGGCGAAATGGTGTCGTTGGCGGGACTGGCCGTGATGAGATTACCGGCTACCGTGGCCCGATTGCGCAACTGCGGCGAGGCCACTTCCAGACACGCCTGCGCCAGCGGGAAGGCGCGGCGCACGAGCAGTTCGGAAGCGACAACCTGATTGTGGGTCACCAGCGGGCCGAGGTGAATGGTCCCGTCCTCGTCCTGGGTGATCCGGTTCAGGCCGGGAATGCGGGTGATGTCTACCAGCAGTTCCACCCCCGGCCGCTGCCCCCGTTCCAGCTCCAATAACAGGTCGGTGCCGCCGGCGATAAGCCGGGCAGCACGGCCGTGGCGGGTGAGCAGCGACAGCACCTCATCTACCGTAGCGGGGGTTTCATACCGTTCAATAATCGTTGCTTGTTGTGACATAGCATCCCAAATATATCTAATGGTGAGAAGTTCTTTCGCAGAACCGTGTGTCTCAGGGGCCGATCCTAATTATTGTCGTCTTCCAGTCATTTGTCATGGCGTAATCTGGTAATTACCAGTTACGAATCACTCCATAACCGATGCCCCAAAGTCATGCCTCGTTTTCAGGCAAACCCTTAAAGCCGGAACTGTGTCTTGTTCAACTGTCTGTCGCGGGCGGTGTGTACATTCGATCTCCCGTCCCTCCACGGCGTAGCATGATGATCTCCGCCATAATGCTCACGGCGATCTCTTCTAACGTTTCCGCGTTCAATTCCAGGCCGAGCGGGGAGTGAACGCGCTGTAACGCTTCTTCGCTGACGCCGTCTTCCAGCAGCAGTTTTCTGGTCGTAGCCCACCGCCGCCGGCTGCCCATGACGCCGATGTAAGGCGCGGGCGTTTCCAGGAGCAGGGGGATGACATGGCGATCGATTTTGACGCTGCGGGAGACGAGGGTGACGAAGGTATTGCTGGTGATGGGATGGGCTGACAGGGCGTCCTCGATGCTGCCGGGAAGGTAGCTGTCTGCGTGGGGGATGTTTTCCGGCGTGGCCCGTTCGGGGCGATCGTCGGTGACTGCCACCTGATAGCCAAGCCAGTGGGCCAGATCAGCCAGCGTGCGGCCGACATGACCGCAGCCGATCACAAAAAGCGTCGCCGGAGCAGGAAAGGGTTCCAAGTAAATTTCCACCTGGCCGCCGCACAAACCGGGGTCGCCCCGGCCCGGCTCAACCAATGAATAAGGCAGGACGTGGGGCTGTCCCTTCTGAAGCACGGCCGCCGCTTCCCGGATGACGCGGGATTCCATTTCGCCGCCGCCGACCGTGCCGCTGATGCGGCCGTCCTCATAGACGAGCATCTTGGTGCCCGCGCGGCGCGGGACAGAGCCGTGGGCTTTGACGATTGTGGCCAGGACCACTGCCCGCCCTGCCTCCTGGGCATCTAATAATTCGCGGAAGATGTGAGCATCGTGATCGTTCATATCAATCAAAAAGCGCCGGTTCCCTCATGGCGCGGCGACGCACCAGCCGGCAATCCAGCCTGCCTCGAACTGTTCCTGTGTGGCGACAGTAACATGGTAGAAGATCAGTTCAGTTCTCTCGCCGGTGATGATGGTCTCCACGGTCCGCGTATCTGAACCGTTGATAGTGGCGGGGGAATCGGCGAAGAAAAACAATTCGTGGTTATTGGTAGCCGGGCCGCCCATACTCCCGAACACCACCTTTCGCCCGCCGGCCATCGTCCCGCACTGTCCCCGATCGGCACACTCCTGGCTGCACACCAACACGGCCTCACTCTGCGGCTCCAGGATCACCTGGTCGCCAGGTGTGAGCGCGCTGTTCATCAGGCCGCAAGCAGTCAGCGTCAGGAGCACGGCCGCCAGCAGCAGGTGGGCCATCCGCGGGGAAGCTCTTCTGCGCTTGTCGGTGTCGCCGGTTGTCGTTTCTGTCACGTCGCCTCCAAAGCCCCGGCAGAGGAAAGAGGTCCGGGTGTTGCGCGGGCGTCGCCCCGCCCGCAGGCGTCACACCGCCGGCAAAGGCGCTTGGGTTGACGGGGGAGCCAGTGTGCCTCTTCGGTCGGAAATGCTGCCGAGAGTGTATCAAATCATGGCGGCAGCGACAATTGGATCAACGTACGGCCGTTACGGATCCAAGCGCCAACCCAGCGCATTAAGATTGGCGCCGGCCAGCATCTCGGCCGGGACATCAGCCAGCGTCATGGACGCCTCGGCTGCCACGGCGCCGTCGGGCAGTTGAATCTCGCCCACCGCCCGGCCCAGCCGGCCGCGCAGCCGGACAATACGGCCGACGATCTTCAAGGGCGTTTCCGTGGGCACGGGATGGCGGTATTTCACTTCCAGCCGGACTGACATCATAAAATGATGATGGTCGCCAATCATGGACACCCGCGCCACCACTTCGTCGAGCATGGCGGCCACGACGCCCCCATGCACCACGCCCGGATACCCCTGGTACACGTCGGACACGGTGTACTCGGCACGCACTTCGTCACGGCCGTTGTCGAAAAACTTCATGTACAGGCCGCGAGGATTCTTGCGGCCGCAGACGAAACAGTAGTCAGAGTTCGGTTGTTGATGGACCAAAGTCTAGTTTCTCCTTGTTGTGATCACAGACAATCCCAATCACTCCGCCGGATTGATGACAAGAGGCAGGTAAATACCAGGATACAATCGCAAACTGTAAGGCGAGTCCAGGCAAGGGATGACCTCGCGTGTGTTGTCCGGCCGCTGGCCGGGCGCATGGATCTCGGTAATGTAGCTCGTGCCCTTGCCGGTTCCCCACCAGCCGACCAATCCATAATTCTCTGCGAAAAAGTATCGTTCGATAGGTGTTCCATTGAGATCAATCAACCAGCCCAACTCAATCACATTTTGCAGGGTGATGCCGCTGTCGAACGTATAGCTTGCGTGGAATGCTTCAAAACGGAGCCAGCTTTGCTGTACTCCCTGGCTGACCATCGCGCAATTTGATTTCCAGTAGAAAGTAACCTGCGGATTGCGCTCAAAGATATCGCCCACGTTCCAGAAACGGGGCGCCCAAGCCGAGCCATAGACACCATTATCGCGCAATGTGTAATATTGACCATTCCCAGGGCTGGTGTCGGTACCGCGCATGATATACTGGTCGGTGTACCATAACTCCTCCCATTCGGCCGCGACTTCATTCCCCTTGGTGAGATAGAAGCGGGGGTCAATCACCTGCGTCTGGTTGCGCGCCTGCGAGCCGCTCCAATCTCGTATTTCGTAAAGACGGCCGTCGCCAATCATGAACTGGATCATATCAAACGGCGGGCCGGGCGGAAGCGGGGCGTTGAGAATAGCGGGCAGGAAAATCGTGGACGGCCGCACCAGGAGGAAGGCGTGCTGCTCCCCATTGATCACGCCGGCGCCCACGATCCAGCCGGCATCGTTGATGCTTTCGGCGACCGTCAACAGCCAGCCGGAGTCTGGCGGCAGCAGGTCGTTCAGGTCCACGATGCTGCCTTTTTCCCACAGGACCGCCCGATCCTGGCCGGTCAATTGGGAACGGCCGACGACCACGCCGGCGCTGTTTATCCCCCGTGCTTCACTGCTTGTCGCCGCCGGATCCCCCAGCGCGCCCAGGTCACTCATCACCCCATTTTGCCACAAGAACGCATGGGTGATGACATCCCCGGCCACGAGTGAACCGCCGACCACCTGGCCCGTGTCGTTGAGGTCATAGGCGATGCTGGCTGTGCCGCCCAGCGTGCCCAGGTCGGTAATCACACCGCTTTGCCACAGGAACGCACGCGCACGACCGGCGGAATCGTCGGCGCGGCCGACCACCTGGCCGGCTGCGTTGACGGCATACGCCCAGCCGCTGCTGCCGCCGAGTGTACCCAGGCTGGTGATGACGCCGCCGGCCCAAAGGAACGGGGCGGGGTTGGTGTTGGCGTCGGCCGTTGCCGACCCGCCCGCTACCTGGCCGGCGTCGTTGATCGCCTGGGGGACGCCTTCCATACCGCCGAGGGTTTCTGTGATGGAGATGGGCGTGCGGTTGACCCAGCGCACCGGCAGGCTGACGGCCGTGCTGTTACTGAGTGTGGCCCATGTCCCGACCACCTGACCCAGGTCGTTGATGCCGTACGCCGCGCTGCCCAGCGTGCCGGACACTGGCAGTTCAACCATGACCCCGCTTTCCCACAGGAAGGCGTGCCGGGGAAGGCTGCCGCTTTTGCTGGACGCGCCTACAATCTGGCCCTGGTTGTTGATGTCGGCGGCGGCGCTGGCTGTGCCGCCCAGCGTGCCCAGGTCGGTAATCGTCGCATATTGAACCGCAGGCGCGGCCACTTCCGCTTCTAAATGGGGCAGGCTTGAGGTGATGAAGATCGCCAGCAGCAGGCTCCCTGCTGCAATCAATACCGTTACAGTTACTTTACGCATAATCCAATACCACTCCTCCGGCAGGCACGACGGCCGTGCTGGCTGTTCGCCAACCGGCTGCTTGTCCTGTCCGAATATTCAATGTGTGCGATGCGGGGAGCTATGTTGGCGGGGAGAAAGGGCCGTATCAAAGGCCGGGCCTCAATTGCCCGTTCTTCATGGTTAATTGATACTGGCGCCAATCCTCTTCCGTATCCATATCAAATTTTAGGCCGGGAGCATGAATCACGCGGGCGGCCAGGCCCACGCGTTTTGCTTCTTGAAGATGCTGCCGGAAACTGCCCGGCCCATAGCAGGGCTGAAACCGGGTGGGAAGGGGAATGAGCAAAGCATTCGTGCCCTCGCCCTGGCCGTCGCTGCAAATGGCGACGCTGTCCCCGCCCCGGCACATCATTTCCACGTCGCTTGCCTGGATGCAGGGTAAGTCAGCAGGCAAAATGAGGACGGCCGTCGCCTGGGCGGCGGCGGCTATCTGCGCGGCGCGCGTGACGGCCGGATTTAACCCCGTCATGGCCCCTTCATCACAGGCTACAGCGCCCATACGCGCCGCCAAGTCGAGCACGGCCGCGTCGCTGCTTATCACCAAAACGCGATCAATCGCGGGCACATCCCGCAGCACAGACAGCATCCGGGTCAAGAATCCACGCATCATCGCGGCCCGCTCATCGCCAGATAAAACGCGCGCGAGCCGCTGCTTCCCAATGTGCAGCGGTTTGACCGGAACAATGGCCCAAAGTGAGCGGCGTGGTTGCAGAATGGGGGATCGGGGTGTGTTCATTGGCGGCCGTTCACACGCTGCCCAATTCAGACGCAAACGTCAGCACTTCCTGCGCCAGACGCACGCGATCTTCGGTATTGCGCATCCAGGTGTTCGTGCAGTGGACAGCCATATCCACCCCGTCCAGCGTCCCTGCGTCCTGGGTATCGTAGACGAAGCCGTCAATCAGGTCGCCGTAATAGCGGGCCACGGCCGCGGCCGACGCCGGCATCCCCAATTCCCCCATCATCTTCGCGGCCGGCCCTTTGACCGCCTGTCCGCCGATGATGGGCGTGACAGCGACGACGGCCAGCGGCAAATCCATCACCATCTCCCGGATGGGGTAAACATTCAGGATGGGGGCCACGCTGACGAAGGGGTTGGAGGGGGCGATGATCACCAGATCGGCGCGTTCCAGCGATTGAATGGCCGCTGCGGGTGCGCGGACGTCTTCCGGTAGGATGACGCGCTGCACGGCCGGCTGCCACCGCTCCTTGACGAACCAGGTCTGGAAGGGAAGTGCGCCTTCGGCGGTCTCAATGAGGGTGGGAGCCGGCTGGTCGCTCATGGGCAGGATGCGGGGCAAAATGCGGAAATGGCGGCACAGATAGCGGGTGACGGCCGTTAATGTCTCCCCTTCCCTCAACCGGTGCGTGCGCGTCAAATGGGTGGCCAAATCCAGATCGCCCAGGCGAAACCAATCCGGCCCGCCCAGTCGGCCGACTTCTTCCATGGTGCGCCATGACTCGCCGGCCCGGCCCCAGCCCGTCTTTGTGTTCGCCACCCCGGCCAGCGTGTACATCACCGTGTCCAGGTCAGGGCAGACGGTTAAGCCTAGATGCTCAAAGTCATCACCGGTGTTGACGATGATGGTCAGGCCCTCAGGCGGCACGATACGGGCCAGTCCGTCGGCGAGTTTGGCGCCGCCAACGCCGCCGGCAAGGCATACTACATTGGCGTGGGGATCAATCGTCACCAGTTGGTTACTCCGTTCCTTTCAGGACGTAGCCGGCGGCCGCTTCAGCCATGATGGCGGCGCCGTGAATCATCGCGCGTTCATCAAAGTCAAACCGGGGATGGTGGTGGGGGAAGGAAAAGCGCTCCTCGGCTCCCGCGCCGACGAAGAAGTAGCAGCCGGGAATTTCTTCCAGGATGTAGCCCATGTCCTCAGAGGCCATGGTGCGCCGCTTGACAATATTCGCCTCGCCCATCACCTTGGCAACTGCCCGGCGCACGACGGCCGTCGGCTCCGGCGCGTTCACGACGGCCGGGACAATGGCGACCGTTTCCATCGAGGCGTGACAGCTAAAGGCCACAGCCATGTTCTTCGCCATCTCCAGGATGCGACGGTACGCCTTCCGGTGCAGCTCATCGTTATAGCTGCGCACTGTACCCTTTAGGGTGGCGCTGTCCGGGATGACATTGAACGTTGTCCCGGCGGAGAACTGGCCGATGGACACTACCACGCTGTCCTGGGGGTTCACATTGCGGCTGACGATGCTTTGCAAGGCAGTGACGATATGCGCGGCCGCCAGGATGGGATCAAGCGCCAGGTGCGGGGCTGCGCCGTGCCCGCCCTTGCCCTGCACTGTGATGGTGAACACGCTGGACGAGGCCATGCACGCTCCTTCCACCACCCGCACCCGTCCCAACGGCTCCGGCGTCCACACGTGCATCGCCAGGGCAACATCGGGACGAGGATTTTCCAGCCCCCCTCCAGCAATCACCGCAAATGCGCCGCCAAGCCCTTCTTCAGCCGGTTGGAAGAGAAACTTCAGCCGCCCAGACAGAGACTCTTGGTACCGGCTCATGATCTTCGCCAGCGCCAGCCCCATCGCCACATGCCCGTCATGTCCGCAGGCATGCATGACGCCGGCACTGCCGGAGGCGTAATCAACCTCTGACTGCTCCTGGATGGGCAGTGCATCCATATCAAAGCGAAGCAGGACGGTCGGCCCGTCCCGGCTCCCTTCCAGCAAACCAATGACGCCGGTCTGCCCGATGCCTTGCTGCACCTCAAGCCCAAGTTGTCTTAATGTCTGGGCCACGATGCCGGCAGTGCGCGTTTCCCGGAAGCCCAGTTCGGGATGGCGGTGAAAGTCACGCCGCATCTGCACCATTTCGTCGAACAGCGACTCTGCTTCTTTGTGGAAATCTGGCTGGTTTACACTCAAGTTAAGCGGATCCTCTTTGTCAGGGAATGGAGGAGATTATAACAGAGTTGAGGGGTTTGTGAGCCGGAGTTGGGTGGAATTCACGCACTCTTAAGCGGACAGGGCGCGCAACTGCACGGCCGTCAGTTGGGTAATGCCCTGCGCCGCCAGATCGATGAGCTGCGCCAGTTGGTCGCGGGCAAACGGCGCTTTTTCGGCCGTGCCCTGTATCTCGATCAGCTCCCCGGCGGCCGTCATCACGACGTTCAGGTCCACGGTCGCGTGAACATCTTCGTCATAAGCCAGGTCCAGCAAGGGCGCGCCGTCCACAATGCCCACGCTGACGGCGGCGATCTGGCGAACGAGCACTTCCGGCGGCAGGCTCCCCTGAGCAATGAGCGACTGCAGCGCCAGCTTGAGCGCGACCCAACTGCCGGTGATCGCGGCCGTGCGTGTACCGCCGTCCGCCTGGAGCACGTCGCAGTCCACGATGACCTGCCGCTGGCCCAGCAATGATAAGTCCACCGCCATGCGCAGGCTGCGGCCGATGAGGCGGGAGATTTCCTGGGTGCGCCCCTTGGGCCAGCGCTGTTCCCGCCGGGAACGCCGTTGGGTGCTGCGGGGGAGCATGGCGTATTCAGCAGTCACCCAGCCGTGCGGCTCTTTGGCGCTACGCAGCCAGCCGGGGAGACTCTCATCAATGGTGGCGTTGCACAAGACGTGGGTATCGCCGAATCTGGCCAGCACGGAGCCTTCGGCCCAGCGAGTGAAGCCGATTTCGAGGTGGACAGGGCGAAGTTGATCTGGGGTACGGCCGTCGGTACGGGGCAATATAATCTCTCTCGGCGTAGTTTAATAAATTAGGCGATGATTACGCGCTATTAAGTGTGTGGCGGTGTCGCGGTTTTCCTTTCTTAAATGATAAACCGTGACACACTTATCCTTATTAACAACAGAAAGGCAGGACTGCTGCTTCTCTATTTTTGCGCCAACAACGCCAGCAAGCCAACTGGAGCCAACACGGGCACTGGCTGCGCCTGAAAATCCTTTTTGTTCCGGGTGATAATATAATCAACACCAGCAGCCAGGGCGGCCGCCATTTGGACGGCATCCTCCAAGTCTTTCCAGCCCCAGGACAATGCTTTGCGGATAACCTGATTGTCCACAGCAGCGATAGTGAAAACATCAAGTAAACCAGTCAGGGCGGTGACGGCAACTTTCCGATTCTGCCAGCGGGTTATCACATAAAACAACGTGGTGATGCTATGGGCTGCTAACACACCTTTTATCTCTTCTCGAACAACTGCATCCAGTATCCGTGCCGAATCAGTGTAGTGTGCTGCCCGCTGTTGTATAACATCTAGCACGACACTCAAATCAACCACGACGCATAATTTATCGGCCATACTTCTCTCGCAAATAGGCGTGATAAGTTTCTTCAACGTCCATATCTGCTGGCAGCAATCCGGTCAATTGTCGCACCAGAGGTGTGTGTTCCGCTTCTTCGGCTTCACCAAGGTAGTGAAAAAAAACTTCTGTCAACTGAGAAAGAGACGTATTGTGTTTCGCAGCATATGCTTTTGCCTGTTCGATCAAGAGAGCATTCACTCTTAACGTTAGTTTCTTCTTCTCTTGCATTGTCATCGCACGACCCCGATTTGCCGTACATTTTACCACAACAGTGTACGTCAGGTAATTCTGGCGGCTTGTTTATTATTTACCTGCAGCCAGAACGTACGCAACGGTGCTGTGCCAGGGTACGGTTTGCTCCTGCAATTGACGGCGATACAGGGCCGCGACTTGCGCTAATTCCTCATCCGTCAACCCGGCGGCTCGCAGGTGATGAGCATAGCTGGGCCTGGCCTGAAAGGTCTCGGCCGCGGGAAACCAGCGAGACAGGTGCGCTCCGGTGATGCGCCGCTGCTCCATTTGCTTCTCCACCACCAACTGCACGGCCAACCCCGATGCTTGCAGAGCTGCTTCTAAATCGCCCTCATCCCAATTCACCAACGGATCGGCCCCATCGTAGTAAATGGTTTCTTCGGCCGCGGCCACTTTTTTCCGCAGGGCTTCCTGCCCCGGCCAATCAATCAAATCATACAACCGCTGGGTGTGGCGGGGAATGGGTTGGATGAGGGCGAGACGGCCGTCATCCGCCAACCAGCCGGCTAAATGGCCAAATGTTACCTGCCAATTGTTACTGGTTAATTGAACCAGTTTGCGGCCGAGGATACGGTCGAATTTGAGGTCGTTTTCAGCCCGTAACGCCAGCAAGTAGTCGAGTTCGTCCAGACCACCGATGAGGATGGTCGGCCGCTCCAGTTCCGGCAATCGTTCAGCAAGCTGGCGCAAAGCCTCGCCCGCTTTCTGATCGGCCGCCAGCGCCCACACGCCCCCTTCCGGCGCGCGCCGCACCGCCTCCCACGTCAGCAAGCCTGTGCCCGCGTTCACATCCAGCACCAGATGATGCCGCTGGACGGCCGCCAGTTCAAATAATTTGTCTCGCTGCGCCGCCAGATTCCGCCCCGCACGGGAAATCGTTCGCTGCAACCATGCCTCTTTCCCCTTATTCGCTGGGCTGGTCGTGAGCACTTCCCCAGTACCCAATCTCCAATCCCCAATCTCTAACATAGCCGCCAACTGCGCTTCCCGCCTCCGCGCCACCTCGTCCCGGATTTGCCGCTCATACCCCTGGTCTGACGGCTGGTAAAACAGTTTCCCTTGCAGCGCATCGGGGAGATACTGCTGCGCCACCCAATGGTCGCGGTAAGCGTGCGGGTACACATACCCCTGGCCGTGGCCAAACCCTTCCTTATCCCGATTGCCGTCCTTCAAGTGGGTGGGGACATCTGCTTCTTGTTCGGTTTCCACGGCCGCCAGGGCATCAAAGAAAGCCATCGTCGAGTTCGACTTGGGGCAGGTGGCCAGATAAAGCGCCGCCTGCGCCAGATGGAACCGTCCTTCTGGCATGCCGATTCGTTCAAACGCCTCCCAGCAACTGACGACGGCGCCCATGGCGTTGGGGTCAGCCAACCCTACGTCTTCTCCCGCCAAAATTGCCATGCGGCGGAAGATAAAGCGGGGATCTTCCCCAGCGTAAATCATCTTCGCCATCCAGTACAGGGCCGCATCCGGATCGGAACCGCGCACGCTTTTGATGAAGGCGGAGATAGTATCGAAATGGGCGTCCCCTTCCTTGTCATACAGCACGGCGCGCCGCTGGATGGACTCTTCGGCCACAGCCAGGTCTACGACGATGACGCCGTCCTCATTGGGGGGTGTGGTTTCTACTGCCAGTTCTAGCGCATTCAATACGCTGCGCGCATCCCCGTTGGCCACATCCGTCAGGTGATCAAGGGCGTCCGGGTGCAGATCCACTTTGAGCTTGCCGTACCCCCGCTCCGGGTCAGCAAGTGCCTGCCCGGCTATCCGGCGCAGGTCATTTTCACTCAGCAGCTTAAGCTGGAAGATGCGGCTGCGGCTGACCAGGGCTTTATTCACCTCGAAGTACGGATTTTCCGTGGTGGCCCCAATCAGAATGATGGTGCCCTTTTCCACGTGGGGGAGCAGCGCATCTTGCTGGGCTTTGTTCCAGCGATGAACCTCATCCACAAAGAGGGTGGTACGCTGGCCGTACAGGTCTCGCCGTTCGTGGGCGTCGGCAATCGCTTCACGGATTTGTTTTACGCCGGCCAGGACCGCGTTGATGGTAATGAAGTGACTTTGCGTGCTGTTGGCAATGACCATGGCCAGCGTGGTCTTGCCTGTCCCCGGCGGGCCGTAAAAGATGAGGGAGGAGAGCTGGTCGGCTTGAATGGCCCGGCGCAGCAGCCGCCCCGGGCCGACGATGTGTTCTTGGCCCACGAATTCGTCCAGGGTGCGCGGCCGCATCCGGTAGGCCAGCGGGGATTCCTGGGCGATTTGGGCCTGACGGCCGTGGGCGAATAAGTCCATACTCACACCTTCTCGCTACTTCCGCCAGGCGCGAATGAGCCGGGAGCGCGCGCGCCAGTACAGGAACAAAAAAGGCGCAGCCAGCCGATTCATGCGCCGGAAGCGGCGTAATTCAGCCGCAAACGATTCTCCTTCTTGGCGGATGGTTTGCCAGAATTGGGCAGCAGCATATTGGTACAGTTCAATGTCCAGTTGGTTGACCTCCTGAATCACGGCTATCGTATCCGGGCCAACGGCTTCTTTTGCCTGACGAAAGGGGTTGGTGTTCATGCGAGCATAATACAGGTGGCGCCAGCCAAGGCGGCGCCGGATAAGGAGAAGAGTTTCGTCAAAGGCTTCGGTAAGGCCGACAACAATAAACTTTTGTTGCATGTTCCGTTTGGCCGTCTCCAGATGGCCGCGGGTGCAGGGAATACGGCCGTCAGCCATACCAGCCAGGCGGCGGATTTGGCCGTTTTTTACTTCTGGCGCCCCGGAATGCAAGGCGAATTCAACCAGGCTCATATTTTCCCCTTCAGGCGCAGCCAGACGATGCAGAGGATGTCTGGCCGTGTAACGCACATAGTAGTAAAAGGAAATAACCAGATCGACCGGATCGCGCAGGATAGTAAGGTAGGCGGCAGGCTGGGCAAGCTTCTGGTGCAGGCCAAAATACATATGGCCGGTGACGAATCGGATTGTGGCTTGCTCAGCTGGAGTAAGCTGGGCCAGCGCTGTTTCCGGTTGATTCGGTGTGATATCGAAGGTTTCCCCCTTCTGGTATTGCCGCCAAATGAGATTGTTGAGCGTGGATCCGGCGGTTTTAGGAATGTGAAGAAAGAGGACCGTTGGTTCACTTGTAGACATGCCTGGATTGTAGCGGGGGTGCAAAAGTTGGCAACCGGCTAACAAATTGAAGCAGACCGGCGAAGCGCGGGAAAGGGAAGGGTGAATTCAGATCGGCTATCCATCCCCTTTCGTCATTTCAAGCGAAAACGGATTCAGATACCAGATATCGCCTTCCTCATCTTGGAGCTGCACCTGGTCATTCCGGACCCATTCCAGGAGGGTGAAATTGCGCATGTCTGGTTCCAGAATGGCGGCGGCCGTCAACTCGGCAACATCTACGCGGGCAACGACCGTTTCCGTTTCAGGGCTGCATGGCTTCACAGCTTGTAGAATGAGCAGGTGACGGCCGTCTGGCGACCATTGCAGCCCGCTTATCTGCCACTGTTCGTCGGGCTGCGGCAGGGGGATGGGCTGCTCCTCCTCTGTGGTCAAATCGCGGATGAGGAAACCACGACCATAGGAGGCGTTCACAGCCAGCTTCGTTTCATCCGGCGAAAGCGCCATCACCAGGCCAATGTAAGGGGCGATCTCAGTCACTTTGCCAGTGGCCAAGTCAAGTCGCCATAAGTCACCGCCGTTGGTTAAGAGGCTGCATCCGTCAGGGATGGGGACGTTGGCAAAATAAAAGAAACGGCCGTCCGCCGACCAGCGCACCGGTTGCGGCGCGGTATAGCCCAAACCCCAGGCGCGCCATTCACCAACGGCCGTCCAACTTTGACTGCCATCCATTCGCGCCACCACCATTTCCACGTAATATTTTCTATTGGGAAACTGCCCGGCTTCACCATCCTCCGGCGGCATGGGGTCAGAAACGTCTATCATGACGCGCCACTGGCCATTAGGAGAAACATCCTCCGCCTCGCTCCAATACACCCCCCTGGCCTCCGAAGGCAGGTCAAACGGGTTGGGTGTGGGTGATGGCGGGCGTGTGGGCGATGGGGTGATTGTCGCTGGAGGCAAGTAGGGCATATCTGGCGTGGGTATGGCAGGGGGCGGGTAAGCTGTGGTCGGCGCAGGATAAGCGGGCGGCACGGCCGTTGTCGCCGCCAGTTGCACAGTGGGAGATGGGGGGACAGTCATCGCTTCTTCCCCCTCGCCATCCGGCCCACAACCGGCCAAAACCAACAAACAAAAAACAGTTGCGATTTTTTTCATCCAATAACCCTCCGATTTAAGGAGTGTAATCGAATATAGTGCCCGGCAGGCACGGTCCAGGGCAGCGAGGAAAACGGCTTTCAGCAACTAGCAGTGGAGCGCCTTGCTCTCGCCCTACAGCCCAGACATATGCTGGCTCTTTATCTGTACCTAATTCAAGATAAAAAATGATGCTTCCGTCCCGGCTCCAGGCGGGAAACTCGCCATTTTTCGCCCGCATGGCTGCTATCCCTGTTTTTGTGTCCAAAACCATCAGGAAGGTATTTTCAGAATCTACGTCATAGGCCGTGTAAGCAAGGTAACGGCCGTCTGGTGACCAAACAGGGGAACGGATAAAAGGAGAGGCTTCTGCCAGATAAGCTGTCTGATTTTCCCACACTTGCCAGGTAACCAAGGTGCCCATCCCACTAATTTCAGAACTGCTTAAATCAGCCGTAACCAACAACCCGGACTCCATTGGATGCCAATCAATTTGATCAATACCCGGCACAAACAACCGACTATCCACAATTTCCCCGGAACGCACATTAACGGCCATGAGTCGATTCCCGGAAACAATTCTTGCCGCTACTCCACCATTGGCATAACCTACCAAAATCCACTCCGTTTGTGGAATCCAGTCTAAAATGGAAACAATATCATACCGGTAATTTGGAGCTTCTAGTGACCAGACTTGACGCCCCGTGCCATCCTGGAAGTCAACCTGTAATCGCCGTTCAGGATGGGTATTATCCCCCTCTGTATTTGGTACCTCAACGAAAACGAGAGAGACCGTTATCGAATGATCTTCATTCACAAGATACGAACCTCCACGTATTTCATTGCCAGTGCTCCCCCACATAACCCAGCCGCTTGTCTCGTTGTGCAAAAGACGGCCGTCTTGATGATAGAAATAAGTGTCCCCAAGGCTTTCATCATGAACCAACAAGCGATCTCCTGCTGAAGACCAATCGACATCTCTGAGGTTTGATTGGGTGCTGAACCAGGCCGTTTCTGTGTCTAAATTGAGAACGGTTAGCTGTCTGTCTGTTGAAAAGTAAGCCAATTTACCGACAAGCGGCGCACCGCCGCAACGGTTGAAACTGGGATGCAAAGTGCAATCATCAACAGGCTGAACGGATATGGTGGGGGTTGGTGTTGGTCGTATTCTAGTGGGGAATGTGCCTGGCGATGGGCCAGGATAGGGAGGGGTTGGCTCAACTGACGGAGGTGGATAAGCGAGGGCGTTCCCAGAGGGTGATGGAACCGGTTGTTCGGTCAAAACAGCTGTCCCAACGATTTCCACCTTAACGGCCGATTCCAGCGTGGCGAAGAGGGTGGAGGATGGCATAGGCGTTGACGAGGTAAAAACGGTCGTTACCTCCCCACTCTCATCTACCTGCACGCAGCTCGTCAAAACCAACAAACCAATCAGAACCAACGTCGCTCGCTTCATGCCATCACCCTCAAAAAAAATAACTACATCTCCAGTTTCGCCAAACGGCCGTCGCTCGCATGACGGCCGTCTGGCGAAATTCATCGGCAATGGCTACGGTCATTCCAAAGACGGCATCCAACCCGTCCAATCAGCTACTCAATCGTCACCGTCAGCGTATAACTGGCAGGCTGCGCCGTACCCAGGGCGCGAATGATGTAATCCTGCGTCGCCGGCAGCGTCCCCGTCCAGCTAGTGGCACCCGACATCAAGCCGTTGGTCAGCGGCACGCCATCCGCGCCAACGATGGTCAACAACACGTCGTTGTTAGCCGACGTGATGACCACAGTCATCGTTTGCCCGGCCAATGCGCGCAGGACGTAATCGTCAGATTCATAAGCGTCCACCTCACCTTGCACCGTGGCCGAAATGGCGCCGGGGGCAAATTGGATGCGGACCGGCGGCGGCGCGGCCGCCTGGGCAAACAACAATTCGTTGGGGTCCAACGCCGCCGCCTGGACCAGGTCCCCCTGAATTTGCGGATCGCCGGGATTTTTCAGAAAGATCGCCCAGGCGCGCAGGTAGTAGGCGGCCGCCAGGTCGGGCATGGCGGCAATGGCGGCGTCCGTTCCCCTTAAAATGTAGTCGGCCATCCACTGCTCAAACCCCTCAGCCACCGTGCCCTGGATGAGCGGCGTCTCAACGCTGAAAATCTCATCGTGAGTGTAGCCGCGCATGATGTCCAGCGCAGGAGCATACTCCCCAGCGAAGATGTTGGTCAGTAACGGATAGGGCGCCTGGTTTATTTCCGCCTGCCAGGCGTCGTGATAAAGGCGGATAATGGCGGCGTCCCAGGCCAACGTCTCATCCCCAGCGGGGTTGGCGTCGGCCAGGCGTTGGGCTTCTTCGATTTGGGCCAGGGCGTCCGGCCACAAATCGGCCTGGGCCAGTTCGATGGCGCGGCGGACGGGCTGGTAAGCAGGATAATCGGCGGGCAATGGCTGCAAGCTAATCTCGCGCATATGCTGGTTGGCGGCGTCCCAGGCGAAGACCTGGAAATCGAGGTAACGGACGCCGCAGGCGTAGCAGAAGACGTAGTAATCATGCAGACCCATGATCACTTCGGGCACCCCGTCGTCGTTCAGATCGGCCAGGCTGCCGACGCCGGGGCTGGCGGCGGCGGCGGCGACTTCGATGTGGAGCGCCGCGCCGTCGAAGCGCAGCAGCTGGAAGGTCCCGCCGTGCG
>JBHHTQ010000045.1:0-33492 GCA_046753445.1 Anaerolineae bacterium | reverse complement strand
CATCTGGGGGGCGATCCTTTTGCGAAACCAGATTCCCCGCTGCGTCCAGCAGATGCACAAAGGCTGTGTAATCCAGATCCGGCGTTTGCGCCGCCTGCCAGAAGAGGGTGACGTGCAGCGCGTCCCCTTCCCGGCGGGCCGACCACCCTCGCAGGCGAATCTGCCCACCATAGTCCGCGTCGGCCATCGCCTCCGGGCGGGGGCGGGCGGCGGCGGGGACGTGGATGGGAATGAAATTGTCCCGCTCCGGCTCCGCCGCCACGCCGGGTAAAATTTGGGGCAGACCAGTCAGGCGGTCGGCGGCAGACGGCCGTACCAAGTACACCCATTCGCCCGACGCGCCTCCCAGCGGCCACGCGCTGCCCGGCATGGCAAAACTACGCAGCCGCGCCGTCTCCCCGGCCAGGGCGAAGTAAATCGTAGCCATCTCCTCCTGCGTCGGCGTCAGGTAGAGGAAATCGCCGGGCGGCTGGGCGGCGGCGTATTGCCCCAGCCGCCAGTCGGCCAGGTAAAAATCTCGCGCCAGATTCGGCTCCTGGGCGTAACGGCCGAAGTAGTCGCGGGCGGTGAGGGCGGCGGAGGAGAGAAGCAGGAGCAGGGCCAGGGCTTCGGCCAGCGCGGGAGCGAGGCGGCCGGCGGCGTAGGCCAGCACCCGCGCCGCGCCCAGGCCGATCAAAATGGCGATCACAGGCGCAGCTCCGGCAAGACGGCCGAAATGGGGCGCGTCGCCGCTCAGGATGGAGGGGAGGAGCATGACGGCCAGCCACAACCCCAGGAACATGGCGCGCGGGTTAAACCGCCGCCGCGTCAACCACGCCAGCCCCGCCCCAAAAAGGGACGCCTGGACAGGGTCAAGGTACGGTCGTCCCGGCAAATTGTGCCGCAAATGGGTCTCGCCGCGCCAAAAGAGGCCGCCGCTCACCCGGCCGACGTTAAGCAGCCAGGTGAGCCAGGGCTTTCCGGCCACCGTCCCTTTGCCTTTATTAGCCACGTAAGCAATGCGGAAGAAGAAGAAGTAAGGATAGCGGGCGTAGAAGAGAAGGAGGGGAACGGCCGTGACCAGCGCCGCGCCGGCCATCACCGCCACCGGTCGCCAGAAACGCCGCGCCGCCTCCCCATCCAGCCAAAACCAGAGGGGAATAAACAAGGCGAACAGCAGGGGAAACAGCCGCCCGGCGGCGTAAACGTACAACCCCAGCCCTAACATCACCCCAGCGGCGACGAACCACCGCCCGACCAGCCGCTCCGGTTGCTTTCCGGCGGCAACGCCGCGCCAGAAAAAGGCGACAGCCAGCGCCTCCACCGGCAAAAAGAGCATGACGCGCAAGCCGAAGCGGCTAAAATGGACGGCTGGAAACATGACGGCCAGGGCGAAGGCGGCGATGAGGGCGGGGGAATGGGAAATGGGGAATGGGGAATGGTGCAGGATGGCGGCGGCGGCGAAGTAGGTGGTGAGGACGGCCAGGACGCCGGCCAGGGCGGGGACAGCGCGGATGGCGAATGGGGTGGGGCCGAAAAGTTTGATGGAGAGGGCCATGAGGTAAATGTGCAGAGGTTCACGGCCGTAATTCCCCTCAAAAAAGAGCGGAAAGCGCGTCTCCTGGGGCGGGTTGTCCCCGTGCGCCTCCAGGGCATACAGCTCCCAGCCTTCGTAAAACTGGGGGAAGGTCTTGCCTTGCAGCAGAGAAAGCGCGTCCAGGCCATTGTACGCTTCGTCGTGGTACAGGCCGGGCGGCGTCGCCTCCAGCCGCCAGAAACGCAAGAAGGCGGCCAGCAGCAGGATGAGCAGCAGGAGCAGCCGCCGGTTTTGGACCAACTGGCTCATTCCCCTCTCCCTCCGGGGATGGCGACGGTGGCGATGAACAGCCTGTCGCCGACGGCCGTCTGCCACCGTTCGCCGGTTTGCGGGTGGTAGAGGCCAAGCCAAAGCTGGTAATCGCCCGGCGGCAAGTCCGGCGGCAAGTAGAGGATGGATAGCTGCCACAACACGTCGCCGTCCCGCCACCCTTCCCAGGCCGGCCCCAGGCCGTCCCACTGCGCCACCGGCGCGCCGTTGTCCCCGGTCAGGTGGACGAAGAGTTTGACAGGCTGCGGCGGCGATTGTTTTTGCCAGCGGGTGAGCAGGGTGAGGGTGGCGCCGGGTACGGCCGTTTCCCCAGCCACCACCGCCTCGACAAGCGCAATTTGCCCCGCTCCCTCCCGGAATTGCGCCAGAGCTGGCTCGACGGCCGGTTCTGCCGGAGGCGTTTTATAAAACCGGTAATCTCCAGCCGTAGCCACCGGCTGTACAGCATCCATGAACGGCACGAATGCTGGCGAGACGGCCGTGTTCGCCGCCAGCACCAGCCAGCCCCCTGCTTCCGGCCAGAGAAAACTTTGGGAAGCGTCAAACCAGCGTGGCTGGACGTCATTCGTCCCCCACAGGGCAAAATCGGCCGGGGCGATTTCGTCCAACTGCACGCCGCCCAGCGCCACGTCCAATGGCGGGCCGCTGGCGGGCACGTCGTACAAGAAAATGCTGTACCCGATTTTTGCCGCCGGTTTTCTAGCGCGGAACCAGGCAAACTCCTCGTGATCGGCAAATTGGACGCCCTGCAAGTTGGTGGCGCTGATGGCGTAGAGGCCGGGGGCGGGGTTTGGGGGGTAGAACGGCCGTGCCGCCGGGTTCATCAATCGCGGGGGGAAACTGTCCAGCCCGTCGTAAGCAATGCCGTAGTAATCCGGCCGCGCTTCGCCAAAATAGCTCAGCCAGACCCGCTCCACGCCGTTGTCGTCCATCCACGCCTTCAGCCCGGCCAAATCCTGTCCCCAGTCCAGGTTGCTGTCCACCAGAGCGCGCCAGCCGTTGTCGGGGCCGCCGGCGAGGACGTTGAAGTAGGCGAGGTAGTCGGGATGAATCCAGAGGGTGACGGAGAGGAGGACAAGGGGGAGGAAGAGGAAGAATGGAGAATGGGGAATGGAGAATTGGGAGGCGGCGAAAATGACGAGGAGGGGAAGGACGGGTAGGAGGTGACGATAGCCCAGGTTGATGTCGGTGGTGAGGGCGATGGCGAAGTAGCCGAGGGCGGGGATGAGGAGGAAGGAATGGTGAATATTGAATGGTGAATGGGAAACGGGGCGTTTACGGTTTCCTACTTGCCGCCAAAAGGCAAGGAGCAGTAAAAGCAGGGTGGGAATGGGCGTTTTGAGGAGGAAGGCGACGGGGAAGTAGTACCACCAGCCGCTGTCGCTGTAATGCCCCAGCAAGAAAGAAGGCGTCTCCTTTTGCAAACGGCCGCCGATGTCCAGCAACTGCTCCAGGTGGTGTGATAGAGGCAGGGTAAGACCGGAAAGCCGGGAGAAGGCGGGCAAATTGTCGGGCATGACGCCAATTTGGAAGCCGTAGGCCGCCCACAGAGTCAAAAAGGCGGCCGCAGGGTAAGCGACGAGGAGCGGCAAGAGGATTTTAGCCGAAAAACGCCCGCCCCGCCACCATTCCGCCGCCAGTCCAACAACGATAACCAACGCGAACAGCGGCACAAACAGCCCGGCCGTAAATTTTGTGTCTTGCAGCAGCCCAAAGCCAACGCCGGCGAGAACGGCCGCGCCCCAGGACGGCCGCCAGAAAAATCGCCACAGCGTAAACCCGGCCAGCAGCGCGCCCAGGGCCAGCCCCAAATCCGTCGTCGCCAACCGGGTATGCGCCAGCACGTTGGGGTCAAAGGCCAGCAGCGATAACGCCAACAACCCCGCCCGGCGGCGGCCGCTCAACGCCCACGTCCAACGGCCGGCCAGCGCCGCCAGCAGCAGTCCCAGCCACACCGTCGGCAAGCGGGCCAGGAACAAGATTTTGGCTACGTCATTCCCGATCTCCCACAAAAACAACTCCGCCGGGCGATGAAAATTCGTCTTTTGCCAGGCGGGGTCATCGGTGGGCAGGCGCACGCCCTCGTCGGCGACGAGCAGGGCGGCGTTGAGCGCGTTCAGCCCCAGCGGATGCCCCACGCGGATGTGCTGATGCTCCCCACGCAGGTAGGCCAGCCCGCGCACAATGAACCCCTGCTCGTCAAACGTGGGGGATTTTTGCGTCAGGCTGGTCAGGGCCAGGGCGAACATAAGGAGGAGAACGGCCGTGGCCAGCCATGTTGCGGGGAGACCTGACTGGTTTTTCATGTTAAATGAGGCAAGACAATCTGTTTAACCCAGAACCTGTCAGGTCTTTTTCAGGGAAACCTGACAGGTTTCCCATGACAAGTTGGGAATTTATAAACCACTTGTTCAGAAACCTGTCAGGCCTATAACGCGATCTGCTAATCTAAAGGTGTAACCTGAAAATATTCGTACAGCCAGATTGAGGGTTTGTATTCATCCGTTGAAGCAAAAACGCCAAAATAAGGCCCGTCGATCCAGGTCGTATCCGTAAAATGTTCGACAAATGAGCCGTCAACATACAAATAGGCCCCATCCGCACGCACCTCGACGCGATACGTGTGCCAATCTTTGCCGCTGGCATTATCGACAATATTATCCACTACTGCTGTTGGGCCTAATCTTTTCAGCGGACTTTGCCCGCAATTCGGACACCAGAACAGGCTGTCTACTTGCTCGAACAATAGCTTTATCGGCCCGTGAAAGATGTAGTTGAAATTGTAGAAATGATTAAAACAATTGTCCGTCTGGTACACATTACCAAACTCCGGACAGGCATCATAATTCCAATCGCCGCCGAATGTCATTCCGCCGGAAACCAGATTCGAAGAATCGTGGACACGCGCCTTGTATTCAATAGCATAAGGCAATGAGGGAGCTGGAGCCAAGGGGCTGGCGACCAACCAGTCCCATCTATCATCCACGATGATGACCAGATTGCCGGCTTCGGCTCCCGTACCATACTTGGCAAATGTTTTCTCCAAAAACGTCATGCGCCTAACGGCCCAACCGCTGCTGCTGTCATTGAAGTCATCAAAATAAGCGCCAGTCACCGTTAACGTGTCCGACCAGGGGCCAACTACAGAGCCGGCGACTGCTCGCGCCCGATAGTAGTAGACATTATTAAAGGACGCCGTATGAGAGAATTGCTGGGACGTGGTTGATACTCCAAGGGTATAGGTTACAGCATCGGAGAAGTCAGGTTGTTGGGCTTCCTGCAGCTCAAAACCGGTCACGCCCGTTTCAGCATTGTTCCAGGTAACTGACCAGGTGTTGGCGCTGTTGGGCCTGGTATTTTGCAGTAACGGCTTCGACGGCGCCCTGTATACGATGGGAAAATACAGCGTGGATGTCGGCGAATTGGTTATAACCAGGGTCGCTGCGGAGGGGGTGATCAGGCTGCCCGCCCCGGTAATCACCACACTGTTGGTGATGATCTGCCCCGGCTGCACAGAATTGGTCAACACAGCAGAAAACTGAATCGTCGCAGAACTATTTGCACCGAGGGACCCGGTCCAGGTGATGACGCCGTTACTTTCACCAATACCAACCGTAATGACGCTGAGATCTGTGGGAGATTGTAAGCTTCCAGATAGGTAGGTCAGACTTACCGGCAAGGTATCTGTTACCTGGGCGCTTGTCAATGTCCCCCCACTGTTGCTGACGATGATCGTATACTGCAAGGTGCTGCCGACGGTAGCTTCACTCAAGTCAACTAACAACTGCGACCCACTTAAGTCTGCGGGTGTTACGATCTCTTCCTCCGCCGCCAATACGTGAACCATAACCATGGTCACTATAAAGGCAAGTGTGAGGGGAAAAAGCATCATACCCAGACGATGTATATGAATTCGGTAGAGAGTTTTTCTAAGCACTCCCATTTTCCTCTTGACCTCCAGATTAATACGTTGAATTTGCCAAAGCTTCTGGCAGTACAAAGTGTATTATTACCAATCTATTCCCGTTCAGTCAAAAACCAGTTATCCCCCAGGATAACGCGATCGGCCGGATCGCCGGTGCGAGTGAGCCTACGGCCGTCACTGCGCGTGTAAAGACCTAATTGCAGCGTGTGCCCTTCCAGGGACAAACTACCGGGCAGGAACAGGAGATGACGCTGGATCACAATATCTCCAGGATGGAGCGTTTGCGGTGCAGCATCCAACCCGTCATGCTGGGCGAAAATCTGACCAGCCGGAGCAAGTAAATGCACAAAAATCGCCAGGTCCTGAGGAAGCACTGCTTCCACACGCCAGATAGTAAAAATCTGAAGCGGCCGCTCTTCCGGCAGCTTCAGTTCATATCCAAGCAACGTGATCACGCCGTCAAACGTCTCCATCAACGGATGTGACGGCGCGGGTGGTTCAGGTGGGAGCGCATACACGGAAAAGGACGGCGTCTCCTCGCTCCTGTACAACGGCCGCGATCCAATGCCGGCCATCGTCATCAGCGCGGGATCAGGCGGGGCATATTCAGGAACATACAAGCGCATGTCTTCACCCTGGCTGTCAGGAAACACCAGAGCGCCGGCAACTTCTTGCCCGGTCTGCACCCAACGCACATCCATCTCCTGGCCTATGTCTCTCCGCAACGAGTCGGCGTCAATCGGCTCAAAGAACCCTTCGGTGACCACCATCGGGCCGTCCCCCGATTGCTGCAGATCTTGTCCGATGTCATACAGCACTTTCTGGTACTTCATGCGGGTTTCCAAAGCCGCGGGCCAGCGGATAAACCCGTTGAGCACGGTACGGCCTAAATTCAAGAAGAACACGGCCGCCAGCATGGCGACCACCACCCTCTGCCGGGCAGCCCCGCCCTCGCCGCTGGTCGAGGCCACGGCCGCGCGTTCCCACAACCAGGAAACAGCCAACGCGGGGATCAGAAAAACAACCGGCATCGCGCCAACCAGCCGAATCGTGCTTGGCGCTTGCGGCGTGACAGCGCTGGGTATCAGGCCAACGATAAGCCAGATGAGCGCAAACGCATATCGCGGCCGCCGCCAACGCCACATTGCAAGCCCCAACCCGCCATAAAAGAGGACGGCCGTCAACGGGTCGAAGAAGGGCCGGCCGGGCAAAGTGTAAGTCCAGCGCGGGTCTCCGGTAAAGCTGAAGACCCCCAACGTGGCCCACGTCGTCTCCAGCACAGGTTTGACATCACCCTGGCTCAAGGCGGTCAGCGGCCCGGCAAGCTGCCGCACCCGCTCTTGCAGCGTCGGGTCAAAATGCAGGGTAAGCGCCAGGGGTAAGTAAACCAAAACGGTTGTCAAAAGGACAATGACGGCCGGGCGCACTCCGCCAGCCCCCTTCCGGGTACGACCGTGAACCAACATGGTGTAGCCGCCCATCAAGACCGGGATGAGGAAGACCACGCGGGCGGCCGTATAGCTGTACACGCTCAAGCCAAGCAGAAGACCTGCCAGGCACGGCCGCCGCGGCCAAAACCAGGCCATGCACACCAGCAGCAGCGGTTCCAAGATCGGCCGTATGCCGACGCGGCTGAAGATGATGGGCCACCAACTGACAGCCAGCCCCAACCCCGCGGCCACAGCCGCTACCTTGCCAAACTCCCTTTTGACCCAGCGCATAGTGGCCGCAACCAACAGCAAACCGAGGAAGGCGGGCGGTAGGCGAATGGAGAGCATATTGTCTCCAAGCAACCACTGAAACGGGGTGGCATAGTAGTGATAGAGCGGCTCGTGCCCGTACCCCTCACGAAAGAAGAGGGCGCGCTCCCCTTGCCGGATGAAGGAAACGATGTCGGCGTTTAGTACCTCATCCTGGGCCAGGCCCGGCGGAACTCCCCGCAGCGCGATCAGCCGCATAGCGGCCGCCAATAGGAGCACCCCTGCGGCCAGGAAAAGGAAGCGGTTACGCTCCCAGACGCCGGCGAATCGAGAACTAATGGATGTCATAAATCAGGATGGAATATCCAATGCGATCATCCGGTTCGTGGGCGCGGAACCAGGCATACACATTCTTCTCCTCTTCGCGGAGCGGCAATTCCCACAGGTTGGTGACGCTGATGGCATAGACGCCAGGCTCCGGATCCGTCGTATTAAACGGCACATCCCACCACAGCCAAAACTCCGACCGGCCGATCCCGGGTAGCGGCTGATACCGGATACCATAATAGCCGGGGTCGGCCGAACCGAACCAGGCCAGCTTCACCTCCGGCACCTGATGCTCCTGCATCCACCGTTTCAGGCGGATCAAATCCTGGCCCCAATCTATATTGCTGTCCACAAGGATTTGGTACCCATTGTCCGGGCCGCCCGCGGCCGAGTTAAAGGCGCTCAAATAATGGGGATGGAGGCGCATGTCGGCGATCAACACCCCGGCAAGCGCCAGCGCCAGCAAAGCTGTCCCCGGCGTCCAGCCCGCCTGCATTTGACTAAGGCGGTTCTTAAGCCAGCTCGAACCGGTCACATTTAGCGCCAATCCACTGCTCAGTACATACAAAAACGGCAGCATGGGCAGCAAATGCCGGTACCCGATATTGAGCGCACTCTGCATGCTGAGGGCAAAATAAAGCGTGGCCGGCAGCAAGAGAAATGCCGCCCCTCGCCGTGTGTCCGGCCGTTTCAGGAGCAGCACGGCCGCACCCAACAACAGCAGCAAAATGGGGATGGGCGTCTTAACCAGGAAAGCAACTGGAAAGTAAGCGCGGAACCCGTGATCGGAAAAGCGGCCAAGGAGGAAAGCGCTGCCCCGCCCCCCGCCGGTAAACCCGGCGATCTGCTCGATGCCCGCCCAAAATGTCGGCATCGGGCCAGACAAATGATTCAATCCCGCCAGTACATCTGACCGGAAACGAAACGTCCCCCATTGGAAACCAAATGATGCCCAAACAACCACCAGGGAAAGCAGCCCCGCGCTCCCCAACTGTGTCATGCGCCGCCAGCCATCCCGCCATCGCCACGGCCGATCATCAACCGGCAGCCACGCCATCACTGCCAAAATAGGCACGAAGGCCAGCGTGGACAGCTTGCTGCTAAAAGCCAGGCCCAGGCTCAGAACGGCCGCCAGCCACCTGCTCCAAGACCAACGCTCAACCCGCCACATGCGCCACACCATCAAAACAGCCAAGAACAAAAACATCGTTCCGCCCACATCGGTGGTGGCGTAACGGCCGTGCGCCAGGATGTTGGGATCGAACAAGGTGAGGAGAAAAGCGAATGGGGCTGCGGCTCTTCCCCAGATTTGCCGGGCGAGCTGGTAACTAACCAGCGCCAGACCCAGCATCAGAAAGAGGATCGGCATGCGGGCGAGAATAACCATGCGGGTGGCATCGTGGTTGACCTCCCACATCAGCAAATCGGCAAACTGGTACCACCCTTCCGGATGCTCCCAGCTCGGATGATCCAGGGGCAGCCGAATGCCTGGCACAGTGAGCAGAGGTAATGCGGATAAGGAATTAACCAACGGCGGATGTTCCAGGCTGAACCGGGGATCGCCCGTGCGTAAAAACGCCAGCCCGCGCGCGATGTGGTTTTGTTCATCCATCGTCGGGCTGTCGCCGACGAGGCTGTTGAGCGCGAGGAAAAAAAAAAGCAAGACGGCAGGAACAGCAAACCAGGGCGTGGAAAGCGGCCGAACGCGCATCGTGCCTCTCACCCAATCACCCGACTACGAAGTCCGTTCCCGGAGATGGGGAAAGAGCAGCACCTCGCGGATCGTCTTCTTATCCGTGAATAACATCGCCAGCCGATCAACGCCGGTGCCAAATCCCCCATTGGGAGGCATACCGTAACTCATCGCCCGCAAGTAATCTTCGTCAATCGGATTACGCTCGTCGTCATCTGAAGCATACAATTCCTGCAACTGCTCAAAGCGGCGGCGTTGTTCCTGCGGATCATTTAATTCTGTGAAGGCGTTGCCTAATTCCATGCCGCCGATGAAGTATTCAAACCGCTCCACATGGAGCGGGTCGTCGGGAATGCCCTTTGCCAGCGGCGAGATGTCGCGCGGGAATTGGGTGATGAACGTGGGTTGAATGAGGTTAGGCTCTACGTAATCTCCCAGCAGCCCATCCACCAGTTTACCCCAGCTTGTTCCCTCCGACGCGTGGCCACCGATGGCCCGAATCGCGGCCGCCAATCCAGGCGCATCCGGATATGCCAGATAATCAATGCCGGCGTACTGCTGGATGGCTTCACGCATTGTCATTCGCCGCCAGGGAGGGGCCAGGTTGATGGCCTGGCCGGAGTAAGTGATCTCCATCCTGCCCAACACTTCATGCGCAGCAAAAGCGATCATGCGCTCGGTGAAATCCATCACATCGGTATAGTCCCAGTAAGCGGCGTAAAACTCAAGCTGGGTGAACTCAGGATTGTGTTTGTAGCTGACGCCCTCATTACGGAAATCACGGCCGATTTCGTATACCCGCTCATACCCGCCCACAAGCAGCCGTTTCAAGTACAGTTCAAAGGAAATGCGCAAATAGAGGTCTTGCTTGAGTTGATTGTGGTGCGTAGTAAACGGCCGGGCGGCCGCGCCGCCGTAAAGCGGCTGCAAAATAGGCGTTTCCACTTCGAGGAAGCCGTTCTCATCAAAGAAGCGGCGCAAGGCTGCCAATAACCTGGCCCGAACGCGAAACACTTCCCGCACTTCGGGGTTGACAGCCAGGTCTGCATATCGCTGCCGGTAACGCTCCTCGACATCGGCAAACGCATTATGCCGCACGGTCTGGCCGTCCACTTCTTGCTCTTTGACCACCGGCAGCGGCCGGATCGCCTTGCTCAACAGCCGCCAGCTTTCCACGCGGACGCTGACCTCGCCGGTGCGGGTGCGGAACAAGCGGCCGCTAGCCTGTACAAAATCACCCAGGTCAATCAGCTTGCGAAAGACGCGGTGAGATTCCTCACCCACTTCTTCACGGCGGAGAAACAATTGCAAACGGCCGTGCCCGTCTTCCACATGCGCGAATACCGTCTTGCCCATATCGCGCATGCTGACCAGGCGGCCGCAAACCGTCACAAACTGCGGCCCTTCCCCCTGTTCATCAAATGCAGCCAGGGCCTCGACCGTGGTGTGCGTTCGATCTACGCGCAGCGGGTACGGATCAATGCCGGCCTCCTGCAAGCGCGTCAATTTGGCTAATCGTTGTTGCTCTAACGGATGTGGTTTCCAGGGCATTTCTGCCTCCCAATACTCAACAAAAAGCCCGTGCGCGGCACGGGCTGTCATTTGCGTTCAGGAATCGTTCACAGTTTACTATTCAAATCAGGAAAACGATTCCGCAAGCTATGGCCATCTCCCTACTCACCAAATAAAGGAGCAACGACCATTGCCAAATGCCGGGCGTGTGCCATGTTATCCGATCTTGACAACGCGAAACTTCAACACGCCGCGCGGCGCGTTAACCCTCACCTCGTCTCCCACTTTCGCGCCCAACAGAGCCTTCCCCAGCGGGCTTTCGTTCGAGATGCGCCCTTCAACCGGATCCGCCTCGGCCGGGCCTACCAGATGATACCGCTCCTCTTCGTCGCCGCCATCCTCAATCACCGTGACCCAATCGCCGACGCGAACGCGATCATGCGGATCGCCGTTGTCGCTGATCAGCTGGTAGTTTTTCAGGATTTCTTCAAGCTCCTGGATTCTGCCTTCCAGGAACGCCTGCGCATTACGAGCAGCCTCTAATTCAGCATTGTCAATGAAATCATCATCCTGGCCGTCTTCAAAAGCGCGGTGCAAACGGTCGGCCACTTCCTCCCGGCCAAGAGTGCGCAGATATTCTAATTCTTCGGTCAACCGCTTCAAGCCATCGGGCGTTAACAGGTTCGGTTTCGTACTCATCAATACCCCCATATAAGGGAAAAACCGCTGTCGCCAGCGGCGCTTCCTCCTACGTGGTCAATTTTAGGCCGGAATTATATCAATAGACGGGGACGTAGACAACTATCAGTTTTCGACGGCCGTTAAGGAATGCATTTTACATACTCCGCAAACGCCCGGCCCAAGAAGGTCAACTGGCCTGACGGCCGATCAAACAGATTGCCGGAGGGGTAATAATCGGGTGAATCATACAGGCTGTACCAGAACCATTGCTGCACCAGCCGCCCGCCGTCAGCCGGGTAGCCGGTCTCATTGGCGGCCGTCAGCAGGAAATCAAACGCCTGAGCCATATATTCCGCGATCATTTCCGGGGGAAAACCATAATCTGGCGGCATGATGATGCCAAACTCGGTGACAGCCAACGGCCGTTCCTGATACCCGCGCTCAGCCATCCAGGCGCGAAAGTCAATGAGATTCTGGCTGAAGATGTTCAGGTCGCCGTGATCGGCAATTTCGTACTGCCGCCCCAACGTCCCATCCATACCTGGCGGGATGTCCACGCCCCAACTTCCCGCCTCCTCCCGCAGCGTGTACGCGTGAATCGTCCACACATCCACCGGCATCGGACGGCCGTACGCGGCCCGGTAACTATCCAGCACGACGTCCAGATACGCCCGGCGCAAAGGCGTGGATTGGGCCACCCCGCCGATTGCCACCCTGGCGGATGGATCCCTCGCCTTAATGAACGCGTACGCATCATGATAAAGGACGGCATATCGCTCAGGAGTCACATTATCCTGCCATTTCACATCCGGCTCATTGCCGATCATCCACACTGCGCCCGGATTAGCAGCGATGGCTTCAGCCAGCAGGTCAAGATCCGTCTTGATCCCCTCCTCCCCAACGCGAATCGTCTGCCAGTAGTTGTCGTGCGGGGGCGAGACAGCCACCCGCCAATCGTAAAAAGCCCTGATAGGCAGTCCGGCGGCAACGGCCGGAGCCACATCATTCGTCTGTCCAGCTACGCCAAATCGTTGTCTGGCATCTGGGGGCAGCCCTGGCGCGTGTGTCGGAGGCGGCGCAGGAGATGGAACCAGGGCTGGCGCGGCCGCTGTTGCCGTGGGGCCTGGTTCTGGCGTGGGTGATAAGGCGGCAGAAGGAGAGACGGCCGTCGCCGTGAGGATCGGCCGTGTCTGGGTCGGCAGCAGCGGCTCTACCGTGCGCGTCGGCTTAACGGCCGACAACGCCCCGGTGAGCGGCCGCCGCTCTACCAACGAGAGGAGGATAAAAAGAATGCCGGCCGCCATAAAGGCAGCCGGCAGCAGGTACCGGCTCCATCGAGACATCATCAGGCAAAGGACCTGGCCAGATCAGTCGGCCAGATCGCTCACATCCTCAGCTGCCAAATCCGCGGCCGCTTCATGCGGTCTCGCCCTGTGGATTTCAATGCGCGTCGTCACATCGGCCGCCATCTGCCGCGTTTTGGTCACGTTCAGGCAGTCAAAGAGAAACTCAAACTGAGCTTGCAACACGCCTCTGATCTCCCGCTGATGCTGGTCGTCCAGGTCCCACCACGCCTTCTTAAAATGGCCGATGACGCGCTTCCGGTTGGAGTAAATGAACTGTTCCTCCGTTTGATCCGGCTTCCAATGCTTTTTAAGGTGTTCACGCAAATATGCATATGCCGCGTCTACCGTCTCTTTCGGGAGATAATCATAGATGATGTTTTGGAAGCCTGTCGCCAGGTGAATTTCCAGCGTACCCACCTCCGGGAATTTGCCGAAAGCGTTTGGCGGCAGCGTGGACGCCCCATGCTGGACAGCGCCGCCCATACCAAACTCTTCACGCGCTGACCGGCTCAATGCCCGCAGCGTTTCAAAGTCCACACTTACGTCTGCCAGCGTGCCGTCGGGCAGAACGACGCCGCCGTGGCTAGTGCCCGTTTGCACTGAAATCTTGGACAATCCTTCGCCGTCGCCCAGCTCCCGCCAGTATCCTTCCATGAACGCGCGCAGCTCCTCCACTGTGGAGTTTTTATGGCCGACTTCGCCGATTTCGCCTCCCAATGAAATGGTCACGCCGCCCGGCTCCAAAGATCGGGCGTATTGGGTCAGCGAAGCGCAAAGCGTATAGTTCACTTTCTGCTGCTCATCCAACGTGGGTTTACTTAAATCAACCAGCGTGGAGGTGTCAATGTCAATGTTATAGAAGCCCGCTTCAACGGCTTCCACCATCAACTCCTTGACCGCCTGTACCTCTGCTGCCGGGTCTTTGGCGTAACGGGCAGCCGATATCTGGAAATGATCTCCCTGAATGAAAACCGGCCCGCGAAAGCCCTCTTTGATGGCCGCGCCAATGACACAGGCCACATACTCGGCCGGACGCTGCTCCGTATACCCCATTTCCGAGCGGGCGATCTCAAAGATCATGGCGCCGACGCCCAATTTGTTGGCGGCGCGGAAGACGGCCCGTGAGGAGTTGAAATTCATGGCGCGAATGTTCATCGCCGGGACGGTGAAATTAGCGGGCAGATCGCCGCGGCCGACAGCCATATACAGTTCGTGAATAGAGGCCGGATAAATGCCCAGCGATTGGCCCAACTCCCAAATGAGCCACCGGGCCGTATCCCGAACCAACCCTTCCCCAAACGCGGCCGTGTAAACGACCCGGTCAATCTTCGTCTGGAGCGCTGCTTCATCCGCCACCGTGACCCGCTCCCCCTCCACGTTGGCAGCCCCTTTCAGGTAGCTGATCAGCTCCTGAACCGACTTTATTTGCATAATAGTTTCTCCTTTCTCAAGACATTGTTAGAATCGTGCTGGCCGAATGGCACTTTGGCAGTGACAGATTCGGAGAGGCTATCTCGCCTCCATTTTATCGCCGCTGAATCGTGCCCGCCAATTGCGCGTGAATCTGATTGTTAAGTGGAGAAAAGTTCCTGAGGACGGAATGTACAAACGGATCGTCATCAAGCTGGGCACCAGCGTACTGACCGGCAATACCACCCGGCTTGATCGGCCGCACATGGTGGAATTGGTGCGGCAGTGCGCTGCCCTTTACCGTCAGGGTAAGGATATCATCATTTGCTCCTCCGGCGCGATTGCCGTCGGCCGCGAGCGGTTATCATTTCCGGATTTACCGGAGACGATCAGCAACAAGCAAATGCTGGCGGCCGTGGGCCAGAGCCGGCTCATGCTGATGTGGGAGCGGTTTTTCGAGGTCTACGGCATCCACGTGGGTCAGATTCTGCTGACCCGCAGCGATGTTGAGAACCGCAAGCGATTCCTCAACGCGCGCGACGCCTTGCGTACTTTGCTTAAACACCGCATCATTCCCATCATAAACGAAAATGACGCCGTTGCCACCGAAGAGATCAAGGTTGGTGACAATGATAACCTTTCCGCCCTGGTGACGATCCTGGCGGAGGCAGACCTGCTGCTGCTGCTCACCGATCAACCCGGCCTGTTTACGGCCGATCCCCGCACCCATCCGGACGCCCAACTCATCCCGGAGGTGCGCACCATTGACGAGACCTTACGCAAACTGGCCGGCGGCAGCATCAGCGGGCTGGGCGTGGGCGGCATGATCACCAAGCTGCAAGCGGCCGATGTGGCCCGCCGTGCCGGGGCAGACGTGATCATCGCTTCCGGGCGCGCACCGGACGTGATCACCAGCATTGTGGGCGGCGATGCCATCGGCACTCGTTTTCCGGCTGTTGAGCACGCCCTGGAAAGCCGCAAACGGTGGATTCTGGCGGGGCCAAAGCCGGCCGGGTGCGTGGTTGTAGATGAGGGGGCGGCGGCCGCCTTGCGCCAGGGCGGCCGTTCGTTGCTGCCGGCGGGCATTGTGGCGGTGAGCGGCCGTTTCGAGCGGGGCGATACCATCACCATCACGGGCAAAGAAGGCTCTGAAATGGCGCGGGGCATTGCCCGTTACAGCAGCCGCGATCTGGCCCAGATCGCCGGCCACCACTCCGATGAAATTGAAGCCAGGCTGGGTTACGCTTACGGCCCGGTGGCCGTGCACCGAAATGACATGATTATGCTGTAAGGCAATGATCAATGAGCAATTAACAATGAGCAATCAATACTGACCCGTTGATTCGGGAGACGGGGAGCGGATTTGGAGGTGTCATGATGATTGATTTACATGCCATGGGGCGCGCGGCGCGGAAAGCGAGCCGGGAGATAGCCACGCTGACCACAGAGCTAAAGAATGAAGCGCTGCACTGCATCGCTGACGAGTTGGAAGCCAATCAGGAAGATGTATTGGCTCAAAATGCGCTCGACATCGCCGACGGCCGTCAACGGGGCCTCAGCGAAGCGCTGCTGGATCGCCTGCTGCTGACCGAAGCCAGGCTCGCCGGACTGGCGGCCGATACACGCCGTATCGCCACCCTCCCCGACCCCGTAGGCACAACGATAGACGGCCGTACCCTGCCCAACGGTATGCAGCTGGCGCGCCGGCGCATACCGATTGGCGTGTTAGGCGTCATCTATGAGGCCAGGCCCAACGTCACCATTGACATCGCCACACTCAGCCTAAAGACGGGCAACGCGGTGATTCTCCGCGGCGGCAGCGAGACGCTGCGCAGCAATCTGGCCCTGGTGCATGTGATTCAGGCGGCATTAGAAAAACTGCATCTGCCGGGAGCGGCCGTGCAGTACATTGATGATCCTGACCGCGCGCTTGTCGCTCAACTGCTGCGGCTGGATGAATATGTGGACATGATTATCCCACGCGGCGGCGCAGGGCTGCACCGGCTTTGCCGCGAGGAAAGCACCATCCCCGTGATCACCGGAGGCATCGGCATTTGTCACACCTTTGTCGACGAGAGCGCGGACCTGGAAAGGGCGCTGGACATCATCGAAAACGCCAAAGTACAGCGGCCGAGTGTGTGCAATGCGCTGGACACCGTGCTGGTCCATAAGGCGGTGGCGGGATCCTTCCTGCCCCAACTGGCGGCGCGATTGGCCCGCAGCGGGGTAGAACTACGCGCCTGCCCTACCGCGCTTGAAATTCTGAACGGGAACAGCCACGGCGCCGCCGTGCTTCCGGCCGGGCCAGAGGATTTCGATCAGGAATGGTTGGCGTTGGTTCTGGGAGTGAAAGTCATCGCCGGGCTGGATGAGGCCATCGCCCACATCCATACCCACAGCACCGAGCATTCAGACGCCATCCTCACTAACCATTGGGCTAACGCCACGCGATTCGTGAACGAGGTCAACTCCTCGGCTATCTTTGTCAACGCCAGTACGCGCTTCAACGACGGGGGACAGTTTGGACTGGGGGCTGAAGTCGCAGTTAGCACACAAAAGCTTCATGCACGCGGCCCTATGGGCCTGGAGGAGCTGACCACATACAAGTGGATCGCGTATGGAGACGGACACATTCGACCATGAACCTGCTGGAAAAAGCGATTCAAATCGCGCTGGAAGCGCACGCGGGAGCGACGGACAAGACAGGGCTGCCGTATATCCTGCATCCGCTCCACCTGATGATGCAGATGGAAACGGAAGAGGAGATGATCACGGCTGTGCTTCATGATGTCATTGAAGATTCATCCGTGGAACTGTGCGACCTAGAAGCAATGGGCTTCCCGCAAAGCGTCCTCAAAGCTTTGACGCTGCTCACACACGATGCGGCCGAAGCCCCCTATGACGAATACGTGGCGGCTATTCGCGGCAACAAGCTGGCGCGGCGCGTCAAGCTGGCTGACCTGGCCCACAATATGGATGTACGTCGGCTGCCCGCTCTCACCAAAAAAGATTGGGACCGGCTGCAACAGTACTACAGGGCATGGGCAGTTCTTACCTCAGATCAAAGGGGAGACGCGTAGTACAAACAGTGCTTGTCAACCAAGCGGGTACATAGCCACAAAGACCGTACCCTTTTCCGGTGATGATCTAAATGACACCGTGCCATTTAGATACCGCTCGCTGAGCAGTTTCATGCTGTATGTACCCAGACCTCTGGACGACCCTTTGGTAGAAAAAGACCGTTGAAAAACTTGCAGTTGGACATGGCGGGGCATGAAACTCGGATTCTGCACCCAAAAGCGAGCGTAACATCCATGCCGGTCACACCCCACTGTGACTTTTTCGCCCGGTTTGACTGCTTCCAGCGCGTTTTTGATCATGTTCCCGATCACACGCCCCAACAATGCCCGATCGGTTTGCATCGAGAAGGCTTCTGATTTGGGATGCAAACGAATCGTGCGATCCTGTGACACAATATGATTCCGGTACAAATCAACGATGTTTTGCAGCAACACCAGCGAGTCAACTTTCCCAAACTCCGGGACCAGGTCCCCATTTTCGGCGGCCATCAACTGCCGCTGGGCCTCGATTTCATCAATTAATTGCAAGGACGCCTGAGACAATAACTCCCCAAACTCAAAATCACTGGCATCGTCATTGGCAATGGTGTCCGCCATTTCAGCCAAAGCGCGAATGGCTCCGGCCGTATTGGTGATGTCATGGAAGAAGATGCGCTCCAAAATGCGCCGCCGTTTTTCATCGCTAATATCTACAACCGCAAAAATAGTGTACTGCTCATCATCCATTTTGAAAGGGGTTGCCCATACCCGAAAGTCAACCGCTTCAATGACGCCGTTAACTTCCCGGGTGATCCGACATTCCTTCACGCTGTTCTTCCCCCGCTGCGCCTGCAAAATCGCTTTGACAGCCCCGCAAGTGCTGCAAAACTCCGTAGTGCCGCAGCCTCCCCCCGTCTCTGTGCTGTGAATACATTGGAGTGCCTCCCCCGGGCGAAGACCGAGCAGCATTTCCGGGTTTGCGGGCTGGAGATAATCGTAAAGCACCTGATTGGCGAACACGATCTGGCGTTGTTGGTTGAGGACCACAACAATATCAGGCACCGCATTCAGCATCTCGCACATAAGGGGATGGCTGGCAAACTTTAATGCCTGCTGCCGGATCACATCGTTGTCAGCTCGCTCGGCTGGGGCAAATAGGGTTCCTATGGTTACTGCGTCAATGGTCATATGCAACCTCCCGAATGTAGTAGTGGAAACCAGGAGCGCCAACAGCTCCCCAGATGACGAAAGGCTCCCCAGCCCCGTTGCATGTAGTTTTCCTTCGTAAATCGAACGCACGATTACCCAATTCGCGGAAGTCTCCTCTTGTGTCGCCCATCGTTAGAGTATAGGTTAACATTGGGAAAGGGCGCTGTCTACTCCCTTACGGCCGCAATTTTATAGGCATTTTGTCCGGGGGGAGGACCGTCAATTTCACCGACAAGGACACATCATGCAATTCACCCGTTCAAGCGGAGTCCTCTTACATCCCACCTCACTGCCTGGCCGGTACGGCATCGGCGATCTAGGCCCATCTGCCTACCGCTTCATTGACTTCCTGGCCTCGAGTAAACAATCCTTTTGGCAGCTCCTGCCCCTTGGCCCTACCGGCTACGGCGACTCTCCTTACCAGAGCTTTTCTGCCTTTGCCGGCAACCCGCTGCTGCTCAGTCCCGACCGGCTGGCGGCCGACGGGTATTTGCCGCAGGAAGCGCTCGGAGACATTCCCACATTCCCCGCTAACCGCGTGGATTACGGCCGTGTCATCCCGTACAAAGAGCAGTTGCTGCGCCAAGCATTTGCTGGCTTCCAGGCAAACTCCGGCCAGGCAACACAAGAGGCATTTCATGCTTTCTGTTCGGACAACACCCACTGGCTTGAGGACTTTGCGCTGTTCATGACTTTTAAGACGCGCTATCTTCACCAGGATGGTGGAGTTTGGACCAGTTGGCCGGAGGAGATCGCCAGACGGGACACGGCCGCGCTGAAGCGATGGTCACACGTGCTGGCGGACGAGATCGCTTATCACAAGTTCCTCCAGTTCGCCTTTGTCAGGCAATGGCAGGCGCTTAAGCAGTATGCTCGCGAAAGAGGAATCCGGATCATCGGCGACGCGCCCATCTTCGTCGCCTTTGACAGCGCCGACGTGTGGGCCAATCCGGAGCTGTTCTTCCTCCAGGAAGACGGTCTTGCCTCAGTCGTGGCCGGGGTTCCTCCCGATTACTTCAGCAAAACGGGGCAGCGCTGGGGCAACCCGCTGTACCGCTGGGATGTGCTGGAGGCAGACGGCTACGCCTGGTGGGCGCGGCGTCTGCGCGCCGTGTTGTCCATGTTGGACATTGTGCGCCTCGACCATTTCCGCGGGTTTGAGGCGTATTGGGAGATTCCGGCCGCGGAACCGACGGCCGTGATCGGCCGCTGGGTGAAAGGGCCGGGAGCCGCATTCTTCCGGGCCATGAAGACAGCGCTCGGCGATCTCCCGTTTATCGCCGAGGACCTGGGCGTGATTACGCCTGAAGTAGTGCGCCTGCGTGACGAATTCCAGCTGCCGGGCATGAAAATTTTGCAATTCGCATTTGGCGGGGAACGAAACAGCAGTTTCCTCCCCCACAACTTCACCGCCCATTGCGTGGTCTATCCCGGCACCCACGATAACGAGACAGCGCTGGGCTGGTACCGGAACGCCGCTCCGGAGGAACAAGACCATTTTCGGCGCTACACCGCCACAGACGGCCATAACGTATCCTGGGATATGATCCGGCTGGCGCTGGCGTCAGTCGCCAATACGGCTATCGCCCCCATGCAGGATTTGATGAAGCTGGGCAACGAAGCGCGCATGAACCGCCCGTCAACCGCCAGCGGGAACTGGCAGTGGCGCTATACGGACGCCATGCTGACAGATGAGATTATTCGCCGATTGGGGGAACTAACGGTGCTTTACGGCCGTACTCCAGCTGAGGAAACATGATGAATACATCCTGGAACAGGCCAATATGATGAACAAAGGGATTGCCTACGCACTGGTCGCCTACGGCACCTGGGGCTTCTTGCCCATCTTTTGGAAGGCGCTGCACAACGTGCCCGCGGTTGAAATTCTGAGCCACCGTATGGTTTGGTCGCTCATCTTTTTGGTCCTGGTGCTCAGCTACAAGCAGCACTGGCAATGGCTACGCGCGGCCGTCCATCACCCCGCCACGCTGGCAACGTTTGTGGGCACGGCGCTGCTGCTGACCATCAACTGGCTCACCTACATCTGGGCCGTTAACGCCGGCTTCATCGTCGAGACAAGCCTGGGCTATTTTATCAATCCGCTCGTCAATGTAGCTCTGGGGTTTATCTTCCTCGGAGAACGGCTGCGGCGCGGGCAGTGGCTGGCCATTGTGATCGCCCTTCTCGGCGTGCTCTATCTAACCCTTAGCTACGGCGCGCTGCCGTGGATCGCGTTGACGCTGGCTTTCTCTTTTGCTACTTATGGGTTGCTGCGCAAGACGGCCCGGCTGAATGCATTGGAGGGCCTCTCTTTTGAAATGGGCGTCGTCACTCCCATCGCCCTGGCCTACCTGATATACCTGCAACTGACAGGAACGGCCGCATTCGGGCAGTCAGGCTCGACCACGCTGCTGCTGATTCTTACCGGAGGGATTACGGCCGTGCCCTTGTTGGCTTTCTCCGCAGCGGCCAGGCGCGTCACATTGACCACATTGGGCATCTTGCAGTACATAGCCCCCACCCTGCAATTCCTAATCGGGGTGTTCATTTATGGGGAGGTATTCGGCACCGACCAGATGATCGGATTTGGCCTGATCTGGGGTGCGCTGCTCCTCTATGCGGCCGAAAGCGTCGCCCACAACGGCAAACAGCACCGCCTGGCCAGACAACAGTTGCCGTAGCGCTGCGAGTTACACGTCGAGGTTGCGGACTTCACTGGCATGCGTGGTGATAAAGCGGCGGCGCGGCGGTACTTCGCTGCCCATCAGCATGTTAAACGTCCGATCGGCCACCAATGCGTCTTCAATCCTCACTTGCAGCAGCGTCCGCACTGAGGGATCCATGGTGGTTTCCCACAACTGCTGTGCATTCATCTCGCCCAGACCCTTATATCGCTGTAAGCTGAACCTTTTCCCTTCCAGGCTCTTCAGCAGCGCGGCGTTCTGTGCCTCGGTGTAGGTGTAATGCACCGTCTTGCCTTCCTTGACGGCATACAGGGGGGGCTGGGCGATATACAGGTGACCTTCCTCGATCAAGCGAGGCATATAGCGGAAGAAAAACGTCAGCAGCAGGGTGCGAATGTGGCTGCCGTCCACGTCCGCATCGGTCATGATAATGACGCGGCCGTATCGCATATTAGACAGATCAAACGACTCCCCAATGCCGGTGCCCAATGCCGAGATCATCGCCTTCACTTCGTTGTTGGTCAGGATTTTGTCCAGGCGGGCGCGCTCTGTGTTTAGAATCTTGCCGCGCAAAGGCAAGATCGCCTGAAAATGGCGATCGCGCCCCTGCTTGGCCGTGCCGCCGGCCGAATCACCCTCAACGATGTACAGCTCGCACTTCGCCGGATCCCGTTCGGAACAGTCGGCCAGTTTGCCTGGCAGGGTCATGCTGTCCAGTGCACTCTTGCGCATCACCAACTCGCGCGCCTTGCGCGCGGCCGCTCGCGCCCGCGAGGAAGTTAAGCACCGTTCCACAATGCGTTTTGCGTCACGCGGGTTCTCCTCAAGATAGCTTGAGAGCGCTTCGGCCGTGACGGAAGAAACGATGCCGCTCACTTCCGCATTCATCAGCTTGACCTTGGTCTGACTCTCGAACTGGGGGTCGGGATGCTTCACGCTGACGACGGCCGTGATTCCCTCGCGTGTGTCTTCGCTGGAGAAGTTCGAATCTTTCTCCTTGAGAAACCCATTCTTCCGGGCATAGGAGTTGATCACCCGTGTGATGGCCGTGCGCATGCCGGTCAGGTGCGTCCCCCCATCCGGCGTATGAATCGTGTTGGCAAACGCATACTCGGAAATGGCCACGCCATCTGTATACTGAAGCGCCACTTCCACTTCGATGCCGTCTACTTCCTTGCGGTTATATACCGGATCGTGTATCGCCTTGCGATTGCGGTTCAGGTACCGGACAAAGGACCGAACGCCCCCTTCAAAATAGAAGCTCATCTCGCGCGGCGGATCCGGCCGTTTGTCGCTCACTTTCAGGAACACGCCCGTGGTCACAAACGCCATCTCCCGGAAGCGGTTTACGAGCGTTTCAAAGCGATAGGAAACATCATCCTTGAAAATAGTCTCGTCGAATTTGAAGGTGGATGTGGTCCCGGTTGATTCTCCCCGCTTCATGGCGCGGACCTTTTTCACCGGCCCTGTGGGGATGCCCCGCTCATATCGCTGGAAATAGACCCCCTTTCCCCGTTTAATCGTGATTTCCATCCATTCCGACAAAGCGTTGACGGCGGCCGCGCCCACGCCGTGGAGACCGCCTGACACTTTGTAAGCTGATTCGTCAAACTTGCCGCCGGCGTGCAGCGTCGTCATCACCAACTGCAACGCAGAAACCTTCTCGGTTGGGTGTTCGGCTACCGGAATGCCAACCCCGTTGTCGCTGACGGTCACACTGGAATCAGGGTGAATGATCACTTCGATGCGGTCGCACCGGCCGGCCAGCGCCTCATCAATAGAGTTGTCCACAATCTCATAAACAAGGTGGTGCAATGCCTTGGAGTCTGTGCCGCCTACATACATCCCAGGGCGGCGTCTGACAGCATCCAGGCCCTTCAGAACCTGGATGCTGCTCGCATCATACGTGGAAGCAGTTCGTGTTTTGCTCGCCATTTATCGTTCCTTTTCAAAAATCCAACAGATGTATCGCAGTCCGCTTCGCGCTGTCCGTTTGATGGTCACGAGACTTCGCTAAAAGCGGCCGCGTATCGGTCGCGGTAAAAGATAAAAATCGCCGCCAGTAATGAGGTGCTGATGAAAGCATGGCCGAGAATCCCCCCCAACGTCAGCCAGGAGCCGTCATCCGCCAGGAGCAAGAGCCAATCCAGCCCGCGGTTGATCAGGAGCACCCCCACTAACAGGAGCAGGGCCGACCACATGTAACGCTGGATGAGGCGCACGCTCTCTACCACAGCCCGCCACAACGGCCGTTTGTTCAGAACCAGTCCTTGCGGGGCGAAGCTCAAATAGATGACAATCCAGACGGTCATTACCGGCCCTAACAGCAGGATCATCGCTGCCAGGCCCGTGCTGACCAGTCCGATAAGTATGCTCGCAATCAGCAGGGGAAAGTAAACAATCAGACCCAGCATAATCACGGTCAATGCCAGCCCGAGGAAGCTCAGCCAGGTCAACGGGGAACGCAGCAATGCCTGCTCCAAAACGGCCGTCATGCGGGCGCCGTTCTTATCATGCCTCACCACATGGGCCACAGATTCATAATACAGGGCAGAAAGCCATAACCCCAACAGACTCAAGCCGATGTAGAGCAAAATGACGGCCGCAGCGCTGGTTAATTCCACCGTTTGTGCCGGCAGCGGGGTTTTCTCCGGCACAAGGCCGACCATGAACACAGGCACGCCCACAAAAGGGACGCTGAGCGCCGAGAACAAATTGGTGCGCGGAGCCAGCGTCATGAGCAGTTCCTGATCCATACCGAGTTGAGCTGCCTGCTGCTGCCAGAATGAGACGGCCTGCTCCACCAATGACCGAAATCCCAGACGCGGGCCTAGCCAGAGAAAACTGTCTAGAGCGGCGGGAATCAGCGTCAGCCAATAGTGTCTGGTGACCAAATCAAATCCGGCGGCGAGAGTGGCCAATAGGCCGGGTAAAGGGGCTGTTTCTTGTCTTTGTTGCATCATTGTCAGAGCGGTTATTTTATCACATTTGTTCTATTTATGCGAAAAAAAGGCGGCTGTCAAACGGCCGTGCAAACCTACGCTTTCCCAACGTTTAACCCCATCCTGCCGCCAGTTTGCCAGCCGTTGTGATAGAATGGGCGCACGTTTTCAACCAGTTCCAAGGAGCGAATCAATGGCTGATATTCAGGCGATAGCTGATCGCATTGTCGAGAATGTAGAGCGTGTCATCGTGGGCAAGCGTGACCCCGTGCGGTTGACAGTTCTGGGGCTGCTCTGCCAGGGGCACCTCCTCATCGAAGATGTTCCCGGCGTAGGGAAAACTGTGCTGGCGAAGGCACTGTCCCGCTCCGTCGGGTGCAAGTTTCAACGCATCCAGTTCACCCCGGACATGCTGCCCAGCGACGTGACCGGCGTTTCAGTCTTCAACCAAAAAACGCGGGAGTTCGAGTTTCGGCCCGGCCCTATTCACGCCCAAATCGTCCTGGTTGATGAGATTAACCGGGCCACGCCCAAGACCCAATCCGCGCTGCTGGAAGCGATGGAGGAGCGTCAGGTGACGGTGGACGGGTACACCTATACGCTGGAACCCCCATTTATGGTGCTGGCCACGCAAAATCCCATCGAGTATGAGGGCACTTTCCCCTTGCCCGAAGCCCAACTAGATCGTTTCTTACTCCGAATCCGGCTCGGTTACGCCAGCAAGGAAGAGGAAATCGAAGTCTTAGACCGGCAACAGTTCAACCATCCGATAGATTCGCTGGAACAAGTCGTCACCGTCGAAGAACTGCTGGCGGCTCAGAAGGCAGTCAAGGACATCTATATTGATCGCCAGGTGAAAGAATACATCGTCGAGATCGTCCACCGCACGCGGCAGCACCCGGAGGTGTACCTGGGTTCAAGCTCGCGCGGCGCGCTGGCTATATACCGGCTGGGACAGGCCAGAGCAGCGATGTTCGGCCGCGATTTTGTGCTGCCGGATGACGTGAAGGCGTTGGCCGGCCCGGCCCTCAGTCACCGCATCATCGTGGGGCCGGCGGCGCGCATCAAGGATATTGAGCCGGACGCCATTGTTGAGGAAATCCTGGGACGCGTGCCGGTTCCGGGAGCACAAGTCAAGGCGTAAGCGGATGCGGCAAAGACGCACGACGGTTTTCCTGCTGGCGCTGGCGGCCTTACTGGGCGGTCTGATCACGGGAAAGGCGTTGTTCTTCACCCTGTCCTATTTGCTGGGACTGCTGCTGGTGGTCTCATTTGCCTGGGCGTGGGTGAGCATCAACTGGGTACATTTGTCCCGCAATACGCGGACGAGACGAACACAGGTCGGCCGTCCGCTGGAAGAGCAGTTCACCCTGCGCAACACAAGCATTATCCCCAAACTGTGGATTGAAGTGCGCGATTTTGCCACCCTGCCCCATCACCGTACCAGCCGCGTGATCGACAACCTCAGCTCGCACAAAAGCTACAGTTGGCGCATCAGGACCCTCTGCCAGGAACGCGGCCGTTATCGTCTGGGACCGATCCGCCTGCGGGCCGGCGATCCGTTCGGCCTCTTCCTGATGGAGCGGGAGTGGACGGCAACCACCAATGTGGTGGTCTACCCGATGACGGTCAACATCCAGCAGTTCCCCCTACCGGTAGGCGTGCTTTCCGGTGGCGACGCCCTGCGCCGCCGCACCCATTACGTCACCACCAACGCCGCCGGCGTCCGCGACTACGCACCCGGAGACAGCTTCAGCCGCATCCATTGGCCAAGCACCGCCAGGCGAAACCGGCTCATCGTCAAAGAATTCGAGCTGGACCCGCTGGCCGACATCTGGCTGGTTCCGGATATGTCCGTATTTGGCCACATCGTGCCCAGATCAACAACGGCTTCCTCTGCCTCTGATTTAGACGTTTTGACAGCGTGGAAGGCGTTGAAGGAATATCAACTGCCGGAATCGACCGAGGAGTATACGGTCACCATCACAGCATCCCTGGCGCAGCACTTTCTACGCCGGGACCGGGCAGTAGGCATGCTGGCATATGGTCAATCGAATGAAATCGTCCAGCCGGACCGGGGAGAACGACAGTTAAACCGGATTTTAGAAACGCTGGCGGTGCTCCGGGCGCAGGGGCAGGTTCCCATTGACGACGTGATCAATGCCGAATCTCACCTGTTTCCCCGGGGCACGACCGTGATTGTCGTGACCGCCACCACCCGAACAAGCTGGGCTTCGGCCGCACGGCAGTTGATGCGCCGGGGACTTCGCGTGGTGACAGTCCTGGTCAACCCGGAATCATTTGGCGGGACCCGCTCAGCCATCCCGGTGGCGTCGCTGCTCCAGGCCAGCGGCATGGACGTTCACGTGGTAAACAGCGGGGATGACCTGGCGGCCACACTCAGCCATACTAGACTGGGGGCCGGGTAGCTTCAAGTCAGCCAATACTCCGCCGGCTGAACAATCTTGAGGTCTGCGCTACCGCGCCCGCCTCACTTCCTCCACCGCCTCCGGGTTTACCAAACTGGAGGTATCGCCCGGGTCTTCGCCCAGATACGCGCTGCGGAGGATACGGCGCATCACTTTGGCGTTGCGCGTCTTGGGGATGTCGCTGACAAACCAGAGTTCCTTGGGCTGCAACGGCTTGCCCATCTCCATCGCCACTTTCGCCCGCAGGTCCGCCCGCAGTTCGTCTGACGGCTCTTCGCCGGGAACCAGCACGCAGAAACAAACGACGGCGCTCCCCTTCACCGGGTCGGGCACGCCAATGGCGGCCGCTTCGCTCACCGCCGGGTGATTGACTAACACAGATTCCACTTCCGCCGGGCCGAGCCGCTTGCCCGCGACCTTGATGGTGTCATCCGAACGGCCGAGGATGTACCACATCCCATCCTCGTCAATCGCTGCAAAATCGCCATGCACCCACACATCTTTGAAAAGTGACCAGTACGTATCCAGATACCGCTGCTCATCACGCCAGAAGCCGCGCGTCATGCCAATCCAGGGGGCGCGGATGACAAGCTCACCCACCTCGCCGCGCACCGAATGGCCGTCGGGGTCAACCACATCGGCGGCGATGCCGGGGCAAGGGGCGGAAAAGGCAGCCGGTTTCAGGGGCAGGATGGGATTGCCCATGAGGATGCCGCCGGAAATTTCTGTGCCGCCGGAGTAATTGATGATCGGCCGTTTGCCTTCCCCCACCACATGAAACAGCCACAGCCAGGGATCGGGATTCCACGGCTCGCCCGTGGAGGCGAAGAACTTGATGGGGGAGAGGTCATGCTTCTTCACCATTTCCTCCCCGTGAGCGATAAGGGCGCGGATGAGCGTGGGGGAAATGCCCAACTGGGTGATCTTGTGCCGCTCGACCAACCGCCACAACCGGTCGGGGCCGGGATAATCTGGCGCGCCATCGTAAATGAAGAAAGCCGCCCCCAAAATCAATGCGCCGAAGACGAGCCACGGCCCCATCATCCAGCCCATGTCGGTCATCCAGTAGATGAGGTCGCCGGGCTGCACGTCGACGCCGAAGGCCATGTCCTGCGCCCCTTTGATGGGAAAGCCACAGTGAGTGTGCACCGCGCCCTTGGGCCGGCCTGTGGTGCCGGAGGTATAGATGATCATGAGCAGATCTTCGGCGGCCGTCGGCTCCAGTTTGGCCTGGTCAGATTGGTGGGGAACGAGTTCGTGCCACCAATGGTCACGGCCGTCTTCCATAGCCACTTCATTCCCCGCCCGTTTCAACACAATCACGTGCTCCAGCGTAGGCACCTGCCGGAGGGCCTGATCGGCCGTCGGCTTGAGGGGCACCACCTGCCCGCGGCGGAAGAAGCCGTCTGCGGTAAACAACGCCTTCGCCCCCGCATCCGCCAGCCGGGTCCGGATCGCGCCCACGCCATAGCCAGAGAAGAGAGGCAGGATAACGCCGCCGATTTTGGCGATGGCCAGCACGGCCGCGACGATTTCCGGCGTCATGGGCATGTGGATGCCGATCCCGTCCCCTTTGCCCAAACCCAGGCTACGCAGCGCGTTGGCGCACCGGTTCACCTCGGCCGCCAACTGGGCGTAAGTCAGGCCGCGCGTGTCTCCCTCCTCCCCTTCCCAGATGAGCGCGGTCCGCGCGGCCGTTTCCGGGTTGGCCGCCCACTTATCCACACAATTGTAAACGATGTTCAACTCCCCATCCACGCACCAGGTTGGACGCTGGATACCGCGGCTCAAGTCCACCACCTGCGAATACGGCTTCTGGAATTGGATGTCGAGGAACCGGATGACGGCGTCGGTGAACCAGGCTACATCCGTCGTAGAGCGGGTCATCAACTCCTCAAACGAGCCGATGTTGTGTAAATCCATGAACCGCTTCAGGTTGCTGCGCTGAATGTATTCCGGCGTCGGCCGCCAGACAATCTCACCACCGAAATCAAATGAATCCGACATATTGCTTCCTCTGTAAAATGCTAGAGCTAGAGAACAAAGCCAGAGGAGTATGGCCGTTCTAGTGCTAGCTCTATCCTCCAGCTATGTTCATTTCGTTCACCCTTTCAGCGTGACGGCCGCGTTGGACAGTACCGTGGTTCCCCGCTCGGCCACCTGGGTGCGCAGCACGATCCGGTCTTCGGACATTTGCCACATTTCGGTCACCAGCGTCTCGCCGGGAAAAACGTGGCCGGCAAAGCGGACTTTCATACTGCGGAACCGGGCCGGATCGTTGTGGCAGAAATGCTTGAGCACCGCCCGGCTGGCGAAGCCCAGTGTGCAGAGGCCGTGTAGAATCGGCCGTTCAAAGCCGCCCAGCGCAGCAAACTGGGGGTCTGCGTGTAAGGGGTTTCCATCCCCTGAAGAAAGGCGATAGAGCAGCGCCTGATTGGGCAGGGTCTGGTCCTCATGCACGACATCAGGCGGCCGTTCCGGAGGCAGATTGATCTTGCCCGATGGGCCGCGCGCGCCGCCAAAACCGCCAATACCGCGCAAGAAAACGGATGTCTGATTGAAGGCAATTTCCTCACCATGTTCGTCCACGCTGTGGATGTCCACCACGACGAGCGCACCGCTCCCCTTGTCATAAATCTGGCTGATGTGGGCGTGGTTGGTGATGACGGCGGCCGCGGGAAGCGGCCGTTTCAGTTCCAGGTACTGCTCCCCATGCAGCAACAGCATCGGGTTGTAGATGAGGCCGGGCACAGACATCAATTGATCCATCACCACAAAAGGGAAGATGACGGCGAAGGTGGGCAGGGGAAAAAACCCGGCCCCGTTCAATTCGTAGACAAGCTTCAGTTCGTCCGGGTCGAGCGGGTCGCGCGCTGCGCCGACGGATAGGGCATACAGGCTGACTTCGCACTCGGTATAGGCATATTCTTTGGGGGTGAATTGGTGGCCAAGGGCCAGGGAAAGGTCAACGTTCATGGGTAGATCCTTGTGATACGTCATCTCTCACAGCTTGCGTAATTTCGGATTATTGGCGTGTCGTTCTTTGTCCCGATGGGTCTTCTTGGCCATGTTCTGCCAGAAGGCCTCCGTCAAATCCACGCCGGTCTGGTTGGCCAGGCAAATGAGGACGAAGAGGACATCAGCCATCTCGTCAGCCAGGTTCACCTGCTCGTCGCTATGCTTGAAACTCTGGTCGCCGTACAGCCGGGCCATGAGCCGTGCCACTTCGCCCACCTCTTCCATGAGCACGGCCGTATTCGTCAACTCAGAATAATAGCGCACGCCGATGCTGTTAATCCATTCATCTACCGTTTTCTGGCACTGCCGCAGCGTCAATTCACTCATTCGCATCTCCATCAGCGAGAGGATGGAGGAAGGTGCTTTCCTCTAGCTCCGTCCTCTACTTCTAAAACCCCATACGCCGTCCGATAATCTCCTTCATAATCTCCGTGGTTCCGCCGTAAATCGGTTGGACGCGGGCATCCAGGTACGCTTTGGCAATGGGATACTCCAACATATAGCCATAGCCGCCATGTAATTGTAGGCATTGATCCACCACCCGCTTTTGTAGCTCCGTCGTCCACCATTTGGCCATCGCTGCTTCCTCGGCCGTGAGCGTGCCTTCGTTCAACTCCATGATGCAGCGGTCCACAAAGACGCGCGCAATCGTCGTCTCGGTCTGCATCTCCGCCAGCTTGAAGCGGTTATGCTGGAATTTGCCGATGGGCTGGCCAAAGGCGGTTCGCTCCTGGCAGTAGCGAACGGTCATCTCCAACGCTACTTCGCAGGCAGCCACAGCCACCACGGCAATGGAAAGGCGCTCCTGGGGCAGTTGATGCATCAAATAGTAAAAGCCTTGCCCCTCCTCGCCAAGAAGGTTTCCAACCGGCACCTGCACGTTGTCGAAAAAGAGTTCGGCTGTGTCTTGCGCCTTCAACCCGATTTTGTCCAGGTTGCGGCCGCGCTCAAAGCCGGGCATCCCCTCCTCTACCACAAGCAAACTGATGCCTTTGTGCCCCGCATTCGGGTCTGTCCTGGCGACCACGATGATCAAACTGCTGTTGATGCCGTTGGTAATAAACGTTTTCTGGCCGTTGAGGAGGTAATAATCTCCATTGGAGCCACTCATCCGCACGGCCGTTGTCTGGATGCCGGCCAGGTCACTGCCTGCGCCCGGTTCCGTCATGGCAATGGCTGTAATGGCTTCACCGGAACACATCCGGGGCAGCCAGCGCTGCTTCTGTGCTTCATCCGCATAATGGAGAAAGTAGGGCACGACAACATCATTGTGCAGGCCAAAGCCGACCCCGCTCGCCCCCACCCGCACAAGCTCTTCGGCGACGATAGCGTTATAGCGAAAATCTCGGATGCCGCCTCCGCCGTACGCTTCGGGCACATCCGTGCAGAGAAACCCCATTTCGCCCGCTTTCAGCCAGACCTCGAGGGGAACAATGCCATCCTCCTCCCACTGGTCATGAAACGGGGCGATTTCTTTCTCCACAAAGCGGCGGAAGGCGTCGCGGAACATACGGTGATCGTCTTCAAACAGGGTTCGTTTCACGGGAGTATCCTTTTGGGTAGGTGACGGCGGATGCGCCGGGCCAGCCCCACTATTCCACCGGCAGCGGCTCGTCGTTTGCCAGCGCCAGCGCCTCACCCCGATCCATGTCGGCGATGAAGTTGACGCCGGATTGGGCAAAGCGGTGAGCCGCGGCCAGGGCACGGCCGTCTTGATCTTGATCCAATGACCATTGTGCATGCTCTACCAGCAAGGCCAGCGCCAGAGCACGGCCCAGCGTCATGCCAAAGCGGCGCGCGCCCGCTTCCAGGGCGGGCTGGCCATCCTGCATGGCGCGCATCAGCCACTGTTCAGCCTGGGAAACGGCCGTCTTCGCCGTCTCACCCAATGTAACCAGCCGGGACGCGCCGGCAGCGCCCGCAGCGCGGTTCACCTTTTCTTTCAACGCCTCCAGGCTCTCATCCCGGGCGACGGCCCGCAGCACGTCCAGGGAGAGGACATTGGTCGTCCCTTCCCAAATGGGCAGCACCTGGCTGTCGCGCAGCAACACCGGCAGCCCCGTGTCCTCCACATAGCCCGCCCCGCCAAACGCCTCTACAACCTCGCTGGCCACGGCGATTGTCTGCCGCCCGGTCGTCAGCTTGGCCAAGGAGGTCAGCAGCCGCAGCAGATCGCGCTGCTCCGGGCTGAGTTCGCCCGCCTCATCCCGGCCAATTATCTCTACCAGGTAAAAGCTGAGGTGGAAGGCGGCTTCCATCTCCGCTTGCAAGCCAGCCAGCGTATCCAGGTGGAGGGGCTTTTGCGCCAGCAGCGCGCCGAACGCCTGACGCCGCCGGGCGTAATCGCGGGCCAGGGCCAATCCACGGCGCATAAAGGCCACAGCCGTTACGCTGTTCCAGGTACGGGTCAGGTGCAGCATGGGAATGATATTGCGCACGCCGTTGGCCAGTTCCATGACCGGAATAGCGGGCGCGCCGTCGAGGGTTAGTTCGGCCGTCGGCACTTTGCGCGTGCCCAGCTTGTCCTTCAACCGGTGAATGCGAATGTTCTGCAAACGCCCATTGCCGTCTCTCAGCTCGACATAAAACAAGGCCAATCCCTTACCGCCGGGGCCATTCCCCTCAGGCCGGGCCAGCGTAAGCGCCATATCCGCGGTGGTGGCCGAAGTGAACCATTTACGGCCGTACAGCCGCCAAACGCCCGCTTCATCCTGCTCCGCCACCGTCTCCGAAGACCCCACATCCGAGCCGCCGGTGGACTCGGTCATCCACTGCCCGCTGGTCCAGAACTGGGCCGGGTCCCGGCTGGTGAGGTGAGGGACGGCGCGTTCAATAAGGCTCTGATTGCCGGAGCCAAGCAAGGTGCGGGCCGCGCCGTCGGTCATTGCCAGGGGGCAGGTGTATACATCACTGGAGGGGTGAAACAGGTAAGCCAGAGTAAACTGATACGGGCGGGCGTAATGGCCGTACTGCGGCTCATACGCCGCCGCCACCAGACCATACTCGGCCGCCAGTTTTTTCGCCCGTTTCCACAATGGGGCCTCTTCAATGTGGTCAATGCGGTTGCCCCACGCATCCCAATTGGTGAGCACCGGTTCGTTCAGCCGGTCAGCCAGCTGCATCTGGTACAACTCGCCCCCCGCAAGCTCTCCCATCTCGCGCAAGGACGGCTCTAACTCGGCCAGCACATCCGGGGGCAGGATGCGCCGTAAATAGGAGCGCAGTACCCGGTCATCGTCATACTGATTACCTAACTGCGGCGGCGGCTGGTTAAATGGTTTAACTTTCATCCGTCCCCCTTCACTCGGAATAGGCTCATGCGATGCGGCCATATTATACACCGTGGCTCAATCTTTCAGCACAAGTTGGAGGAGAGAAGAGCAAAGAGCGGCACGGCCGTCTTTTTGTTGGGACGCCGTCAGGCTTGAAAAAGCGATGGTGACGCCTTTTTTGGACAGTTACTGTGAAAAGATTCAGACGCTGGCCTAACGCGTCAAGATGTTTCCTCACCCATAAGTCCTGTGAGTACGCCATTGGCAAACGGAAGCATCCCCTGCGGGCCAGAGTTCCAGTCCTTCATATGAACCGTGGTGGCCTTGCTGACTGTGAATATGTGTTGAACGATCTGAAGGCGCGTGTCGAGGTCGATACCCGCCCCCATGATGACCGTATCAATGGGGTGTTCATCAAATGCGCTGGTTCTCATTTTCC
>JBHHTQ010000044.1:0-34316 GCA_046753445.1 Anaerolineae bacterium | reverse complement strand
CCGCTGTTTTTCATCGGATCAATGTACATTTTCTGTGTGTACTCTTTAACCATACGGTGCATACTGAACCAGGGAGCACTTGAACGGATGGCCTCGCGCATCACTTCCACCCAGCCTCTGGGCACGTTGTCACGATCCCGATCATAAAAGAGGGGCACGACTTCATCTTCGAGTATTTGGTACAGGGAGTTGGCGTCATGGTCATCTTGGGCGTTTTCGTCTTCCCGATCCGGATCGCCGTCAATGGCCCAGCCGTTGGCCCCGTTGTATCCTTCTGCCCACCACCCGTCGAGGATGCTGAGATTGGGTACGCCGTTTAGTGAGGCTTTCATGCCGCTGGTACCGCTCGCCTCGCGCGGCCGTCGTGGGGTGTTCAGCCACACATCCACCCCTTGCGTCAAATAGCGTGCGATGTGCATATCATAATCCTCGACAAAAGCGACGCGGCCGCCAAGCTGGTTGTGCTTGGCCAGGTTATAAATGTGCTGGATGAGGCCCTTACCCGGATCGTCAGCCGGATGCGCCTTCCCGGCAAAAATGAGCTGCACCGGGCGGTGAGTGTCCAGCAGCAGCCCGCGCAGCCGATCCAGATCACGGAAAATAAGGGTGGCCCGCTTATAGGTGGCAAAGCGCCGGGCAAAGCCAATAGTCAATGCTTCCGGATCAAGCAGTGTCCCGCCGGTCAGCACCTGGGTCGGATCGTTTCGTCCTTCCACCCAGCGCCGCCGCACTCGCTCTTGCAGGAAACCCACCAGTTTCCGCTTCAATGCCAGATGCGTTTCCCATAGTTCCTGGTCGCTGACATCGGCGATTCGCTCCCAGATGGTGGGGTCGTCCCGCCGTTCACGCCAATCTGGGCCAAGATGCTTGTCGAACAAATGATGCATTTCCCCGGAGACCCAGGTGGGGATGTGGACGCCGTTCGTGATGGAGATGATGGGCACTTCGTTCACCGGCCGGGAAGGCCAGACCCCTTGCCACATCTGGCGCGAGACCTGGGCATGGAGTTTGCTGACGCCGTTCAGTTTGCCGGAAGAACGTAGGGCAAGCACTGTCATATTAAAGGCTCTTCCCCAGCTTTCCTCATGACCGCCCAGGCTTAAAAACTGCTCCCGGCTGATGCCCAACTCGTCCCAAAAACCCTGGAAATAATTCTCAACCATTTGGAAGCTAAAGGTATCATGCCCGGCGGGCACAGGGGTGTGGGTGGTGAAGATGGAATGTGCCCGTACCGAAGCCAGAGCTTCCTCAAAGGTCATGCCGCCCGCCACCTTCTCGCGTATACATTCCAGGACGAGGAAGGCGGAGTGCCCTTCATTCATATGCCAGGCGGCCGGCTCAATGCCGATGGCCCGCAACATACGGACTCCGCCGACGCCCAGCATCAATTCCTGGCGAATGCGCGTTTCGCTGTCGCCTGAGTAAAGGCGAGCCGACAGCTCCCGATCCCAGGGATCGTTCTCGTCTACATCGGTATCCATCAGGTAGAGGGGAACACGGCCGACCTGTACGTGCCACACGCGGGCATGAACCGGCCGTCCTGCCAGATGAACACATACTCTGATTTCATGGTTATCCTGGCCCAATACGGGCTGGATGGGGGCCTGGCCGTGGTCAAGCTGTTGGTAGACAGCTTCTTGCCAGCCGTGGGAGGGGATGCGCTGGCGGAAGTACCCTTGGGGGTACATAAAGCCGATGCCGACCAGGGGTAAGCCAAGGTCACTGGCGGATTTGGCGTGATCGCCGGAGAGGATGCCCAGGCCGCCGGAGTAAATGGGTAATGAACTATGCAGCCCGAATTCAAAGGAGAAGTAGGCGATAGTCTTACCGACCAGGTCCGGGTATGTCTGGTGAAACCAGGAATGGCCGTTCCGCATGTGCTCGTCGAACATCATCATGACTTTGTTGTACTTGCGGAGGAAGGCGGCGTCCTGAGCGGCGCGTTCTAGCTTGTCGGCCGTGATCTGTTGCAGCATCAAGACCGGGTTGTGTCGTGTTTGTCGCCACAGCGGATAGTCCAGCCTCCGGAACAGGCCGCGCGCTTCGGGCGTCCAGCTCCACCAGAGGTTGTAGGCTAATTCGCTGAGGCGTCGGATTTTCGATGGAAGTTTTTCCTCAATGAGTGTCATAGTGCACTCCTTTTTTTTTATTGATACACCATTCGGTGACAGCGCAGGGGGCAGGGCACACGCTGTCACATTTGAATTGCTCTTCTGTAGAAAGTGCTATTGGAATCGTTGCCCGTTTCTCACCTCAGATTGTGAGGTTGAAAACGGCATGCTGAGGAGGCGGCCGCTTGACCCTTGTCACGGCCAGCGCCGCCATTTCGTTAACGCACCAGTTAAACTGTTCCTCGGTCATGAGTTCACGATCCATGACCGGTGCAGGATTGGTGCTATTAATCACATATCGTTTGCCATCCTTGATTACAAACTCAACCATGTTGCAGTCATAACCGTATGCGCGCGTCAGGCGCAGCGCATCTGATGCGATTGGCTGGTAGTTTTGGTTTTTTTCGGTAATGATGTCGGGAAGATAACGGCCGTTTGCCAGAGAATAGCGCAAGGCCAATACTTTTTCCTGGCCGATGACGAAGCAGTGAATGTGGGTATCCGACTCGATCAACTCTTGCAGAATCATCGTCCGTGTTCCGCTTTCATCATAGCGTTGGATTAACTCGTCCACGCTGTGTACGCGGTAGACAACCCTTCGTCCCCCACTGTGGATATCTTTGAAAATGGCGGGCACGCCCACATAGTTGATGATCCCATGCCAATCCATCGGGTACTCCAGATTGCGGAAACTGGCCGGGGTGACATCGGCGGCGACATGTTTGTTGGGCAGTACAATGGTGCGGGGGCTGGTCAGTCTGAGCTTGTTGATGATTACTGTGCCGAAAAATTTGTTGTCGGCCGACCAGGTGAAGGGGTTGTTTATGACGTAGTAGCCTTGGATTACGGCGTATTGGAGGTAGGCCCGGTAGTAGGGAATTTCGTGGGACATACGGTCAATGATGACATCGTAAGGGCAGATGCCATCCATGGTCGTACCACCCAGCTTAACCAGTTCGGCGGTGATGCCATCAGTCCGTTGATTGATGGCTGCCATGAAGGCTTCTGGCCAGTCCGTCTCGCGGCCGATAATCAGCCCGATCCGTTTTCCATTAACCTGGCTCATGCGTCGTTATGTTCCTTGCCATTACTCATGGTTACTCGTCCGGCAAACTATACACCAAATCAACGTGACTGCCGAACCGACAACTGTTTAAGTGTGTCACGGTATATAACTCAAGAGAGGAAAACCGTTACACCGCGAGGTTAGGCGGTTTATTTATGAGATAAACCGCCCAACACTTGTCTGGCCGCGGCCGTTAATAATGTGTCATATTGCTTGGCCAGCTTCGTCCAATTGTACGGTTCGTTTTGCCCTGCCAACTCAATGGCTATCCTCCGGGCATCCTGCGGATGAGCCAGCGCCCAGCGCAGCCGCTCGACCAGACCCTGCTGATCCTGGTAGAGGCAGGGCGTGTGATAGGATGCCGGAATGAGTTCTGGATAACTGAGGCGGTTGGGCAGGATGGGGAAGGTGTGGCAGTACATCGCTTCCAGGATGCTGATGCCGAAAAATTCGTGGTGGGCGGTGGATACCGTGACAGCCGCCTGCCACAACAAGGCCCGGTATTCCTCCTCCGGCGCGTGTCCGATGTGAATGATTCGGTCTCCCAGCTGGCGCAGAGCAGCATCAAAAACGGGCGGCCGTTTGCCGTATTGCTGCCCGCACAACGCCAGGCGAAAGGGTATCTCCTCCTCTGCGAGCAGGTAGAGCGCGTTGAAGAAATCCTCCGGGTTCTTATCATACTCCCATCTCTGGTTCCAAATCACCAAAGGCGTATGGTTGGGGAGAGATGATTGAAGACCATAACCCCTTTGCCCTTCTCCGATCTCCAATCTCTGAAAGTCCACCCCAACCGGCGTCACATGGCTCTTGGCGGCTAATTGGGCGACGGTTCCTAATTCATTATTTTCCGGGAAATGCTTGAGAAAGCGGGGAAGCGCCTCAAAAAAACTGTCGCGATGAAAGCGGGAGTTGAACCAGACGTGATCGGCCGCCAGCATGGATGCGTAGTTCACGAACGCGTAATGCTGGTCCCGTTCCCCCAATTGACGGCGCATCGGACCTGTATTCCCATCCTGGGGCAGGGGGTAGGTCAATTGGTTTTCGTGCATGTACAATACCACTGGCACGGTCCCTGTACGCGGCCGCGTCAGCGCCAAAAACGTGGTCAGGTCCAGCATATCTGTTGCCAGAATCAGATCAATCTGCTGGTTATGTTCCAGAAAGCGCCGCGCCAATGTCACCGCGCCGCCGTGCATGCGCCACTTCCAAAAACGAGCAGGTAAGGTCAGACAGTGGACTTCAAGCCGGCTGTATTTCTGGTAGCCTTCAGCCCAGGCTTTGTGGCTGCCGCCATGATAGGGGGAGACTAGGGTCACTTTCATGGTTGCCATGCCTGTTCCCCGGTGTTAGCCGATTCATTTTGCCATGTAGAGGGGGTAGTGAAGTTGATTGTGAAAATTATCATAAAAATTCGACCCGATATGCACATTGTATTATACTACGCGGCGCACTTTTCCAGGCGGGAGTATGTAAGCTGGCAGGCATTATGACTGACCTGTATTGGGATGCAACCTACGCCATTGCGATGGCACTCCTGGAACATCACCCTGAGCGTAGTCCTGAAGCGATTGGTCTCCACGAACTGGCTGAGTTGATTGCTACTCTGCCCGGCTTTCAGGATGATCCTGCCCTGGTAACGCAACAAATTCTACTCGACATTCAAACTGTATGGTATGAGGAGGCAACGACCTTATGACCGAATCCCCAGATAGCAACGGGGCTGCAAGACCAGAAGTCGTCGTTCCGGATGAACTAAAGAATAATGTGGTCATCACCAACCTGGCCAAACTCCTGGACCCCGTCTATAACTGGTCGCGCCGCAACTCCTTGTGGCCGCTTGGATTTGGCCTGGCATGCTGTGCCATCGAGATGATTTGTACGGCCGCCAGCCGCTATGACCTGGCCCGCTTTGGCATGGAGGTATTTCGTGCCTCGCCGCGCCAGGCAGATCTGATCATTATTTCCGGAACGGTGACGAAGAAAATGGTTCCCATCATCGTCCGGTTGTACAATCAGGTAGCCGAACCGCGCTATGTCTTAAGCATGGGCGCATGTGCTTCCGGCGGAGGCCCTTTCAAGGAAGGGTATAATGTAGTAGACGGGATTGACAAATTCATTCCCGTGGATGTGTATGTACCTGGTTGCCCTCCAACCCCACAGGCATTGATCAATGGTCTGATTGCATTGCAAGAGAAAATTGACCAGCAATCCATTGCCAATGTTCCCTGGTACCGCAAGGATGACCCCACTGCGGGAATGGTACCGGTACCCCGATTGGGGCCGGACCTTGTGGACATGCGCCAGCTAGACCTGATCCGGGAACAAGCAGCGACGGCCGAAATGAATGATACCGACACAGAAGCTGAACCAACGGCCTGAGCGTGTCTGGGAAATCTGCAATCATCATACGCTACTTAATTCCAAGGAATACCTATGTCTGAATTGATTTTAGATGCTTCCGAGCCGGTACAAAACCCGGCCGTTTCTGCAGACCCTGTTGCTGAAGTCACTGCTGCCTTAAAAGAGCGGTTTGCCGACGCTGTATCTGATGATACGCGCCCAGGCTACGGGGGGTTGATTGTTGCCCCCGATAAGCTGGTTGAAGTGGCTGAAGCGCTTAGGGATGACCTCGGTTTCAACTACCTTTCCAGTGTGACTGGTGTGGACCTCATCGAAGAGGACAAGATGGAGGTGGTGTACCACACCTACAGCATTGACAAAGGGGGCGATTCACTGGTGCTGAAGGTCCAGGTCGGCCGCGAAGAGCCGGTTGTCCCGACCCTGGTTCCGGTCTGGCCCGGCGCTGAATTTCAGGAGCGGGAAGCCTGGGACTTGTTGGGCATCCGTTTTGATGGCCACCCCGATCTGCGGCGAATCCTGACCTGGGAGGATTTTCACGGACACCCGCTGCGTAAAGATTGGCGAGAGCCATTCTACGAAGAGGATCACAAACCGTTTGGCAGTCGCTGGCCGGGCGGAGAAGTTCACCGGGCTGAGGAGAACAATCCCTTTGGTAAGAATGTTCAGTATCCTCCGGGTTGGGAACCGACCGGTAATGAATATGAGTCGGAGACAGATGCTTACGGCGTGACCATTACCCGCGACACGACTCCTGGCCTGAAAACTGAAAAACTCACCGTCAACATGGGGCCGCAACATCCGTCTACGCATGGGGTGTTCCGGATGGCGATTACTTTGGACGGGGAAACCATTCTCAGTTTGAAGCCGATTATGGGATATCTGCACCGGAATCATGAGAAGATCGGTGAGCGCAACACGTTTATCCAGAATATCCCGTACACAGACCGGCTGGACTACCTTTCGTCCATGTCCAACAATCTGGGGTATATCCTGGCAGTGGAAAAGCTCCTGGGTTCTGAAGTGCCGGAGCGGGCCGAGTGGATTCGGATTTTGATGGTAGAGCTTACCCGTATTGTCAACCATTTGTGGGCGCTTGGCTTCCTGCTCAATGACCTGGGCGCACTGCAAACACCGATGCTTTACTTCTACATTGAACGGGAATTGATCCTGGACTTGTTTGAGGTGGCTTCCGGGTCCCGCATGATGTGCAACTACATGCGTTTCGGCGGCGTTGCTTTCGATTTACCCGATGATGTGCGCGGCCAGCCGGTGATGGAGTTCCTCCATGATTTGATTTATGGCCGGCTGCCCCGTGTTCTTGAGCAGGGCGATGACCTGATGACGGGAAATGAGATTGTGCGCGCCCGCAGTATTGGCGTCGGTTATCTTTCGCCCGAGGATGCCATTGCTTTCAGCACGGCCGGGCCAGTTCTCCGCGCCAGCGGCGTTCCGTATGATGTGCGCCGGGCGAATCCCTATTCTTATTACGAGCATCTGGATTTTGATGTAGCCGTCCGTTACAACGGCGACATTTACGACCGGTACCTCATCCGCATGGATGAAATGCGGCAGAGCCTCCGTATCTTGGAACAGGTGCTGCCGTACCTGAAAGAAACGGAAGGAGCGCCGATTATCGGCGGCAAGCCTCAATATGCGATTCGGGTACCGAATGGGGGTGAAGTATACGGCCGCGTCGAGAATCCGAAAGGGGAACTCGGCTATTACGTCACAGCCAAGCGCAGAGGGTCCAATCCGGAACGGTATCATGTTCGCTCTCCATCCTTCATCAATCTGACGGCGTTGGAGAAAATGTGTGTGGGCCACAAGGTGGCCGATGTCGTTGCCATCCTGGGCAGTATTGACATTGTGCTGGGCGAGGTTGATCGGTAGGAACGGGGCGGCGGAATACTCGCTTCTGCCTTACGTGGTTCTTTGGGAGAAAGTATGTACGGATTAGGCATTTTGAAAGGGTTGGGTGTCACCCTTAAACATTTTGTGGCCACTTATGTGGATGACTTACATTGGTTGTCCAACGGCGGCCGTTACTACAATGATGAAGCGTTAAGTGTGCGGCAGAGCCTCAAGGGAAAGGGCGTCATTACTGTGTTCTACCCGGAGGAGAAGCTGCCTGTCCCGGAACGGTTCCGGTTTATTCCATTCCTGGTGACGGACGAACCGCCGCCGGGACAGAAATGGGGACATGACTGGTGTACCTCCTGCGGCATCTGCGCCAAGGTGTGCCCGCCGCAGTGTATCTGGATTGAGCGCGGCAAACAGCCGAACGGCCGTCCCAAGCCGGAACCGGAAAAGTTCTTCATTGATATTGACATTTGCATGAACTGCGGCCTATGCGCCGAGTTTTGCCCGTTCGACGCCATCAAGATGGACCACGATTACGAGCTGGCCAGTTACGACCGCACAACGGCGCACATCCATGACAAGGCTCGCCTGAGTAAACCAATCAGCTACTGGCGGGAGATCGCGCCCAAGCGGGCTGAGGCTGAGGAAGCGGCCCGTAACTTTGCCAAGGAAGCGAAGAAACGGAAGAAAGGCCGCCGGGGCGCAGGAGATGGCGAAGAATCACGCGAAGAGAGGATTGCTGAGGCAATTGCCCGCCAATTGGCCTATCGAGGCGTGCTCTATTAACTGGTACTGTGCCTTCCTTAGCCTTATCGTGTATTATAAAAAGAAACGGGACAACTCCTGGTCCTTCAAGAATGAGTTCACTCTCGTGGGGGGAGTGGACTCATTGTGGTTAGGGCGTTTCCCGAAGGAATGAATGTGATGAGTGGTAGTAAAGGTAATGGATTGACAGAGGCGGCTGTGATGGGTGCATTGTCCACGGTAATTGAACCGGAACTGCACCGTGATCTGGTTTCCCTGAACATGATCCGCGATTTGAAAATTTATGGCAATGATGTCAGCTTCACCATTATGCTGACGACTCCAGCCTGTCCCCTGAAGGGCAAGATGGAACGGGATGCCAGGGCAGCGCTGGCCCGGGTTGATGGCGTAGGGCAGATTACCATCAACTGGAATTCAAATGTGCCCACAGACGCCCGAATTAATTCCCAGATCGGGCAGAATTTTCGCAATACCATCGCCGTTTCCAGCGGCAAAGGGGGGGTTGGGAAGACCACGGTTTCGGTCAATCTGGCCATCTCGCTGGCGCAGGATGGGGCGCGCGTCGGCCTGCTGGATGCTGATATTCTAGGGCCGAATGTGCCCATGATGACGGGGGTAGAGAAGATGCCGCCTCCCCGAAACAGAAAAATGATTCCGGCGGAGCGGTATGGGGTCAAGCTCATCTCTATGGCTTTCATGGTCAAACCCGACCAGCCGTTGGTGTGGCGCGGCCCGATGCTCCACGGCGCGATCCGGCAGCTGCTGACGGATGTAGAGTGGGGGGAACTCGACTATCTGGTCGTGGATTTGCCTCCCGGTACCGGCGATGCGCAGTTAACGCTGGCCCAGGTGTTGCCCTTGTCCGGAGCCGTAATTGTGACCCAGCCAATGCAGGTGGCCGCGGCCGATGCTCTGCGCGGCCTTAAGATGTTCGAGCAGCTTAAGGTGCCCATTATTGGGGTGGTTGAAAACATGAGCGGAGAATTTTTTGGCACTGGGGCAGGAGAAAAGCTGGCTGGGGATTACGGCGTGCATTTCCTGGGGACAGTTCCTTTGGATGCCAATGTGCGGGTCGGCGGTGATAGCGGCCGCCCCATTGTGATTTCTCATCCAGAATCTCCGGCCGGACAGGCATTGAAAGAGGTGTCTCAGGGGATCGCAGCGCGCATCAGCGTCCTGACGCTGGGCAGCCAGGGATCGAACTTCATTCCGATTGAAATGATTGGCTGACGCCAGTTGGCGGCAGACCTTGTAATGGGTGCGAATGGCCGGCCTTCGCTGTGCCGGCCTGAAGGGGAAGCGTATGGCAATCCAGGCATTTGAACCAACTTCAGTGGTTGGTGTACGGTTTCAAAAGCTGGGCAAACTGTATCATTTCAAAGTGGGGCAGGTGAGAGATATTGCCCCAGGCGATCATGTGATCGTGGAGACCCGGCGCGGCCGTCAGTTGGGGCAGGTCGTTGCCTACATTGAACCTGAACAAACACACAGCAAGAAAGGAATGCGTGCGGTAGAACGAAAGGCCAACCCGCGTGACATGGTGATGAAGCAGGTCTGGGAGGCGAAAGAACTGGATGCGCTCATCACCTGCCGGGAGAAGGCGCATACGTTGGGTGTGAAGGACGCCAAGTTCGTCAAGGCGGAGTACAGTTTTAATGGCTCATGGCTCACGATCCATTATACGACCGAGAATAAGAAGCTGAATACCCGGCCGTTGAAATCAGCATTAAGCCGGGCCTTCCACACGCGGGTGGAGCTGCGCCTGATTGGCCCGCGAGATGTGGCCAAGATCATGGGGGGGTATGGCGCTTGTGGCGCGCCCCGATGCTGCTCGACGTTCTTAACTGAGTTCAGCCCCGTTTCCATCCGCATGGCCAAGGCGCAGGGCATTTCGCTCAGCCCGCAGGAAATCACCGGCATGTGCGGCCGCCTGCGCTGTTGTCTGGTTTATGAGTACGAGCAATATGTTGAGGCCAAGAAAGCATTGCCGAAGCGGGGCAAGCGGGTGGGGACGCCCTATGGCGAAGGAATCGTCAAGGACTTTCGCGTGCTGCGCGATGCAGTGGTGGTGGATGTCGGCGGCGAATGGCACGAAGTATTCCGCCATGAATTGGAACCGCTGGATGAGTTGGAAGCATTGCAAAAGAAGGCGAAGTCGGGCTGCGCCAAACATGAGGGGGGTGAGTGCGATTGCGGAGCCAAGTGATTCTAATTCTTTTCCAAAAGTAGCGTGGAGGCAGGGACGTGGCAAACGGCCGAGATGGGGCCTGGGGGTTGGTCTGCGAATTTGTTCAAGATAAGGGGTTGCGGCGACACATGTTGTCGGTTGCGGCCGCGATGCGCTTGTATGCAGCCCGTTTGGGGCATGACCCAGATTACTGGGAAACGGTGGGCCTTCTCCATGATTTTGATTGGGAGATTCACCCAGATCTGGATCGCCATCCGATTAAAGGCGCAGATATTTTACGGGAACGGGGCTGGGATGAGGAGACGATTCGCACTATTCTCTCCCATTACACTGAGGGAACCGGGGTGGAGCGGGAGAAGCCCATAGATTTTGCCCTGTTGGCCTGTGATGAGATTACCGGGCTGGTCATCGCCACTGCGCTGGTACGGCCGTCCAAGAACCTGGCAGATGTGAAGTTAAAGTCCATCCGCAAGAAATGGAAGGATCGCCGCTTTGCGGCCGGGGTTGACCGGGATCATGTGACGGAAGTGACGGCCGATTTCAGCCGTGCTTGTTTCGATGGCTCGCTTGACCTGTGGGATCACATCGGCAACGTCCTGAGCGCCATGCAAGGGGCAGCCGAGCAGTTGGAATTGGACGGCAGGCTGGCAACTCCCCATGGCTAAGCAGGAATATTTGACAGTTGCAGAAGCGTTGGCGGCCGTGCTGGCGGGAGTGTCCGTTCTGCCGGCAGAAAGCGTACCTCTGTTGGAAGCACTCGGTCGAGTCCTGGCGGAGCCGGTCGTGGCCAGAGACAGTCTGCCCCCTTTCGCCAATTCTTCGATGGACGGTTATGCTTTGCACGCGGCCGATCTGCGGGGAGCCACACCTGAGTCACTGGTGACGCTGCGAGTGGCGGCCGATATTGCTGCGGGCGCTGCGGCGACTGAGCCGCTTGCTCCGGGCAGCGCGGCCCGAATTATGACCGGCGCTCCCTTGCCCCCTGGCGCAGATGCGGTGGTGCCGGTTGAAGACACCGACGAGCCGTGGCGCGATCGGGAGCGGCCGCTGCCTGAATATGTGGCGGTGAAGCGGGAAGTGAAAACAGGGGATTATGTGCGCCATGTCGGGGAAGACATTCGCGCCGGGGACAGCGTGCTGGAAGAGGGACACATCTTGCGGCCGCAGGAGATTGGCGTGCTGGCGTCGCTCGGTGTGGATCAGGTGCGTGTCATTCGCCGTCCCCGGGTGGGGATTCTGGCCACGGGTGATGAGCTGATCTCTGTCTCAGATGCACTGCGGCCGGGGAGGATTCGCAACAGCAACGGCTACGCTCAGGCGGCCCAGGTTAAAGCATTGGGCGCCATCCCGGTTCTCCTCGGAATCGCACGTGACACCGCAGAAGATTTACGCGCCAGGCTTCAGGAAGGACTTGATGCCGGCGTTGACCTGTTTGTCAGTTCGGCCGGCGTTTCTGTCGGGGCTTATGACGTGGTTAAGGCTGTGTTAGAGGAAGAAGGGAATGCGGTCTTCTGGCGGGTTCGTATGAGGCCGGGAAAGCCGCTCGCGTTTGCCGCGTACAAAGGCGTACCTTATTTAGGTTTGCCTGGCAACCCGGTTTCAGCCATGGTGTCGTTTGAACGATTCGCCCGCGCTGCGATCTTGAAGATGGCCGGACACGGAAAATTGGACCGGCCGATGATCAGCGTCACCATACAAGATGCGATTTCTTCTGACGGCCGCGAAAGCTATGTGCGGGCCGTGGTCGAGCGGCGCGGCGCGGAGTATGTGGCCACCACGACGGGAAGCCAGGGATCGCACATCATGACATCCCTCGTTCAAGCCAATGCGCTCCTCATTGTGCCCGAAGGCGTTCGGCAGGTGAATGCCGGGGAAAAGTTGACCGCCTGGATGCTGGATTGGCCGGAGACGGTGTTCTAACGCACGCGGCCGCTAACCTGTTTGAAACACGAGAAAAAGCCCCGCAAGCGCAGGGCTTTTTTTGATCGTATTGATATGAGTGGGTCACGGTTAATCATTAAAGAAGGGAAAACCGTGACACCGCGAGGTTTGTCGATTTATTCCGCTGATTTTATTTATGAGAATAAACCGCCAAACCCTTAACCCTCAGTTTGACGAATCTGCAGGGTGCGGTTCAAGATCTCTTCCTGCTTTTCACGCGCTCGTCTACGCTTCCGCCGTTTCCGGTTCGCCGGACGACGCCGTATCGCAATATCATCGCCCATTGCCTTACGCATCGCAATTTCCATGGCGGTAGGCATATCTTCGTCGAAATCGTCCTCTTCTTCGTACTGCGCCCCGTTTCCCGTGCTGGCAGGAGCCGCTTGGTCGGACTTGGCCAGAAGCGCTTTAATGCTCAGGTCAATGCGCCGCTTACGCTTGTTAAATCCAAGCACCTGTACCTGGATTTCACTGCCGACCTGAAGGACTTCGGTCGGGTGTTTGACATACTCGTGGCTCAGTTCACTGATATGAACCAGACCTTCTCGTTCAGCGCCGATGTCCACGAACGCGCCGAAGTTTTCCAGGCGGCTGACGCGGCCTGTATACACTTGATTGGGTTTCAGGTCGCTCCACTCCACGGCCAATGGGGGCACCATGGTGACCATAATCTGATCACGATCAGGTTCGACGCGGCTAACCCAGACGGTTACTTCATCGCCGACCTTCAGCACATCTGAAACGCGGTTCACACGCTCTTTGCCTAACTGGGAAATATGAATAAGTGCATTGATGCCAACGCCAACGTCAATAAATGCGCCATATAATTCCAGCCGCTTGACAACGCCTTTGAGTTGCATTTTTGGCTTCAGGTCATGAATAGTTGTCGGCGTCGCCGGAGCGGCCGATTCAGTCATTGCTTCACTGCTCTCTTCAGTCATGAGACAGCTCTCCTACAGGGGGGATGTGGTTGTCTGCGCTCTGCGCACTACTTGTGATCAGTTGGAATTACAAATATGGGGACAGAACACAGTCAATTGGTAATGAGATGGGCGCAATTATAACAACGGGTGGATGGCTGTCAACCGTTCTGCACAATTCCAATCTGATCAATCCTATTCCCGCAGTTCTGCAACGGCCGCATCCAGCAGGGTCTTCAACCCCTCTTCCGCCCGGTGGAGGTCGAAGTCAAGACGCCACCGGCCGTTTTGCATCGAATCTCCTATGGCCAAAGCAGCGGCCGCATCTACCTTCAGGTATTGGGCGACGGCAAAAAGGGCGGCCGTTTCCATTTCCACTGCCAGAACACCTTCTTCCTGATATTGGGCGATTTCGCGGCTCGTTTCCCTGTAGGGCGCGTCAGTCGTCCAGGTCGCGCCCACCTGGTAGGAGAGGCCCTTGCTATCCAGCGCCCGGCGCAATCGTTGGGTTAGAACGGGGGATGGCAGCGCGAATCGAGCGGAGGGCAGGTAATGGTGAGAGACGCCTTCATCGCGGAGAGCGCGGTCGGCGACGATCAGATCGCCGGCCTGAGACGTTTCCTGCAGCCCGCCCACCATGCTGATGATGATGAATCGGGGCACGCCAAACGCCGCCAACTCTTCGAGGAGCACGGCCGTTACTGGCGCCCCTACACCGAAGTTTCCCATCACGCCAACCCGTCCGTTCGTTTTCTTGAGCAGGTAAAACGCGCCAAAGAAGCCGCTTTGTTGCTTTCCCCGCCATTTCTTGACGGCAAACTGGAGCAGCGCAGGCTGGTAACAAAAGATGACAGCCTGAGGAGGCGCAAAATCAGGTGCAGCGCCCTTTCGCCGCCGGTGAGCCAGCAGGTCAGCGGCCGTGAATACGGGCGCATCTTTGTGTTTGTCAGCCAGATTGGGAAAGCGCATGGTGTGAGAGTTACCTATGATCGACACTAGATCGGTCTCGCCGCATGGAAAGATGCAAAATGATGGCCTGGATCACCTCAGCGATGACGGCCGCCCACGCGGCTCCGAGGGCGCCCCAGCGCGGCGCCAGGAAAGTGAAGAGCGCGCCGGCGATCACAATCGTGACCAGCATGGCCTGTAACGCCAGGCGTTCGCGGCCGGCGGCGACAAGCCGAAATGACCACGTTAGTGAAAACAGAAACGGAATCAGGCTCAAGCCTAAAATGCTCAGCACCCTCACGGACGGGTCGTAGCTACGGCCGTACAAGAAGCGGATCAGTGACTCGCCCGTCCAGGCCAGGCCCAGAGCCGCGGTAATGGCATATGCTGACAGGCCAACCAGCGCTTGTTGCTCAAATCTGCTGCTGGCCTTTGCGGCTGCCTGTGCAGGCTGTCGTTCGCGGCGGGCCATGACGGGAAAGAGGGCGCCAAAAACGGCGTAGGGAAGCATTTTCAACGCTTCCACAATGCGCGCGGCGGCGCTGAACCAGCCTGTCATCGCATCATTGCCCAATAATGACAGGGAGAACACGCCCAGCCGCTGGTAAATCACGGCCGTGACCATTAAAACGGCCAGCATTCCACCGGCGCGCAGCGTCTGGCGGAGCAGTGCACTGTTGACGCGCCAGTTGTAGGCGAAGTTAGGCAAAGTGCGGGCGCACACCCACCCGGCCAGGGCTGCACCGGCCGCGTTGACAGTCAACAGCAACCACACAAGCTGCCGCAGACCGCCCCCATTCCTCAGCAGTAAAAAGGCCCCGGCCGTCTGTACAATGGCGGTGAAGAGCGTAAGCCAGAGCGTCAGATCCACGCGCTCATACGCCCTCAGCGCAGCGCTGTACAAGGTGTAAAATGCCAGCGGAATCAGGGACAGGGTGTAGAACTTGAGCGAGATGCGTGTATTGTCCGAGAGGTTGGGCATCCATTGGGCCGTAAAAAAAATAGCGGCGATGAAGAGGAGGGAAAGAGACAGCTCAATGAGCAAAGCGGCCGTCAGCAGCGGGGTGTCTGCGCGCCGGCGCACAGCGATTTCTCGGATGAGCAGGGTGTCCATGCCAAATGTGGTGAAGACGTTGCCCACATAGACGATGGCTGCCAGGAAAGCGTACTGTCCCAATCCCCGTTCGCCCAGGTAGCGGGCCACCAGGGCGGTAAACACGACCATCAAACCCTGCCCGGCGGCGCGCGCCAGCAAGAGCCAGAGCGAATTGAAAGCCAATCGGCGGGAAACGGCCGCGGTGAGCGTGGATAAGGTCATTGCGGCCCATCCTCGCGCCGCAAGACAATGAGCGGGAACTGGGCCGGTTCCCGGCGGCCGCGCAGACGGGTTCGCAGACGGCGCACGGCCCAGCGCCAGCGAGGGACAGGCCACAACAGCTGCCGGCGCAAGCCTAACTCCGCTGCCAGGGCGTCCAACCGGCGATAAGTGAGATAGTTTTCGTTGGGAAGGGCATTGGAAGGAAAGCCATACCGTTCCTGGAACTGCGCCTCGCGCTCCCTGACCATTTGCGCGCCGCTGGCAGGGTCATGGTACAGGGGAGTGTCCACAACGGCCACGACGCCACCCGGCCCAGCCACCCGCCATGCCTCCCGCAACGTGGCGGCATAGTCGGCCGAATAATGGAGCGATGCATTGAAAATCACAAGGTTCACCTGGGAATGGGTGAAGGGCAAATGGTCAAATTCGGCCTGAATGGGTAAGAAGTCGGCGTCGTACATGGTATGCGCACCCAGGCCGTCGAAATGGTTGACGGTGAGGTCAACCGCCGCCAGATGATGCCCGCGCTTTGCCAGGCGGTAGGACAGCCAGCTATTGCCTGCGCCGAGATCGAGGATGCGGAGCGGGCGGACGGCGGCTGGTTGGCGATTTTCTAAGGGTCTGATGACTTGCTCCAGCAAGGTGGTGAAGCTTTGAGCACGGATGGCCCAATCGGCCGTCATCTTGCCGCTCAGATCAGCGAAGGGCAGGGCGCGGTAGTAGGCCGGGTCGTTGCTGCCTCTCCCCTCGGCCGTGCGTATTGTCTCGTATTCGTGGATGAACTGGGCGAAGAGCGGGGCTCTATCGGGTCGCAGCAGCTGCCAGATGCCGTCCACGCGCCGGTACGTTTGTCCGTCTTGGGGGCACTGGGCCTCTCCGCCTGTGATCGCCAGCGGCGTTTTGCAGAGCGGGCAGGCCAGGTCGAATTCAAGCGTCATAGATCATGCTGAGAATGAAGAAATCACCCCAACCGTTGAAGGGTGGCCAGTGGGCGATCCGGTCATCCAGCCGCGCCAGCCAACGGAACAGCCGGGGGTGGCTGTGAGCAAAGTTTTTGTTGTCAGCCGTGGGGGTGACGACAGATAACCCTTCCAGCTTAACCTGTCGGAAGCGCGGTCCGAAGGCGCGGCGCACCTGGCGGGCCGTGAAGTAGTAGGCCATGAATTGAACACCTTCCACGTTGGCCAGGACGCCCCCAGGGCGCAGCCGGCGCGTACCTACCCGCCAATCCTTGAGCGTGAGGGCCAGTTCCCAGGGGCAGATGCGGGGCATGATGACCCAGGTGACGATGCCGCCGGGTTTGAGCAAATGGGGCAGGTGGCAGGTCACGGCCGTTAAATCGGGAATGCAGTTCAGCCCCCCGGAATTGGAGTAAATGGCGTCAAACGGCCCCGCTGTGACTTGATTCAGGTCGGTGAAGCTGCATCGTTGGAGGGTGAGACGGCCGTGCAGGTCATACCGTTCAATTTTGTGCTCAATTTCAGCCACCATCCCCGGCGAAATGTCTGTTGCATGAATGCGATAGCCGCGCTGCGCCATTTCGACCGCATCCAGTCCCGTTCCAGCATTCAGTTCCAGCAGGCTGCTCCCTTGCGGCGCCAGCCGGCTGATGTGGTCGTACACCTTGCACCGCATCCGGGTGAGGTTCTCGTGCCCTTCACCGAAGGCGTCATACACTTGTGCTTTGCGCGAAAAAGCGGCGGAGACGTTGTGAAAATGGTTGGTCATGGTTTTTAGCTAGAGCAAGAGCGAGAGGGGGGTCTTCCTCTATCTTTGGCTCTATCCTCTAGCGCTAGTTCCGGGTCTATCCTCAGACTTCTTGTGGCGACGGCCGTGCTGCTTCTTCCAGGCGCATATGCGGCATGGGGGCTACCCTTTCGTGGGGAACGGCCGCTAACCGGTTCAGCTTAAGGCGGGCCAGAGGCAGCGTAGCCAGACGATACACGCTGGCGGCCGCCTCCCGCCAGTGATGACGGCGCCATTGGGCCGGCTTGAGAACCACTCGCTTCAATTCCTGCCACGCCCGCCGCGAGCGAAATTCCTTGTGCAAGACAATATGCAGCTGCCGGTAAAACGGCGTGGCAAACGGCCCGCGGTACATCATGGCCAGATCGGCTGAATCCGACCAGTTTTGCTTATTGCCCAGTTGTAGTTTGATATTCTCGTAAAACTTTGTCCCCGGCAGGGGATACGACACCGACATCCCAATATTGTCCGGTTGGCAGTCGCGCACCAGTTGCAGCGTTTTCTCAATGTCCTCTCGCGTTTCGCCAGGGTAACCAAACTGGAGGAAAAAAGCCACTTTAATGCCAACCTGGTGCAGGCGGCGGGCAGCTTCGTAGATTTGCTCGACAGTAGTCCCTTTTTCCATGGCGTTGAGGATTTTTTGCGAACCTGACTCTGCCCCCATCCACACAATGTCACAACCGGCGCGGGCCAGTGCATCCACGTTTTTCTCATTTCGCACAATCAGATCGGCGCGGCTGAGGCATTTAAAAGGGATGCGGGCTTGATACCGCTCCACCATATCGGCAAAGGCGTGCCACCAGCCGGGCTTCAACCCCATGATGTCGTCAACGAACCAGATATGGTCAGGCTGGTATGTTTCCTTGAGCCATCTCATCTCCTGCGCCACATTTTCCGGGCTGCGGGAGTTGTATCGCTGCCCCCAGATGGGTTTGGCGCACCAGTTGCAGTGGTAGGGGCAGCCACGCGTGGTGACCATATTCATCGAGTAATAACCGTGCCGTTCGTACCAGATGAGCTTGTATTTTTCTACGTCTACTAAATCCCAGGCCGGGAATGGGAGCGTATCAATGTCGCGCATGACAGGACGGGGAGGGGATTTGTGAATTGTGAATTGTGAATTGTGAATTGTGACTGGTGGAGGGTGAGCGTTTTTGAAAGCCAGGCCAGGGATCGCCGACCAGTCCTTCATTGTTGATTGCTCATTGCTCAATGTTAATTGATCAACCAGTTCCGCCAATGTTTCTTCCCCTTCGCCCAGGATGACGAAGTCTGCACCGACATTGAGGTAGTCGGCATAATGGTCGGTGGCGTCGGAACCGGCGACGATGACCGTACGGCCGCGCTCACTGGCCATACAAATCATGTTGAAGGCGGCCTGGCGCATGTTGAGCAGACACATTTTTGATAGGTAGTTGAAATTGTCCTCATAAATTACGGCATAGGTTGGCTGGTACTGATCGAGGGCATCTGCCCACTCCTGCTCTGATTCGGCTAACATGGCGTCGAACAGAGCGACGCTGTAGCCGCGTTTGCGCATGGCGCTGGCGGCATAGAGGGTGCCCAACGGCGGATAGGGCTGCATAGCCGCGTATAGCTTGGGGTCGAATCGGAGATAGTAGGATTGGCCGAAGAGGATGTCCATGGTTATTGCTCGGTTGGTGGTGGGTTATGGGTGATTGGAGATTGGTGATTAGAATTTGGTTCTTGGTTTGGGGTAATTGGTAATTGGCTCTTGGTTTGGGGTAATTGGTAATTGGTAATTGTTAATTGATAAGCGCGCATGGTGGGCCGGTTGTAAGCGTCGAAATGCCCTTTGCACCAGTCGGCACAGAAGTCGGTTTCGGTGAATTCTGTTTCCTGGGCGCGAAGTTTGCGGATTTTGCGGTTCATTTCCCATTGTTCCAACCAACGGCCGACTGGCGTGCGCAACGGCCGTTCCACCAGCGATTGGTGGAGGCCCGGAGAAACGGGGTCAGGGTGATAGGGCGGGCCGGCTGCATTGGGTAAGAGTTCATCTGCCCACGCATTGAGCTGTCTGATGCGCTGGTACACATTCAGGCCGGAAAGGGGCACCATCTGGGTGATTTCATGGGCGACATACAGGTTGTGGTCGGGGAATTTCAGCGCGTCTTCGGATAAGATGTAGTTGGGGCAAAGTTCCACGCCGTCGCGCCGCGCCAGCCGGACCAGGGCGATGATGAAGGCACGGCACAGCCAGAGACGGCCGCATTCGGTGACTACCAGGTAATCAATGTCAGCGTCTGCTTCAGCATTGTTCATCGTCAACGAGCCGGTTACAGCGACCATGCGCACAAAAGGAAGGCGGGCCAGCAAACGGCCGTACCGGATAGCCCGGGGCCACAACCGCTGCGATACGACTTCCCGCGCCTGGCGAGCAGCGACAATTTCCTCCCGGCCCGGCAATGTGAAATATCCGTCCAGGCGACTAAGCCTGTCGGGGATGAGGCGGCCATTGGCGAGGATTGCTTCGATTTCCTCCCGCGAAGCCGAAACCCCTTCCAGGTAACGATGGACTTGTGCGGCGGTTAAGGGATAATTGAATACGTCTACGTAGGCGACCGTTCGCAGGATGGCGGTTTCGATGCCGGCAGCAGGAGGAAGGGAACGGTTGGACGCATTCGGAACGGAAGTCCGGTTCGTGTACATAAAGCAATTATTGCGATATAGATCGGGATGTCAAACGTTCCAGATGAGAATTTGGTGAGCAGAGCGACAGAGAATGCGGAGAATAAGATGGGAAACTTGGCAAACTCTGCGCTATCGCCGGGCTGCATGCCATCTATCCCCACTCAGAATTTGGTGAAACGTGTCTGAGCGAATCAGGCGCATGGCCGGGTTGATCAAGCCGCTCACACAAGCGAGCTTCACATTGTTTCTTGTATTAAGTCTAACGACGCCCTCATGGCGCTACGGGCCGTTTTCCTGGTTTCCGCTGTGGCAGGGAGAGGAAGTGGCCGGGGCACCGGTGACGATTGGGGCGTTTAATTTGCTGCCGCTGTTCCTTGTGACCAGTTTATTGGTTGACCGGTTGGCCGGCGATAAATGGCGGAGGTGGCAGTGGGGGCGGTGGGGAATCACGCTGCCGTTTTTGGGGCTGACGCTGTTGGGGCTGCTCAGCCTGGATTTACTGTCGCCGCGACGGATGTTTATTCATGCGGGCGGGCTGGCAATTGCCTGGCTGGTTTACCTGGTTATTCTGAATGAACGGCCGTCTCTCACCTTGCCCCTTTCCCTTGTTCTCATGATCCAGGGAGGTGTGGCGCTGGCGCAGTTTTCTGTGCAACGGGAGGTGGGGTTGGCTGGTTTGGGAGAATTGCCCCTCAATCCTGGCTGGCAGGGAATCACTGTCTTGTTTGCGCGCGACACGCGCTGGCTGCGCGCCTATGGGCTGACGGCGCATCCGAATCTGCTGGGGGCGCTGTTGGCGGTGCTGTTGCTGCTGCTTTGGCCAGCATACGGCCGTCTTCGGGGATGGCGGCAGGCGGCCGTGGGCATGGCTTTGGCGGCGGGCTGTGCCGGGCTGTTCGTCAGCTTCTCGCGGGCCGCGTGGCTCGGATTCAGCGCAGGGATGCTGGCGTGGGGCTTTTGGACCGTCAAGAGGAGACAAAGCCATGCGATTTCTGCGCCCTGTTCTCTGAGATTCCTCTGGCCGTTCATTCCCAGTTTGCTCTTGTTCCTGGCCTACAATGACCTGGCCCTGAGCCGGTTTGCTGATCTGGATTCTCCCATCGAGGCCCGTTCTCTGGATGAGCGGTCTGTTGATGCGGGCATTGCCCTGCAATTGATAGGGGATCATCCCTGGCGCGGTGTGGGGCTGGGCAATTACACCGGCTATGCCCAGGCCATCGCTCCTGACGCCAACCGCGTTCACAATGCCCCTCTCCTCGTCACGGCCGAATTGGGACTCCCCGGCGGTCTACTGTGGCTTTTGCTGGCGCTCTTTCCCTTCTTCATCACCCTGCCGTCCCGCCGCCCTGCCGCCCCGTCATCTTGCCGCTCCTTTACACCTTATCAACTTGGCCTTTGGCTGGCCATGCTCCTGATGAGTCAGTTCGACACAATGGTATGGGTGAGCAGCAACTGGCAGACGGCCGTCCTTTTTGCTTTAATGGCGGTTCAAATGGCGCGTGAAATGACGGCATATGAATTGAGCGGCAAACCGGCGGCCGCTGCTTGAGTTCCGAGGAGTTTCCATGAGCGTTCCGCACACCAAAAGGCATGAAAATTCCGCTATTTTCAGGAGAGAAGCGATGTCGTGTAATCGCTTATTCGTGCACCCGTACATGAGAAAGTTGGCGCAAATGCGGAACAACAGCTATACTGCCCAGCTTTTGTTTCCGCGAACCTCAGGTTCGGGACATCAGCAGTAACCTATTTTTCGGGCTGAGAGTGCGACTTGGCTCAACAGAGTCAAGGAGTACTCTTAATGCAATTTGAACAATTCTCTCTTGATCCGCGCATAATTGCCGGCATCAAATCAGTTGGTTTTACTACCCCAACCCCCATTCAACAACAAGCTATCCCAATCGTCCTAGAAGGGCGTGATGTGTTAGGCTTGGCGCAAACGGGTACCGGCAAAACGGCCGCGTTTACCCTCCCCATTCTCCAGCGCCTGACCAAGGGGCCGCTGCGCCGGGTGCGCGCCCTCATCGTTGCCCCCACGCGCGAACTGGCAGAACAAATCCACCAAACCAATGTCGCTCTGGGGCAGCACACCAAAGTGCGCAGCATCACCGTTTACGGGGGTGTGAACAAGAACCCCCAGATAGCGGCGCTGCGGCGCGGCGCGGAAATCGTCGTGGCCTGCCCCGGCCGCTTGCTCGACCTGTTAAATGAGGGCAATATTGACCTGTCCCATGTAGAAGTGTTAGTGTTAGATGAAGCCGACCGCATGTGCGACATGGGCTTCCTGCCCGACATCCGCCGTATTCTCAAGCGGCTGCCGGCGCAGCGACAAACGCTTTTCTTTTCAGCCACCATGCCCAAAGATGCGCGTAAGCTGGCGGATACGATCCTCAATAAGCCAGTCACCGTTCAGATTGGCATCATTGCCCCGGCGAAGAGTGTTTCCCATGCGTTGTACCCTGTGCCGCACGGGTTGAAGACGCAGTTGACGACGGCGTTGTTGGAGCAAAAGGCAACCGGCCGTGTGTTGATTTTTACCCGTACCAAGTATCGTGCCCGTAACCTGGCGCGCAAGCTGGAAAGACAGGGGTATCGAGCGGCCGCGTTACAGGGCAATATGTCCCAAAACCAGCGGCAGAAGGCGATTAACGGCTTCCGGAACGGAAAATTTGATATTCTCGTGGCGACAGATATTGCGGCGCGGGGGATCGATGTGGCCGAGATTTCGCATGTGATCAACTTCGACATGCCGGACACGGTAGATGCGTACACCCATCGAATCGGCCGCACCGGCCGTGCCCAGGAGACGGGAGAAGCGCTCACGTTTACCACGCAAGAGGACAGGGGGATGGTGCGGGAGATTGAGAAGGTTTTGGGAGCACAAATCGAGCGGCGACAATTGCCTGGTTTCGATTACAATAGCCCTATTCCAAAAGGTCAACCCCGGAAGAATGGCTCCAACCAACGCCGCCCAGCCCGGTCAGGGCGCCGGCACACCCAGGGACGCGGCCGTCCGGCTCGCCAAAATTCGTCAGGACGGCGCGCGCGCAAACCCGCATAACCACGCACAACCCTGGTCGTCACCGATTATCAGTGAACGGCCGCAATCAATTTGATGCGCTTTAAAAATAGAGATTGCGAGATGAACCAAAAATCTCGCAATCTTTTTCGTTTCTCGATCTAGACCACCATTGGGATCAATCGTCGCTTAAACGCTTTACGAAAATGGCCGTGAACTGGGTGAAACCCTGCAAAGCGGACGGAATGCTTTGATGTAAGTCGTCGTAATCAATGCTTTCATACAGGGGAACCAGCACATTTCTCATGCCGGCCGCTTTCTGTAAACGTACTGCCAGATCAGCAGGAAGAATCCCATGCTCTCCGGCCAGCTTAAACGCATCCCGGTACGATGCCGGAGCAAAATTTTTTTCTGCCAGAACGTCAGAAGCCATCCAACACTTCCTGGGCAAACTGGCGCAGTTGGCGGTGCAGGGCACGGCGGAAGGGAAAGCTGTCGTTCCAAGCGTGCCAGAGACGGGCACGTTCTCTCACCCATAGCCCCGGCTCTGCCTCGAACAGAACACGGCCGTTCCGCACAATCTCAAATCCCAATGTCGGGTCCAAATCGGGGGAAACCAGCACCAGGCTGACGTCTTCATCAAGCGCGGCCGTCAACTCGGTCCACCAATCCAGTTTCTGCAATGGCTCAATTGGTTCCGATGGCCAGATTGCCAGGTCTACATCGCTATGTTCATGTGTTTCCCCAGTGGCCTGAGAACCAAACAGCACGCACAGACGCACGGAGTGCCCCTGACACCATGTTTGCACACGTTTGCTGAAGACGGCCGTTTCCTGCATTTCTATCATAACAAAATGATAGCGTATGCGGTCAGGAGGTCAATTGCGGGAAACGCAGCCCGCTAATAGAACTGACGGCCGTATCCGTCCCTTCACCACGCTTCACACCCCAACATGGCTGAAGGTATCAGCAGCGGCCGCCTCACACGCCCGTTTATAATCTGGCGGTAGCGGCTCTCTCAGTAGATCCCCATCCTGCAAGTAATGATAAATCTCGCCGTAATGTTTCGTTTCCGTCGGCGTCGTGCGGCGAATGATGTGCCACGGCCGTAAATCGGAGTGGGAAGCGATTCCGGCCGCGCCGATGATTTCGCTCACGCTTTCCATCGTCTCTCGATGATAGTTCGCTACGCGCTGGCTCTTATACTCCGGCACAAGGCCGGCCACCAGGTGGGGGTCTTGGGTGGCGACGCCGACCGGGCAGCGGTTTGTGTTGCACTTCAACGCCTGGATGCAGCCCAGCGCCAGCATTATCGCCCGCGCCGCATTGCACATGTCTGCGCCCAACGCTAGCCGCTTAACCATATCAAAACCGGAGGTGACCTTCCCGCTGGCGATCAGCCGAATCTTGTCGCGCAGCGAGAAACCGACCAGCGCGTTATGGGCGAAAATCAACCCGTCCAGCAATGGCGCTCCCACATGGTTGGAAAACTCAAGCGGAGCCGCGCCTGTGCCCCCTTCGCCGCCGTCTACCGTGATGAAATCGGGAGTAATGCCAGTTTCGACCATGGCTTTGCAAATGGCCAGAAATTCACGCCGCTTGCCGATGCAGAGTTTGAAGCCGACCGGCTTTCCGCCGCACAATCGGCGCAGCTCGGCGATAAACTCGAGCAGGCCAACCGGCGTGGAAAAGGTGGAATGGGCGGGCGGCGAAATGACGTCTTGGCCCATCGGTACATGCCGGATTTCAGAGATTTCATTGGTCACCTTCGCCCCCGGCAGAATGCCTCCATGCCCCGGTTTAGCCCCCTGAGAAAGTTTCAGTTCGATCATTTTTACGTTGGGGTGGCGGGCATTTTCGGCGAAGGTGTCTGGGTTGAAACGGCCGTCTGCTGTGCGGCAGCCAAAGTAACCGGTGCCAATCTGCCAGATGAGGTCCGCGCCGCCTTGAAGATGATAAGGGCTGAGGCCGCCCTCGCCTGTGTTGTGGGCAAAGTTCCCCATTTTTGCGCCCATGCTCAAGGCCAGAATCGCGTTTTTGCTCAAGGAACCATAGCTCATGGCGGAGATGTTCAACAAGCTGGCGCTGTACGGTTGTGTGCAGTCCGGCCCGCCAACGGTGATGCGGAAATCTTTGGCTTCTAACGGCAGCGGCCGTATCGAGTGATTCACCCACTCATACCCCTCCGCGTACACATTGCGCAAGGTGCCAAACGGGACGGTATCCCGCACCCCTTTGGCTCGCTGGTAGACAAGCGAGCGCTTGTCCCGGCTGAAAGGGACGCCGTCTGTATCCGATTCGACGAAATATTGGTGCAGTTCCGGCCGTATTGCTTCCAGCATATACCGGAAGCGGCCGACGAAGGGGTAATTGCGTCGAACGGAATGCCGGGGCTGGAAGTAATCGTATATGCCCAGCAAAAAGGCCGGGCCAAATATGAATAAGAGCAACAGGAAAGGCGGATAAACCCGGCCAACCAGGAGGATGAGCGCTGTAATCAGCGCTGCACTGACGAGAAACTCTCTACGCATATCAATCTATCCTTTTGCTAAACTATTATGGGGACGGCCGCTACTCGGAGCGTCGGTTGCGGCCGCGCTTCCGGCGGCGGCGTTTCTTGGCCGGCTTCCGCGCGCTTTCCGGCTTATCCGGCGTGGGCTGCGGCGGGGGCGCGTGCAATGATCGCTGATAATAATCGTCCAGCAGCATGGCCAGCAGCGCCACCCCTTCTTCATCGTTGGCCCATTCCCGGACCAGGGGGATGAAGCGTTGCATTCGCTCGGTTTGCAGTTTGTCCCGCTCTCGCCTCTTCGCTTCCAGCAGCACAATGATGCGTTCGGACACAATGGCCGTCACATCCTCATCGGTGGGCAGCGGCCGTTGTTGAAAATGGATGCCGTACTGCTTGGCAATCCGCTTCAACTGCGCCTGTTCGGAGAAGTCGCCCACCAGGGTAAACGCTTCCCCAGCCGCCCCGGCGCGGCCGGTACGCCCGGCGCGGTGAATGTACACTTCCGGGTCTTTGGGCGCCTCGTATTGAATCACGTGTGACAATTCAGAGATGTCAATCCCCCGGGCGGCGACATCAGTCGCCACCAGGAAACGGAGTTTTCCTGCCCGTAAGCGCCCCATCACCTTTTCCCGATCCTTTTGGGCGATGTCCCCGCTCAATTCATCAGCATCATACCCGAAGCGGCGCAGCACCACGGCCACGTAATGTACCCGCGTTTTTGTATTACAGAAGATGATGGCAGAAGTCGGGTTTTCTACTTCGATGATGCGGACCAGGGCGCGATCTTTATCCAGAGCAGGGGTAGCGTAGTATGCATGTGTCGTTTCGGCCACATGAACCTGATCGCGGCTCAAACTGAGGAATGACGGCTCCTCCAGAAATTGGAGGGCCAGACTCCTCACACGAGGGGGAAGAGTGGCCGAGAACATGCAGCCATGTATTTTTCGGCGGGGTAAAAACTCCTGAATCCGGCGCATATCCGGATAAAAGCCCATGGACAGCATCCGGTCAGCTTCATCAAATACGAGGACTTTCAAATGCTCCAGCGACAAGGTATGGCGCAGTAAATGGTCCAGCACGCGTCCGGGCGTGCCTACAACCAGGTGAGCGCCGCGGCGGAAGGCGGCTAGTTGCGGCCCATATTTCACGCCGCCATAAACGGCCGCGACATTCATCCCTTCCTCGCCGGCCAAAGTCTTCGCTTCGGCCGCGACCTGCTGCGCCAATTCGCGTGTGGGTACCAGCACCAACGCCTGGCAGGCGTCTTGCCGGGTGTTGACAAGCTCCATGATGGGCATAATGAAAGCCCCTGTCTTGCCACTGCCGGTGCGGGCTTGTACCATTAGATCGCGCCCGGCCATGATGTAGGGCATGGCTTTAGATTGAACCGGGGTCAACTCGGTCCAGCCAGCGCGGGCGGTAGCGTCCAGCAGCCGCGGCGGTAAGTCGGCCATCGTGACTTCGGGTAACCGGTTTTCCGGTTCTACAATATGAGGATCAGCGTCAGATTCGGTTTCTGTGTCCGGCTCGCGTGCTGGTTCGTGATTAACGGTGGTGTCATTGCTCATGAATACAAAGTCCTTGATTGGTTTATCGGTTGTCGGATGAAGGGGGATGGTGTTCGGTCGTTTTGATTCCTTCTGCGCATACTGAACGCAACCCGCGGCCGTGTGGGCGGAACACATGCTCGGCTTGCACGATCCGCTTCGGGGCCGTATCTGGAGATGAAAATAGCGACTGTCTATGGAGAGACATATCCCAACTTCCCAGGCTGAATCATACCGAATAATCCGTGAAGTTCAACCCGGTACCGGGTAAACCTGGCGCATGATACCTGAACGGCAGAGAGTAAACAGCAAATGAGCGACCTTGATGCTGCGCTCGCTGCACTCCGCAGCACCCCTCAGGACGAGGTGGAGCGGGCTGTGGCTGCGCGCTATGCCCCGCTGATTTGTATGGATGTGCGGGAACCGTTCCGGCCGCTGGTGGCCGGCTATACGCTCTTTCGCGCTGATGGGCCTTCTCCTTCTTTTTCTCGCCATATTCAACTGGCTCCTGATGAGACCCTGGTTGTCGAATACGCCATCTGGTGGGATTGGGACCTCCACCACCTGTATGAACTGGAACACATCTGGGTTTATGTGGATGGCGACGGCCGTCCGGTCAGGGTGGAAGGCAGTTGGCACGGGGAGGTGAAGGACTTGCGGGAAGACGGCCGTATTCCCCTGCGCGAAGAGCATCCGGTTGTGTTTGCCTCACCGGGAAAACATGCGTTTGCCCCTTCGGTGCGCCATTTCCAGGCGCAGCATGAGAAGACTCCGGGCATCACGTCCCGGTATGTGGGCGGCGGCGGCATTACGCTCAACGGCCGCTTCGATGAAAAGATCAAACGCACGCCCATGACGGACCGGCTCGTTCACACCTACCTGGCCCGGTTCGCCTTCACGCCGAGTTGGGATTACTCTGCGGAATGGCTGCTTGGCCCGGCCAAACTGGTACCCTGGTCGGCGCTGCAAGCGTGGATTCCCGACCGGATCAATGCGTGGCTCGATGTGCTCAAAGAGACCATTACCGCTGAGGAGTATCGCTATCTGCGGGCGGCCGTTTGTACATCCCGGCAGCAAATTTTGCGGGCCGGGGAGCTGCACATGGACATGGTTCAACTGGGCGTCGGCCGTCATGCCTTAGGCTTTCCGGTGCTGACCGACAGCCGGGGGCAGCGGGTTCGGACACAATTACTCACTGCCCTTTATGCCTGCGTGAAGGCGCGGGTGGGCGCGTACCTGATCATTCATGATGTACGCCTGGTTCCGCTGCTGCGCCACCTGCTTGGCCATCGGGATTGGTCCGACTACCTGATGACAGGCTCCGACCGGCCGGAATGGCTGGCGGCGATCAAGGAGGCGCTCCCCCGTTACCGCACAGCCCTGATCATGGCCGCGCCGACGGCCGACATCGTCGCGGCGGCGCAAGCAGCGCAGGCCAGCTATGTGCATGTCAACGCCCCGCTTCAGGCGTGGCCGGGTTCGGAGTGGGTGCAGGAAGTACGACGGGCAGACCTGGGGGTCATGTGCGGCCCGGTGACGGATGCCGCGGCCGTGTCAGCGCTGGCGGCCGTCGGCGTGGAGGCGATTATTGCTACAGACCCGGCCTATTATCCCCCGTTGAACAATGCTCATCTTTGCTTAAGCTTCCCTCGATAAGATACGATTATTCGACTGTCATTTACCTCCTACGAAACACTGCTTGATTCTAGTTGGAGAGATCCGATGAATTCATCCGTTAAGCAGGCGACCCGCCAGAAATTGACACAAATACGCTCCGTGCAGCTTCCCCGCAAGCTGCTCCTGTTCGCCTTCCTGGCGCTGTTGCTTGCTGCCTGCAAGAAGGGGAGCGGGCAGTCGGCCGCGGCCGACTACGTCCCCCCCGATAGGCACACCTTACAGGTGCGTACCCTGGAGTCGCTCTGGACGACCATAGATGAAAACTATGTCTACAGTGACTTTCACGGCATTGACTGGACGGCCGTGCATGATGAGTACCTGGCGCAGTTGGAAGGGGCATTGAGCGACGAGGAATTCACCCGGCTGTTGGAAACGATGGTCGCGGAACTGTCGCCGGACGAGATACGCATCCAGACGCGTGAAGAACGACTCGCAAGCGCGTTGACCGATGCCGACACCTACGAGGGGATCGGTTCCTTCGTGGCAGTGCGCGATGAGCCGGAACCCCGTATTTTGCTGCTTTCTGTGATGCCCGGCTCGCCCGCAGAAGCGGCCGGACTGCAAGCCCATGACGCGATCCTGGCAGTGGACGGCGTGCCCGTGGTGGCTGGCGAAGGTTCCGACGCGATTGCCCGCGTGCGCGGGCCGGCGGGCAGTGAAGTCACTCTCACCATTCACTCGCCGGGATTGGCTCCGCGCGACGTGGTTCTCTCCCGCGGCCGTATTAGCCACACTGAATCCGGGCTGCAATGGGAAATCCTGGATGATACTGGCGTCGGTTATTTTCAATTCCCCCCCGTCGCCTACAATGGGCTGATTGAGGATTTTGTCAGCGGCTTGCAAGCCATGGACGCAGACGGCGCACTCAATGCCCTCATCCTCGATTTGCGCGTCGTCATGTCGGATGATTCCTGGCCGGCGGGCGCGCTGCTGACCTTGTTTGTGGACGGCACGGTGGGTCAGTTTTACTCTCGCAGCGACGCCTCCCCGGTGACTATTCCGGGGGTGTCCGATTTTCTTGATTCTCAAGAGATTCCGGTTGCCATCCTGGTTGGCCCAGACACGTCCGGTTCGTCTGAGATTTTTGCCTCAGTCATGCAGGCTCAGAGCAGGGCGGTGATCCTGGGAAGGAGTACCCCCGGCTCGGTGGAGAGTGAAACCCTCTTCGCCCTGCCGAACGGCATGCGTGCATCCATTCCCACGTCCACATTCCACACCTCAGATGAGCGTGAGCTTGGCCTATTGGGTGTAGAACCGGACATGCCTCTTGATTATGATTGGGACGAGGTCACGCCCGACAACGACCCGGTACGGGACGCCGCGCTGGAACTCCTGCTTTCGAGCGGTTCATAACCCGTTTCCCAACCACCAACAGGTGAATTTTATTTAAAGCGCTTACCATCCAGGGATGTTTCCATGACAGACATCAGGCAGCTACTTGTGTGTTCAGCTAATCGTCGGCGTTTTGTTTTCTGGCTTCTTTTCCTGCCGTTGTTCGCAGCCGCCTGTGTGCCCCGGGGCGTCCGCCTGCCGCAAAGCCCGCTGTTGGGCACGTTGGAACGGAAATCGGGCCGGATCGCCTATGTGGGCATAGACGGCAACATTTACACCATCAACCAGGGAGGCGGCGACCGCCAGGCGATCACGGATGATGCTCATTTCCCGGAGCGGGATAGTAGCGACAACACCTTTCTCGTATACCGTCTTCCCGTCTGGTCGCCAGACAGCAAGCAGCTTGCGTACGTGCGCTTTAGCGGGGATGATGGCGCTATCCTGGAGACGGGGTTGCATACGGCCGCGCCAGATGGGTCGGCCAGCTCCGTGATTCACACCGGTACCCAATCATACATTTACCTGTTCTGGTCTCCGGACGGCCGCCGGTTGGCTTTTCTCAACAGCGGCGCCGGCGGGCCGATTCGGCTCCAGGTGATCGCGGCCGTACCGGAGGGAGAGGAAGGCGGGGAGGCGCGCATTCTGGATGTGGGGCAGTCCGTCTTTTGGGATTGGGCGCCAAACGGCCGCCAGTTGGTCACCCATATTGACGACCCTGCCATCGGCCCCAGGTTGGCTATCCTCAGCCTGGAAGAGTCCGTTGTCGAGGAAGTGTTAGACCTGGAACCCGGCTTTTTCCTGGCTCCTGATTGGTCGCCGGACGGGACGCAACTGCTTGTGGCAGCCCACGACGAGGGATCAGGCGAGGTCGCCCTGACCATCGTGGATAGAAACGGCGAAGTTCAATCCAGACCCGTCATCATCGACAGCAATAGCGTCGTTTCCTTCGACTGGTCGCCGGACGGAAAGAAGATCGCCTACATAAGCAGCGAGGGGTTGTCGCAAACTGAACGGGGGCCGTTGACGGTGATTGATCCCCAGCAGCCGGAGGCGGCCGCTGTTTTCAGCAATTCAGACAATCCGGTTGTGACCTATTTCTGGTCTCCGGACGGGAAGAAAATCGCCTATTTCACCCAACGCTTCATCATGCCGGATTCGTCCGAGTCGGAAGACGGCAGCCAGGAGAGCGGGAGCAGCCAGAACCAGATTCCGATTCTGACGCCGTACGTGCTGGATGTAGAAACAGGGGAAAGCGTCCAATTGACCGACCCGTATGTGCCCACGCCTCAATTTTTGCAGGTGGTCGCTTTCTTCAGCCAATATCAACGTTCTGCGACGATTTGGTCGCCGGACAGCGAGAATATCGTGTTTTCTGTGGTGACGGCCAGCGGCCAGGCGAGCATTCGTGTCGTCTCTGCTTCCGGCAGCCTGGAACCCCGCACGATTGCGGATGGGGTGCTGGCTTTTTGGTCGTGGCGATGAGGGCATCCGGCGCTTTTTGTTATCGCTGCACAAAAAAGCAGGGCACATACCAGTGCCCCGCTTTCGGATCAATTGGATAATAACGGCCGCTTTACTCTTCGCTGACCGTCTCCCCTTCTAAAACGGGTGCTTCCATAGGTGAGTCTACAGGCACGTCTGCCGGTTCCGTCTCCTCTTGAGGGTCAGGTAAGACGACCTGCGGTTCATGCCCGTTGACCGGATAACCGGTTTCGCCGTCACCGGCTTCGGCCGCATGCCGGGCCTGTTCCATCATAGTGAGCACTTCTTCACCTGTGAGCGATTCCTTCTCCAGGAGCGCCTCGGCCACTGCCCTGACTTCGGCCGCGTGTATGCGGATGAATTTCTCCATCGCCTGTTCGCACCGCTGCCAGAATCGGGCGTAGGGGTTATTCTCGCCGATGTCCAGCTTCATGCTGAACGGATCGGAGACGGGCGGTCCGAACTGGCCCAGCATGGCCAGGTGTTTAATGTGTTCGCGTACTTTGGTGAAATCACCATAAGCGCCGGTCCAATACTCTTCCAGGAAAACCTTAACCGCCACGTGACCGGCCAGGCTCACCATGATGTCGGATACGATGGTCCTGAGCGGCCGGGCATACTCTTCAAACTTATCAGCAGGCTGAACATAGCCCAGGACGCCGCTCCCCCGGCCGACGATGGTGGCGCGCACGATGCGTTTTTGCGGCCGGTAATAATGCAGAGCGACGGCGTGTCCTGCCTCGTGGTAGGCGATTTGCCGCCGCTGGTCTTCCGGCATTTCCTCGATTGGTTTTTCCAGGCCGTATGCCTGTTCCTGAAATGCCTGGTCAATATCCCGCTGGCTGACTTTGTGGCGGCCGTCGAACAACGCCAGGCGAACCGCATCCTTGGTAATCGCAGCCATGATTTTGGCTGGCGTGGCCCAGGCTGTATCCTGGACAATGGCCTCGACGTCTACTGACTCGTCATGGGCGATTTTACTCAGGTAATATTTGACGATCTCACGCCGCCCTGTTTTGTCGGGCCGGCCCACTTCAATGGTACGGTCGAAACGGCCGGGACGGGTCAGGGCCGCATCCAGCACGTCAGGCCGGTTGGTCGAGCCCATGAAGAGCACATGCCAATTACGGGGCGGCGGCTGCTTGCCGCGCAACTGATACCATTTGGCGATCCATCGCTCTTTCCGCGTCTTCTCTTCCACGCCGTCCATTTCATACAGCAGCCGGGTTAACGCGCCGGTACCGCCACCCATCATGCCGCCCATGCCTGCGCCGACCTGACGGCCACCGCCCATGACGCCGCCGCGTGAAGCCCCGACCGCATCAATTTCATCAATGAAAGCGATACAAGCGCCGTATTCGCGGGCCAGTTTGCGCGCCTTGCGGATGAAGGAGATCATGCGCAGCACATCCATGCCCCAGAACATGCCCCGGAAGCCGGACCCTTCGACCGAGAGAAAGGCCACGCCCGCTTCACCAGCCATACATTTGGCCAACAACGTCTTGCCTGTGCCGGGCGGGCCGTACAGCAGCAACCCGTTAATGAAACGGCCGCCCATTTTCTGAAACTCTGTACGGTCATAGAGTAGGGACAGCCATTGTTTCACCATCTCTACCAGCCGATCTTGTCCTTTGTAATCTTCAAATGTGAGAGACTTGGGATCGCCGGGGCGGATGATCTCTACCTTGGTCTGCGACATGAACCAGAAGAGCGCGCCAAATTGAATGACGATGAAAACGACGGCAAAGAGGAGGCGAAAAACGAAGCTCAACCCAATGAGTATCACATTGAGTACAGCCGGGTTTGACCAGGCGGACACAGCGAGGGTGATGAGAAATATCCAGAACCAGGTGCGGCGGATGAAGCGCCACAGGCGCGGCAGCGGCCGATTGCGCCTGGCCACAATGCTGTTCTGCCGCGGCGAGCCAAGCGCGGCCTGACTGAGGTCATCCTTTGGCTGCATCGTCTCAACTTTCGAGCGATTTATTCCCTGTTCCACAGTAAGCACCTCCAATACAGATCCGCCGGGCATTTAATATCCCAGTGTCGAAATAGTATAGCGAGGCGAGGAATAAAATCGGTGAAAAACTCATGCCGCCTTAATGCCTTTTCCGCACCCTCGCCATGCTTTGGCGCAACCCCGATTTGTTCTCATTATACCCTATCAAGGCACGACCATGTGTAAGCCTTTCTCCTCAGATCAGGATGCAAACAACCGGAATAAACTTGGGTTAGGGGGGGCACTGAAATGGGGAAAGGTTGTGGTTGCTATGGATCGTGTAAATATCCCAATCCCCACTGCCGGGGCCGCGCCGCTGGAACAAAATCCGATCTCCGGCCGGCGACCAGTTCGGCTGGCGATCATCCACCCCCGTCGCCGGGCCATCGGTGAGAACGGTTAACCCTGTCCCTTCCCACCCGCCGCCCAGGCTGGCGCATTGGCCGCTGCGCTGCGTCGTCGCCTGCCAGAAGTCGAATTCCGTAAAGGTTGGGCTGGGCCAGGCCAGGTTGCCGTCATAGTCGCAGATCAGCACATTTTGCGCCCCCGTCCCGGTGCAGAAAATAGGGATGGTGTAATCGTCGAACCCCACATTCATGAAGGGTCAGGTGACATCGGTAAGGTAGTCAACGGGGCGCTGGTCGGTGGCGTTGCCGCGCAAGACGCGGTAGAAGACGAGTATTTGCTAGTCGTTGGTGGGCAAGACGTTGGCGTGGCAGCAACAGCCTCTTCTTCTAGGATGGATTCAACCAACCCGCAGCTGATGCTGAAGATCGCCACGACAATGAACGCCCAGGCATGCGATTTGTGGGCCATGATTCGCAATGTGTCAAGCATTGTGAGACAGATCGCCAATTAGAATTAGGGAGGATTTC
>JBHHTQ010000043.1:0-35465 GCA_046753445.1 Anaerolineae bacterium | reverse complement strand
TGGAGATTGGGAGATTGGAGATTAAATGACTTCAATCTCCAACCGTATCTTCTTAAAAACTTGGGGAAGATCGGGCCAGCCTCCTGATGGTGCCCGGTGTGGCGCGGTCAAGAGACCGGCCACAGCCCCAAAATGTTGAGATGATGCTTCCAACCCTCAAAAAATGATGAAAGTGTTACTCATTGCCCTGGATGGGGCCACGCTGGATTTGTTAGACCCCTGGATGGCGGCGGGAGAGTTGCCGCTGCTGGCGCGGTTGTTCGCCGAAGGGACGGGGGGGACGCTGCGCAGCACCATCCCCTGGGCCACGCCCACGGCCTTTGCCTCCTTTGCCACCGGCGTCAATCCTGGCCAGCACGGCGTGTACGATTTTGGCGTGCTGAGGGGGCGGGATTATACGTCGTTTGTGCCTACCAATGGGGGGATGGTGCATGGCCGTTCCCTCTGGCAACTGCTCTCAGACGCCGGGCTGACCTCGCTGGTGCTGAACATGCCCATGACCTACCCCGCGCCCGCCATCAACGGCGCGCTGGTGGCCGGAATCCCCTACCCCGGCGGCAGCCCCCGCCTCTGCCACCCACCTGACTTGCTGGACGATCTGCAGGCGCGGGGTTGGGATTTGGCCCGCAATGCCTCCGACGACCTGGCGGGCAATTACGAGGATTATTTTGCCGGGCTGATGGAACTGGTGCGGGCGCGGGGGGAGGCGGCCGCCTGGCTGGTGTCGGAAATGCGGCCGGATTTTACAGCCGTTCACTTCCTGGAAACTGACCAGGCGCAGCACCGCTTCTGGCAATTCATGCCCGGCGAACCACGCTACCGGCCGGGCGGCCCGCACACAGAGGCGATTTTGCGCCTTTACCAGGAGACGGAGCGGGCAATGGCGCAAATCATCGCCGCCGCCGGGGAGGACGTCTGGCTGTGCGTGATGTCGGATCACGGCTTTGGCCCCACTCGTCATCAGGTGTGGTTGAATAACTGGCTCATTGCTAACGGCTTCCTGGTGTTACGGCCGTTCGGGCGGCTGAAGCGGGCGGCTTACCGGCTGGGGCTGTCGCCGGCGACCATCCGCGAGAAAGCGCCGGAGCGGTTGAAGCTGGCGATTTTGCAATTTTTTGAGCGGCAAAAGGGGCGGGCGATTGCCGAGGCGATGGAGGGGGGGACGTCCGTCGTCCGCCGCAAGGGAGCGCTGGATCGGCTGGTGGGGCGGCTGGCGCTGGATTTTTACGACGTGGATTGGTCACGGACGCGGGCGTTTTCCACGGGGACGACGGCCGTCGGCTACGTTTACCTCAACGTGGCCGGGCGCGATCCGCAGGGTATTGTGCCGCCGGGGCGGGCATACGAGCAAACGCGGGAGGCGATCATGGACGCGCTGCGCCGCTGGCCGCCGGTGGGCGAGGTCCTACCGCGTGAAGCAGTCTGGTCGGGCGATTTGCTGGATCGCGCCCCGGACATCGTTATCCGTTGGGCTGAACCAACGACCGACGCCCGTTATTTTCAAACCCGAATCAGCAGCCACCACCTGATCAAGCCAGTTCCCAATGATTACGCCAGCCACCGGCCGGATGGGATGTTTGTCTGGCATGGGCCGGAGGTGGCCGCCGGCCGCCGCCTTCACGCCGATTTGCTCGATTTGCCGCCGACGATTCTCTGGCTGCTGGATCAACCTGTGCCCAGGTACATGGACGGCCGTCCTCTGACGGACGTGATCAATCGTGATCAGCCGGTGACGACGGCGGCGATACCCTTAGAAGATGCAATCGAAGGGGGTGATGCCCTCTCTGCTGAAGAAGAAGCAGCCATCCAAAAATCCCTGCGCGATCTAGGGTACATGGAATAAACGGCGTAGGTCTGTTATACTTTTTCTTTCTGAAATATGACATAAGGCGCAAATACGTAACACGACGTATTGCGTGAAGTGGCGATTATGACCAAAGTTCCTTGTACGGTGGGCGTTTTTGCCCACAACGAAGAAACAAATATCGGGGAGTTGTTGAAAACGATGCTTGATCAGCAGTTGGAAACTGTTGAAATCCGCGAGATCATCGTCGTCAGCAGCGGCTCTACTGACCGCACGGAATCGATCGTGCGCGAATACTCCGACCGCGACCCCCGTATCCGCCTCCTTGCTCAGGCGCAGCGGGAAGGTAAAGCGTCAGCGATCAACCTCTTCCTCAAGCACCAAACAGAACGGGTTCTGGTTATTTGCAGCGCCGATTTGCAGCCCCAGCCAGATGCGGTTGAGAAATTGGTGGCTCCCTTTGCCGACCCGGAGATGGGGATGACCAGTAGCCGCCCCGTTCCAGTGAACGACCCGAATACCTTCATGGGTTTCGCCGCTCACCTGCTCTGGGATTTGCACCACCACATCAACGCCGCCGGAGGCTTCAAGGCGGGAGAGATGATCGCGTTCATCAAAATTTTTGAGCGGATTCCCTACAATACCTCGGTAGACGAGGCCAGCATTGAGCCGGTGATTCGCGGGCAGGGGTACAAGGTGCACTATGTGCCTGGCGCGATTGTTTACAACAAGGGGCCGGAGACGATGGCCGATTTTTTGCGGCAGCGGCGGCGCATTTATGCCGGCCACCTGGATATTCAGCAGCTTCTTGGCTACTCGGTGAGTACGATGAGTGGCGGGATGGTGTTAAAGACACTGCTACATTACCTGGATTGGCGGCCGCGCCGCTTTGTGTGGACGTGGGCAGTGGTGGCATTGGAGGTGTACGGCCGTTTCCTCGGCTGGCGCGACTTCAAAAACCGCAAAGACCATACCGTCTGGGAAATTGCCGCCACCACAAAGGAACTTAAGACGTGACGCCCGTCGCGCCTCGCGCTTCATATTTTACGCTATGAAATCAATGCTTGGCGTCCTGTTACGCATTCCCGCTTTCAAACTGTACCGGTGGTTCGGCTTGCCGCGCATGATGCCGCTTAACATCACCCTGTCACCATCCCCTAAATGCAATTCCCGCTGTCTCACCTGCAACATCTGGATGAAGCGGGAGAATGAATTGACGCTGGCAGAGTGGGATAAAGTGCTGGCCTCCCTGGGGAACACGCCTTACTGGTTCACCATCAGCGGCGGCGAACCGCTCATGTATCCCGACATTGTGGAACTAACCAGACTGGTTTACAAACACTGCCGGCCGGGCATCATCAACATCCCCACCAACGCTATTTTATCCAGCGGCCCCGGCCGTGTGCGCCAGATATTAGAAGCATGCCCTGATTCCCAGGTGATCATCAACTTGTCGTTGGACGGCGTAGGCGAAAAACACGACTTCATTCGCGGCGTCCCCGGCAATTTTGAGAAATTTGAGGAACGGCTGCGGCAGTATTTTGACCTGCGCGATGAGTTTTCCAACCTCGTCGTGGGCATCCATTCCGTTATTTCCGTGTTCAGTGTGGGGCGTCTAGACGAGTTGATCGCCTACGCCGACCAATCAGGCGCGGATCAGTTTATCACCGAGATCGCTGAACCGCGTGTAGAGTTGGACACGGTTGGCCTGCCGATTACACCCAGCACGGAGGCGTATGCAGCCGCCATTGACCGGCTAATGGCTTATGTGAACAGTAAGCAGTTCAAAGGGCTGGCGCGCATCACAGAGGCGTTCCGCGTAGAGTATTACAAGCTGGTGAAGCGGGTGTTGGATGAGCAGGATCAGGTGATTCCCTGCTACGCCGGGTGGGCCAGCGCGCAAATCTACGCCGACGGCACAGTCTGGCCTTGCTGCATCCGCGCCGACGACCTGGGAAATCTGCGCGAGTATGACTATGACTTCAAACGCATCTGGTTTGGCGATAAGATTCAGGAGGTCCGGCGCAGTATTGCCGCCAGGGAATGTTATTGCCCGTTGGCTAATGCCTCGTACACGAATATGCTGATGGATGGTCCGACGCTGGCGCGAGTAGGAACGAAGGTGATTGCGCCGGATTCGATTAATGTGCAATAGGTGTTGGCATGCGATTTGGGTGGTTGAACAAGTTCTACAAAGAAATGGAAAAGCCAGAAAATTATGCCATTAAGGCGCTGGGTCAGTATCGGCTGGGGATGAAAGCCAAAGGGCCGATCATTGGTGTAGCGATTTCGATTGACGAGGATGGATGTACCGCTTGCAAACAGCTTGATCCGGACGCAGTTTACCATCCCGATAATGCTCCCTATCTACCATTGCCCGATTGCGATAAGGGACGTCAGTGTTGCTGTGTTTATCGCCCCGTGATGACCTATCAGTAGCAAAGGGATAAAGATTAAGGATGAAGGTCGCGATTACGGGGGTGACGGGGTTTGTGGGCGGCGCGTTGGCGGCAGCGTTAACAGCAAGAGGAGATCGGGTTACTGCCCTGGTTCGGCCGTCATCTCCATGTAAAGCAGGACGTGGATTAATCCCCATAAACGCAGAATTGGTTGAATGGTGCGAAGGAGATGTGACCAATCCGGCCAGTTTACGGGGAGCATTTGATGGTGCGGATTGCCTCATTCACGCTGCGGGGATGTTAGGGCGGGCCGATGTACCGGAAGCGACTTACTTTTGTTTGCATGAGCAGGGGACGTTTCACGTGTTGAATGAGGCGAAACGGGCGGGCGTGCCCCGAATTTTGTATGTCAGCAGCCCTGGAGTGCTTGGCCCGATTGACGGCCTGCCGGCAGATGAGACCGCGCCGCTTGCTCCAAGCAACCCTTACGAGCGCAGCAAGGCAGCTGCAGAACAGGTGGCGTTGACTTTTGCACGGGCAGGATTGCCTATTGTCATAGTCCGACCGGAATTTATTTACGGCCCAGGCGATTTGCATGTATTGGGGTTGTTTAAGGCTGTGCAGAAGGGTACATTTTTTACGATCAATGGAGGGGGCAGCACCTGTCATCCTACATATATTAAAGATGCGGTAGGTGGAATGTTGTTGGCGATGGAGCGCGGCCGTTTCTCCCACATTTATCACATTACCGGCCCAACTCCTGTCACCTTCCGTGAACTGGGCGAGACGATTGCTGCCGTCCTAGATGTTCCGCAACCTAAATTAGACTTTCCCCGGCCGCTCGTTTGGCTGGGAGCGATGGTATTAGAAACTGCCGGCAAAATCGCCCGGTGTTCCCCGCCATTGAGCCGCACCGGCGTGGCTTTTTTTAGCGAAAATCGCCGTTTTTCCTGGCAAAAGGCGCATGATGAACTTGGCTACACGCCACACTTTGATTTGAAGCGCGGTGTAGTCAAGACGATAGCTTGGTATAGAAAGAATGGGTTGCTTTAGCTTTGATCTGGCATTCGAAGAATGGAAAAGGACCCTTTTGACCACATGATATGTTGAAAAATTTATCCATTAAAGAACTTTACGCCCTGGCTTTAGCTGAAGGGGAGGGTGTGGGTACAGCGTATGAATATTTCGCCAAGAGATTGTTGCTAAAGCGGTGGCTGAAAGAGCAAGAACGACCGTCGCGCATGCTCATCGCCGGACTTCCTGAAAAATATGGCTCCAGCCTAGATTTTCTGCAATTGGCGTTAGAATTGGAAGCAGAGGTTACGGTGGTGGATGAACGGCCGTTTGCCTTGAATAAGCTTCAGACCTCATTGGCGGCAGCTCAGGAGAAAGGGTGGTTAACGGCCGTATCCCTCACCATCTACCTTGTGCTCGACATCGCTTTTCTCAACGAAATAAACGGGTCCTTTGACCTGTGTATTTCTTCAGAAGTATTACAGCGTCTGGCAGGAAATGAGCAGACCTGTTACATACAGCAATTAAGCCGGCTTGCTCCGAGTGTTGCAATCTTTTCTCCCAACGGGGACAATCCCTCCCACACCAACATCAGCGGTCTTTCCGGCGTGGGGCTGGATGAATTACGCAGTCATATCACCCAGATGCCACATCAACCTGTTACTATGTCCGGTTACGTAGATATGCCCCCGTTTCCGCCCGGTATTACCCGCAGCGAGGACCAGCGAGAGCAGGCCGCCTCCGGCATATTTGAGGCGGTGGCAATGGGGGGGTTGGGCTACTATGCTCGATTGGAGCATTGGATGCCCGCTGCTATTCGCTGCCGCCATTCGCATATCACTTATGTCTTCCTCCAATCCTGAAATCAGATGTAAGATTGTCCTATAGTTTGGCGCATGGCTGGGGTACAATTGCGCCATACAATTTAATTTAGGACAAACTTGTGAAACTCATCATTGTTATTCCTACCTACAACGAAGCCAATAACCTGCCGAAGCTGGCCGAAGCCCTCTTCGCTCTGCCTTTTGACGATTGTCACCTTATTATCGTAGATGATAACTCTCCAGATGGTACGGGCGCCGTTGGAGACCAATTGGCCGCCCAATGTTCTGGGAAAATCACTGTCATCCACCGTCCCGGCAAATTGGGGCTAGGGTCGGCTTATGCTCAGGGATTCCAAATTGCCCTGGAGCTAGGGGCTGACGTGGTTGTGCAGATGGATGCTGATTTCTCCCATTCACCCGACTATATTCCCGGAATGGTGCGACAACTGGAGAAGTATGATGTGGTTGTCGGCTCGCGCTTTGTGGAAGGTGGTTGCACCGATGAGCGTTGGTCGTGGTGGCGATATCTGCTTTCCTGGTGGGCCAACCAAATTTATACACGCATGATATTAGCTGTCCCCGTTAAAGACGCCACGGCGGGATTCAAGGTGTTTCGCCGTCAAGCGTTAGCGGCGATTGATCTTGAAAACGTCGTCAGTAATGGTTATGTCTTCCAGGTGGAAATGGCTTATATATGTCATAAAAAAGGCTTTCGCATCCTGGAAATCCCTATATATTTTGAAGACCGCCGCATTGGGCAGAGTAAAATGGATGTACCTATCAAGGTGGAAGCCGTCTGGCGTGTGTGGCAAATTCGATGGCGGTATCGCAGCGTTAAACCAGTCGCTTGATGAAGAAACGATTTTTTCAATGGGGGAGATGGCTGATTCTCCTCATTCCCATCGTTTTCTTAACCCTATTCTTTTTCTACCCCCTGGGCAATATCGTCCGCCTGAGTTTGGCGCCAACGGCGTTGGTCGAACTGCTCACCAGACCCTATTACTGGAAGACGATTTGGTTTACCACCTGGCAGGCGGCCCTGTCCACAGCCCTGACGCTGTTGGTGGGATTGCCTGCTGCCCATCTGTTTACCCGATTTGAGTTCAAAGGGAAAGCCCTGCTGCGTTCGTTAACCACCGTGCCCTTCGTCATGCCGACCGTCGTCGTCGCGGCCGCCTTCCGCGTCCTGCTCGGCGTCAACGGCCCCGTTAACCAGGGGTTGAAGGCCCTGCTCGGTCTGGAAACGGCTCCGCTGCGCCTGGAGCAGACCATCACCATCATCTTGTTAGCCCACGTCTTTTACAATGTGACCGTGGTGGTGCGTTTGGTTGGCGGTTTTTGGGCGAATCTCAATCCGCGGCTGGCGGATGCGGCGCGGTTGTTGGGCGCCTCCCCCTGGCGCGCCTTCGTGGAGGTGGTGTTGCCGCTGCTGCGGCCGGCGCTGCTGAGCGCTTCCATCCTCATCTTCCTGTTCAGCTTCACCAGTTTTGGCGTCATCCTCATTTTGGGCGGGCCGGCTTTCAGCACGGTGGAGACGGAAATCTATCGCCAATATGTGACCTTTCTAAAACCGGATGTGGCGGCTATTCTTTCGTTGTTGCAGATCCTGTTCACATTTGCCATGATGGCCGTTTATGCACATTGGCAACAGCGGTCGGCCGTTGCCCTGGACTTCCGCCCCCGAAAAACCAACCTGCGCAAAGCAACGACGCGCGCGCAAAAGCTGTACACCAGGACCATTATTGGCGGCCTGATCTTATTTCTGCTTGCGCCATTGCTGGCGCTGGTATGGCGTTCTTTTGTGGATCGTGAGGGGCAACTCACACTGGCGTACTATCGCGCACTGCCGGAATTACAGCGGGGGAGCATTGTCTTCATCCCGCCTTTGGCGGCTGTACGCAATTCAACTGGCTATGCCCTCCTGACGGGCGTCACTGCCGGCGGGCTGGGCTTGATGACGGCAACCGCGCTGGTGCAGCCTGGGCGCTTGCGCGCCTGGATCGATCCCCTGTTCATGCTGCCGCTGGGCGCATCCGCGGTCACACTCGGTTTCGGCTATGTTGTTTCCTTCCGCCAATTGCGCACCTCTCCGTGGCTGGTGCTGATCGCCCACACGTTGGTGGCCTTGCCGTTTGTGGTGCGGAGTCTACTGCCGGTTATGCAGGGCATCAACCCGGCGCTGCGCGAAACCGCGGCCGTATTGGGCGCATCCCCGCTGCGCGTATGGCGAGAGATCGATCTGCCCATTGTGGGCCGGGCCATTCTGGTGGCGGCCGTCTTCGCCTTTACGGTCAGTATGGGTGAGTTTGGAGCGACCAGCTTTATCGTGCGCCCCAACAGCGGTTACCTGACCATGCCTATCGCTATTCAACGATACCTGAGCCATCCGGGAGCCTTAAACTTTGGCCAGGCCCTGGCCATGAGCAGCATTCTCATGGCGGTGTGTGCCATCGGCTTTCTAGCTATTGAGCGATTCCGATATGCCGACATCGGCGAGTTTTAGGCGGACGATGCTGATTTTGCGAGACATTCACAAGCGTTTCGATGCCCAGCCGGTTCTCAGCGGAGTCTCGCTCACGCTCCAGGCAGGGGAAATCGTCGTGCTGCTGGGGCCAAGCGGTTGCGGCAAAACAACTCTGCTTCGCATCATCGCCGGGCTGGAAACACCCAACGAAGGAGAGCTTTTCCTGGACGGCCGTGACCTGGCCCAGCTTCCCGTTCATAAGCGCGGATTTGGATTTGTGTTTCAGGATTACGCTCTCTTTCCCCACAAGGATGTCTTTCACAATGTCGCCTTTGGCCTGCGCATGCTCCGCTGGCCCCCGGCGCGCATTGTTGAACGTGTGACTCAAGTGCTGCACCTGGTCGGACTGCATGGCTTTGAGAAACGGCCGATTCATGAATTGTCCGGCGGCGAGCAGCAGCGGATTGCCCTGGCGCGTTCCCTGGCTCCCGCTCCCCGGCTGCTTTTGCTGGATGAGCCATTAGGCGCGTTGGACAGGGCGCTGCGCGAGCGGCTGATGCTTGAGCTGCGTCTAATCCTCAAGCAGGCAGGCGGCTTGCTCGGCCGCCCGGAGGGGATAGCCACGATTTATGTAACTCATGACCAGGCGGAAGCATTTGCCATCGCCGATCGCGTCATCGTGATGAATGCAGGTCGCGTTGAACAAGAAGGCACTCCCTGGCAATTGCACCAGCGCCCAGCCACGTCATTCGTGGCCCGCTTCCTGGGCATGGAAAACATTTTGGAAGGGGTGGTCGTTTCCAGCGCGCCATGCTTGATCCGTACCCGACTGGGCGATCTGAGAGTCGCCAATGCGGACGTGGCAGCAGGCAAAAAGGTTACCTTGCTCATTCGGCCGGAAGCTGGGCAGTTAGCTGAACGAGGGGAAGGACAGCCCAACTGCGTCATGGGTGAGGTGCGGGCCGTATCTTTCCGAGGACGTTATCAGTTCGCTACAGTGGCGGTTTCTGCGCCCGGCAGCGGGGATGTTGTGTCGCTTAAACTAGAATTTGAGTCCAGCATCCAATTGCTATTACCAGACGAGGATATTGTCCTGACATTGGACAGCCAGGCGCTGACTCTGTTAGAGGGGGGTTAGATCTGACGCCGGGAAGTTGCGACGGCCGCGGCCACAGGCGTATAATGCGGGTAACGCCGGACTCAGGTGCGAGAAAACTGACCTATGAAGTGATGCTGAACATACGGCCGTAAGCATAGTCGTATGCAACACGTACCTGTGAGGCGAACGTGAGGATAATATATGTCAATCTTATGGATGATAGGCGGGTTTATACTGGTTTTGACGCCCATCGTGCTCGTACACGAATTGGGTCACTTTTGGGCGGCCCGTCTGTCCGGAGTTCGTATCGAGGAATTTGGTATTGGATTGCCGCCGCGCGCGCTCACCATCACAGAGCGAAAAGGCACCATTTACTCCTTAAACTGGATACCGTTAGGCGGTTTTGTGCGCCCGGCGGGGGAAGACGATCCGTTGGTTGCCGGGGGCTTGGCGGCCGCCTCAAAGCGAGCGCGTTTCTTCGTTCTTTCTGCTGGCGCCGGGGCCAATTTCGTGATGGCAATCGTGGTGTTCTGGCTGGCATTTATGGTGGGAACTCCGGCGGTAGCCATCGATTCAGTTCACCCCGATTCTCCGGCGATGCGCGCCGGGCTGCAATCCGGGGATGTGTTCCTGGCGGTGAAAGGAGCAAAGGCTGACGATTCATATATGATTGCTTCGTATATGCATCAGTATGCAGGGCAGCCGATTGAATTGCAAATCAACCGCAATGGACAGTTGTTGACCATTGAGGTCACACCCCGTTTACCTGATGAGTATAATCCGGAAACGGACGGCCCGATTGGGGTGACGCTCACGATGGCTGGGTCGGGGGTGCGGATTACCAGAGGGCCGGTAGAGGCTGCGGCCAAAGCGGGGGAGGCTGTCTGGAGCTATATTCGGCTCTTCTTCAACATGCCGGGCATGATTGTGCGCGGCGAGATCAGCGCCAGTGAGGCGCGCCCTGTGAGTATTGTGGGCATCAGCCAGATAGCGGGACAGGCGGCGGAAAGCTCGGCCGTCAACCGTAATCTTTTCCCGTTGTTGAATATCATCGCCTTCATTAATCTGGCGCTTGGCCTGACCAACCTTCTGCCCATTCCCGCTTTGGACGGCGGCCGCATTTTGTTTGTCTTGATTGAAGCGGTCCGCGGCCGGCGTGTTGAGCCGGAACGAGAGGGGATGGTACACATCATCGGGATGTTGTTCCTATTGGGCCTGATGGTCCTGATGGTGGTGCAAGATATTGTTAACCCCATCATCCCGTTTTAGAGGGGAATACTGGCCATTACTCCAAAACCCTGGCTTTTTCCCACGCTCGCTGAGAAAAATCATGACGACTGATAAAAATACACCTTTTTCTGATGTGCTGGAATCGTTGTTTGAGGATGCCAGTTTACCTATTCAACTTCTGTATCGGCTGTCAGATATGACGGCCGAGCAGATCACCCAATTCGTTGAGCGCTGGCCGGATGTTGGAGAAGAGAGAAGGCGCGTTATTGTGCGCCACCTAGCTGATCTGAGCGAGACGAACTTCATCGTGGACTTTTTGCCGGTGTTCGCCCACTGCATTCAACATGATCCGGCCCCTTCGGTGCGCATTGCCGCGTTGGATGGTGTGTGGGATGCGACGGGTACTGGCCTGATCGATCCTATCATTCGCTTGTTGCAGCAAGACGGCGATGTAGATGTGCGGGCCGCGGCCGCGGCCGCATTGGCTCACTATGTTCTATTTGCGGAGTGGGGGCAATTACCCCAATGGGTGTTGTCTCGTGTGGTCACTGCGCTGCTGGCGGAATTGGATGACTTGAATGCGCCAGTCCCTGTGCGGCGGGCCGTGTTGGAAGCGGTGGCTTCCGCCAGCCATCCACGCATCCCCGCGCTGATTGAAAGCGCGTATGAGGACATAGACCTGGGGATGCAGCTCAGCGCAGTGTTTGCGATGGGCAGCAGCGCCGATTCCCGTTGGTTGCCAATTTTGATGGATGAGATGGAGAGCGAGATGGGTGAGATGCGTGCTGAAGCGGCGCGAGCGGCCGGCGCTATCGGGGATGAACAGGCGCTGCCTCAACTGGCCGAACTGGTTGGGGACGAGGATACGGATGTCGCGCTGGCGGCCGTAACTGCCCTGGGTCAGCTTGGCGGGGAACGGGCGTATGAGTTGTTGGCCCAATTTGCTGAGGACCCTGAACTGGAATTGCTGCACGATGCGGTTGATGAAGCCCTCGAAGAGATTGGGTGGCTGCAAGGGGAACTGACGATCCTTGCCATTCCAGATGCGGACGGGCCTGAAGAAGATTGAACAGCATCGCGGCCGTCTTCACCCAGAACATTCTGCCCATCCTGATCGTCGCCGCTTTCGGTTATGCTTTGCAGCGGTGGTCGCCATTGGATAAGCGAGCGCTTTCCAGCGTCGTGCTCAACCTGTTCAGCCCCTGCCTCGTATTTGCTTCCCTGGTCAATAATCGGCTCCCCGGGGGCGAGCTGGTTTCCTTGACGGCCTTTGCCCTGCTCACGATGACGCTTATGGGCGCGATCGGATTAGGAGCGGCACGACTTTTTCGCTTTTCCCGGCTGGATACTGTTGCCCTTGTCCTGGTGATCATGTTCGTGAACGGCGGTAACTATGGCCTGACCATCAACCAGCTTCGATACGGCAGTGACGGCCTGGCCCGCGCCATTGTCTATTACACAGCCAGTACATTTGCGGTGTACACAGTGGGCGTCTTGATTGCTTCTATGGGCCAATCTTCGTGGCGGGAAGCGGTCATGAGACTCTTCCGTTTGCCGGCCGTGTACGCGGCCGTGGCCGCCATTGTAGTTTATAGTTGGAATATCCCTGTTCCCACACCACTCATGCGCGGGATTGAGCTGGCAGGCGCCGGCGCTGTTCCGGTGATGCTGGTGGTCCTGGGGATGCAGTTGGCTGATTTGCAGAGCCGGGCGACGTTCCGGCTGGCCTTGCCGGCCGTTTCAATGCGTCTGCTCATAGGCCCGCTTGTGGGGGCGGCGGTGGCTGCGCTCCTGGGTTTGCAGGGGCTGGGTAAATCCACTTCGATTGTGGAAGCCAGTATGCCCACGGCCGTCATCACCACGGTTTTGGCCACGGAGTTTGACTTGCAGCCGACGGCCGTCACGAGTATCGTTATTTTGTCCACCTTACTGAGTCCGCTGACAGTAGCGGCCACGATCACAATGCTTGGCTTGTAGACGCTGATATGGCACATTTTCGGGGATTAAAAGGGGGCGTTCTTTTCGCGTGCGCCCTGACTATATGGGCTGCATGGCTGGCCGGAGCAACCCCTACAGCGACGCAGGAATCGCCGCCCACAACCTCCTCCCAGGCGGCGTACACATATGGTCAGGCGATGCGGTTTCACCTCGCGGCCGAAGCGACTGACCGCATTGAGCATGTCACACTGTACCTGACTGCCCCGGAACTCTCCAACCCGCTGACGGTGGGAGTCCCTGTCGAGCCGGGACGTTCAATCCGAGCGTCGCACACAATAGACTTGACTCAGGTGCGCCTGAATCCATTTACCATCGTCACCTACTGGTGGGTGCTCACCATAGCCGGTCGGGATGATTATACGGTGCCGGGACAAAGCATCATGTATGAAGACGATCGGTTTGAGTGGCGCAAACAGGCGCGGGACGATGATGCCGTGCGTTGGACAGGGGCGGATTCATCGCTGGGCGGGATTGCGCTGGACATCGTGTCCTCTGCCCGTCTGCGCCTGCAAACGATCCTCCCCGATTTGGAGGCGGGGCCGGTTCGGCTTTATGTGTATCCTTCCTCGGCCGATCTGCGTGCGGCAATGCGCCTGGCCGGCAGAGATTGGGTGGATGAGCACACGCCTCCGGAACTGGGCGTCGTCCTGGTAGCGGCCGTGAACGACAAGACAGCCTCGCTTGACCTCGTCCGCAGTATTTCACACGAGATGGCGCACAGGCTGCTGTATGAGGTTGCCGGCGATGCGTACCATACCTTGCCTGTCTGGTTCAATGAAGGGGTGGCGATTTACACCGAATCGGCCGACGCCGCTGCTGATGAGCAGCAGTTGATGACGGCCGTGATGGGCAAGACGACGATCCCGCTGGTTGAGCTTTGCCGGGAGTTTCCGGCTACGGAAGAGGGAAGGATGTTCGCTGAAGTCCAAAGCGTGTCATTGATCCGGTTCATTCAGGACAGTTATGATGCCCAGGCAATTGGCGACTTGCTGCAAGTTTATACCAATGGCGCGGATTGCGAGGAGGGGGTACAGCGTATCCTCGGCCGCTCGTTGGCTTCTCTGGAACGGGCATGGCTGCGCGACTTGCGGCCGCGCCCCCCATGGGTTCGCTTCCTCGAGGAAAATGGGCTATGGTTGCTGTTGCTCGTTGGCGGATTTGGGCTAGCCGGACTGCTCGTGGTGGGACCGCCGCAGAACAGGAGATAGGGTGAAGTTGAACGAAGACAGAAAAGAAGCAGATGATGGTTTTGAGGCGTTGTTCCGGCAGGGCACACAATTGCTGCACCGGGGCAGGGTGGCCGAGGCGGCTGAATTGTTGGCGCGCGCTTATGAACTGAACCCGGCCCATGGGGATACGGCCGTCAATTTGAGCGGGGCATACATCCTGACCAAGAAATTCCGTCAGGCTGTGGCCATTCTGGAAGCATTGAGCGAGCAGGAGCCGGATAATCCGATGGTGTGGACTAACCTGGGGGCAGCCTACCTGGGTAATCCGGTGCTGGCTAAAAGCGAGGAACAAATACGCGCCATCGCAGCCTTTGAACGGGCCATTGAATTGAACCCGGCGGCCCCAAGCGTCGCCTACAACATCGGCCTGATTTACCGCGACCGGCAGGAGAGGGAAAAGGCGATATTCTGGTTCGAGCGCGCGGTCAAAGCCAACCCGTTAGATGAAGATGCCCGCCGTCTGTTGCGCCGCCTGCGCGACCAGGGCGACCAACCAGAGTGAGAACCAGTTATGTATAAAGAGGGTTCAGCTGTTGGTGAAGTGGATTTTGAGACTGATTTCGCGACGCGGTTTGCCCCGTTCGCGGCCCGTATGCGCGCAGCAGGGCTGCCCGGCATCTTCATTGACACATTTGCCGGTTACTATAAGCTGTTGCTGCAAGGGCATACGGGATTAATCCCTGAATCGGAGATCAAGCCGGTTGGGTCGCTGCCGGATCGGGCGCATTTTCCCGATCGGCTGGCGGAGATTGGTAGTAAAGCGTTGCCGTACACGGCCGTGATCAAGGTGAACGGCGGTTTGGGGACGAGCATGGGGCTGCGCAGGGCCAAATCACTGCTCTCGATTAGAGACGGCCTGACCTTTTTGGACATCACCGTTAAACAGGCATTGAACGCCGGCGTGCCGTTGTTACTGATGAATAGTTTCGCCACGGATGCGGATACGCTGGCCGAATTGACGCGGTACCCGGAGTTGAAAGGGCGGCTGCCTTTGCGTTTCTTGCAGCATAAGGAGCCGAAAGTGCGGCAGGATGATCTGCAGCCGGTGGAGTGGCCACCCGATCCGAAGCTGGAATGGTGTCCGCCCGGCCACGGCGACCTGTACACGGCGTTGGTCACAAGCGGCGCTCTGGATGCGTTGCTGGCCGCCGGTTACCAATATGCGTTCATTTCCAACTCGGACAACCTGGGAGCTGTGTTAGACCACACTATCCTCGGTTACTTTGCCGAAAACGGCTTCCCCTTCATGATGGAAGTGACGGAACGCACGGAAATGGACAAGAAAGGGGGACATTTAGCATGCCGCCTGGATGGGGGTCTGCTGCTGCGGGAGACGGCCCAATGTGCGGCCGGGGATACGGCCGCATTTCAGGATGTCTTCCGTCACCGCTACTTTAACACCAACAACTTGTGGTTAAACCTGCCAGTATTTAAGCAGGTGATGACGGAGCGAGGCAATCAGTTGGGCCTGCCGCTGATCCGCAATCCGAAGACGGCGGATCCGCGCGACCCGACCTCGACGCCGGTGTACCAGTTGGAAACAGCGATGGGATCGGCCATTGCCGTCTTTCCTGGTGCGCATGCGATTCGTGTGCCCCGCGACCGCTTTGCGCCGGTGAAAACAACCAATCAACTGTTGCTGGTTCGCTCTGATGCCTTTGTGCTTACAGATGATTACTGTGTGGTGGCCAACCCGAAACGGCCGTTCCCGGCCGTCGCCATCGATCTGGACGCCAAGTACTATAAATTTGTCAATGATTTCGAGCCGCGGTTCCCACATGGCGCGCCATCCCTGTTACACTGTGAACGGCTGATTGTTCAGGGTGACTTCAAGTTCGGCCGTCACGTTGTGTGTGAGGGAGAGGTGCGGCTGATCAACCAATCCGACGAGCAGGCGACAATTCCTGACGGCGCTGTTTTGCGCGGCGAATACCACTACGAAAACGAGGAGACGACGACTATATGACCCTGAGTATGGGCATTGTGGGCCTGCCCAATGTGGGCAAGAGCACTACGTTTAACGCACTGACCAGAACCCAAAACGCCCAAGCGGCCAACTACCCTTTCTGCACCATTGAATCGAATAAGGCGATTGTGCCTGTTCCCGATGCGCGCGTCGAAAAGCTGGCCCAACTTTCTGCTTCGGCACGTAAGATTCATACGACGATTGAGTTTGTGGATATTGCCGGCCTGGTGGAGGGCGCCAGCCGTGGTGACGGCTTGGGCAACCGGTTTCTGGGCAACATCCGTGATGCAGACGCAATTCTGCATGTGGTTCGCTGCTTTGATGACGCTAATGTGGTTCACGTCAGTGAGAAGCCAGATCCCCAGTCGGATATCGAGGTGATTAATCTTGAACTGATGCTGGCCGACCTGCAACAGTTGGAACGCAGGATTGAACGGCTCACGCGGCAGGCCAAAGGGGATAAAACGCTTCGGCCGTTGCTGGATATGGCGTGCGCTTTGCAGGCACACCTGGAGTCGGGAGAGACAATTGCTACGTTCCCTGGGCGGGAGGATGATGTCTTCCACGCGTTGAACCGAGACCTGCGCTTTCTGAGTGCCAAGCCGGTGATTTACGCAGCCAATGTAGACGAGGAAGGGCTGACTGCCGATAATGAGTACGTCGCTGTGGTGCGCCGGGTAGCCGCCGAACAGGGGGCTGATGTGGTGAAGTTGTGCGCTCGCATGGAAGAGGAGCTGGCCGGCTTTTCGGATGAAGAGCGGGAAGAGTACTTGCGCTTGGCGGGTGTTGCTGAGAGCGGCTTGGAGCAGATCATTCACAAAAGTTACCATACATTAGGGCTGGTCAGCTTCTTCACCACGGGCGAAGACGAAACACGGGCTTGGACGATTCAGCAGGGCTGGACTGCGCCTAAGGCCGCCGGCGTCATCCATACGGACTTCGAGCGGGGATTTATTTGCGCCGAAGTGATACCTTACGACCTGTTTGTGCATTATGGTAGCAGCGCGGCCGTGCGCGCCGCCGGCGCCTTGCGGGTTGAGGGGAAAGAGTATGTGGTGCAAGATGGGGATGTCATTCTCTTTCGCTTCAACGTGTGACCGGTGTGGTAGAATGAGACCAGTGATTAACCACGGAGACACAGAGAGCACGAAGGAAAGAGCAAAAACTCCGTGCTCTTTGTCCCTCCGTGGTTCAACGTATGGGAACACCTGGAATAAAAACGACTGATGAGTAAAAGGGTAATCGTCATTGGCGGGGGCTTGGCCGGCACAGAAGCTGCGTGGCAGGCGGCTGAATTGGGCGTGCAGGTCATTCTGTACGAAATGCGGCCGCGCCGGCAAACACCCGCTCACGTCTCGGATCGGCTGGCAGAGCTGGTGTGCAGCAATTCATTAGGGTCGGTGTTGCCGCACAAGGCCCCGGGACTGCTCAAGGCAGAGTTGCGCGGCCTCGGTTCGCTCATCCTGGCATGTGCTCAAGAAGCGGCCGTGCCCGCCGGATCATCGCTGGCGGTTGACCGGGTAATTTTCGCCGGGCGGGTCACAGAACGCATCGCGGCTCACCCCAACATCACCGTGATCCGGGAAGAAGTCGAGACGGTGCCGGACGAACCTTGCATCATCGCCACCGGCCCGTTGACTGCTGACACGCTGACGGCGGACATTAAGCGGCTTACAGGGCAGCAGCACCTTTATTTTTATGATGCGCTGTCGCCAATCGTCAACTACGATTCCATCAACATGGCCGTCGCCTTCCGCCAGTCCCGCCATGACCTGGGAGAGCAGACAGAAGGGGACTACATCAACTGCCCCATGACCGAGGATGAGTACAATGCCTTTTACGACGCCCTGATCGAGGCGGAGACAATCACCCTGCGCGAGTTTGAACGGGAAGACCCGAAGTTCTTCGAGGGGTGTATGCCGATTGAGGCCATCGCCCGGCGCGGCCGCAAAGCGCTCGCCTTTGGCCCCATGCGGCCGGTGGGGTTGACGGATCCGCGCACCGGGAAACGGCCGTATGCGGTGGTGCAGCTGCGGCAAGATAATCTGGCAGGCTCGCTGTACAACATCGTCGGCTTCCAGACCAATCTGAAGTGGGGCGCACAGCGAAAGGTGCTGCGGTTAATACCAGGACTGGAACAGGCTGAGTTTATGCGTTATGGCATGATGCACCGCAACACCTACATCAACGGGCCCAGGCTGCTGCACCCGACCATGCAATATCGCAGCAGGGCTGATCTCTTCTTTGCCGGTCAGATCACGGGTGTAGAAGGGTATATGGGCAACGCAGCATCTGGCCTGGTGGCGGGCATCAATGCCGCCCGCCTACTCTTGGGGGAACAGCCGCTCATCTGGCCGACGACGACCATGTTAGGCGCGCTCTGCCACTATGTTACCCACGCTGAGGCGAAGACGTTCCAGCCGATGAAGGCGAATTTCGGACTGCTCCCGCCGTCCCAGACCAAGATGGGCAAGGCGGAGCGGTATCGCTGGTACAGCCAGCGGGCGTTGACCGATATGCGCCGTTTTACGCGTGATCGCGGCGTCCGTTATGATCGGGAAGCGGCCGAGGCGGCCGTCACGCTGCAAACCTCCGGAGTCCCCGCCGCTGCGTAAAGGGATATGGAACTGACGCGACAAGCCGCTGCCAACTTTCACCAACGCCTTGCCATCCTTTTCTTGTTCCTGCTGCTGGCGGCCTGCGCTGCGCTGCCTGACGATGCGCCGATGACGGCGGAAGCAGCTATACCTCCCCCGGCGACCCCGGTTCCGGCTGCGCCATCACCCACCGTTGCTCTCCCGCCAACGGCTGTCCCCCAGCTCACATTTGATGGCGAACACGCTTTTGCCTATCTGGAGGCGCAAATGGCCCTCGGCCCCCGCTGGCCCGGCAGTCCCGGGCACACGGCCGTGCGCGACTACATCATCAGCCAGCTTTCGGGCCTGGGCTGGGAGGTGGAGGAACAGCCATTCGACTACCAGGGCTTCCCCGCGAGCAACATCATCGCCCGCGCCAATCAAGGCCAGGGCGATGTCATCATCCTGGGGGCGCATTATGACACGCGCCGTATCGCCGACCAGACGCCGGGCGCAGTCGAGGCGGAGCTGCCCGTGCCTGGGGCAGTGGACGGAGCCAGCGGGGTGGCCGTGCTGTTGGAGTTGGCGCGGACGTTGGACCTGGATGCGATCCCCCGTGAAGTGTGGCTGGCGTTTTTTGATGTGGAAGACAACGGCCGTGGCGGCATCCCCGGCTGGGACTACATTGCTGGTTCGGCTTATATGGCGGCAAATCTGGCTGCCACCCCTGAAGCGGTCGTCGTCGTGGACATGATCGGGGATGCGGATCAGCAGCTTTTCCATGAAGGGAACTCGGACCCGGCGCTGCGGCAGCTCTTGTGGAATACGGCCGCTGAATTGGGGTACGGTGACGTTTTTGTCCCTTCTATCCGTTACACCATGATTGACGACCACCTGCCGTTTGCCCGGCGGGGCATTCCCGCCGTGGACATTATTGATTTTGATTATCCTTACTGGCATACTGTAGAAGATACGGCCGACAAAGCAAGCGCGGCAAGTTTGATGCGTGTGGGGCACACATTAGAAGTGTGGTTGGAGTCCAAAGTTGGCAGATGATCTGAAGACCTGGCTGGAAGAGCACACCAATGCGCTTTGTGTAGCGACCTTGTATCGCGCTCCCAATATGCTGCCAGGTGTTGAAGATGTCACCGAATTCCTGACGCTCCTGGCTCGAAATTTAGAGCATTCCCGTTATCGGCAGCTAGAGGCAGTGAGGGGCTGGGCGCTGACCGGCATCGGCCATGATGCTCACGCCGCGACCGACTGGCTCACGATCCTCCACGTCCTAAAGGAAGAACTGAGCGCCAACTTACGCCAATCCTTTCCTGCCGACATTGCTTTCCGGTACTGGTGCCAGCTTGACGATTTATTGATGTACGCCGTGGCCGAGGCATCCCAGCTGGCGAGCGATATGGACCGCGCTCAGATGCTCAAGCATATGGCGGAACTGCGCAGGCAAATGGAGTCATTTGAACGGAGCAAATCGAATTTCATCGCGGTCGCGGCTCATGAGTTGAAAACGCCTCTAACCATCCTGGAAGGGTACGCCAATATGCTACGTACTGAAACAGACCCGAATTCCCGCCTGCGGCTGTATGTGGACGGCCTGGAAAATGGATTCCGCCGCATGCGTGAAGTGATCAATGACATGATTGAGGTGTCTCAGATTGATTTGAAATCCTTTGAGCTGAACTATCAAAGGGTGAGACTGGAACGCCTGGTAGCGGCGCTGGCGGAGAATTTGTACAAGTACTACCTTCTCCGCAGGGTGCAGCTGATCATAACCCCTTTTGAGGATACCCTGGTTACTTACGCCGATCCCGAGAAAATGATGAATGCGTTGTCTAAGGTGCTGATGAATGCGCTGAAATACACGCCGGATGGCGGCCGTGTGGTGGTGAGGGGTGTATTGACGCGAGAAGATGAAGCGGGTGGTGACCTGGCCGGGTTTGCTGATATTCAGGTACAGGACAGCGGCATCGGCATCCGGTTGGAGGAACTGGAACGGATCTTCGAGCGGTTTACCATCTCCACTGATGTGACGCTGCACTCGTCTAGCAAGACGAACTTCAAGGGGGGCGGGCCTGGATTAGGGCTGCCCATCGCCAAGGGCATTGTCGAGGCGCACGGTGGCCGCATTTGGGCGGAAAGCCCCGGCTACGATGAGGAGAAATGCCCCGGTAGCACATTCCACATTGAAATACCCATCTGGCTGAACAAGCCGGATGCGGCCGATCGGGAGAAATAGGTGACATGGACGTTGTTGTAGATACGAGCATCAGCAAGGTGACAGTCTATCCGGACAGAGCGCGCGTGACCTGCCACGGCCGTTGCACTGTGACGGAGGGGGCGCATCGCCTGATTATTGATGAACTGCCGCTGGTCCTGGATGTTGATTCGGTGCGTGTGGCCGGCCGGGGATCGGCGCGTGTGCGGTTGATGGGCGTGGATGTGACCCGCCGTCACTATGGCGAGTCGCCCGCGCTGAAAGTGCGTGACCTGGAACAGCAGATCGAGACGCTTGAAGACGAGCTTCGCGTACTAGCAGATGACCGGGCCGGCTGGGAAGCCCATGCCCGGTATCTGGAGGGGCTGCGCCAGGCGACGGTTGAGTATGCCAGAGGGTTATCACGCGGCCGATCCACGGTCGAAGACCAGGCCCAGTTGGCAGCGTATGTGCGGGAGCAGGATCAGGAAACGAGAGCGGCCATGCGCGAGCTGGATGTGCAGAAACGGGAAGTGACCCGCAAACTGGAGAAACTGCGGCGCGATCTGGAAGGATTTCAGGCTGCACGGCCGCGCAGCCGTTACCAGGCGCGTATTGAAGTGGAAGCAGCGTCTGAAGGGGAGTTTGGGGTCGAACTCAGCTATGTGGTGGGGCAGGCGGGCTGGCGGCCGCTTTATGACCTGCGCCTTGCACAGCGGGACGAAGATGGAGGAACGGAGCACGTGGTTGAGGTCAGCACCTTCGCTCAGGTCACGCAAAACAGCGGCCAGGATTGGAAAGGGGTCGCGTTGACCGTTTCCACGGCGCGGCCGGCTCTGAATCAGCGGCTGCCAGAGTTGAAGCCCTGGTACCTGGATGTGTATCAGCCGCCCCGCCCAATGACGCGCGCGGTCATGGAGCGGCCGCCGTCCCCAGCGCCAATGGCGAAGGCCATGGCCAAACAGGGTACTGAACTGTTGTCAGAAGCCCCGCGGCCGGAAATGGAAGCGGAAACGGCGACGGCCGAAGTGCAAGATGGCGGCGCGTCCGTCAATTTTCTCGTGCCTGGCCAGACTGACATCCCCAGCGATGGGTCACCGCATAAGAACCTCATTCACCGATTTGCCCTTAAGCCAAAACTTGATTACCTGGCCGTGCCCAGGCACACAGACGCCGTTTTCCGGCGGGCCACGGTCACCAACGACAGCGCCGGCCCGCTGCTGGAGGGGATGGCGAGTCTGTTTTCCGGGGATGAGTTTATCGGCCGCACAAAGGTAGAGTACACCCCAGCCGGAGGCGAGCTTGAGTTGCTGTTTGGCGCAGAAGAACGCATCACCATCGAGCGGGAACTGGAGAGGCGGGATACAGACAAGCGGTTGCTCCGCGACCACCGGCAGATGCGTTTCGGTTACCGCATCGAGCTAAAAAATTTACTACCGTCGGCGGTAAAGGTTGAGGTTCACGACCAGATCCCTGTTTCCCGCCACGAACAGATTAATGTGAAGTTGGGCCAAACCACGCCGGTCCCGGATGTGAAAACGGACCTGAATTTACTGGAATGGCATTTGACATTAGACCCGGGCGTGGAACAGGCGATCCGGTATGAATACGCAGTTGAACACCCGCGAGGGTTGCAGGTAATGGGCCTGCGCGATTGATGAGGAGGTTGTTATTCCTGGAAATACGTACGAAACCACAGCCCCACGAGAACGCGCCTTTTTGGTGGGCGCAGAACTAAAACACGGCCGTCCTCTTTTGCCGGTGGAGGACAGTCTGGAAGAATTGGTGCGGCTGGCGGAAACAGCCGGGATTGAAGTGGTGGGCCGTGCAATTCAGCGTTTTGATCGGCCGCACAGCGCAACCTACATCGGCACTGGCAAGGTTGAGGAGGTGAAAGCCCTCGTCAATGAACTGGATGCAGATGTTGTCATATTCGATGATGAGCTGTCTCCCCGGCACCAGCGCGAGTTGGAACGGTTGTTTGGCGACGATATCAAAGTCCTGGATCGAACGGCGCTGATTCTCGACATTTTTGCCCTGCACGCGCATACCAGGGAGGGGAAGCTTCAGGTAGAGCTGGCCCAGCTTGAATATCGTCTGCCCCGCCTCACGCGCATGTGGACGCATCTGGCGCGACAGGCAGGCGGCCGCGCCGGCGGGGCCGGTGGTGGGGTGGGCCTGCGCGGCCCGGGCGAAACGCAGTTAGAAACAGATCGGCGAGAGATCGGCCGCCGCATCTCACATGTGAAGCAGCAGTTAGAAGCGGTGCGCGCCCGGCGTAAGCAGCACCGCGCCAAACGGCAGCAAACTGAGTTGCAGGTGGTGGCCATCGTGGGTTATACCAACGCGGGAAAGTCTACCTTGTTGAATAAGTTGACCGGCGCGGATGTGCTGTCGGCCGATATGTTGTTTGCGACGCTGGACCCGACAACCCGCAAGGTCGCCATGCCCGGCGGGCGTGAACTGCTGCTCACCGACACGGTCGGCTTCATTCAGAAGCTGCCGGCCAACATTGTCGCGGCATTTCGGGCAACGCTGGAAGAAATACGAGAGGCGGATTTGCTGCTTCATGTGGTTGACGCCACACACCCCAATGCGGCCGCGCAAATCGAAGCGGTGGAAGACACCCTGGCAGAGCTGGAAGTGGAGCATCTGCCCATGGTCACGGCGGTGAACAAGGCAGACTTGTTAGACGATGGGGCGGACTGTTTGCAACGGCTGCCGCTGCGCGAACCGGCCGTTCTGATCTCCGCGAAAACGGGGCAGGGGTTGGAAGAATTGATGGTATCCATCGAGGCGGTGATGGTTCGCTATTTGCAGCCATTGAAGGTAATATTACCTTATCGCCGTGGCGATTTACTGTCCCTTTTCCATGAACGTGGGCAGGTAGACGGCGAGGAGCATTCTCCTGACGGCATCGTGATTTACGGCCGCTTACCTGTGCGGTTGCTGCCCTACTTCGACAATTACAAAGCGTAGCGCCGGGTGTACTTTATCAGGCGGCGACGGTTTGGAGCGCGTGTATGAACCAGCTCTTGGATAAATTCAGCAACATCATTGGACGGCGTCCAGGTTTACTCCCCCTTATTGGCGTGGGGTTCATCTTCCTCAATTTGTTGCTGCAAATTCTTCCCGGCCCCGGCAGCGGCTGGCTGGTGGACAGCAACCTGCTGCTTCACATCGGTCTCATCGTGAGCATCATCGGCATCCTGCTGATTCGTGTATTGGGATAAGCAACAGAGCGCGGCCGTCTGGTATGAGCTATATTCGGAAACTGGCACGAAGTGCGCCCATCGCTGAAGCCTTGGCATCCCTGGAAGAAACCGCGCCGCAGGTAGAAGAACTGGCCGTTGCCATTCAGCAAATTCCTGCGCCGACTTTTGCCGAAGCCCCCCGCGCCGAGTTTATTCACCAGCGATTGTTGCAAATCGGACTGCGAGATGTCGCATGCGATCCGCTGAACAATGTCTATGCACGCCTTCCGGCCGTTGGCTCGCCCATACAACCCCCTGTGATTATCTCTGCCCATGTGGATTCCGTGTTCCCGCCGGATACGGACCTGACCGTTCACCATAACGGCCGCTTCATCTACGGTCCCGGCATTGCCGACAACGCCACAGGTCTGGCCGGCCTGGTGCATCTGGCGAAGGTGCTGGCCGAGTTGAAACTGGAACTCCCTGCTGATGTGTGGTTCGTCGCCAATGTGGGCGAAGAAGGGCTGGGTGACCTGCGCGGGATGCGCGCCGTCGTGAACCGTTTCGGGCGCGAAGCGACCTACATTGTGTTGGAAGGGGGACTGTACGGCCAGATTTCAGTGCAGGCAATTGCCGTACAGCGGTTTCGGATAGAGGTGAAAGCTCCGGGCGGCCATTCCTGGGGCAGCTTTGGTAAGCCCAGCGCCGTGCATGAACTGGGCCATATCATTGCGGCGATTGACCAACTGCCGGTCCCTTCCCAGCCTAAAACCAGTTTCAATGTCGGCGTGATTCAGGGAGGGACGTCCATTAACACGATTGCCCATGAGGCCAGCCTGCTGCTAGATTTGCGGTCGGAAGGGACGGCCGAACTGGACGCCTTGGTGACCCGCGTGCGGGAAATTGTGGCGCAAGCGAACAAACGCAATAAAGCAGGCGGCCGCGGCGAAGTACACATCACCATACAAAAAATTGGGGACAGACCGGCGGGACGGCTTCAGGCCGGTTCCCCGCTGGCAGAGTGGGCGGAAGAGGCGTTGCGGTTCGTCGGCTGCAAGCATATCATCCGCATTGCCGGAAGCACCGACGCCAATATCCCATTGAGCGAAGGGATTCCGGCCGTTTGTATCGGGCTGGCGGAATCGGGGAACGCCCACCGTCCCGACGAATATATCGATCCCCGGTATTTACCGCAGGGGATGGGCCAACTTTTGCTCCTGGTGCTGGCGTCAGCCGGCTATTTACGGGAATCAAGCGACTGAAGTGTTATTGAAAGAGGAGGAACAGCATGAATACAAAAGCATTGGTAACAGAGTTCATTGGTACATTTGCGCTCATCTTCATTGGGGCTGGGGCGGGCGCGCTGGGGGTTGGGGGCCTGGTTGGCGTTGCCCTGGCGCACGGCCTGGTCATCTTCGCCTTTGCCGCGGCCTACGGCCACATTTCCGGCACCCACATCAACCCGGCGGTCACCATCGCCCTGTGGCTGGGCAAGCAGATTGACGCGGCGACAGCCATATCCTATGTGGTCGTTCAACTGTTGGGCGGCATTGTGGCCGGGTTCGCCCTCAGTTTTGTGTTGGGCGGCACATCTTCCGGCCTGGGTGCTACGGTATTATCTCCTGAGACATCGCCGCTGCAAGGGCTGGTGCTGGAAACGATCTTGACCTTCTTCCTGGTCAACACCATCTTCAACACGGCCGTCAGCGGCAAGGCAGGCAACGCGGCCCCCGCGGCCATCGGCTTCACGCTCACCCTCGCCATCCTGATGGGCGGCCCCTTGACCGGCGCATCCTTGAACCCGGCGCGCACACTTGGCCCGGCCGTCGCCAGCGGCAACTTCGCTGACATCTGGCTGTACTTCGTCGGCCCCATCCTCGGCGGGGCGATTGCTGCCTTGTTATACAGTAACCTGCTCAAGTCAGAGTAAGAATCAGGCCCAAGCCTGTAATGACAAAATCACTGCAAACAGAAGTCCTGGTCATTGGCGGCGGGGCCACCGGAGCAGGTGTCCTTCGTGATCTGGCTATGCGCGGTTTTCGCGCCGTCCTGGTTGAAAAGCGCGACCTGTCTCATGGTACAACGGGGCGGTTCCATGGCTTGCTGCACAGCGGCGGCCGTTACGTGGTCAAAGACCCCCGAGCTGCGGCCGAGTGCATCGCTGAAAACCGCATTCTGCGCCGCATCATGCCCCATTGCATCGAAGACACCGGCGGCTACTTTGTGCTGACCCCGGAGGACGATCCGGCGTATGCGCCCCGTTTCCTCGCCGGCTGCCGTCAAGTTGGCATTCCGGTTGAAGAGCTTGAAATCGGCCGGATGCTGCACGAGGAGCCGCTGCTGAACCCGGAGATGGTGCGCTGTTTTCGCGTGCCGGATGCCCCGGCCGATTCCTTTTTAGCCTCAGAATTGAATGCCGAATCGGCGCGGCAGTATGGGGCGCAGGCGCTGGTTTATCATGAAGTGGTCACGCTGCTTCGAGATGGCTCCCGCGTCGTTGGCGCGACGTGCCACGACCTGGTGAAAGATGAACAGGTGACTATCCATGCCGATATGGTGGTCATCGCCGCCGGAGCGTGGGCAGGTAAAATCGCGCAGACAGCTGGTGTGACCGTACGCATCTTGCCCGGCAAGGGAACCATGGTGGCCACCAGCCGGCGCGTGGTCAACACCGTGATTAATCGGTGTAAGATGCCGGGTGACGGCGACATCATCGTGCCCGCTCACACCGTGGCTGTGCTGGGAACAACCGACGAGCGCGTGGCCGACCCGGACCGGTATGCGATTGAGCCGTGGGAAGTGCAGTTGATTTTGGAAGAAGGGGAAAAGCTAATCCCTGGCCTGACCCAAATGCGGATATTGCGCGCCTGGGCTGGGGTACGGCCGTTGTACCAGGAGACGCAGGTGGCCGACAGCCGGGATGTCACGCGAGCTCACGCGCTGCTCGATCATGCGGAGCGAGACGGAGTGGACGGCCTGGTGACCATCACCGGTGGCAAGTGGACGACCTACCGCTTGATGGCTGAAGAGACGGTGGACAAAGTGTGCGCCAGATTGGGCACGAGCCGCGAATGCCGCACACACCTGGAACCGCTGCCAGGCGGGGAGAGCGGCCAATTCCATCACCTCGGTTCCCGGTTACGCCATATCGAGCAAGACCAGACGTATGATGACCTGGTTTGCGAATGTGAACTGGCGACACGGGCCGATGTTGAACGTGCCATCATCAGCGGCGGAGCACACACCATTGATGACATTCGCCGGGATGTGCGCCTTGGAATGGGGCCTTGCCAGGGCGGTTTTTGCACCTATCGGGTCACCGGTATGCTGCACCAACTGTCCAGCCGGAATGTGAACGAGAGCAATGTGGCCATGCGTGATTTCCTGCAAGAGCGGTGGAAGGGATTACGGCCGATCCTGTGGGGGCAGCAGCTGCGGCAGGAGCGGCTCAATGAGCTGATCTACCTCCATCTCCTGAACGCCGATCATTTGCCCGGCCCGTCGTCGTCCCCGCTGTCGTCCACCCCTTATGACGAGCCTGAAACCACACCTGGACGGCCGTCCCCGCCGGAGCGCGAAACATGAGCCGGGGCACGGACGTGTTGGTGATCGGCGCCGGACTGGCGGGCTTGACGGCCGGATGGCAGGCGGCCGCGGCCGGGGCCAGTGTGAGTGTCATTGCCAAAGGATGGGGCGCGACCCATTGGCATGCGGGTTGCGTGGATGTGCTCGGTTACTTTCCGCTCGAAGCCCGCGAGCCGGTGGATTCGCCGGGGACAGCCGCGGCCGCCCTGGCACAGCAGCAGCCCCGGCATCCCTATGTGCTGGCGGGTACGGCGGAGATGACGGCGGCTTTGCAGGCTTTCCAGACATTGTGCGAGGAGGCCGGATACCCGCTTGTTGGTTCTGCGGCGCAGAACTGGCTGCTGCCTTCCGCGGTGGGCGTCCCCCGTCCGACCTGCCTGGCCCCAGCCACGATGAGCGCGGGCGACCTGCGCCGTTCTGACCCTATGCTGATTGTCGGTTTTGCCGGGCTGATGGATTTCAATGCCCGGTTAGCGGCCGACAACCTGGCGGCGCAGGGGCAGCCGGCGCGCGCCGTTGAGGTTGAGATGGACGGCATGAAACAGCGCCGCCAATGGAACAGCGTCATGCTGGCGCGCCTGTTTGAATCGCCGTCTTTCCGCGACGAGTTTGTCCGGCGCGTGCGGCCGAGCCTAGGCGAGGCGACGCGGATTGGGGTCCCGGCGGTGCTGGGCCTGCATGATGCCGCAGCCCTCCATCGGAAACTCGCGGCCGCGCTGGAGCGCGAACTGTTTGAAATTCCCACGCTTCCCCCCAGCGTACCGGGCATGCGCCTGCATCACATTCTTGTGCAGGCCATCGAGAAGCAAGGCGGCCGTGTACAAGGGGGCATGGATGTGCTTGGGGCAGAGAGCGCCAACGGCCGCATCAACGCCGTTTACACGGAATCTGCGGCCCGCACCCTCCTGCACCGCGCCGAGACCTTTATCCTGGCCACAGGTGGCGTCCTGGGCGGGGGGATCATTACAGATTACCAGGGCCGCGTGCGTGAGGTGGTGTTTAATCTGCCGCTGGCGGCCCCATCGAACCGGGCAGGCTGGTTGCAGCCCACCTTTCTTGATTCTACCGGTCACCCCATTTTTCGCGCCGGCCTGGAAGTGGATGCAGCTTGGCGGCCGCTGCGGGGGGATGGTGCGCCTGTCTATGACAATCTAAGGGCGGTGGGAGCTGCCCTGGCTCATTTTGACGGCTTGCGGGAGCGGTCGCTGGAAGGCGTAGCCGTGACCACTGGCTTTGCCGCGGGAAGGAGAGCGACGGTATGATGTTGGACGATCCGATGATCTTGCACCCGGCAAGGCCCACCGACTACTCTGTGCGACACCTCCCGGTGGAAAGCAGTATTGATGCCTGCATCAAGTGCAATGTTTGCGTGACCGCCTGTCCGGTGGCGGCCGTCACCGACCTATTTCCCGGCCCCAAGTACGAAGCGCCGCAAAGCGGCCGTTTTCGCGGCTCACAGCAGCCTTTGCCCGATCATTCCGTGGATTATTGCAGCGGCTGCCGCGTCTGTAACATCGTCTGCCCCACCGGGGTTAAGATCGCTGAGATCAACGCGCGGGCCAGGGCGGATATGGTAGCGGCCAACGCCGTGCCCTGGCGAAACCGGCTGCGCAACAATTTAATCGCCCGATCTGAGCTGCTGGGTAAGCTGGGCCAACCGGTAGCGCCGCTGGCCAATCTGACGCTGCGGTTGAAAATGGTTCGCGCCTTGCTGGAGACGGCGCTGGGCATCGCTCGCCATGCTCCCTTACCCCACTTTTCCAGCTTCCGTTTTTCGCGCTGGTTTCACAAGCGCCGCCGGCCGGTTACCTCGTCCCGCAAAGTGGTGTACTTCCACGGCTGCTCCACGGAATATTATGAACCGCGCGTGGGCCAGGCGGCCGTGTACGTCTTAGAGGCCAACGGCTTCGAGGTGATCGTCCCTCCCCAGAACTGCTGCGGCCTGCCCTTGCTGTCCAATGGAGAGTTCAAGGCGGCCCAGCGATACTACGACGGCAATCTGCGTAAACTCGCCGATTACGCCCGGCAGGGGATCCCCATCGTCGGCAGTTCGACAAGCTGTACATTGACGTTGAAAGAGGAAGCGCCTGAACTGCTCTCTCAATTTGGGGAGGAAGCGCAGCTTCTGGCCCGCAGCACGTACGATATTCACGAGTTTCTGCTTCAGTTGTTGGATGCGGGGACCTTAAAGGAGCCGTCACGGCCGCTTCCGTTGACGTTGGCTTATCACGCTCCGTGCCAATATCGGGCGCATCGCCTGGGCGTCCCCTCCGTTGAATTGCTGCGCCTCATCCCTGAGTTGCAAATTGTTGAGAGCCGGGCTGCCTGCTGCGGCATTGCCGGCACGTATGGGTTCAAGCAAGAAAAGTACCAGATCGGGATGGAGGTGGGGCGGCCGTTGTTTGAGTTTGTCGCTGCGGTGGATGGGCCGCTGGTCGTGTGTGACAGTGAAACGTGCCGTTGGCAGATCACCCATGCCACCGGCGTGCCCACGGTGCACCCGATTGAACTCCTGGCGGCCGCGTACGGCTGGCGCGGAGAAGGCCCGTTGTTCCGTAATCCGTAATCCGTAATCCGTTAACCAAAATGGATACGCAGCGCGCTATCGCAACAGGGTAAGGCGGAACAGGGCTGGTTACGACAAGAGGCGCTATGAGAATAGAGCGAGAGCTGGAACCACCTTTTCCCGCCAGCTCGGTTCTCTAGCTTTAACTATTTACTAGGAGTCGAGATGGATTTTCAATTGAGTGAAGAGCAGCGCGAGTTTCGCCACCTGGTTCATGAGTTTATGGCCAAAGAGGTGCGGCCGCTGGCGCGGTATACGGATGAGGCGGCCGAGTTTAACTGGACGGCCGTGAAGAAGATGGGGCCTTTGGGCTTACTGGGCCTGGAAGTGCCGGAGGTATATGGCGGGGCCGAACTGGACGCCATCAGCGCGGCCATTGCCGTGGAGGAACTGGGTTGGGCTTGCGGCTCGACGGCGTTGGCGGTGGCTGCGCATAATAGCCTGGCGCTGGGGCCGATCACCCGCTACGGCACGGAGGCGCAGAAGCGGAAATGGCTGCCCCCGCTGGCGTCGGGCCAGGGGAAGCTGGCTTGTCTAGCGCTGACGGAGCCGGGGGCCGGGTCAGACTTGCAGGGGGGCGTGCGCACGGCCGCCGTCAAGGAAGGAGATTCCTGGATCATCGACGGCAGCAAGATGTGGATGACCAACGCTTCCATTTCTGATTTGATGGTCCTGTTGTGCCGCACCGATCCCGCGGGCGGCAGCCGCAGTCTCAGCCACATTCTGGTGCCCACTGACACGCCGGGCATCACCATCGGCCCGCCGGAGAAGAAGATGGGCCTCAAAGGGTCGCCGACGCATGCAGTTACCTTTGACGGCGTGCGGGTTCCGTTGGAGAATTTGCTCGGCGAAGAAGGGCGCGGCCTGCACCAGACGCTGGCGACGCTGGACAACGGCCGCATCGGCATCGGCGCGCTGGCTTTGGGCATCGCCCAGGCGGCCTACGAATCAGCGAGGAAGTATGCCCTGGAGCGGGAAACCTTCGGCAAGAAAATCGCCCATCACCAGGCGGTGCAGTGGATGCTAGCGGATGCGGCCACGGAGATTCAAGCCGCCCGGTTGATGGTGTATTGGGCCGCGTGGCTCAAAGGGGAGGGACGGCCGTTCACGAAGGAAGCGGCCATGGCCAAGTTGTTTGCCACCGAGGTGAGCGAGCGCGTTTGCCGCAACGCCATCCAGATTCACGGCGGATACGGCTACAGTCGCGAGTTCGAGGTGGAGCGCATGTACCGCGACACACGGTTGATGACCATCGGCGAGGGAACCAGCGAGATCCAGCGGCTGGTCATCGCCCGCCACATCCTCGGCCTGTAACGCGACCGGCTGTCACTGAGGGGATCAACGGGCAGCCAGAAGCAGCGGGCGGCGTTCGCTGACGGCCAGCGGGTCGGGAGCCAGGGTTGTTTCCAGCCGTACCTGCCACTGGAGGTTGACGGCCGCATCCCCCGGCGATGACGGCGACGCCTGGAGCTGGTACAGCGCGCCCAGGTTGGGTTCAGACAAAGCGCCCAGGCGCTGTTCTTCGCCGTCCTGAAGCAGATAGAGCGCCAATTCCTGGTCTTCTTCCAGAGGAAGGGGCCAGCGCCAGTAAAAGGTGACCGGCCGGCTCGCCGGGAGCAGGCTGCCGGGGGGCGGCCCCAGCAGCTGAATGACAGCTTCCGGGGGGAACTGGGGCGGCCGGTAAGGCGTTGCCGTGGGAGTGGAAGGGGGCGTGGGGAATGGCGTCGGGGCGTTGGGGGGGAGTGTGGTCTTCGTGACGGCCGGCAAGGGGGTGGGAGTCGCTGCGGTCGCCGCCGGCGCTTTGCCGCCAAACAAGATCGGGCCATAGTCAATCATGGCCAGCAAGAGGAGCAGAAACAGCAGCGGTGTTAAGATGTTAATTCCCCGGCGGATTCTTCTAGCCCGCCTTTCTCGCTTCTCTTCCACAGCCCAGCCCTCGTTGTTGTATGCGGCGAGCTATTTTAACACACCGTGTCAATTACCAATTACCAAGATACTAAGTTACCAATTATCACACCCTCCAATGTCCGGTCAGTCAACAGCCAGGCACGGCCGCACAGCCGGACGGCTCGCCGGTGCAGGCATAGTTGAGGGACATGCCCAGATACGGGGAGGGGTCCAGCGTGTTGTCGAAGTCCAGTTCGTTGAGGTAGCGGCCGTTCCCATCGTCTTGCACAATGGAGAAGTGCAGGTGGACCCAGATACCCCTGATAGAGTCGCCGTTGTAGTTACCGGTGTATCCCAGCAGGGTTCCCTGTTCCACAAACCGTTCATGGGTTCCGGGCGGGAATGCCGCTTCGATGAAGTCACGGCCGTCCCGGTCCGCCATGTGTGTGTAGTACAGCCATATCTGCCGACCCGGTTGCAGGGGATCGTCGGGGACGCGCTGAATCAGGGAACTGCGCCACCCGCTTTCCCTGGTGATATACCCGTCATAGGCGGCGTAAACGGCCGTCACTCCCGGATCGCTGTTGCTGAAAATGTCAATGCCCTGGTGCGGCCGTAGGCGAGAGTACGGCCCGCGCGGATCGGCGTACAACAACCCGATGAAGCCGTCAGCAGGGAGCACAAACGGCGCGCCGGGGCAGGCTTCCCGTTGGCTTGTAACCAGTTCTGCGCGGGCTGCTGAATCACCGGCGGCCCATTGGACGAAGGATTGGCCCCGCGGGTCATTCAACTGACGTATTGTGGAGATGGTCTGGTAAGCCAGATATGAAACTGCCGCAACCATCAGGCCAAGGACGCTTGCTTTTAGCAGGCGATGCTGCGGCCGGCGAAGCCAGCCTATGATGTTGTAATTTCCGATAATATCCTCCGGTTCACTCCACCGTTACCGACTTGGCCAGGTTTCTCGGCTGGTCTACGTCACAGCCTCTGCGCACGGCAATGTGGTAACTCAGAAGCTGCAAGGGGATGACATTGACGATAGGGGCCAGGAGCGGCGGCGCTTCCGGCACAAAGATGACATGGTCTGCCTCGTTTGCGATCTCTGCGTCTCCTTCGCTGGCCAGGGCGATGACCGTCCCCCCGCGTGATTTGGCCTGCTGAATCTGGCTGACCATCTTTTCGTACAAAGCATTCCTGGTGGCGAGGGCGATCACAGGCATTGTTTCATCAATCAGGGCGATGGGGCCGTGTTTCATCTCGCCCGCCGGGTATCCTTCCGCGTGGATATAGCTGATTTCCTTCAGCTTCAAAGCCCCTTCCAGCGCGATGGGGTAATTGATCCCTCGACCCAGGAAGAGAAAATCCTGCGCCTTGAAGAACTGATTGGCCAATTCCTGATAAACCTGATCCTGTTCCAGCGCGCGCCCGGCCAGGTTGGGGATGCGAGCCACATCGTCAAGCAGTTGGCGCAGCCGCCGCTCAGAGAGGACGCCCCGCAAATACCCCAGGGCACAGGCGAGCAGGTATTGATCGACCAGGGAGGTGGTGAACGCTTTGGTGCTGGCAACGCCGATCTCTGGGCCAGCGTGCATGGTAAGAACGCCGTCGGAGATGCGCATGGCCTGGCTGCCGAACACGTTAACGATGGACCATAAGGTGGCCTCTTTCGCCCGGGCCTGTTCCATGGCAGCCAGTGTGTCGGCCGTTTCCCCGGACTGCGTGATGGCCAACACGGCCGTATTCACATCCATGATGGGGTCATAGTAGCGAAATTCCGACGCATACTCCACTTCGGTGGGCAGGCGGGCGATTGATTCGATCATGAACTTGCCTACAAGCCCGGCGTAATAACTGGTGCCGCAAGCCACGATGAACACCTTGTGTATGCGCTGGGCCAGTTCAGGTGTCAGGTTCATTTCCGGCAGGTGGATACGGCCGTTCTCAAAATCAACACGGCCGCGCAGCGTGTCAATCAATGCCTGCGGCTGGTCGAATATCTCCTTTTGCATGAAATGTTTGTACTCCCCCTTGGCAGCGCTGACTGGATCCCAGGCAATCGCGTGCACCTCTGGCGTGACCGCATTGCCGTCCAGGTCAGTTACCTGGTACGCATGCCGGGTAAGCCGGGCCATCTGGCGGCTTTCCAGGAAAATCATATCCCGCGTATATTCCAGGATGGCCGGGATGTCAGAAGCGACGAGCATTTCCCCATCTCCCAGGCCCAGCGTAATACCCCCTGCATTCCCCAGCCTGGCACAGATCAACCGATCGGGCAGATCCATATTCATGGCGACGATGGCGCTGGATCCCTTGAGTTGTCGCAGCGTCAGGCGCACGGCCGTGTCCCAGGCCGCCTCAGGCTCTCCCGTACGCGCTTCCCAATGCCGTTCCAACAATTGAGCGATGACTTCTGTGTCCGTGTCTGATTGAAAGCGGACGCCTTCCGCCTCCAATTCCTCGCGCAGGGCCATGAAGTTTTCCACGATGCCATTGTGCACGATGACGATACGGCCGTTCATGCTGGTGTGAGGGTGGGCGTTCCGCTGGCTGGGTTCGCCGTGCGTGGCCCAGCGCGTGTGCCCGATGCCGATACAGCCGGACAGGGGAGAGGCGCGCATCATCGTTTCCAGATTCACCAGCTTTCCCACGTCCCGCCGGATGGAAACCTCCCCGTTTTGTTCCAGAACGGCAATGCCGGCCGAATCATACCCACGATATTCCAGCCGTTTGAGGCCTTGCAAGATCACAGAGGGGGCCTGACGCTCCCCAACATACCCGACGATACCACACATTTCTTGCCTCCATGTTGATATACGATGCCGCGCGGCCGCATGACGCAAGGTCATACAGTGCACAGTGTGGCGTACCCTGATTGTCTTGAACTGGGGACGCCCCTTATTAAAGAATGTCATTCATCCACGGGAAAATTGCGCCGCGGCGGCCACTGCGTTGCGTTTGTCGGCCGGTTACCCGGCGGTTTTGGCGCAACGCTTTCCAGAAGGGGCACTGGTTCAGGATGTGGCTATCCTGGGAGGCATCCGCTGATCTCTCGATTTTCGGCCGAAGCCTTAACCCCGCCTCGCGGCCGGGAACCTCCACCTCGTCAACCTGTTACCGGTATGCGACGGTCGTTTTTATGGGTCGCGGCATTCCAATAATAGGCCCATGCGCTTACTAGGCCCTGGCAGCAGCAATATCCATGTTGCCTGCCGCCTATTTGATTGTGGCCACATGGTATATGGTGAAAGTCTGGATGTCAAGGGTTGAAATGGTACCTGTCTTGACGAAGTTACCCTCTCGAAAGGCTTTTTGTAGCGCAATTTGAAGATGAGCACGGGATGAGATTGGTTTAGAGCTAGCTTTAGTTTGTTGACTGGGGAGAAAACGACTCTATAATTAGCTGGCCTAATAATTAGCTTGGCTA
>JBHHTQ010000042.1:0-36309 GCA_046753445.1 Anaerolineae bacterium | reverse complement strand
GCTGTCGCTGGCGGCAGGCTCGCCGGTACCGCCGCCGCAAGCAACCAACAATAATGCTAAGAGTAAGGTAATCAAAATCCAACTTTTCCGTTTCATTTCTTCTACCTCCTGTGGTTTTACAGAAAATGGATCGCGAACAATAATCAGTGATCGCCAATCAGTAATTGCCAATAGTAAGTTGTCGTTAACCGCCCCGGTCATACGGTTTGCTCAGCGCCGCAGGTGGGCGAACGCGCTGTGCCGTTAAAGCAAGCACGACGATCGTCAGAACATAAGGCATCATCACAGCAATATCGGATGGAACAGGGATACCCAGCACCTGCACCCATACTTGCAGGGCGTTGACCAGGCTAAAAATGAGGGAGCCGGCCAGCACATACAACGGCCGCCACCCGCCAAAGTAAACCAGGGCCACGGCAATAAAGCCGAGGCCATTGGTCAGATTTTGTTGGAATACATTGAGGAGCGCGATAGAAAGTGACGCGCCGGCCACGCCAGACAGGATGCCGCCGAGCGTAACCGTGAAATAACGTACAGCGGCTACATTCACGCCAAGCGAATCGGCCGATTCCGGATTCTCGCCAACGGCCCGAATCTTCAAACCCAGTGTGGTCTTATTGAGAACGAACCAGGCCAGCGGTACGAGCACATACGCCCCGTAAACCAGGAGATTATGGCTGAAGAATATCTCGCCGATCACCGGAATCTGGCTCAAGACGGGGACGGGTAGTTCGGGGAAGCCGCTCACCGTTTTCGCGGTGCCGATCATCTTCTGGAAAAGCAAATCGCTCATCCCCAGCCCGAACAGGTAGACGCCGATCCCGCTGATGCCTTGTTCCGCCTGAAGCGTCACGCTGATAAAAGCCATCGCCAGCCCCATGGCGCCGCCGACGATAATGGCAGCAAGCAGTCCCAATCCCAGATTGCCTGTGTTGAGGACGACGTAAAATCCAGAAAAGGCGCCCATCAGCATCATCCCGTCAACACCCAGGTTGAGGACGCCGCTGCGCTGTCCGAAAGTTTCGCCAATGGCCGCATAGAGATAGGGAGTCGCCAGGCGAATCCCTGACGTCAGGACCCCGATGAGCACCTGTGCTGTAAATAGTTCAGAAATCATGGTTAACCTGCTCCCCCGGCGGCTGCCTCCACAGGGGCTGACTCCGCTGACTCCGTCGGCGCCGCTCCTTCAACCGTGGCCCGCTTTTGCGTTCGCCGCCGCCGCCAGATGTCGCTGCTCACGACAAACACGACGACCAGCCCGTTGAGAGCCGTGATCAGCGCGGCCGGGACTTGCGTCACCCGCTGCAGCTTGTTGGCTCCGACTAGCAGTGCGCCGAATAAGAATGAGGCCGGAATGGTGCCGATGGGGTGCAACTGGCCGAACAGCGCGGCGACAATGCCGTTGAAGCCGGCCGCGCCCGTGAAGCCGGCGGCCGTCCCATCGGTGACCATCCGGTGATTGACGCCATACACTTGAACCGCTCCCGCCAGGCCGGCCATTGCCCCGCTGAGGAGCAAGGAAAGCACCATGTACCGGTTGACGTTGATGCCGGCATAGCGAGAAGCGAACTGATTCAGCCCTACCGCGCGGATGCGATACCCGATAGTTGTGCGCCAGAGGAAGAAGTAAACGACGAACGCCAATACAACGGCGATGGCTGCACCCAAATGAAGCCGGGTTGGCACCATGCGGGGGAGATCAAATGCCCGGGATAGGCGCGTGGTTTGGGGAATGCGGGCAGCGCTAGGTTGGTCTGTGTCAATCATCGGCCCGCGCAGCAAAAGGTTCATAAGCTGCACCGCAATTACGTTCATCATGATCGTACTGAGGATTTCGTTGACGTTGAAACGCGCTTTGAGATAGCCAGGGATGCCGCCCCACAGCGCGCCGCCCAGGAACCCGACGATCATTGCCAGAGGCACGACGAGTAAGCCGGGTGCATCCGGGAGCGCCAGCCCGACCATGGTGGCGAAGAGCGCCCCCAGGATCATTTGCCCCTCCCCACCAATGTTAATGACGCCGCCGCGAAATGCGATGCAAATGCCCAGGCCGACCAGAAGCAAGGGCGTGGCTTTCACAATGGTGTCTGCCAGGGCGTTGGTATTGCCGAATGCGCCTTCGAGTAGAGCTGAATACCCCTCCAGCGGACTGGCTCCCATAAAAAGAAGCATGACAGCGCCCACGGCTAACGCGGCTAAGGTCGCAAAGACGGGGAGCAGAGCATCAACTAAACGATCCAGGTGAACGCGTTTCATCAGGTGACCTAACTCCATGTTTGAACGAAGCGCAGCCCCATCACGGCCGCGTCATAGTAGCTTTTGCCGAACACGAGGGGGGCGTTGCTGTTATCATAAAATGTGGTCGTTAATAATAGCAGCGGGGACTCCGGGCCGCATTTCAGAAACTCAACCGCTTTTTCGTTCGCCAGAATGGGGCGGATGTCGTAAATGGCATAGTTGATTTCTTTGCTGGCGTAGCGGCGCAGGAATTTATGGAGGGGAAGACGGCCGTCGAACAAGTCAGTATCGCCCGCGAAAAAATGGAGAGGGATCACATTCATCGCCAGGATAAATGGCCGATCATCAGCCAGGAACAGCCGGATGAGCGAGAGAACCGGGGCATCAGCCGTGATCGCCAACGCTTCCGCTTCCTGCCCAATGGCGGCCCGCTGTGTAATTGAAATGGTATGGATGGCGGGCTGGTAACCGCCGGATTCGATCAATCGCCAAAAGTCGAGCATGCCGCCGAGACTGGTATTGACCTCTTCCAGCCGCTCATTGACGTAGGTCCCGTCCCCCTGCCGGCGAATGATCAATCCTTCCGCCGCCAGCCTTGCCAAAGCAGTCCGCAAGGTGGCCCGGCTGACCCCTAACTCGCTGGACAACTCACTTTCCGATGGCAGGCGATGGCCCGGCCGGTATTGGCGAGAGCGAATACGCTGGCGGAGTATTTCATTCACCTGCTCGGCGATGGGTTTTGGACGCTCTAACAACATAAGACTAAAGGTTCGATTCCCAGACGACATTCGTCTGACAAATGTATATCATAACTTATGAAATGCGCAACCCATTTTCTCCTGACTAAAACAGGACTGGTAATGCTTGCCAAAGCGATCGATCTTTGATATAAGATGGAAAGGTCAGACGATTACCGAGTGACTTGTGCTGCGTACAGCCTTCATTCACCGGAAATACTGCCCTCCCCCACTCCTTGGGGGAAAGTGGTACAATCTAACTTGTAACATGGGACCTGGGATGCAGCGATGCGGCGGCAAATAACGGCCGCTAACGAAACAGGAAACCAAGCCCCAATCCGTCTATCAGGAGCAACCAATGCTAGAATTAGTCAAACAACTCAACCAGCGCGTCAGCGCCGCGCAGGACGATATTCTGCGCTTCTTCCGCGAGATTGTGGCCATACCGAGCATGGACAGTGATATCGGCGAAGTCGGACGACGTATCGGCGAAGAAATGAAAAAACTGGGCTTCGACGAAGTGTACGTGGACAAGTACGGCTCCATCGTCGGCCGTATTGGCAGCGGCGACAAAATTTTGCTTTACGACAGCCACATTGATACCGTAGGCATCGGCGACCCCACCCAATGGGAATGGGACCCCTTCCAGGGCAAGGTCGAAGACGGTAACCTGTACGCGCGCGGCGCGTTGGACGAAAAAGGCAGCACCCCCGGCATGGTTTACGGCCTGGCCATGGCCCGCGACCTGGGGCTGCTGGACGGTTTCACCGCCTACTATTTGGGCAACATCGAAGAGTGGTGCGACGGCATCGCCTGCCAGGCCTTCGTCGAATGGGAAGGCATCAAGCCCCACTTCGTCGTCATCGGCGAGCCGACCAAAATGAAGGTGTATCACGGGCACAAGGGCCGCCTGGAACTGGAAGTGGTGTGTAAGGGGAAAAGCGCACATGCCGCCAGCAACTACATGGGCGACAATGCCATCTACAAGATGCTGCCGGTGATTGACGCCATTGACAAGATGGACGCCACCTTGCGCACCCATGAGTTCCTCGGCCAGGGGCGCATCACCGTGACCCGCGTTTCCAGCGTCAGCCCCAGTGACAACGCCGTGCCCGACGAGTGCCGTATCTTTATTGACCGGCGCACGACGTTTGGCGACACAAAGGAAAGTGTGAAAGCGGAAATTGAAGCAGTTATTCCCGCGGAACACAAAGGAGATTTCAAGATTTCCGAGCTAGTTTACAACGAACCAAGCCATACCGGAGCCGTCTTTGAGTATGAGAAGTATTTTCCCGCCTGGGCGCTGGATGAAGATCATCCCTTTGTCACGGCCGGAAAGGAAACGGTACGGGCGCTGTGGGATACAAACGATCCCTTTGGCCAGGGAAAATGGGATTTCTCCACGAACGGCAACTACTGGCGGGGGAAGGCAGGCATTCCAAGCATCGGCTTTGGTCCAGGCGATGAAATCTACGCCCACGCGGTGAACGAGCACGTTCCCTTAAAAGATGTAGCAGAAGCAACGAAATTTTATGCTTTACTACCGGCGATGCTGAAAAGTAAAGCGCTGTGATCACGGAGGATTAAAGAATGCAAACAGATTTACGCGGCCGTGACATGATCACGACCCAGGAATGGAGCAAAGACGAGATTGACACCATCATTGACGTCGCCCTGGACTTGAAGCGGAAGCGCGCCATGGGTATTCCCCACGCCTACCTGCTCGACAAAGTCCTCTCCATGCTCTTCTTCTTCAGCAGCACCCGCACCCGCAACAGCTTTGAAGCGGGCATGGCCCAGTTGGGGGGGCACGCCCAGTTCATTGATAGCAGTACCACCCAAATCAGCCACGGCGACACAGCCAAGGAAATCGGCGAGATTTTGGGGCGGTACAATGACGGCATCGCCATCCGCCAGTGCGACTGGGGCGTCGGCAACAAGTACATCCGGGCCGTGGCCGAGGCCAGCCGGGTACCCATCCTCAACATGCAGTGCGACCACTTCCATCCCTTCCAGATTCTGGCAGATCTATTGACCATCATCGAGAAGAAGGGAGACCCGCGCGGCCTGACCATCAATGTCAGCTACGCTTACGCCGCCAGCTACCAGAAACCGATGAGCGTGCCTATCAGCCTCATTCTGCTGATGACGCGCTTTGGCATGAATGTGCGCCTGACACGGCCGCCGGAGTTCAAGCTGATGCCGGAGTATGTGGAACAGGCCAGGGAAAACGCGCGCAAATCCCGCGGCTCATTTGAGGTATTGGATGAGTTCGACGCCGGGTTCAAAGACGCCGATGTGGTGTACGCGAAAGCATGGGGGTGCATGTTAACCACGGAAGACCTGGAAGAGTCGGCTAAAATCAGCAAGAAATATACGGATTGGATCACGGACGAGCGGCGGATGGGGCTGGCGAAAGAAGACGCCATCTACATGCATTGTCTGCCGGCCGACCGCAACATCGAGGTGACAGACGGAGTGATTGACGGCCCGAATAGCGTGGTATTTGATGAAGCAGAGAATCGCCTCCATGTGCAGAAGGCGGTTATGGCCCTCACCATGCGTTGATGGTGAGAAAGGGGTGTGATGTGTGATGATGGAGTTCCTTCTCAATGGTCAAACCAAAGCGTTTGATGGTGACCCCGATTTACCGCTGTTGACTTATTTGCGGGAGATCGAAAACATTATCTCAGCCAAAGATGGTTGTGCGCCGCAAGCGGCCTGCGGCGCTTGTGTTGTTGATCTCAACGGGAAAGCTGTTTTGTCATGTGTGACGCCGATGAAAAAGGTGTCCGGGGGAGCCGTGACGACCACAGAGGGGCTGGGCCAATACCGGCAAAAGGTGTTTGCAAACGCCTTCGTGGCGAAAGGTGGTGTGCAGTGCGGATATTGCATCCCCGGCATCGTCATGCAGTCCAATGCCCTGATCAACAAAAACCCCGATCCCACCCGCGCTGACATTGAGAAGACGCTTACGCCAAATCTTTGCCGCTGTACCGGTTACAAGAAGATCGTGGATGCCGTGCTGTGCGCGGCCGAGGCCATTCGCAATGAAGAGGAAGTGGAGCTTCCCCAAAGTGACGGGCAAATCGGGACGCGCCATCCAAAGTATCAGGCACAGGCGTTGGTGTTAGGCCAGCACCGGTACGTGGACGATATTCGCATGGAAGGCCTGCGCTATGGGGCGTTGAAGTTTAGTGACCATCCTCGCGCCAAAGTCCTCGGCATTGACGCTCGTGAAGCCGAGCAGCTAAAAGGCGTGATCCGCGTATTGACGGCCGTAGATTTCCCCGGCAACCGGTATGTAGGGTTGATTAAGCAAGATTGGCCGCAGATGATCGCCGTAGGCGAGACGACGCATTATGTGGGCGACGTGCTGGCGTTGGTGGTGGCTGAATCTGAAGCCATTGCTCGTGAAGCAGTTGGGTTGATACACGTCGAATACGAGGTGTTGCAGCCTGTCACAAACATGCACGAAGCCTTGCGCCCGGACAGCGTTTCTGTACACAGCAACGGCGCTGGCGCCGCCGATGGCGTCAGCCACAACATCTTGTCCAAGACCGTCACCAGTCGTGGCGATGTGGAAGAAGCCATGGCGCGATCAGCCCACATTGCCCACGGAACCTTTGAAACACAAATGATTGAGCACGGCTACATGGAGCCGGAATGCGCGATCGCTTACCCGGTCGCCGACGGGCTGGAACTGCTCTCACAGGGACAGGGCATATTCGACGACCGCAACCAGATTGCCAAACTGCTTGGTCTACCAGTGGAAAAGGTACGCATCATCATGGTTCCCAATGGGGGCGGGTTCGGCGGCAAGGAAGACCTGTCGGTGCAGGGGCACGCGGCACTCGCAGCGTATCTGCTGCAAGAGCCGGTCAAGGTGCGCCTGACCCGTGATGAATCCATTATGTTCCACCCTAAGCGCCACCCCATCTGGATGGATTACACGATCGGCTGTGACGAGAATGGCAAACTCACCTTCTGCAAGGTGCGTTTTGTCGGCGACACGGGGGCGTATGCCTCGGTGGGGATGAAGGTGCTGGAGCGGTCGGCGGGCCACGCCACCGGCGCTTACCGGTTCCCGGTGACGGATGTGGAAGCCACGGCCGTGTACACCAACAACATTCCCTGCGGCGCGATGCGCGGCTTTGGCGTCAACCAGGCCACCTTCGGCCTGGAAAGCCTCATTGACGAGTTGTGTGAAAAGGGCGGCTTTGATCGCTGGCAGTTCCGCTATGACAACGCCCTTGACGATGGCGATATGACTGCCACCGGCCAGGTCATTGAGGGAGGAGCCGGGGCTAAAGCCACATTGCTAGCCGTCAAAGATGCGTTTTATAAAGCGAAATACGCCGGACTCGCCTGTGGCATCAAGAACACGGGTATCGGCAATGGAATGCCCGATGCCTCGTCCGCCCGGATCACCATTGCGGCGCCTGACAAAGTGATTATTGATCACGGGTGGACCGAGATGGGCCAGGGGGTCAACACGGTGGCGCTCCAAGTAGTCTGCAACGAAACGGGAATCGATCCAAGCCTGATTGAAGTTCGCATTGACACGGCCGCGGAACAGGCAGCGGGAATGACAACTGCCTCACGAGCGACATCGCTGGTCGGAAACGCCCTGATTGATGCCTGCAAGGAGCTGAAAAAGGACCTGGAAACCCATTCGCTGGCGGAGCTGGTCGGCAAACAGTACGAAGGGGTGTGGGTGGTTGACTGGACGACGAAACCGGGGGCGATGGTGGAAAAGATTTACACTCATTATTCCTACAGTTATGCCACGCAACTGGTGACGTTGGATGAGAAAGGGCGGATTGAAAAAATAACGGCCGCGCACGACGCCGGCAAAATCTTTAATCCCATGCTGTTTGAAGGACAGTTGGAAGGCTCACTGCATATGGGATTAGGCTACGCGATTAGTGAGGAGCTGGCGCTGGAAAACGGCCGTCCCAAGAGCACCCGCCTGCGCCAATGCGGCATTCTCCGCGCCAAGGAGATGCCGGAGCTGGAAATTATCGGCGTCGAAGTGCCCGATCCATACGGCCCCTATGGAGCGAAGGGCGTTGGCGAAATCGGCCTGGTCCCGACGGCCGGGGCGGTTGCTAATGCACTCTACCAATACGATGGGGTCCGCCGCTACAAACTACCCATGCGCATCCCCAAACGGGGGCTGATCAAGCGCAACAACCAGTCTGGCCAGTCACAGTAAGAGCGTAATTCATTCAGGAGAATGTGGCGGCCTTGCCAATTCGGAATGGCGTCAGGTTCGCCGACAAGGAGAAAGCTATGTCAAAAGATCGCGTCGCCTTATATTTGCAGGATGCTCACGAATTGTCCGAGGGCATTGAATTGGTCAAGTATGCTGAAGAAAAAGGGTTTGAAGCGGTGTGGCAGGCAGAAAGCCGCCTGGTGCGGGACGCAATCGTCCCCATGGCCGCGTTCGCCTCACACACGACCAGGCTGAAAGTGGGCAGCGGGGTCACCAATAACTGGACGCGCAACATTGGCCTGCTGGCTGCAACTTTCTTAACCCTGGATGACCTGGCCCCCGATCGCATTATCTGCGGTATCGGGGCCTGGTGGGATCCGCTTGCCAGCAAGGTAGGCATCAAACGGCGCAAGCCGCTCAAGGCCATGCGGGAAACCGTTGAAGTGTTGCGCCGCCTATTGAATATGGAAAACGTCACCTTTCATGGCGAGTTCCATTACGTGGATGGGATTCAACTGGATGTGGTCCACGGCCGTAAAGAGCCGCGCAACGTCCCCATCTACATCGGCGCGACAGGTATGAAGATGATGGAGTTGACCGGAGAGATCGGCGATGGGGTCGTGCTTAACTACCTGGTTAACCCCAAGTACAACCTGCAGGCCATGGACGCCCTGGAGCGAGGCGCCAAGAAAGCGGGCCGTTCCATTGATGATATTGATCGCCCCCAGCTGATGATTTGTTCCGTTGACCGGGATCGCAAGAAGGCGCTAGACGGCGCGCGCAAAATGATCACCCAATATTTAGGCCAGCAGCCTCATCTGATGAAAGCCAGCGGCGTCAGCCAGGAATTGCTTGACGATATACACCAGGTCTTAACCTGGCCGGCCACCGATGAACAGATCGAGGCAGCCATGCACTTGGTCCCCGACGACGTAGTCCAGATGTGTACCGCTAGCGGTTCACCCGAAGAAGTCAAGGCAAAAGTGCGCGAGTATGTAGATCACGGCTGCACCTGCCCTATTCTCTACCCACTGGGCGATCCCCGGCTGATGATAGACATCTTTGCCGATGGTTACAGCGCCTAACAGGACAAGTATGACAAGCTCAAAGCCCATTGAATGGATTGAAAACAGGCACGCCCGGGAGGTCGCGGTCAGTGAAGCTGCGGCCCGCTTGCTGCCGCCAGGCATGACGCAGGTCACACGCCGCTTTCATTCCCAGATACCCGGATATCACATCACGCCGTTGAAAGGACTGCCCCAGCTGGCCAACATGCTCGGCGTGGGCGGCATTTGGGTGAAAGACGAGTCCGCCAGGCTGGGCTTAAATGCATTCAAGCCGTTGGGGGCATCGTTTGCCATTTACCAGCTCATTCGTAATAAACTGGGCCTCTCGCTTGATGAGTTTACTTTTGCCGATCTGATGTCAGATACGGTGCGGCAAAAACTGGGTGAGGTAACCTTTGCCTGTGCCACTGATGGGAACCATGGAAAAGGATTGGCCTGGGCTGCGAACAAGCTAGGGTTCAATTGTTTCATCTATGTGCATAAAGGTACGTCGCAGCCCCGCATTGACGCCATCGCCCAGTATGGGGCTGAGGTGCGCGTCATCAACGGAAATTATGACGATGCGGTGCGGCAATGTGCCATTGACGCAGAAGCCAACCAATGGCAGATCATTTCGGATACGTCGTGGGCGCAATATGAGACGATCCCTTCCTGGGTCATGCAGGGATACACCACCTTGTTCTCCGAAGCTCAGGAACAGCTTGCGGCACAGGGGATTGTCAAACCAACGCATATTTTCGTGCAGGCGGGGGTGGGCGCGTTTGCCGCGGCCGCTCTGGCATTCTACCAGCAGTTATTCGGGGATCAAGCGCCCGTCTCGGTCGTCGTTGAACCGGCGACGGCCGCCTGCCTTTATCACTCAGCCAGCGTTGGCGATGGCCGGCCCCATCATATCGCGGGCGATCTACAGACGATCATGGCCGGCCTGGCCTGCGGCGAGCCTAGCCCTCTGGCGTGGGATGTGTTGTGGGAGTGCGCTGATGTCTTTGCGGCCGCGCCTGATTATGTGGCCGCTAAAGGGATGCGCGTCTATGGCGTGCCTTTGAAGGGGGATCCCTTTATCGTCGCCGGCGAATCAGGCGCTGTGACGTTGGGTGCGCTCATGTATATCATGGAACTCCCCGACTATGCTCAACTGCGGTCGCAGCTTCAGCTTGGCTCCGATTCCCAGGTGCTGCTGGTCAATACCGAAGGGAATACAGATCCCGATTATTACCGGCAGGTTGCCTGGGAAGGCGCGCAGGCTGTGCCGGCAGCGCTTCGCCGGTCGCCTGAAAAAAGGGTAACTCCACCAGCTGGTAAATGATTCGCCGAATTGCCCTTCGCCGAATTGCCCTTCGCCGAATTACCCTTCGCCGAATCGCTGTAAGGCTGTATAAATCGCGTCAGTGCCGAAATTCATCGCCTCAACGGGAACGCGTTCATTCGCAGCGTGGATCGTCTGGGAAAAATTGAACGACTCCGGGAGGGGCATTGGCAGGAAGCCATAGGTCTGGATACCGAGCCGCGAGAAGAAGCGGCCGTCTGTAACCCCGACCAACAAAAGCGGAACAGGGATTCCCTCCGGATCACCCTCACGCAAGATACCGGCAAGTGTGTCGAACAGCCCCATATCCGGTTCGGTCGGTCCCGGGTCATGCCGTAACACCTCCAGCTCCACCTTATCCCCCAGGATTTGACGCAATTCGCGAAGCATGTCGTCTGGACCAAAGCCCGGCAGCAATCGCCCATCAAACTCCACCGAAACCTCACTGGGAATAACATTCACCTTCTCGCTGCCATGCAAAACGGTTGGACTTACGGAGTTGTGCAGCAGCGGGCCAAAGAAACGGCTGTGATCGCCGAGCAGGTTAAGCACGTGGTTTGTCATCACCGGGTTCATTAACTGCCTGAGGATCAACCCATTGATCCCACCAACGGCCGATGCCATGGTCTGGAACATGAGCCGGGCTGCCGGCGTTACATGCACGGGGAAGCGATGACGATCTATCTTTTGCAGGAGGGCAGCCAGTTCCGCCATCGCTCCGCCGCGAACGGGCATTGAACCATGCCCGCCCGGTCCGCGCACGGTCGCTTTGAGCCAACACATCTGTTTTTCAGCAATCTGGATGAGGTAAAAGCGCCGTCCGCCGATATTCAAAGTAAAGCCCCCAAACTCCCCAATGGCATAACGGACGCCATCAAACAACTCCGCATACTCTTCAACCAAAAACTTAGCGCCAAACTCTCCTCCGGCTTCTTCGTCACTTAAGATGGCCAGGATCACATCACCGGGCAACGCCGCTCCTGTTGCTTTTGTCCGAAGGAAGGCAGCCAGCATCATCGCCACGCCACCTTTCATGTCCAGAGCACCCCGTCCCCATATGAAGCCATCTGCTATCTTTCCCTCAAATGGTGGGTAACGCCACTGCTGATTCTTGGTGGTGACCACGTCCACATGCCCGTAGAGCAACAAAGGTGGGGCATGACCTTGCCCTGGCAGCCGGGCGATTAGATTGGGGCGATCCGGTGCTTTCGCCAGAATTCGAGTCTCAATGCCGGCTTCCGTCAGCAGGTCTTTGATGAAGGCGACGCATTCAGACTCGTTCCCAGGCGGGTTGGTCGTGTCAAACTGGATGAGGCGCTGTAACAATTCCACAGGGCGCTGATAAATCGGTGGTGCGCCGTTTCCTGATGCTGTGCTGTTCGCCAATGTCACGTTTCCTCCCATATTTTCATGTCGCCGTCCGGGACGCTCGCCTTGCTGGAACGGCGTGACGCTGTCCCATCTGCCCTTCACCAGCAAAGAGCAGCATTGGGTTTGCCATAACGACGCATAATTATACCCCTCTAACCGGCTGTTTACCCAGGCAAGGGCAAACTCGTGGTAGAATACGCAAGATCATGCCTCCTAAAGATCGTACCTCTCGACGAGAACAGCAGCCTTGTGGAAATAGCTGCTTGTTTCAGCGAGGTTTCTCATGCATGAAGCGAGTGGACGGGGCACGCCCGCAATGAACAACCGGCAGCGTCTTTTCACTTTACTTGTTCTCTATCGTTGGGCCAGCCTCGTTCCCCCTCTCATATTCTTCATCATATCTGTGGCGCAACGCGAAAGTGTTGAACACGTGCTGTCGGCTTTGGGAACGGCCGTGTTCCTGAACATATCTATTTCCCTATTCTCCCGCCCGCTTAACCGCATCCTGCGCAATCGCCCCTGGCTGCTTGGCCTCGACCTGGTATTTATGGCCGGCATCATGGCTTTGTCTGACGGCTGGCGCAGCCCCTACTATTTATATGCCCTGAATCCCCTGCTGGCGGCCGCATTCTTCTTCGACTGGCGCGGCGCGATTCTAGCCACGACGGCTTTCCTCCCGTTTTACGGAATGGCCGTGTCTGCCGGCGTCTCGCTCGGTGGGCCGCCGCCCTATGGGCTAGTTGTGCTGACGGCCGTCATCGGCTTTTACCTGATCAGCGGCACTTTTGGCTACGCCATCACGCTGCTTTCCCAATTGCGAGCAGCCCGTGAAGTGACAGAGAAAGCACAGCGAGATGTCTCCGTGATTCATAATCTGGCGGTCTCGCTGCACAATGCGGCCGATGTCGAAGAGGTCCAACAGCGGGTACTCGAAGCGATCACAAATCAACTCCGCTTCGAGCGAGCAGTAATAGGATTGGTCAGCGAGGACGGCGTCTTGACCGGCTGGCTGGGGCAAGTGCGTGAGAATGGAAACGCCATCAAAGAATTATCGCATCCGGCCCGGGTCCCTTTATCGCAGGACGGGGGGGGCTGGTGGCCCAGGCGCTGCTGGAGCAGCGAATCTGCCGGGCGACGGACGCGGACTGTACGGCCGATTCCTTCTTGAACACCCACTTTGGTATGCATGGCTGCCTCATTCTGCCAATGCAGTGGGGGGTACAACCTATTGGCGTGTTACTGGTGAATGCGCCCAATATTGATAGCATCCAATTGCAAACATTAGAAGCAATTGTCAGGCAGGCGGCCGTTACCATCGGTATGATGAGCACCCGCCTGCGCCGGGCCAAAGAACGGACCGTCCAGGAAGAACGCGCCCGCATTGGCATGGAAATTCACGACACAATCTCCCAATCCCTATTTGGCATCGTGTACACGCTGGACGGCTCCTTAAAATTGCTAGACAAAGACCCCGGAGCCATTCGCTCAGAGCTGGAGTGGGCGGTGGAGATGGCGGAAGAAGCCCGCAAAAAACTGCGCCATGTCATCCACGATGTCTGGACAGAAAAGATTACGGCCGAAGCATTTGAGGCCGATATTCGCCACTACGCCAACGATGTATTGCAGGCGACAAGCCTCCAGATCGAGTTTGACGTACGCGGCAGTTTTGGTGATTTATCCCCCGACGTATGGCGCAGTTTGTACCGCATCTGCCAGGAATCTCTGACTAATGTGGTGCATCGCGCCGCTGCCACTCATGTGCACGTCTGTCTAGATGTTGAAGACGGCCGCGCCTGGCTCATTGTACGTGACAACGGCCGGGGGTTTGAAACGGCCCTGGCCCTGGCTCAGGAATACGGGCAGGAGCATTTTGGCCTGCGCGGCATCCAGGACCGGGCGCGCTCTCTGGGAGGCACCTGTGACATCTTCAGCCAGCATGGCGAGGGGACATCCATCGTGGTTGATCTGCCCGCCAACGCCCACACAAACGCATGAGTGACAAAATTCGCATTCTTCTGGCGGACGATCACATCGTTGTACGCCGGGGACTCACCCTGGTTCTGCGGCAAGAGCCTGACTTCGAGGTTGTCGCCGAAGCCAAAGACGGGGCAGAAGTGGTTCACTCCCTGGCTGCGTGCCGTCCCCACATCGTGCTGATGGACTGGAAAATGCCGGTCATGGACGGCTTAAGCGCAGCTCGTGAAGTGAAGCGGCAAATGCCCTTTGTGCGAACGTTGTTGTTGTCGGGAGCGCCTGTGGAATCGGCCGTCCTAGACGCGCTGGACAATGGCGTAGACGGGTTTGTGCATAAAGACATCAGTCCGGCAGGGCTAGCGCATGCCATCCGTGTAGTAGCCGGCGGCAAGACCTACCTGGGGCCAGAAATCACCCAGGTTTTGTTGCAGCGCAGCCGCCAGACACCCTCGCCTGCCAATCAGGCCCCCCGCCGCCCTTTCCCCCCGCGAGCAAGAAGTATTGGAGTTGATGGCCACCCCGGCCACTTACCGCGAAATCGCGGCCCAGTTAGTCATCGGCGAAGAAACTGTACGCACCCATGTCAAACGAATTCTTGCCAAGTTGAACCAGCCAAACCGCACTCAGGCTGTGATCGCGGCGCTTCGTTGGGGACTGCTCTCCTTTGAATAATGTCCCCCGAAAAGGGGACAACAAATCACCACGAATGGGGACAGCCGCGGCTGTGGCCATCAGGTAAACTCAAGGTCAGGTTTCTGCGAAAAGCGTGATTTTATCATTGGAGGCTGTGTGCAGTTAACAACGCCTATTCCCCATAAAACGATTGACTTAAGCGGCTTGCGCTGCCCTCACCTGATCATCGCTATCATCCATGCTCTGGAAACCGTGGAGCACGAACAGATAATGAGGTACAACTCCTTGCATAAAGATGTTACGGCCAGCGAACTGGCCTACAATCCCTCGTAGTAGCTGAGGCCGATGTTCCACTCCTTGAGGTTGAGCCTCGTCGAAAAGAGTATCGCCTCAGCCCTACGAGAGGTCTCGAATAAGCTGGTTGTGGATTAGCCACGTATCACGAACAAGGCCGAGGGTCTCGTCGGGTGCTGAGGACGCCTCACTACCAATATCATCTGTCATCTGGGAGGTTCTCATGCACACAGTCGGGATTGATATCGGAAAGCGACACCACGTCGCCGTAATTCTGGACGCCAATGGGTAGCAGGTGGGCAAGGCACTGCGCTTTGCCAACGACCAGGCTGGATTCGCTCAGCTGCTTGACCGGTTATCCGCCGTGGGCGAGATAGCCCTCATCGGCCTGGAAGCGACCGGCCATTACTGGCTGGCGCTGTATTCGGCGTTGGCGGAGGCTGGCTACAACCTGGGTATTCGGCGTTGGCGGAGGCTGGCTACAACCTGGTCGTCTTGAATGCCTTGCAGATTCACGCTTATCGCAAGAGTGGCATCCGCAAGCGCAAGAATGACCGGTATGACGCCTACTGGATTGCCGACTACATCCGCATCAGCCAGCAGCCACCGGCGAGCCAACCGCAGCCGGAACTGCTGCAACTGCGCGAACTGACCCGTTTTCGCACCAGCTTGACCCACCAGATCGGCGACTGCAAACGCAAGGTCATCAGTATCCTGGATCGTGTCTTCCCAGAGTACGAGACGCTTTTTTCCAATGTTTTCATCCGGACTTCGCGGCGCTTGCTGGCCGAAGCGCTGACGCCGGATGAGTTTGCCGATTTTGACCTGACGGAGCTGACCCAACTGCTGACCCAAGCCAGCCGTGGCCGTCATGGACAGACCAAGGCCGAAGAGATTCAGGCTCTGGCCCGCCGCTCAGTGGGCATTGGCTTTCTCGGTGATGTCCTGCGGGTGCAGATGAGCTGCCTCCTGCAGCAGCTTGCCTTGCTCGACGCCCAACGCCAGCAGTTGGAGGCTGAAATCACCGCGTTGATGGCGCAACTGCCGCAATACATCACTTCCATTCCCGGCATTGGTCTCGTTACCGGCGCCATCATCCTGGCTGAAATCGGGGATGTACGCCGCTTTGCCGCCCCGGAGAAACTGGTGGCCTTTGCTGGCATTGACCCCACTGTTTATCAATCGGGTCAGTTCACTGCTTCCCAGACCCGTATGAGTAAACGAGGCTCACCCTACTTGCGCCATGCGCTGTGGCAGGCCGCTTTCATGGCCACCCAGCACGACCCGCAGCTGCGTGATTTCTATCAACGCAAACGGGCCGAAGGAAAAGCTCATGGAACGGCCGTTGGCGCGGTCTGTCGCAAACTACTGCACCGCATCTACGTCGTGCTCAAGGAGGAACGGCCGTATGTGATTCGTGACTAATTGTTAACGTTCGGTCTCAGCTATCACTTGACTTTTTATAGCTGGTCTTTACTTTAGACGGCGATCCCGCGCTTCGGTTACACTTAGCCGGGGTCTCGTCTCACTGTTGTAACCTTTCCGACCGGGTCGCGTCTAAAGAACACATTGGCCCCAAACCCGGACGATTCCAGCCCGGTCGGAGTCTGCAACGATAAGAACGGCGTTCACGAAGAACGGCGTTCACGCCCCAATAAGCGAGGTCGAAAATTTATGCGGAAATCACCTCTGGCTCTACTAATTATATCCGTCGCCTTCATCGCCGCTGCCTGTGCATCCAATGATACAGGGACAGGCAGTTCAAGCGTAGACTCTCTTCCCCTCACGGAAGGAATCACGTTTCTTCCCATTGATGAAATCATAGACCAGGAGTTAGAAGTCACCAACTTCGCCAACGACGGTTCAGCCACCTTACCCATCCATACCAGCGTTTCTGTCGCCTGCACTATTGTTTACGGCAAAACCCCCGAGTTTGGCTCTCTCACGCTTGATCAAGACATGAATGGGGGCACTCACGCTAATCATAACCCACTCCTCTCTAATCTGGAACCGGAAACCACCTACTATTTCAGAGTCCAGGGTGTAGATGACAACGGGAATGTGTATTTGTCTGAAACGGTGTCTTTCACCACGCCGCCAATGGATACCAACGTCACCGAAAATCTGGCGTCGCCAGACATGGGGGCCAAAGTCACCGGCTACAGCAGCGCCTTCGGCGGGGCCGATCCTGGTGATCGGTGGGGCGTTTTGAGCGCGTTTGACGACAATCCGAACACAGAATGGTCCAGCGCCGGCGACGGCAGCGACGCCTGGGTAGAAGTGGAGCTGGCGCAGCGCGCCCTGGTCCGCAGCGTCGCTTTCCAGACTCGTTCAATGAGCGACGGCAGCGCCATTGCCCTCGCTTTCACCATCACGGCCGATGGGGGCGAAACGCTTGGCCCCTTTGAGCTGCCGGATGTGAACCAGCCATATGTCTTCGATGTCGCCATCGAGGCCAACACCCTCCGCTTTGATCTGGTGGACACCACGGGCGGCAACACGGGTGCAGTGGACATCGCTGTTTATGGCGAGTTCATCGGACCTTAGCCGGATAGGACAATTTTCGTCAATCAGTCGGCGACGCCCAGGATTTCCAGACTGTCCGGCACGGCCGCCAACCCCAACAGCGCTTCCTCATTGGAAAAAAACTGCCAGAGCAGCGCACGGGCCAGCAAGATGCAGCCCGGCCATGGAGGAAGAAGGGGATGCAGAAATTGCCGGCGTTCATCATCTGCACCCCAAAATAGCTAGCCAAACCGGAGACGGCCGAAGCGAGCGCCATTTCAATCCCTACTTGAGTGCCGCGTTCGCCTACGAAGGCACCGGGAACGCTTTTTTAACAATACCCGTGCCGCCTTCCATCCTGAAGCGGCCCAGGATGCATGCTTATCACAACGTCTGAATCGCCTTGATCACGCGTTCCGATTCGACGCCAATGGTCAGATGGTAAGCCCGCGCACGGCCGATGACTGGTTCGAGTTGAGCTAGATTGCGCCGCCACACGGCCGCCTGGTCGTAATAGAGGCTATTCATCATCACCGCCTCCCAAACGGCCGTTTCGTCCGCCGGTTTCAGGAGGGTTTCTGCCCGATTGTGGCGGGCCAACAGACAGAGATCGATGCGGGCGGGGGCCACGGCCGTTGTCTGCACTAATGTTTCATCCACCCGGCGCAAATCCAGGCTGAATTTCGTTTCATCCCGTACCGCTTCGGCTGCCAGCAGCGGCTGAAGCGGTGGAAACTGCGCGACCATATCCCGGCGCAGTTTGATCTTGCCCACCGGGAACCCCACCAGCTTATCCGTGCCGGGCAGCGTGAAAACCATACTATCCGAGAGCAGCCGCCAGCCAGCCAGCGCCAGCCGCAGGGCGGTGGTGGATTTGCCGCTGTTATGGGGGGCCAGCAAAAGCAATGCGCGGCCGTTTTGCACCAGGCAGGAAGCGTGCAACATCCCAAAGCCGCTGGCAATGCAGAAGTTGAGGAGGATGGTATTCAGCAGGCATTGGCTGACCAAATCAGGGCGCTGGGCCAGTTCAGGAACGAGCACGGCCGTGGCCCGGAACTGTGCCAGGTCCACATGCGCATGCCCCCACCCGCCCAGGTGCAGCATCAGCCAGTCGCCGTCGCCGCTGTAGAGAATGCGCTGCATCAGGTCATCAGGAGCGGGGCCGGGCGGCACGCGCGCCGGCTGGACGGTAATCTGAATCGTGAATGGAGAGTGGTCACTGTCTGGGACGGTGGAATAAAGGGGGCGTGTGTGATCTACGGCCGTCAACACCCCCTCTTCATTACTCAGCAGTTGGACAGGATGGCCGTACAGCCGAAAATCACGCCGGAAACGGGGCTTTGTCGCCCGCCGTCCCCAAAAATCTTCAAGCTTGCCGGCATACTCGTCATATCTCATTGTGTTGCCTCATTACAGTCACGATTATTCCGTATTCCGTATTCCGCGTTCCGTGTTCCGTGTTCCGTGTTCCGTAATGGGCTAGTGTGCAACACGGAAGCTCACGAAGAACCCGCAGTCTCCACTCTGGCCTGATCTAGCCAGGTAAGGTACAAAGGCGTTATGAAACGTCATCCAATCTTATCAGGCATGGCTGTGGCGTCGAACGGGCTGGCTGTTTTACTCGGGCTGGTGCTGGCCTGGTTCACCGCCCGGCGTTGGCTGTTTTTGCTGGCTGCGCACCAACCACAGAAGACACAAAAGGTCCAGGAAAGTCGGCCGTCGCTGCTTCCGTGGCCGGCGGTGCTGCTGTTGGCGCCTTTCCGTGATGAGGCGGCCGCCTTGCCCGACCTGCTCGCGCATCTAGAGCAACTGAACTATCCACCCAACTGCCTCACCATGGTCCTGGTGGATGACGGCACAACGGACGGCAGCAGAGAAGCCGCCCAACGCTGGGCGAGGGCGGTGGCGAATCGCCATTTGTTGTCGCTGGGGCGTAACGTGGGCAAAGCGGCCGCCCTCAATGCCGCGCTGGCCCGGTTCCCACAGGCGGAATTGGTGGCTGTGTTTGATGCGGATGAACGGCCGTCGCCCGATGCCTTGCGCCACCTTATCCAACCCTTTGCGGATGCGCGCGTCGGGGCCGTGAACGGCCGTCGGGCAGTTAGCAATCCCCTGGCCTCGGCCATCGCCAGCCATGCCACCTTCGAGAACCTGGTGCACCAACAGGTGACAATGCGGGCCAAAGAGCGGCTCAATCTGGCCCCAGCTATTCTCGGTTCCAACTGCGTCTACCGGCGCACGGCCCTGGCGCAGGTGGGCGGCTTTCAGCCAGGCGCACTGCTGGAAGACAGCGACCTGACCTTGAAGCTGGCGCGGGCTGGCTGGCGCATTCGTTTTGTGCCGGAAGCAGTGAGTGTTCACGCTGTGCCTAAAACTCTGGGCAGTTACTGGCAGCAGCATACCCGTTGGGCGAGCGGTTTTCAGGCGGTGGCGCGGCAGCAGGCGGCCGTGACCCTGCGCGCCCGTCACCTTCCCTGGCGACTGCGGCTGGAACTGCTGACCTTTTCGCTGGGCTACCTGGATCGGGTAGTGTGGCTGCTGGCGCTGGGATGGGTGGGGATGAAAACGGCCGTTTCCCGCCGTCCGCCCCGAACTTTGTCGGCGGTCCTATTCACCAGCCTAATCACCCCTTTTATTCAAGTGCTCGCCGCCCTGCGCCAGAGCCAGGCCCCCCCGGCCCTGCGGCGGCGTATGGTCTGGCTGCCATTGTTCCTCTTGCTGGATATGGGGATGGCGGTGGTAGGAACGGTGCGCCGGACAATCCATTGGGAAACGAGAAGGGGGTCAAGCTGATGTTTGTTGTATTAGGCGGCGGCATCGCCGGACTGACGGCCGCACGCGAACTGCTGCGACGCGGCCAGCGGGTGGTCGTCATCGAAAAAGGGACGGAAGTGGGCGGGCTGGCCCGCACCTTCGTCCGCGACGGCTTCCGCTTCGATCTGGGCGGCCACCGCTTTCACAGCAACAATCCTTCTGTGGTGCAATGGTTGCTCGACTTACTCGGCGACGATTTGTTGACGGTACCCCGGTCAAGCCGCATCAAGATAAACGGCCGATTCGTGGATTACCCTCTCACCTTGCCCGGCGCTTTCACCGCCTTTCCCCCGCTCCAAGGGGCGCAGGTGGCGGCCAGTTACTTCCTGGCCCGCTTCATCAGCCGTAGCCGGCCCGATCTCTCCTTTGAGGATTGGGTCGTCCGGCGGTTTGGCCGGGCCATGTACCGCCATTTCTTCCAGCCTTACACGGAAAAGGTGTGGGGCATCTCAGGCGCAGAACTGTCGGCCGAGTGGGCGGCACAACGCATTGGGCTACCCGGCATCTGGCAAGCCATCCGGCACAGCCTCAGGCCGGCGGCCAATCCCCCGGCAACGGCCGTCTCCCAATTCCACTACCCGCGCGCCGGCTTCGGCATGATCCCACAGGCACTGCTCAAAGAGATTCAATCCGGAGATGGTGTAGTTCTAACCCGCACGATCCCAACCCGGATCACGGCCGTCCCCGATGGTTTTGAAGTTGCAGTGCGTGGGCCGGACGGCGAAGAGGTGCTGCACGCCGCCGAACTCATCTCCACCATTCCCTTAGGCCAACTACTGCGCCTCCTGCCAACGGGGAACAGCAACATACAAGCCCAGGCCCGGCTCCATTATCGCGGCCTCATCTGCCTCTTTCTCGCGCTGAACAAGGAACGTGTCACGAGCGACAGTTGGACCTATTTCCCCGATCCCTCCTTTATTTTCGGCCGCACCCACGAGCCGAAAAACTGGTCGCCGCAGATGGTCCCCGAAGACAGTGTGACCTCACTGGGCGTGGAGATCTTTGCCACGCCGGCCGAGTCGGGCGGGTCGGGGCCAGACGCACCCATCTGGTCCTGGCCAGACGAAGCGATTGCGGAAAAAGCCATCGGCCAGTTCGCCCGATTGGGCTGGTTTGACCCGGCCCAGGTGCGCGATTATTGGCTGCTGCGCCTGCCGCACGCCTATCCGATTTATGACCTGGGCTACCGGGAGCGGCTGGCACGGGTGAGAGCGTTCCTGGCGCAATGGCCCCGCCTGCACCTGGTCGGCCGCACCGGCTCTTTCCGCTACATGAACAGCGACGGCGTCATCGAGGATGTGTTCCGTTTCCTGACCGCACGCTTTCCGGGAGCCTTTCCGGGGGAGAAGACGGCCGTTCAACCGATTGCGCGCGAAAACGGCCGTTGGGCGTGAGTCAGCGTAGTGGTCGGAGAATAGTGAGTGGAGACTGATGGCTGCTCCCTTCTTTTCCATCATCATTCCCGTTCATAATGGCACGGCGACGCTGGGGCAATGCCTGCAATCAGTGTTCGATTCCGCTTTTCGGGAGTGGGAACTCATTGTGGTAGACGATGGTTCTACCGACAGCTCGGCCGAGGTGGCGCGGCAGGCGGGGCTGAGGGTCATGGTGACGGACGGCCGTCTCGGCCCGGCGGCGGCGCGCAATTTGGGAGCAGAAGCAGCGAACGGTCGTTACCTCTTCTTCACCGACGCCGACTGCCAGCTCCACCGGGAGACATTGGCTCGTGCGGCCCATATTCTGCAAGCCGACGCCGGCCTGGATGCCTTGTTTGGTTCTTACGACGACGAACCGGCCGCGTCTAACTTCATCTCACAGTACAAGAACCTGTTCCACCACGCGATTCACCAGACCAGCAGCGAGAAAGCAACCACCTTTTGGGCTGGATGCGGCGCGATCCGGCGGGATCGGTTTCTGGTGCTGGGCGGTTTTGATGCCCGCCGTTACCCTCGCCCGGCCATTGAAGATGTTGAGTTGGGGTATCGCCTGACACAGGCCAGCGGCCGTATCCGCCTGGCCAAAGAGGTGCAGGTCAAACATCTGAAGCGGTGGACGTTGATCAGCCTGCTTCGCTCTGACATCTGCGACCGGGCCATCCCCTGGGCGCGTCTGCTGCACCAACAACGCCCTATGCCGGCCGATCTCAATTTGCAGATGCATCACCGGCTGAGCGCTGCGGCTTTGTCCCTGATGCTGGCCATGCTGCTGTGGGGAGGAACGGCCGTTTCCCTGCTCCCTCTAACTCTGGCTCTAACCTCAGGCATCTTCTTGCTTTGGCTCAACCATGATCTCTACCGCTTTTTCTACCGAAAACGGGGCCTGATATTCACCCTGCGCGCCATTCCTCTGCATTGGCTCTACTACACCTACAGCGCGGCCGTTTTTGGGGTTGTAAAACTCCTGTTTGGCGTGAATCGAAAAAGCCATTATACTTTTTAGTGTCCATGCCATTCCCTGACATTGTCACCTAAACTAACCACCGTTCTGGTCAAAGGGAGGCACGTTACCCTGATTGTCCGCACAAATCACAAGGAGGCGTATATGTACAAGAAACCCACAGTCAAGAAACATCAAGAACTGTCTCAAGTAACCTTCAGCAGCCACTAATCCCGTCATTGGGTAACCGTTGACCGTAATCAACCCGGGATATCCGATCCGATTACGGTTTGCTCAAGTGGTTGCATGGTGGTGTGCACACCATCATCACACTTCACGTTTTAGCCTTTGATTGATTAAGACCCGAGACAATCAGGTAGTAACGGACCTCGTTTTGACCATAACGGTATGCCCCCGTCGCCGGTTACAACAACACAGCACATCCTGAACGCGCTTAAACCTGATCAGACTCCCTCCCAATGGGGGTCTGATTTTGTCACAGCCCAAATAGATTGGGATGATCTGGTTGTGCGGGCGATTGTCTTAGGCTTGGCCCCTCAGCTGCATGCCCGGTTATCGGCTTGGCAAATCAAGGCGGCGCCGCGCGCCGCCGCCAAGCTGGCCGTCACGTACCGGGCACAGGCGAAACGGAGCGAAGCCATCTACACTCAACTGCGCGAAGTGTTGCATGCCTGCGTCGCCCGCGGTTTGCACCCTATCGCCCTCAAGGGGGTTCACCTGGCCGCCTATTATTACGCCGCCCCCCCCCTGCGCCCTATGAATGATATCGATCTGCTCTTCACACCGGCTGAACTGCCCGCGGCTGAAGCGATGCTGGCTGAATTGGGGTATGGCGGCAAATACAAATCGGCCGAAATGGGCGCGGGCGTGACCAAACATACCAGCACCTTTCGCCGCGCCGATGACCATGAGGGAGCTACGCCGAACCCGTACCTTTCCGCGGACAGCGGCCGTACCATCGAGCCGCACACTTCTCTGGAAGAATCCTGGTTTGGCCTGAAGGTGGACATCACACCGGGAATCCGCGATCGGGCAGAAACGGCCGAGTTAGCCGGGATGCCTTGCCTCGTCCTGGCACGCGAGGATTTGCTGCTCCATCTTTGTCTGCACTTTTGCTTCCATCTCATCCAGGGCGCCCCTTCTTTGGTGCAATTAACGGATCTGCTCACGGTGACACAGGCAGACCTGGCGTGGGACACCTTCGTCAGACGAGCGCAGCATTACTGCGCCGCGCCTTATGCCCTGGCCGGGTTAATGCTGGCCCAAAAGCTGCTGGATGCGCCGGTACCGGCGGCGGCGCTGACCGGGCTGGCCCAGGCAACGCCGCGCGCATTGCATCGCCGCATTGAGCGGTTAGGTCTGGTAGATGTGCTGCGCCGCACGCAGCAGACGCCGCTAACCAGCATCCCGCAGCGCATCCGGCGCGGATTGAGTGACCGGGCAGAAACGGCGCGCTGGGCACCAGATTGGCACGGCCGTATCCGGGTGTGGCGCACGCTGTTCCATGCCGCCCGGACAGACACAGGACAGATAATTCTGAATAGATTGAAACGAGAAGAAAAATCACGCACCATGCGTCAAGGAAAACAAAATTGAAACTATCCCGCCTTTTATCATTGACAACGGCCGCGGTCGGAGCGGCCGCAGCCGCGAGCGTGTTGGCCCGCCGTCATGAATGGGAGAAAGGCCACAACCGGATCGCCATTTGTGTAGACTTTGACGACGCGCAGGCGGCCGCCATTCGCGCCGGGCTGCCATTCACCGAGATGCTGGCGAAGCTGGCCCAGGCTGGGGCGACGCACGTCTCCCTGCCGGAGTGGACGCTGGATCGGCTGCGCCAGCAAGGGCAATTAACGCCGCAGGCCCCAGCACGGCCGTTGTCAAAGCCGCCCCGCGTGGGGCATTGGAATTATCTGCACGGCGAAGCAGGGCTGGTAGCGCGGCTGGCTGACGAATTGCAGGAACGATTGCCGGCCACGGAAGCGGCCGTGCTTAACCAAACCACCCTCGCTTTTGCCGGAGAGTTATCCACCATCGGGGAGATCGGCCTGGGCTTCGATGCGGACATGGCTGCGCTCATTCGTCGGCATGGATTGGGCGTCGTGCCTCGACCTGTCAGCTACGCCTGGCCAGACCCGCGGCTGCTGGCCCGCACGCTGGCGCAGGCGGCACAGATTGGCCGGGCCGTGGCCTTTGCCGGCGACATGATCCTGGGCCACGAAATGCACCTGGATGAGACGGTCGCGGCTCTGGAACAGCATGGGCTGACCTTCGTCTATTTTGCCCAATCCCGTCACCAGAAAGGAGATTGGTTCATCGCCAAGCGGCGCGCCCCCCACGTCGTCCTGGGCCATCGCCTCACCCCGGCAGAGATGGTACCGTTGGATTACCATGCTGCCTGCCACAATTGGGCCCACTTCGCCCGCGAACGCGGCATTCGCTTCTGCTACGTTAACTTCTTCCGCGTTTTGCACGCCACCGCTCCGCTGGAGGGGTTGGACTACGTTCATCACTTAAAACATGCCCTGGAAGACGCCGGGTTTGTCGTTGCCGCCGAGATCGATTTGTCCACGCCGGTACCTGCGCCGGAAGCGAATGATCTGGCATTGGTGGGGCTGGCGGCCGCAGGCGTGGGAGCAACGGCCGTGTCCGACCTGTTCAACCTGCCCGAAACGCTAGCGGTACCTCTGACGATAACCGCCGCCGCCGGAGCCGCTACCCTCCCCTACGCCGAACAATTAACAATTAACAATCAACGATTAACGATTGACCATGCTCGCGAACATCATCATGGCGATCATCATCACCATGATCATAAGCACGAACATAGCCACGCCAACCTGCACGCCCTCTACCCGCCCTCCTACGCGCCCAAGCTGCTGGCATTAACCGCGGCCGCGTTGGGGCCGGTGGCGAGCTTGCGGCGAGGCGGAATAGAAGGGGCGATCTACCAGGCGGCGGCAGCGGGTGCGCTGGCGGCCGTTACCAGCGGGCAAGCGTATCAGCTTCGCATCGAGGAGTATCGCGGTTTCAACCTGGATTGGCTGCTGCCACTGAGTTCGGCCGCGATGCAGCTGCCCAGTGGGCCAGCGCGCGCCGGACTCCTGGCGGCATTGGCGGCGGCCTGGCTAGCGGCGCGGCAGCGAAATCTGGACATACTGGCCCTGGCTGATCCCGGCCACGCCGAGGGACACACGCACCACATTTCGGCGGCGATGGCGCTGCTGGGCGATATCCAGATGGCCATCGGGCCAAAACCGGCGCGGAAGTGGGCCGGGCTGGGGCCTTTGGCGGGTGGGCTGAGCGTGATGCTGGCCAGAAATGGCCGATCTGGGGAAGCGGGTGCGGCCGCGCTGTTGGCTGCGCTCGGCTATGCCCTGGGCCTCGTCGGACTCCGCCGCCCGGAACGCGCGCTGCAAGATACCCTGCGGGAGGCGGGGCCAAGTTTTGCCGTGGGAACGGCCGTTGGTCTCTTGCTGACTTGGATACGTGATGCGAAAGAGAGAGAATAGAGAGTGGAAGCCGGCGACTGATCTCCAATCTCCAATCTCCAATCTCCAATTCTGCCACATTCCCGCTGGTCCTTTCATCTATGGGCCGGAAGCATGCTACGAACGGCTGGCGCAATGCCCGCCGCTCAAACCGCAGCAAACGGTGACATTGCCCGAGTTCTGGATGGCAAAGTATCCGGTGACTTACCGGCAATGGCGCGACTTTCTGGAAGCAACGGGTCACGAATGGCGCGGCCAATGGTATCGTGTGATCCAGGGGTGGCGGGGGACATTTCTACGCGCCTTTGCCCCAGTGGAAGCCTACCCAGACGGCCACGACGCCTTCCCTATCGTGGATGTGACGCAGGCGGACGCGTATGCATATTGTGAGTGGCTCTCAGAACAACTGGACCGGTGTGTGACGCTGCCAACGGAGGCCCAATGGGAAAAGGCGGCGCGGGGCAGTGACGGCCGTCGCTATCCCTGGGGTAATGAGAAGCCGCGGCCAGAGATTCAGTGGCAGAAGACGTTCCCCGTCGGGCCGGAGACATACCTGTTCAGCCTGCTGGTCAAGCCGCGCCGGGAATGGGCGCGGGCCGGCTGGTACTGGCGCAATGGACACCCGCTGCCGGTCGGCGCGATCCCCCAAAATGTGTCCCCCTACGGGTGCGTGGATATGAGCGGCAATATCTGGGAGTGGACATCCAGCCTCTACAACCCGGCACTGCCCGGCTTTCATGTGGTGAAAGGAGGATCGTGGGGTTACACAATTCATCACGCCCAATGCAATGTGCGCAGCGCATGCAGCGTGACCACGCCCAGCGCAGAGTATCATGCGCAGGGGACAGGGTTTAGAGTGGCGATTGTTGAACCGTAAGCCGTAAACCGTAAGCCGTAAACGGAACACGGATTACGGAACACGGAACACGGAACACGGAACACGGACAGTAAGCCTATGCATTTGAACGAACGGCCGTCGCTCTCCACAGAGCAGTTGGCTCAGGTGACAAACACGTTAGCGCGATGGCTGCCGTCTTCGGAAGGGGCAGCAGCCGTTTCCGGCTGGGGTCTCGCCGAATGGGAAGCGGCCGAATGGGTGGTTTACTGGCAGAACGCGCTGCCCTGGCTGGTACAGCGCATCCGCAAAAGCGGCGCGGTCGTTCCGGAGCCGGTACGTGAACGGCTGTTTGAACTGGATAGAGAGAGCCGGGAGCGCACAAAGCGGATGATGGCCGGGTGCGTAGCCTTGCTGAAGGCGTTGGACGGGGCCGGGATTGAAGCCATTCCCTTCAAAGGAGCGGCGTTGGCCCCGCTTTACTACCCAGACCCGTTGTTGCGGCCGTTAGCCGACCTGGATATTCTCATTCACAAGAAGCGCCTGCCCCAGAGTCTCGACATTCTGCGGCAGCTGGGCTACCGTTACTATTCCCGTTCGGCAGAAGATGTAGTGTATCTGCGCGGCGAGCGCAAAGCCAACATCTGGGCGGCGGACAATGTGCATCCGGTGGAGTTACATTACACGCTGCGGGAGGAATACGCGGGCATCGGCTACAACCTGGCGGAAGAATTATGGCGCAGCAGCTGGAAACGGCCGTTTTGGGATGGCTTCAACGCCCGCATCCCCAACACCCCTACCCTGCTGCATCACGTCTGCGCCCATGCCACCAGCGATTGGCTCATCCAACGGGGCCGACTGATGCACATTGACGACATTCGTAAACTGTGTGCCCGGATGACCGACATGGACTGGGGTCTTTTTACCACGGCAGTTCCTCCGTACGGCGCACGTTTTGTTTATCCGGCCCTGGCGTTCGCGGCCAGGTATTCCGGGCGTTTCATTCCCGATTCCGTTGAAACTTATTTGCGCCAAAATTGTCCGGAAGCTTTGCTGGCCTGGATTGAAACAACCAAATTGGCTGATGTCTCCGAGTCTAACCCGACCGTTCGCAGCGGCATTGGCTTTGACATTGCCCGGCTGCTGGCCCGATCCCGGCCGGACATGGCCCGGTTTTGGCTCCGCTCCTTCTTCCCCCGCCGCTGGAACCTGAGCAAACGGTATCCGCGCCTGGTGAAGACGCCTTTCTGGCCTTTGGCTTATGTGTTGATTAACGTGGATCGCATGTACCATCTGGCGCGAAAGAGGGTAAGCATTTAGGATTGAAGGCAGCGTCACGCTGCAATCTCTGCGCTCATGAACCCAACGATCATCACCCACCACCTAAGCAAGACTTATCGCACCCAGGGGCGCGAGATCCGTGCCGTGCGCGATGTCTCCCTGGAGGTGTTCTCCGGCGAATTGTTCGGTCTGTTTGGGCCGAATGGAGCCGGCAAGAGCACAATCGTGCGCATCTTGTCTACGCTGCTATCCCCCACCAGCGGCACGGCCGTCGTCAATGGGCATGATGTGGTAGGGAATGAGCTGCAGGTGCGGGCTTCCATTGGGCTGGTGACGGCCGATGAGCAATCCTTTTACGGCCGTCTCACGGCCGCTCAAAATCTCCATTTCTACGCCGCCATGCAAAACGTCCCCCGGCGTCAGATTGCAGAACGCACCCAGGCCGTCCTGGAGTTGTTCGGCCTGGCACACAAGGCAGATACTCCGGCCCAATCCCTTTCCACCGGCCAGAAACAGCGGCTCAATCTGGCGCGCGCGCTCATCCATGACCCGGCCATCCTTTTCCTGGACGAGCCAACCAAGAGTATGGACGTGCAAACCAGCGATTTTGTCAAAACGCTCATCCGGGAAGATCTGGTGGGGCGACAGGGGAAAACCGTCATGTTCATCAGCCACGAACTGTACGAGATGGACAACTTCTGCGATCGAGTGGTCATTTTGGATGAGGGGCAGGTGCAAGTGGTGGGAACACCGGCCGAATTAGGGGCGATGCTGCCCCGCCGGGCATTGTACCGGATCGTGATCGAAGGGAACAGCACAGCTATCGCCGCTCGTTGGCAGGCCATCCCCGGCATAGAGGCCGTCCATGAAATCTCGCGCGGCGCCAGCACCACCACGTTCGATGTGGCCCTGGCGGATGAAGGGATGTGGCTGGCAGTACTGCAGGCGGTGGAAGCGGCAAACGGCCGTCTTGAAACGTACCGCCGCGTGGATGACGAATCACTGCGCCGGATTGTGGCCCATTTTAGTAAGGGAGGTTGGAGACTAGAAACTGGAGACTGATTTCCAGCCTCCAATCTCCCATTTGTCATGACTTTAACCAAACTCCTCGCCCTCATCGGCCATTATTTCCGGCTGGCGTGGTCATATAAGTTGAATTTCATCACTCGCTACCTGGGCATGGTGGTTTCGGTGTTGTTGTTCTTCTTCCTCGATCAACTGTTACGGCACGCCGGCGCAGGCGAGGTGGAGGGCGGCACCTACTTCACCTTCCTGATCATCGGCGGGGCATTCTCTCGCTACCTGGAGCTGGCCAGTCACGCCTTTTCTGCCAATCTGCGCGACGAAATGCTCCGCGGCACAATCGAACCCCTGCTGGCAACGGCCACACCGGTCGCGGCCGCGCTGCTGGGGCCATCCTCATGGGCGCTCATCGAAGGGACCCTGCTGGTCACCCTTCAGTTACTCGTCGGCTGGGGGGGTGGCGCTGATTTTTCCCAGGCGAATTGGGGCGCAGCCATCGCCGTGCTCGCGGTCAGCCTCATCAGTTTACTCAGCTACGGTCTTTTTTCGGTCGCGTTTGTGATCGTCTTCAAGCGCGGCGACCCGATGAATTGGTTCATCAACTCTGTAGCCTATGTGTTTAGCGGCGTCTTTTTCCCCATTGACCTATTCCCTCCCTGGCTGCGGGTGGTCTCCTACCTTTTGCCGTTCACCTATGCCCTGCGCGCCTTGCGCGGCGCGCTCATGCGCGGTGAAGGAATCACGCAGTTAGGGCCAGATTTGCTGATTTTGCTGGCATTTGCGGCCGTGCTTCTCCCCCTCTCGTTATTGGCCATGCGTTATGCTATCCGTTACTTGAAAGAGCGCGGCGAACTGGTCCATTATTAAGCGTTTGGCGGTGTCACGGTTTGAAAACCGTGACACACTTAAGCCGAAATCATAGAACTGCAACTTCGCGCGTTGTTTTTTGTCAATTTTCTGATACAAACCATTCAATAGCGTAGCAGGCAATATACGGTGAGGGAATCATGACTCAACTATTGCACCAACCCGGTTTCCTGGGAACGGCCGCGAATTTTGCGGCCGACTTCACATTGTCGCTCATGCTCTTGTTCGCTGTTTTGCTCACAGCCGGCGTTCTTTTCGCAGTCAAAGGGCGATATACGATCCACCGATGGACGCAGACAACGGCCGTGATCCTCAGCGTCATTATGGTGTTATGGATGATGCTTCTTCCCTATCGAGATTTCGTCGCTCCCGGGGTGCCGCAAAAGCTGGGCGAACCCTTCTACTGGCTCACAACATTGCACGCCGTGGTAGGCTTCTTCGCCTTTGTGTTGGGGGTGTTTATCGTGCTGCGCGCCAATGGGTTGATGATTGAACGGCTGAAATTCAACGATTACAAAGGGTGGATGCGTGTATCCTACACCCTGTATATGGTTACGGTGCTGCTCGGGCTGGCAGTCTATTATGCCTGGTTCGTGAATAATCCCAATCCGCCTGTCTTCCAATAAGGGGAATTATCACCCCTGAAAAGGTAAGTTTCAATGAACGGTGCCAGGATACAATTGAAAGAAGTTCAGGTTCAACCCAATCCGTTATTCCAGGACCGGCCGGCCGGGGGCGAGCGCATCTTCCTCGCCAATTGAGGAATGATTGGCGCATGGCAATGACCAAGATCTGCGAGGCTTCACGAATTAAAACCCCACAGATCTTCAGGGAGGCTTGATAGTTGCCTTGGATAAAACAATAATGAACGGCCGTCGCTTTTGCGCCTAATTTTTCACGATAACCGGTAAAAACACAGTCGTCCCCGTGTCGCCAACCCAGTACCCGCTGGTGACAGAATAGCTGGCGCTGGCGGCCGCGGCCTGGCTGGCTGCGCCTTACCCTATTGTGCCGTTGACTTGATAGCCGGCCGAACTGGACGCGCCGCCGCCATTGCCCATGACGTGCCACTCCAGGTTAAAACTGGCAGAGGTTTGGGCCAACACCGCCGCGCCCGCCACCGCTAAAATCAGCAAGGCGGCAATCCCCAGGAAGAGCAATACCCGTTTGCGTCTCATTGCTCGCTCCTATTGGGACATGACATAGACGTAGATCATCTCTTGCGTCCCGTCAAAGGATTCCAGCGCTTTGCTGAAAACGACGCCGGCTTTCCCTGGGCGTAATCGTCAGGGAATTCCAGGTCTGGGTTCACGGCGTCAATGTTAAAACGGCTGAAGACCACACCGGCAACGGCCGTGCTGTTAGCCGCGTTAACTTTACTCACCTGCACCACGGGCGCACCAACCACTGTTTCCGCCCGGTTAATCCCACTAAACACCACCACATCTCCCGGCGACAATGATGCAGTCCCGTTATTTTGCATCACCTGCATGATAGCTCCAGCTACGTTAATGTTATTTGAAAAGAAATTATCCGGCGTATAAAAGCCATAATTATTATCGGTGCGACTGGTGAGCCCCGTCACGCCGCGATAATTTGTACTCTGGCCCCAGACGCCGTAATTCGTTGAACTGGAAGCATAGACGCCACTCCCCGACAGACTGGAACCGACAACGCCGCGATTCTGGCCCAAACCAACCGCGCCGATCGGGCCAAGCGGCTGAGAAACACCGGTTATATCCCCGGCCTCAGCCCGCATCCCCATATTGTTGGCGCTTTGGGCGTATACGGCATAACCGCCCTGCGAAGTAATGTAAGCCCCGTGATCATAATGATCGGCGCCGCTCGTACTCACCCGCAAGCCGTAGCCGTTGACGCTGGTAAAGTAACCGCCCCAGCTGTTGTTGCTTTGCCCCCAAACCCCGTAATTACCTTCGCTGTTGCCAAAAACGCCCACGCCGCCGGCCGCATCCGCATAAAGCGCCGTGCCGGTAGCCGGGGCGTACCCGGCCAGCGTCGCGTCTGCCCGTCCACAATGATGCTCACCCACAACGCCTGACCGTTCATATCCGCCTGATCCACGCCCAGCTTGACGGCAAACAAGCCATTCTCCACCGTGATGCTCATGTCGCCGCTGTCCCACAGCGCCGTTCCGGCGACGGCGTCATCATACACAACGAAACGCATCGTATACGTCCCGTTCAAAGCTGTGCCGCTGGCGTTGGTCAGCCGCCCCTGGTAGCTGATGCCGCTGCTTACAGTCGCGGCCACGGCCGTAGGCGATGGAGGCGACCAACTGGGTACCGCTCCAGCCACGCCAGCCGCTAACAATAAAATGGCGAACCCGCCAACAACAATCCACATTTTTCTTACTTTCATTTTCCTTCTCGTTTGGCTGCGTGAAACAGGACCCGTGACGCCTCTTGCGCCAGAGATTTCACGTTTTACACAGCGCGCTCTACATCACTTCGTTACCAATGATCATTTTGACTCAGCCTTGCAGGTTTTAGGATGAATCGCGTATTTGCTGGCGTATGATGAGGGCGTCAACATTTTGGGAATCCCGTTGCAGCGCCATTTCTACCGCCTGTAATGCCTCCTTTGGCTGGCCCAACTGCCAGTAGCAGCGAGCCAGGCCGGTATAAGCCTGACTGGAGTCAGGCAGTAAACGAACAGCTTCTCGATAATCGTCCAGGGCGACTTCTACCCGGCCCAGGGACAATTCGGCCGCACCCAGGTAGATGCAAGCTTTGCCATTGCTCTGGTCTAAAAGAACCGCTTGCCGCAGCAAGGGAGCGGCCGTCTCCGGGTCATCCTCCTCTAGCAAGGCGCGCCCCCAGGCCGTGTAGATGGCAGCATTGTTCGGGGCCAGGGTGACGGCCTGCCGGTAGGCGGCGGCGGCCGGGTCAGCGGCGGCCTGCTGCCAATACGTCTGGCTGAGGAGGAGGCAATGGGCCGGTTCGATGGGCCAATACGCTACCGCGCGCTCGGCGGCAGCGGCCGCTTTGGCCCAATCGCCAGTCTGGGCGTATTGACGGGCGGAACGGGCGGCCATGTCGGCCAGCAGAGGACGGCCGTTCGCCTGCCAAATCCCCATCCCAATCCCCATAAACAGCAACCCGACCAGCGCCCACTGCGGCAACGACCGCCTGCCCGTCGCTGCACTCAATACCTGCGGCAGCGGCGCAGACAGGGCTACGCCTAATCCCATCAGCAGCCAGACGGCCGTCGCCGTCGGCGTCACGTCAAAGCTCACCAGATTGTTGGCCGTATGGCCCAGAATGGCGGCCAAGACGGCGACCAGCAAGGCGCGCTGCTGTGGCGACTGTGGCCGGCGCAGCGCCTGGACGACCACAATCACAAACGAGATGAGTACCAGGGAAAAGGCCAGCAAGCCTGGAATCCCAGCCGTCGCCCCCCAATCGAGGAACAGATTATGGGCGCGATCTACGAAAAAGTCGCGCCCCTGGTAATAGACGATCTGCGGCGGATAGACGCGATGGAACATTACGCCCAAAGCGTCGGCGCCATATCCCAGCAACGGCCGTCCCCTCATCAATTCTATCACTCCCTGCCAGATAGTCAGCCGGGCGGCTGGAGAGCCGCGCTGGTACTGGCCCAGCCACAGAACGGCCAGCGGCCCGCTCAAAAACAGCAACCCAACGCCGCTCCAGGCCAGCGCGCGCCAGCGGCGGCGCAACCGCCCGCCCCATTGCAGCAAGGCAAACGACGCCAGGGCAACGGCCGCAGCCAGCCACGCGCCGCGGGCCAGCGTCAGGCCAACCACCGCCAGTTCGCCCGCCAGCAGCGCCAGCCAGGCCAGGCGCAGAGTGCGCCGCCGGGCAATGAAGGACAAAGCCAGCGTCAACGGCGTCAAAATCGCCAGATACGCGCCCAGAAAGTTGGCCCGGCCCAGCGTGGCAAAAAGCGGGGAGCGCGCGTCGCTGACCAGACCAAACGGCCGCCAGCCCATCCCCTGCGCCAGGCTGAACAGGATGAGCGGCCCGGCTGCCATCGCCATCGTTGTTGCTAATTGCCGGGCGCGGGGGAACGGCCGTAGCTGATTAGCCGCCAGCACAAAGAGCAAAAGGTACGTCAGCAGCGTGACCGCTCCCTGCCCCCGCTCGTAGCTGCCCCACAGACTTAAGCGCCAGTTGACGGCCGTCGCCGTCGTGGACACAATTACCAGCGCCAGCACGCCTACCGCTCCCAGCAGCGGGTTGACCTGCAAATCGCGCCGCAGGGAACGGTGGCTCAAGAAGTATTGCGCTAGAACCAGACCGGCCAGCAGCCAGACCAGCGTCCGCGCCAGCATGATTTTAGGCAGTTCAAACGGCCGTTGCCCCCACAAATTCAGCCAAAGGGGAACCAGCAGCGCCAGCAGCAGCCAGGCTAATTCCTGCGCCAATTGCCAACGAGGTTGTGATGCTGCCGCAACAGCCGTTTCCTTATGCCGCTTCATAAATATTGTCCGCCTTAAAATCAGCCGAAATCCCGGCAGGGGATAAGCATGAATGACCATCTTCCCCACACTGGCCGAGATTTTTATGAAGTTTATAAAGCTTATTGGAAAATTCAATAGAGTGACATATCATGGAAGATATGGATGCGGGGCTGAAGCAGTTTTTGAGCCGGTAGCGGTGATGAGGTGATGGTGGTGCAGGACGGCGTCACTCCCTGGCACGTCATCCCCGGCGGGCGGCGGGAAGCAGGAGAAACAGTTACCGACACCGCGCCGGATTAGCATGTGAAGGATGAAAACGTATGACCCAATCCGCAATTCCTGTAAACGACGTGCTGGTGCGGCCCGATTCTTTGCCGCAACTGCCCACCGACGCCAGCGACACCATCTTCCTCATCAATTTCCGCAACCAGCGGGATATGTATCCCCCTTTCGGCGTCATGTACGTGGCCGATGCGCTGGAACAGGTGGGCTTTCGCTGCCGCCTGTTTCACGAGACGGAGCAGTTTTTGGATGAGTTTGTGGAACGGGTGGCGGCGGAACGGCCGCTCTTCGTCGGCTTTAGCACCATCACCGGGCCACAGCTCAAGCCCACTATTGAGGCGTCGAAAAAGGTACACCAACTGGGCATTCCCGTTGTTTGGGGCGGCGTCCACGCCACCATCATGCCCCTGGAGGCGCTGAAAGAGGATTACGTGGATTTCGTCGTCGTCAACGAGGGGGAGGAGACGGCGCAGGAATTTGCGCTGATGCTGGCGGGGCGGATCCCCCAGGATTGGGCGCAGGTGGCAGGGCTGGCTTACAAGCGGGAGGATGGGACGCCGTTTTTTGTGCGGGAACGGCCGTTCATCCAGGATTTAGACCGCTTCCAGCCTCGCTGGGATTTGCTGCCCGACGTGGAAGCGTACCTCATTCCCAGCGGGCCGTACCGCCGCGCCATCCCCGTCTACATCTCGCGCGGCTGCCCCTTCCGCTGCGGCTTCTGCTACAACGAAGTGGTGATGAAACGCACCTGGAGGCAGCATTCCGACGAGTTCATCATCCGGCAGATTGAATGGCTCAAAGAACATTACCGGATTGACGCCGTGGATTACGCCGACGATTACCTGTTCGGCCGTATCAAGCCCATGCAGCGATTGGTGGAAAAGGTGGGGATGCCCTGGAGCGGGCAGGTGCGGGTACAGTTACTCAAGCCGGAATTTGTGCAGTGGATGGCAGACACCGGCTGCCAATGGGTCAACATCGGCGTCGAATCTGGTTCGCAGGCGGTGCTAGACCGGATGACCAAAGACCAGAACGCCGACCAGATCGAATGGGGCATCGGCAATCTGGTCAAATACGCGCCCCACATCGAGGCCAACTGTTCCTTCATCGTCGGCCTGTCGGAGGAGACGCCAGCAGAGATGAAGGTGACGTTTGACCTGATCGAGCGGCTGGCGGCGTTGAGCGATAACGTGCGCTGTTCGGTTTGCGTTTACATGCCCTACCCCGGCACGCCGCTCTGGCCCAAGGCGTTGGAGATGGGGTATGCCCCGCCGCCAACACAGGAGGGCTGGGTGGAGATGGACTTGAATCGTGGGAATACGCCCTGGGTCAGCGACGACGAGGCGCAGGTGATGTGTGACATCAACGACATTTTGTTTGTGGGGCGGTCGCAGGGGCATTGGCTGTTACGGCCGTATTACGCCCTCCTCCGCTGGCGCTGGCGCAAGCAATACTTCAAGCATTACTGGGAGGGGTGGCTCAAACGGCGGCTCATCCACTCCCCATTACGGCCGTTCATGGCCTGGCTGACG